>JAAFIF010000093.1 GCA_013298625.1 Myxococcales bacterium
CACATGCGGCAATAGTCGCACTTGCCGCACTTGCGGGCCTCGGGCAGCTGCGGGAGCGAGTTGCTGCGCAGCGCGGCCGCCGCTCGCTGGACGTTGGCCGTGACGCCGTCGATGAAGTCTCCGTCGACGGCGCGGGGCTTCTTCTTCTCTTCGTCGAGCTCCCAGATCTCGACGTAGTCCGCGTCGCGGCCGGTGAGCTCGCGGTATCCGAGCGCGTAGATGTGCAGCTGCGTCTCGGTGACGTCTTCGGCCTGCGCGCGCTCGGTGCTCTTGAGGTCGACGATGGAGGTCTCGCGGGTGTCTCGTCGGTACACGAGGTCGATGCGGCCCGCGATCGAGACGCCGTCGCCGAGCGAGAGCTCGATGGGCTTCTCGGCGAACTCGAGCTTCTCCAAGAGCGCGCGGTTGGCGACGAGGTAATTGTGCAGGATCTTCGCGGCGGACTCGCGGAGCTTCTCTTTGAGGCTCGGGTACGCGTAGGGCAGGTGCAGGTGCGTGTCGAGCAGGGCGGGGACGGCGTCGACTCCGGTGAGCTCGCCGTCGAGGGCGCGCTTGTGGACCTCGGCGAGGGCGTCGTGCAGGGACTTTCCGAAGCCGAGGGACTCGGCGATGGGGGCGTTGAAGCCGTAGAGGATGCGCAGCTTGAACTGGTACGGGCACTCGAAGAAGTACTTGAGCTCGCTGAACGAGAACGTGACGTTGGCGATGTTGGGCTTGGGCTCGGGGGCGGCGCGAGGGCGGCCGTCGAAGCCCTTGTCGAGGCGCTTGACCCACTTGTTGCCTTGCAGCCACTCGAAGAACTCGCTGGGTTTTTGCGCTTGTTTGTTGCCCGGGACCGGCGCGTACGTGACGAAGAGAAAGCGCTGCGCGCGGGTCATGGCGACGTAGAAGAGCCTGCGCTCGTCTTCGAGTCCGCCGCGGTAGCGGGCTTCGTCCTTCACGGCTCCGCTGGGGATGATGTGCCACGGGCTCGGTCCGCCCCGTCCCGACGCAGGAAACCGATTGCGCAGCACCCCCGGCACGAACACCACGGGCCACTGCAGTCCCTTCGCTTTGTGCACGGTGAGCACGCGCACTGCGTCGGGCGTCGCGTGCGCGTTGCTCTCGATCCCTTCGGCGTACTCGCCGTCGGCGCCGTACTTCAAGAACTTCGCGAACGACTCGTATTTGTCCGTCGGCGCGCTGTGAAAATGAATCGTCTCGAAGTCCGAGATGAGCTGGCTGAACTGCCCGAGGTTGTAGAAGATGATCTCGCCGCGCCCGTCGGGGACGCGCTCTTCGCGCAGTGCGACGGCCTCGATGAAGTCCAAGAAGAGCCGCTGAATGTTGTACGTGCTCCAGCGCTCTTCGCCCGCGGCGTGGATGCTGGTCTTGCGGTCGACGGCGAGGGCGATCCCGCGGTCGATGTCCTCGAGGCTGAGCCCGAGCTCGGCGTTTTGCCAGGTCACGCGCAGGGCGGCCTCGTCGATGTCCTCGTGCGAGGCCATGAAGTAGAAGAGGGCCTTGGCGGCGTTGGCCTCGCGCGTGTCGAAGAGGGTGTTCATCCCCTGAACGATGAACGGGACGCCCTCGCGCTCGAACGCCTTGCGCAGGGCGGCGGCGTTCTTTCGGAGGTTCGAGCGGACGAGCACCGCGACGTCCGAGTAGCTGAGCCCGCGCTCGCGCGAGCCCTCGGTGAACCGCACGCCGACGAGGCTCTTGATGGTCCGCGCGATGTAGCTGGCTTCGTCGTCGGGGTCTTTGAATGCGAGGGCGAGCACGTCCCCTTCGACGTGCGGCTGCGCGTCGGTGGGCTTCATGGCCTTGGCGAGGCGGCGTGTGTTTTGCGCGACGAAGTCCCGGGCGATCTCGACGACGGCGCGCGACGAGCGAAAGTTCTCTTCGAGCCTGACGCTGGTGGTGCCCGGGTAGCGATCGGCGAAGGTGAGGATGTTGCTCACGTCGGCGCCGTTCCATTGGTAGATGGTCTGGTCGTCGTCGCCGACGACGCACAGGTGCGCGCCGAGGTCCGCGAGCGCCGCGACGACCTTCTCTTGCAGCGGGTTGACGTCCTGGTATTCGTCGACGATCACGTGGCGGACGCGCGCCGCGAGGCGGGCCTTGACCCCTTCGTCCTCGCCGAGGACGCGCACGGCCGTGTCCATGATCGCCGTGTAGTCGAACCAGGATTTGCCTTCGAGCAGCTTGCGGTAGAGCGTCAGCCCGCTGGCGATCGAGCTGCCCTCGAGCTTCGCGCTGTCGACCTCTGCCTGCCTGAGAATATCCAGCGAACGGATGTACTGATCCGTGTCCTTGTAGCGCGCGAGCGGGCGGCCTTCGAGGTTGCTCGTGCTCGCGAGGCCGCTCTGGTTGCTGTGCCGATCGACGGCGAGCGCCTGCTGCACCTCGTTGAGCACCGAGTACTTCAGCAGCGCCGGAACCTCGTTTTGCAGCAGGTCCAAGCAGAACCCGTGAATCGTCCCGACGTACATCTCCGCGAGCCCAGCGACGGCGCCGAGCGACTCGCGCACGCGCGTCACGATGCGCTCTTTGAGCTCGGCCGCGGCCTTCTCCGTGAAGGTAAACGCCACGATGTTGCGCGGGGCGATCTTGGGCGAGCCCGCGACGGGCGTGAGCAGCGCGGCGATCCGTCGCGCGACGACCTCGGTCTTTCCGCTGCCCGCGCAGGCGATGAGCTGAAGGTGTCCCTCGCGGTGCGCGATCGCGGCGAGCTGCGCCTCGGTGAACTGCATCTGATTGGTCTCCCCGGTGAGTGATGAAGGCGCGAGAGTGTAGCGGGCGGGCGAGGGCAGCGGTACGACTCTCACGAGGACGATCTCCCTCCGCTCGTCTCCAAAAGAAAGCCCCCATCCATGAGCAAGTCCGCACTGCGTGACGTGATCCGCGATCTGTCCAAAGCCCTCGCGGACGCCATCGTGAAGGCGATCAACTCGCATTCGCTCCACGAGCTCGCGGCGCTGACCGACGAGAGCTCCCGCGCCGCTCGTCCTCGTTCGAAGCCCGCCACACCCGCATCGACGCCCAAGGCGTCACCAGCGAAGGCCAAGACCAAGACTACGGGACGGCCGCCCGCGGCCAAGAAGAAGTCCGCGCCCAAGCCCGCCACTTCGAAGGTCTCTCCCGAGGACGCTCGCAACAGCATCATCGCCGTCCTCGAGGACTCGAAAGAGTGGCTGAGCGCCAACGACATCCTCGCCGCCCTCGAAGTGCGCCCCAAGGACGATCTCTTCGGGCGCGTGCTGCGCGCACTCGTCTCCGAAGGCCACGTGGCCAAGCAGGGCGCGACCCGCAACACCCGCTATCAGATCACCGCGAGCGGCCTCGCGCTCTGAGCCCGCGCGCCGCCGACGGTCGAGGACGCCATCGTGGCTCTTCGTCCTCGCGACAAGACGCACTCGAGCGCATTCGACCTCGATCGATCGCGGCGTACGACCATGCGCGTGCTCGAGCTTAGAGCTGGATTCAAAACCTCCCGTCGCTGCACGGCAGATCCGCGGCGCCCTGCGGCGTCGACCGTTCTCGACGGGCGTCCAGCCCGTCTTCGAACGCTCTCCTTGCAGCGCTTGCGTCTCTTTGCGCAGCTCGGTCCGGTTCTGAAACCAGCTCTTAGGGACGGTGAGCGCTCGGGCTGATTGTCTCGGGGCAGCCGCAGGTTGAGAGGTCCTCGGATCATCACAATCAAACTCGCGCTCCTCTGTTTCTGCCGGAGCTCCTGCGGAAGACGCTGCTTGTCTATCACTTCCGCCCGTCCCAGGGCGGCGGGCTATCGCTCGCAAGCACCCGGGAGCCGTCACCTGTCAGCGTCGCTTCGTCAGCGTTTTTGCAGGCGATGTGACCGGTGGCGGGCGCGTTCGATGGGTTCGAATCCTCTCGCCCCGACTCACTCTCGAAACAACAGCGCCGCAGTGAAAACTGCGGCGTTTTTGTTTTCTCCGACCGTGCGCTCGCCCGCGCTGCGCTATCGCAGGTCGATGACGATCCGCGACGCAGCGATCCCAGCGGCGCCGAGCGCGGCGCTCTTGGCCGCGGCGCTTCGCGCGTCGGGCTCGAGCACGCCGCACTCGAGGGCCGCGTCGAGCGCGCGATCCAGCGTGCAGTTTCCGAGCACCAGCCGTGCGCCGCGCGACAGGTCCACGCGACCCAGGTCCATCGTCGATGGTTCGTCCTGCATGGCGAGTGTCCGCAGGACGACGCTCGCGTGCCATGGACTGAGCTCGCTCGACCGCGGCGCGAGGTGATGTCCCAGCGTGTGCGCGATCGTGAGCCGACGAGGCGCGCCGTCGCGAACCAGCAGCGCGACCCCGTCGCCGATGTGCGCGGTCCACGCTCGGTGCGGCAGGACGACGGCAGCCGTCGCTGTTGCTCCCAAGGCCGGGAGCCACCCGATCTCGCCCATCACCGTCCACAGATCGAGCGCGCCGACGTGTGCCCTCGCGCAGTCGAGCAACCCGTCGTGGGCGGCGATGAACGCTCGCTGAAGGGTCGGCGCCACGTCGCTCTCTCCAGGTAAGGACTGGACGAACGCGTCGAGCAACGCCCGCGCGACGATGGCGCTCGCGATGCCGCCAGACTCGTCTTTGTAGTTTCCTGCGCAGACCGCGGCGAGCACGCCGCGCGTCGCGCCGACGCAGATCGGGAGCAGCACCACCGACTCGGTGCATCTGCGAAACATCCCGCGCGTCGTGACCGCCGCGGCGTCGAACGCGTCGTCTCGCAGCGAGAGCTCGCCGACCGCGAGCATTCGGTTGACCCGCAGCATGCGGGCGTGCTCGTTCACCGCGCGCGCGACGGAGGCGATGGGTTCGACCGCGCCGCTCAGCGCGAAGTCGTCTTCTTCGGTCGATCGATACATCGCGAATGTCGGTGTAGCAGAGTCCGCAATGTCGCGTTCGTTGACGACTCCGTCCTCGCGCGCTCAGCGCGGCCGGTCAGCCGCGGCGATTCGCTCGCTCAGGCTCGACGCGAAACCAGACGCTCACGGATCGCTCGCGCGTCGGCTTCTCCAGACGAGGCCTCGCGCGCGGACAGGCCGCGCCGTTCGAGCGTGCGATACGCAAGCGCCGCTGACAGCGCTGCACATCATTCGATCGGAGCTCTGGCCCGATCCCGCCGCGGTCCAGGCGCTTCGCGCGGGGCTCGCGGACGCGAGCGCGCAGCGAGGCGTTCTCGACGCGTTCGGCCGGGAGCTTCCCGCGCAGTGGCCGCTCGCTCCGCGCGACGAGCTGCACCGTCGCGACGCCTCGTCCGCGCCTGAACCTCTCTTGCTCGTCGGCGAGTTCGACGCGCGCGCGTCCCAGGCGTCGCGCCGATGTGACTACGGGTTGGCGCGGCAGACTCCAGCGCGGGATGTGCCCTCGAACTGGCACGTGGCGCCCTGGACGCAGTCGCGGTTGCGAAAGGTGCATCCCTCGCCGATCGCGGGCAGCCGCACGCAGCGTCCGATCGGAACGGCCAACCCCAGCCCGAGCAGACCGCCGTTCGAGGTGCGCTCGTGCTCGCCTCGATCGGTTTCGGCGCGCGCGCAGTAGTGCCCCGCGACGCAGGCGTCGCCGCTCAGACTGGCGTTGCAATCGGCGCCTGCCTGCTGCCTGGGCTTCGGCATGTTGTCGCACGCGGCCAACAGAACCATCGAGCCGACGAGCGCGAGACACGTGAGGACCTTCATCGCGCGCATCGTATTGCAGGCCGCAGGGGCGATGACAACTCTGTCGCGCAAGGCGCACAGCGCGTCGCGCGCGCTGCGCGCCGCAACGGAGCTGCGATCGTCGCATCGAAACCAGCGATGAACAGCCCGCTGCGCTTGCTGCGTGAGCAGAACCGTTCGGTCCTCGCGGCCGCCCTGCTCGCGCACGATGGAGCGTTGATCGAGTCGTCCTCGGATGACTCTCTCGAAGACACCCTGTGCAGCTTCGTGGCTGCGCTTCGCTCGCTGTCCGAGCGCACGCTCGCTGAGCTCGGCGGCGGCGCGCTCGACACGATGATACTCGCCGGCGACAGCGCGACGCTGCTCTTCGCCGACGCTGGGCCCGAGCGGGTCGTGGCGGCGCTCGTCAGCGATCGCGCTCCGCTGGGGCTGGCGTTGTCCGACCTGCGAAACACCGCACGAACGTACGCAGAGTCGCGATGAGCCGTCTCTTGACCTTCTTCTCGATCGTCGCGATGTGCGCGGGCTGGGGAGGCTTTGTGGCGCGGCGTTCTGCGGTGCCGCCCGATGCGGCGCCAGTGTCCGCCGCGCGCGCCGCGCCGCTCGACTCGTCGATCGCCTCGGTGCGCTCGACTCCCGCTGCGACTCCTTCGGCCATCGCTGCGCCGAGCGCGGCGCGCGCCGTCGCCGTCGCCGCGAGCCCCGAGTGCGACGCGAGCGCGAGCGCTGTCGTGATCGCGTTTGGCCGCGGTGAAGCGAGGCTCGATCGGCGGGCGATCGACCTGATCGACCTGCTCGCGTCCGAGCTGGTCCCGCGCCCGGACACGGCTCGCCGGCGACGAGAGCGAACGGTGCGCGTGTTCGCTTCGAGCGCCGCGGGCGAGAGCGAGACGAGAAGCGCCCGCGCGCTCGCGCAGGATCGTCTCGACGCCGCCAAGGGCGCGCTGCTGCGCGCGGGCCTGTGGCACTTGCAGTTGAGCGAGGCCCAGGCCTCGGTGCGCGCGGACATCGAGCACGGGTGTGTGCGCATCGAGCGGGTGCAGCCCGCGCCCGATGCAGGAGGCGTGTGATGGATTGGTTCTCTTGGAGCGCCGCGACCCTCGGCGCCGTCGGATCGATGGGCTTCGGGTTTCTCAGCGCAAAGGCCCGCGCCGCGCGGGTGATCGACCGCGCCGCGACGCGCGCGACCGAAGCCGAGGCCCGCGCGTCGCTCACCGAGGCCCGCTTGCGATCGTTGCTCGAGCGACTCGATCTCGCCGTGGATCGACCTCTTGCGCCGCAGGCTGTGTGCGAAGAGCTCTATCTTTCGGGCGCGGTGACGACCGTCGCCCTCGCGGACGCGAGCGGGCTCGCGGTCCTTCGATTCGCCGAGGACCGCGCCGCCGAAGAGCTCTGCGCGCTCGCTGCGATCGCGGGAGACGAGCTGCGCAGCGGCGGCGCGGTCGAGCTTCATTCGGCCAACGGCGGCTCGCTGCGCTTCGAGCAGCTCGGCCAAGAGCCCCTGGTGTTGTGCGCGTCGCGTCGCGCTCGTCCTGTCGGTCGCTTCGCGTACTCGCGGGCGCTGTTGGCGTTGGGCGACGCGCTGATCGCCACCCCGCCGCGAGGGGCTGAGCGCTCGACGCCCGCGCTTCGAGCGGCGCGCGAGGAGCTCGGCGCGAGCGCGATCTATCTGCACGGCCAGAGCGACGGGGACGCGAGCGCCGAGGCCCTCGAGCGCTGGTGCGCCGTCGCCGAGGCGTTGATGGTGCGCGCCTCGCGCGTCGAGCTCGCCCCTGCGCTGACCGTCGAATGGACGATCGCGGATCGCTCGTTCGTCGCGACGACCGCTGGCGGCTCGATCGTCGGAGTCGCGATCGCGCCGCTGCAGGGCTCCGAGGCCCGCGCGCGATGCGTCGGCGCGCTTCGCCGCGAGGCGTCGCGGACCGCGCAGAGAGGCGGCGCCTGATGGCCGCGGATCTCGCAGTCGATCCCTACCTCGAGCGCGTGCACCGACTCGAGGCCGAGCTCGAGCGCGTTCGACGCGAGCGCGATCAGCTGCGCGTGCAAGTGGACGCGCTCTCGGCCGCCCTTCAAGCGCGCGGCGCTCACAGCGAGAGCGGCGTGCGCTCGGTCGCGAGCTTGGGCGACGACCTGTGGGGGGACGGCGCGGCCGCTCCGCAAGGAGAGCCGGGCGCTCGGTTCGCGGCGCGTCCGTCGGCCTCGACGATCGGCGAAGATCGCGCGGATTTCGATTTGTCCAAGCTCAAGCAGCTCAAGGCTGAAGAGCTCGACGCGCTCCCGTACGGCCTGGTCGTGCTCGACTCGGACGGCAACGTGGTGACCTACAACGACACCGAGTCTCGGCTCGCGCGGCTCCCCCGAGCGCGCGTGGTCGGAAAGAACTTCTTTCGCGAAGTCGCGCCCTGCACGCGCGTGCGCGAATTCGAAGGGCGCTTTCGAGACTTCGTCTTGTCTCCGCGATCGAAGATGTTCGAAGAGTTCGACTTTGTCTTTCGCTTCGCACACTCGACGCAGCACGTGACGATCTACCTCACCGCCGGGCGCGTCGCGGGGACGGTCAACGTCGCGATGGTGCGTCGGCTCATCAGGCAGTGAGCGATCGCCGTCCGCCGACGGTCGCCGCTGACGAGATGGGCCGCCTTCGCTGAGCGTCCTCGGTCCCGCTTCCCATGGCTCCGCTTCGGTTCTGTTCGAACGCGGTCTCTCTCGCTCGCGCTCGCAAATCCGCGGACCCTCTGGCAGCGTACCGACCGAAACGGCGTCCATGAAGGCCCCTCCGCCGACCGTAGTCCACCGAAGCAGCGACGTCGTCATCGTGTCCTGGCGCACCCTGCTCGTCACGCGTTGGACCGCAAAGGTGACCCTCGCGGGGCTCGAGCGATCGTTCGTCGCGGGCCGCGCGATTCATCAGGCCAATCCTGGCGCGTTTTGCACGTTTACCGTCGCGCCCGTCTCGGGCGGGCTGCCCGACGAGCAAGCGCGCCGACGCTCGGCCGCGATGATGAAAGAGCTCGGGCCCGTGACGAAGCTGGGCGCTGTCCTGCTCGACGGCGAGGGCTTTCTCGCAGGCGCCGCGCGTGCGACGCTCACCACGATTCAACAGCTGTCGGGCCAGCGCGGGTACGTTCGATTCGTGCGCGACGAGGCCGAAGCCGCGGCGCTCTTTCGAGACGCGATCGCGGGATCCTCGCTCGACGAGGTGCTCGCCGCCTTCGCCGCCGCGCGCTGAGCGCGCTGAGCGCTGGGTGCTGAGCGCGCCGCTCGCGGGCGCACACCGGGCGGCGCATTGCTGCACAGCAATCCTCGCCCCATGTCCCGACGCACAATCCGCCTGAGTTCTGTAGACTCTTCGCTTCGAAGTCGCCCGCGCGATGGATTCTCGACGTTCGCTGGTGTACGAATACGACCCGTCACGCACTAAACGCGCGGTCATCGATCGTGCGAAGAGGAGGCTCTGCATGTCCAAGTCGTCGCTACGCAATGAGATCAGCGAACTCGCCCGCGCGCTCTCCGACGCGATCGTGAAGGCGATCAACGCGCACCCGCTCCACGAGCTCGCGGCGCTCACCGAAGGAGCTGCCAGGCCCGCGCGCCGAGAGGCCGCGCCGGCGCCCGCGAAAGAATCGCCCGCTCGAAAAAGCGCGCCCGCCAAGAAGGCCAAGCCCGCGCCGAAGAAGAAGCCCGCGCCCGTCGCGAAGAAGACCCCGGTCTCGCCCGCGGAGCTGCGCGCCGACATCGTCGCTGTCCTGCAATCGTCCAAAGAGTGGATGAAGGCCAGCGCGCTCATCGCCGCTGCGAAGAAGAAGCCCACCAACGAAGCGCTCGGCCGCGTCCTGCGACAGCTGCTCGCCGAAGGCCACATCGCCAAGCAGGGCGCCACGCGCAACACTGAGTATCAGATCACCGCCAGCGGACTCGCGCTGTAGGCCGACCGACGTCGTTGATTCGTGCCCAACGGGGGGGCTGATGAGGTCAGCGCGGGACGGCGTCGTTTCGCGCGCTCGCTGCAGCGCCTTCGCTGAGAGGGGCGGTTCTGCGATGGCGCGCGCGGCGAATGCGGTACAAGCGTTCGATGTCGGGACTCTTGCGGGCGCGGTGCTCTCTCGTGATCGCCGCGCTCTCGTCGCTGGCGATGACACAGTCAGCAGCCGCGCAGATCGCCGTGGATCGCTTTCGTGGATCGCTGCCGGGCGAGCCGTTCTCGCAGGTCGCCGTGCCCAAGTACCAGGTCGGCTGGCCGCTGGTGATTCGCGTCGGGCTCTCGACGCGATGGATCCACACGGCGCCGCTGCGCGACCCGTCGACGCCGCCGCGCGCGCTGACGGATTTGCTCTCGCTCGAGTCCATGCTCTCGGTGGCGCCGCACGAGTCGTTTATGCTCTACGCGGGCGTTCCGGTGATGGCGCTCGAGCGCGGCGGACGCGGCGCAGGAATCGCCCCCGACGCGCGCACCCCATTCGTGTCGGACCCGCGCATCGGCGCTCGCGTGCGCGCCGTCGGCTACACACACTCGAGCGCGTCCGTTCACCTCGCCGGCGAACTCCAGCTCGACTCCAGCTGGTGGAACGGCGCCACCCACGCCAACGATCGCACCCTCCGCGGCGCGCTCGACGTCCTGCTGGGCGGCTGCCTCTTCGCGTGCATCCCCGGCCGCCTCGCAGGCCCCGCGCTGCTCTGGGGCGCCAACGTCGGCGCGCACTTTCGCCCGCGCCCCATCACGCTGCCCAACGGCGCCGTCGTCGGCGCGCACGAGCTTCGACTCGCCCTCGCCGGGGCGTTTCGATCGAGGTTCTACACGGACGCGCTCGGCATGTTCGAGCTTCGCCTCGGCCTCGAAGCCGCAGCCGCGCAGCAGATCTTCGTCCCCGACGTCTCTCCCCACGTCGAGCTCAGCGCGCCCATCTCTGTGGTGATCTCGCAAGACATCGACGTCACCGTCGCGCCCTCGCTCGTCTCTCCCATCGCTGAGCTCGGCGTCGTCGACGGGTGGCACTTCGCGCTCAGCACCCGGCTCTCGTACGCGCTGCACGAGCGCGTGCTCGACCGCGCCACCGAGCGTCGCCGCGCCATGCCCCTCAGCGACGCCAACGACGAGCAAGACTCCGATCGCGACGGCGCCCCCGATCGCGCCGATCGCTGCCCCAACGACCCGCACGACGACTGCGTCACCGACGCGCCGGTGCGCCGGCCGTTTCGCGACGCGCGACCCGACATCGCGAGCGTCCGCGTCGAGGACAACTTCGTGCTCGTCGACGGCGTCACGACCCTCGAGCGCCCCCTCGCGTTCTCGCTTCGCGTCGACGGCGCCCCGCTCTCGACGCAAAACGACCCGGGGTATCTCTTCTCGGACCCCGTCGTCGTGCGCGCCCTCCGCGAGCGGCTCGTTCGACTGCCGTCGGATGGACAGGTCGTGATCGCGCTCTGGCTCCGCATCGACAGCGCCCTGCGCGAGCAGGGGCAGCAGCTGCGTCGCTGGGCGCTCGCCGCGCTCGCTCGCGCGCTCGTCGCCGACGGGCTCGACGCTTCGATCTCGCTCGACGCCGCGCCGGGCTTCGAGCTGAGCGCTCCGGCGCGCACGCCCGAAGATCGCTTCTCGCTCGTGCTGCTCGCGTCCCGTCGCTCGACGCTCGGGCGCTCGCCCTCGCGCCCGTCCGACTGGATGCCCGCGAGCATGATGCAGGGACCCGGCGAGCGCGCAGACGGTCCGCGACGTCCGCCCGAGCGCGAGGCAGAGCGGTCGCTGCGAGAGGCTCCGTCGCTCGAGGCGTTTCGCGCGGACTTCTCGGGGAGGTCGGCGCTGTGAGGTCCATCGTCGCGCTGTCTCTCTCTGCCCTCTCGCTGCTCTCGTGCGCGTCGCGCGCGCGGCCGTCGCAGGCCCCTGCGAACGCCGCCGTCTCCGTCGGAAGCAACGCTCCTCGGACGCGGCTCGTGGCGTTTGCTCCGTACCGCTCCGATCGCCCGTTCGAGGTCGAGCGCGAGCTCTCGATCGACCTCGCGTCGCCGACGGTCGACCCTGCGGTGACGCAGCTGTTCGCGCGGCTCTGCGAAGAGGGCGAGCTGCGCGGCGGAGCGATCACGTATCGAGCGCAGCCGTTCGTCGAGTTCGACTTCGACGTCGAGCCGTGCTCGGCGCTCACGCGGGTTCGCGCGCTGATCTCGCCGCGGATCACCGCGCTCAGGCACGGCGCGACCCTGGCGAGCGCGAGCGACGGACAAGGGCGCATCGAGCTGTTCTTGCAGAAGCCCGCTGCCGGCTTCGCGGACACACACAATCATCCGTGGGCCAACCTCGGCTACGACAACCTCGTCGTGTGGGGCCCCGCGTGGTGCGCGCTCGAGACGCACGGCGTCGGGTGTCCCGCCAATCACAGCGCGCACGTCGCGATCCTGTCGACCGCGACCGGAGACGTGCACGGCGCGAGCCCCGCCGCGGGCTACCCGACGTTTCGAGACTGGCCGCGGTGGGACAACTGGACGCACCTCGTCTCGCACCCCGCGATGCTCTATCGCGCGTGGCGGGGCGGGCAGCGGCTGCTCGTCGGCTTCGCGGTCAACAACTACTCGGGCTGCGTCGGGGCCGTGAGCTTCGCGCGCGGGCAAGAGGCGCGCTGCGCGGACGACGAGGGCGCGACCGAGCGGCAGATCCGCGCGGCGTATTGGACGCAGGCGTTCGTCGACGCGCAGTGGGGCGGGCCTGGGCGAGGGTGGTTTCGCATCGTGACGACCCCGCGCGAGGCGCGCCGCGTGATGGCCGACGGAAAGCTCGCCGTCGTGCTCGGCATCGAGGTCGACTCGCCCTTCGGCTGCGGACCCAACAGCCCGCAGTGCACCGAGGCGTTCGTCCGTCGCAAGCTCGACGAGGCGTACGCGTGCGGCGTGCGGCACATGTTTCCCATTCACTTTTGGGACAACGCGTTTGGCGGCGCGGGGCTGCAGCACCAGCTCTCGGGGCCGTCCGCTGCGGCGATGGCCTCGAGCGATGATCGCTACGATTGGCCCGCGTCGAGGCACTTCGGAGACTACGGACGGCTGCCCTTCGTCGACCCGATGCTCGAAGGCGTCGGCGCCGTCAACCGTCGTGGGCTGACCGCGCTGGGACGAACGTTCATTCGTGAGCTGATGGCGCGACGAATGATCATCGACGTCGACCACCAGAGCGATCGCAGCACGTTGGACGTGCTCGAGGTGACCGATGATCGCCGCGGGCAGTGGACGGCGGGCGGCGATCGGTACGCCTATCCCATCACGGGCGGGCACGTCACGGCGCTGGCGTTGATGGCCGGCGACGCGCGGCAAGAGGGAAACATGACGCCCGAAGAGCTCCGTCGCATCCGCGACTCTGGCGGCATGGTCTCGGTGATCACCACCATCGCGAAGGAGCACGGCTGGCTCGTGCGCGACGGCAACAGCGGGCCCATCGTCGAGCGCGCGAGCGACCGCGCCTGGGCCGCCGACACCCTCCCGTGGAACGAGATGCAGTCCTCGCAGAGCTTCGCCCACCACGTCTTGCTCGCCGCCGCCGTCCTGCCGAGCGGCGTCGGCTTCGGCACCGACGCCAACGGAGGAAACATCCAGTTCGGCCCCCGACGCACGGGCCCGTCTTGGACCGGGGACCACACGTTTTCGCTGAGCGATCGCTGCGCGAGCGGACGGCATCCGTGCGTCCCCGCGCAGGGCGTCGCCTATGGCTCGGGCGTTCGTCTCGCGGCCGATCGCTGGTCGAGCCCGCGCTGCGCGATGGATCGACTCGGCCCCCATCACATCGAGTCCCGCGGGACCTCCGACGTCCTGCGCGACAATCCATCGCACACGGATCAGCGGCACACCTTCGACTATGCGCGCGACGGGCTCGCGCACATGGGGATGTTGCCCGACGTCGTTCACGACCTGCGCTTGCAAGGCGTGCACGAGACCGTCGTCGACGTGATGCTCCGCTCGGCCGAAGAGTACGTCTCCATGTGGGAGCGCGCCGAAATCGCCGCCGAACGCCTCGGGCTCTACCACCCCGCGCCCGCGCGCGACGCGTGCCCGTGGAGCATCGACTCTCCGCCCGAGTGCCCGGAGGTCGGCGCTCCCGTGCGCTACGCGACCGCGGGAGGCGCGCGATGATCCGCGGAGCCGCAGCCATGGCGCTGGCGCTGATGGTCACCCTGTTCGCAGCGACGGCGCGCGCGCAGTGCCCGGCGCCGGTCGTCCCGATCTTTCGCTCGACCGAGCAGAGCTGGGTCGCCATCGCCGGGATCCGCGAGCAGCCGCTGCCGCGCTGCCTTCGTCCCGAGCTCGACCCTGCCCCTGCCCAGTGCTCGCGCGGCGACCTGCGCGGCTGCGCCGAGCGCTGCCTCGGGCGCAACATCAACGCCTGCGCGCAGCTCGTCTCGTGGCTGCGCGACGCGGCGCCGGTCGCCTCGGGCGGATGGTGGTCCGACCGCCTCTCGCTCACCACCGTGGCCGCCGCGCTCGACGCGAGCGAAGGCTGGTTTCGCACCGCGTGCGACGACCCCGCGGCGGAGCGCCTCGCGTGCCGCGCGGTGCGCGAGCTGCGCTACGTGCGCTATCTGCTCGGCTGCCGCTTCGTCTCCGACGGGCTCACGTACGAGGTCGACGGCCGCCGCGCTGCGCTGCGCAGCGGCGCGTGCCGAGGCGTCGCGCGCTTGCTCGAAGACCCCGCGCTCTCTTCGGACCGCGCGGCGCTGCACGAAGCACGGGTCACGCTCGAGGACTACTGCGACGCTGGAGGACAGACGTTGCGCGGCGAAGACACCTGCGCGCTCGCGGTCGGGCTCAGCGCTCGCGAGCCGACGCGAAGCTCGGTGATCGAGCGAGCCCGCGCGCACTGTGACGGGCTGCTCGCCCCGGGCGCTCCCGCGGCGAGCGAGCTCTGGAGGCAGGTCTGCAGCAGCCTGATCGAGCAGCGACGCTGGCCATCGGCCGAGACGCAGCGGCTCTGCGCGCGGCCGGGGGCGAGCGTGGCGTTCGCTGCGTGCGCGACGTTCGCTGCGCCCGCGAGAGCAACGGTCCCCGAACACGGGCCGCGTCGCTACGCGATCACCGTCCTCGACCCGCGCGAGACGCGATGGTTCGACGGGCCGATCGGAGTCGCCCTCGAGCTGCGCGGCGGCGGCGCCACCCGAATCGCTCCGCTGCCTGCGTTGGCGAGCTTCGGCGTCGGCGCCTCGGTGCGGTGGCACTGGCTCGAGGTGGTCGCGGCGTTGGACGCGCAGCTGTTGCTTCTCGACCCGTGGCCGCGCGTGCGGCTCGCGCTCGACGTGGCGCTGCAGCCGGGCGTGGTGGTGTTTACGCAGGGCCCGCGTCGATCGGGCAGCATCGCTTGCGGAGACGAGAGCGTGTTCAGCGTCTCGGCCGGCGTGGTGCTGCGCGGCGGACCGACGCTCGACGACGCTGCGCACGCGGGGTGGATCGGCGCCGTCGGAGGCTATGGCCGCTTGCACTGGCGTCGCTCGCCGTCCGACAGCGCGGGCTTCGGCGTGCAGCTCGAGCTCACGGCGCCGACGTGGACCCAGGGCGATCCAGCGATCTCGTTGCTGCTCTTCGGTTGGCCTTCGTCGCGCTGAGCGCGCGGTTCGTCTGCGCGGGTGTCGACGAAAACCCTGTATTTCATCGCTCGAGATGGCGACTCGCCCGCCGAGTTGGCAAGTTGGAGCGTCCAACCTGCCGACTCGGCGCGCGAGCGGGCGAGCAGGGCTGTCGCGCTCGACAGGTGAGGCGCTTCGGGAGTAGTGGCCTCGGCCCGTGGATCACAGCGACGAGCGCGAGGCGCGACGGGCAGAGCTCGAGCGACGGATGGGCGAGCCGATCACGTTGGATGCGTTGACCGGGGCGTGGTCGATCCTGCAGCGAAAGCGCGGGCACAGGCACTCGACGGACGACGTTCTGACTGCGTACTACGCGCTCTGTCACGGCCCCGCCGTCGACGCGTCCCTCGACCTCGGCACAGGGATCGGAACGGTCGGGTTGCTCACCCTCCACGGCCTCGGCCCCGCAGCGAGCTTGTGGTGCGTCGAGGCGCAATCGGTGAGCTACGGGCTGCTGCAAGAGAACCTCGCGCTCAACGGGCTCGCCTCGCGCGTGCACGCGACGCACGGAGACCTGCGGACGACGACCTTCGATCGCACGTTCGATCTGGTCACGGGGAGCCCGCCGTACTTCGACGTGAGCGCGGGGGTGGTTCCTGCGGACTCGCAGAAGGCGCACGCGCGGTTCGAGCTGCGAGGGACGGTGCACGATTACGCGCTGGCGGCGCAGCGGGCGCTGTCCGAGCGGGACGAAGCGCGGTTCGTGTTCTGCTTTCCGACGGCGCAGAAGGCGCGGGCGTTCGCGGCGCTGCACGAGGCGGGGTTCAGCGCGGTGGCGCATCGCGACGTGGTTCCGCGCGAAGGGCTCGCGCCGCTGTTCTCGTTGTTTGCGTGCAAGCGCGGGGCGCACGCAGAGCGCGAAGAGCCGCCGCTGCTCGTGCGAGACGCGAGCGGGGCGCACACTGAAGAGCTGCGCGCGGTGCGCAGGCGCTTCGGCTTCACTGTGAGCGAGCCGTAAGCGATCACACCGACGCGCGTCGAGCCTCACTCGTACGTGATCTGCAGATCCCCGAACTCGATGTACGCGAACTCGCCGGACTGCGCGCGATAGCGAGCCTCGCCGCGGGACGCGAGGCGCACGCCCGCTTGCGGGCGGTACTCGCTGACCGGCGTGGACCAGCGCTGCGCCACGAAGGTCTCGTTGTCCGACGCGAGCGCGGGTCGGTCGTCGGAGAAGAAGTTCACCAGCGCTCCAGTGCCGTCGAAGACCAGCGTCGCGCGCACGCTGTGCGGGCCGTTGGTGAACGTCGCCTCGACCGATCGCTCGTCCACCGGCCGCCATTGGATCCCTGCGTCGATCAGCGCGGCCGGAGCCATGATGCACAGGTCGTTGAAGAGCGTGACCGTCTCGGTTCGCGAGAACGCCACGCCGCTCGCGTCGACCATGGGCGCGATGGCGAGCACCTTCACGCGCATCCGGGCTGCGTTGTTCTCGTACGCGTGCAGCGCGTCGAAGGGGACTCCGGCGCGGGAGGCTTGCATGAAGAACAGCCGCGTCGCGGGCCGCACCACGCTGAGCTGCTCGCCAGAGAAGGGCATCCACGGCGCGCTCGCGTCGCTGCGAATCCTGCCGTTGAATCGCACACGAAACGCGCGCGGCGCCGGACGTCCCACGACCCCCACGTAGCGCAGATAGCGCTGCACGAGGGCCGGCAACGGAGCGAGGTCGGCGTCGGTCACGACCGGCCGAACGCCCGCGGCGTCGAGCGCTCGCGCGGATCGTCGCGCGAACTCCGCGCGCAGGCCGAACGGACCCCACGCGAAGGCAGCGTAGAAGGCGACGAGCAAGGCGAGGATGTTTCCGAGGGTTCCGAAGCGCGCGTCGCTCCACGAGCGGACGATGGCGAGCTGCGAGAGCGCCGCGCCCGCGAGGGCGGCGACCCAGCACCACGACCACTGCGCCCCGAGCGCGACCGCGCCCGCGATCAACAGCGCCGCGGACGCGAGCCACACGAGCCCCATCGCCTTGGTGATCGGCAGCGCGAGCTGCGGCAGCGGCGCGAGCGAAAACGCTTTGACGAACCCCAGCACGCTGATGATCCCGTGCAGCGTCAGCACGATCGAAAGAGCGATGCGCATCGTGGCGTTCTCCTCCTCGGGTTCGCTCGCGAATCGCGTGCCACGAATGCATCGCTGCCATTCGTCGCCCCAACGCCTTCTCCGCCGTGCAGAACGTGCGTCGCGCGCACTCGCCCGTGCGCCGCCGGTCAGTCGTCGTAGTGCCAGAGCGACCAGCGCCCGCACCGCGCGCACAAGAGCGAGACAAACTGCTGGCGCCACCCGGTGCCCGAGTCGTCCGCCGCTTCGACGATGGCGCAGCGCATCGCGCACCGCGCGCAGCGAGGGTCGCACCATCGCGCGGCGCGCTCGACCGGCTCGGGTCGGCCCGTCAGCGTCGGTCGCGAGGGCGACGACGAGAGCTTCCAGCAGGACGAGCGAGGCCGGCAGCGCGGGTGGGGATCTTGGCGAGAATCGACGGCGACGAACAGCGCTCCGTCGCTCGCGCGCAGCGCGCCGAGGGCGTCGTCGAGAGAGAGCCGCAGCAAGAGCGCGTCGCACGCGAGCTCGTTTGCGTGGGTCTCGTGCGCGACGTCGTTGCGCGCCGCGCCGTCTTCGTCCGAGAGCGTCACGCGGACGATCGCGTCCTTCGGCTCGATCGCGAGCGCGCGTCCGTCGTCGGCGACCCACAGTCCTGTCCAGCGCGAGCGGTTATTGGGCATCGAATGTCGCTGTGTTGTTCAATAGCACCGCATGACGAGCGCGAAGACACCCGCAGCGAAGAAGCCCGCAGCGAAGAAGCCCGCGGCGAAGAAGCCCGCGGCGAAGAAGCCCGCGGCGCTGAAGACCGTGAAGACCGTCGCGTCGGCGGACGCGTTTCTCGCGTCGGTGGCCGAGCCGATGCGCGCCGATGCGCAGACGCTCGCCCGCTGGCTGGCAGAGTGGACCGGGCAGCCCGCGACGATGTGGGGCAGCGCCATCGTGGGGTTCGGCGCCGTTCGCTACGCGTACGAGAGCGGCCGCAGCGGAGACTGGATGGCCATCGGGTTCTCTCCGCGCGCCAAGAACCTCGCGCTGTACTTCTTGGACGGCTTCGAGTCGCGCGGCGCGCTCTTGGAGAAGCTCGGTCGTCACTCGATCGCGAAGTCGTGCCTCTACCTCACGAAGCTCTCGGACGTCGACGCCACGGTGCTCGAAGCGATGGTGCGCGCGTCGTACGCCGCGGTGATCGCCAGGTATCCCGCGATTGCGTGAGCGCGCGACGGCAACGCGCGACGGTCGCGCGCATCGAAGCCGAGACGATGAAGCGCGTGAGCGACCTGCCCGAGAAGGTCTGCGTGCAGTGCGGGCGTCCCTTTCGTTGGCGCAAGCGCTGGGCTCGCTGCTGGGCTGAAGTGCTGACATGCAGCGAGCGCTGCCGCGTCGAGCGTCGACGCGCCGCTCGAACCGCGGCGAGGACCGAGGCGCGATCGTGAGCTTCTTCCGCGCGCTCGCCGAGCGGACCGCGGCGCAAGGATCGCTGCGAGACAAGCAGTGGATCTACGTCCCGTACGATCAGCTCTCGCTCGATCGCGGGCTCGCGTCCCGCGCGGACCCCGCGCAGACGTGCCTGGTCTTCATCGAGTCCGCGGACAAGCCCGCGCGCCGCAGGTATCACAAGAAGAAGCTCGCGTTCTTGCTGTCCAACGAGCGGCACTTCGCGCTCGAAGCGGCCGAGCGCGGGTTCGCCGTGCTCTACCTCGCGGGAGACGCGACGTTCGCCGCGCAGCTTCGCGCTGCGATGCGCGAGCACCCACGGCGAGAGGTGCTCGTCGAGCGCCCGGCCGAGCGAGAGCTGCGCGAAGAGCTCGCGTCCGTCGAGGGCCTGCGCGTCGTCGCGAGCGAGCGGTGGCTCACGAGCGAAGAGGACTTCACGCGCGCGTGCGGCGAGTCAGCACCGTGGCGAATGGACGCGTTTTATCGGCACGTTCGGCGACGGACCGGCGCGCTGATGAGCGCCGAGGGCCAGCCGCTCGGCGGGCGCTTCTCGTTCGACGGCGACAACCGCGAGCGCTGGCGCGGGACTCCCGCGGCGCCGCGGGCTCCGCGCTTCGAGCCCGACGAGGTCACGCGCGAGGTGCTCGCGCTGATCGAGCGCCGCTGGCCTGCGCACTACGGGACGCTCGACGACTTCGCCCTGCCGTGCAGCGCAGGGGACGCGCAGGCGATGATGGCCTTCGCTGCGCGCGCGTGCGTCGAGCACTTCGGGCCGTACGAAGACGCGATGAGCGACGAGGAGCCCACGTTGTTTCACACGCAGCTCTCGTCGCTGCTCAACGTGGGACGCATCGCGCCGCACGCGGTGATCGCGATGGCGACCCGCGCGCTCGAAGAGGGGCGCGCGCCGCTGCAGAGCGTCGAGGGGCTGGTGCGTCAGGTGCTCGGGTGGCGCGAGTTCGTCCGGCACGTGCACGAGCGCACCGACGGGTTTCGCACGGTCGCGCCCGACGCGAGGCCGAGCGCGCTCGACGCGCACGAAGCGCTGCCGCGCGCCTTCTGGGAGCCCCGCGAGACAGGCCTCCGCTGCCTCGACCGCACGCTGAGCCAGGTGTGGCGCACGGGCTACTCGCATCACATCACCCGGCTGATGGTGCTCTCGAACATCGCGACGCTGCTCGGCGTCGAGCCGAGGGAGCTCAGCGACTGGTTTTGGCTCGCGTACACGGACGCGTACGACTGGGTCGTCGAGCCCAACGTGCTGGCGATGGGGACCTTCGGCGCGGGCGCGGTGATGACGACGAAGCCGTACGTCTCGGGCGCGGGCTACGTCCATCGCATGAGCGACCACTGCAAGCGCTGCCGCTTCGACCCGAGCGGTCGCGACGCGACGCGGCCGTGTCCGCTGACGCCGATGTACTGGTCGTTTCTCGATCGCAACCTCGAGCGGCTCTCGGCGATCGACCGCGTGGGCCCCGCGCTGTTGTCAGCGCGAAAGCGAACAGACGCGCAGCGCGCGCGGGACGCGTCGGTGCTCGCTCGGGTGCGCGAGCGGCTCGCCGAAGGAGCAGAGCTGCCCGCGTCCGTCGCGGCCGATCCCTCCCTCGTGGCGCTGCGTCCGCCGCGGGCTCGGCGTCGAACGTGACGAGCGCGCCAGCGTGTGGTGTAAGTCCGTCGCGATGACGAAGACGATCAAGTTCTACGGCCGAGCGTGAACGGGCTGTCGCCCGGTGCGAGAGTTTCTCGCGCGAAACAAGGTCGATTTCGAGTTCGAAGACGTGCGCAAGCAGCCGGTGTCTCGCGAGGACACGGTGGCGCTGGTGCGAGAGTTTCGCGTGGCGTTCGCGAAGAAGGGGACGAAGCTCGTCGAGCTCGACCCGAAGAAGGCCACGGACGACGAGATCGCGAGCGCGTTTCTCGGGACGAGCGGAACGCTCAGAGCGCCCACGATCGCCGTCGACGACCAGCTCATGGGCGGCTGGGACGAGGCGCTGTTCGCGAAGTGGGTGCGGTGATCGCCCGCTGAGCGCCGTCGATCGGCGGGGCTTTTTGCAGCGCGCACCGGCGGTGCTACGATCCGTTGGTGGGAGCACCGGAGCCGACTAGTTCGTTGCCGCAAGTGCGCGCCAGCCAGTGGCTCAACCGCGTCGCGTGGCTGCGCAAGACCGAGCACTACAACGCCGTGCGCGCGCTGCTCGATCGGGACTCGCAGGCGCTGCTCGACGCCCCTCCGCTGGGCGCTGCGTGGCTCGCGTACACGGTGACCGAGGCGCTCGACGTCGCGATCGAGAAGCACGGCGGCCTGTCGCTCGTGCGCCGGTGTGGGCACGAGTCGACGGTGGCGGCGATGCCGATGTTCGCGCCGCTCGTGCAGGGATTCGCGCGGCTGTTCGGGCTCAAGCCGACGACGTTCTTGTCTCGCATGCAGTCGTTTGCCGAGGCGACCACCAAGGGGATTCTCTACGAGTACAGAGCGATCCACGCGCGCGCGGGCGAGATGGTGATGTCCATGCCAGGCGCGAAGAACGTGGCGATGGCGTTCTTCGTCTCGGGTGCGGGCGCGATGAGCACCACCTTCGAGACGTGCGGCGTGAAGACGGGCGTCGTCGACGACCCGCGGATCGACGGCGCGCAGCACAACCGCGCGGTGTTCTCGCTGCGGTGGTGAGGATCGAGAGCGACGAGCGCCCGCCCATCGCTCTCGATGCGCCGCCGCTGCGTCACCACTCTGGCGCGACGAATCCTCGCTGCGGTTTCGAGAACAAATACCCTTGAAACAGATTCGCGCCGAGCGAGACGAGCATGTCGCGCTCGGCCCGCGTCTCGACGCCCTCGGCGACCACGAGCATCCCGAGCTGTCCGCAGAGCGCGGTCATCGAGCGGATGATCTCTTGCCGTCGCGGGTCGGCGTCGACGTCTCGAATGAGAGACATGTCGAGCTTGGTCACCTGCGGGTCGAGCTGCGTAAAGCTCGTGAGCCCTGCGTAGCCCGCGCCCAGGTCGTCGATCGCGACCTCGAATCCCATGGCTTTGAGCGATTGAATCCTCGCCGAGAGGTTCGTCACGCCGTGCAGCGAGGCGCGCTCGGTCACCTCGAGCACGACGCGGCTCGCGATGGCCGAGAGGGCAGAGTCCGGCGCGTACAGCTCGTCGTCGGACAGGTCGCTCGAGTGCAGGTTGATGAAGAGCTTGACCCCGTCGGGCGCGCTCGCGCTGTCGCGCGCGACGCGAGCGCGGTTGGCGCGGCCGAGCTCGGTGAGGCGGTTGAGCCGCTCGGCGGCCTCGATGAACACCGCGGGATTTCGCATCGTAGGCTCGTCGGTGCGCAGCAGCGCCTCGTAGCCGAAGACGCTGTGGGCGCTGTAGTCGACGATGGGCTGATACGCGTTGAAGCTCTGAGCGAGCGCTGTTGTGAAGCGCACGTCGAGCGCGAGCTGATCGCCGAGCTGCTCGTCCGCGCCGCCCATGAGCGCGAGCGCTTGCCGCTTGAGGCGCGCGAGCGCTCCCAGCCGCGCGGCCCGCTCGACGGACTCGACGAGCGTCGCTGGGGCGACGGGCTTGGTGAGATATCGAAACGCGCCGAGCTCGACGGCGCTGATCGCCGAGTCGACCGATGGCGCGCCGGTCATGAGCAGCACCGGAACCTCCGCGTCGCGCTCGCGCACCGCGCGCAAGAGCTCGACGCCCGTCATGTTGGGCATCGAGATGTCGCTCACGATCACGTCAACGGTCTTCTCTTGCAGGATCGCGAGCGCGGCTTCGCCCCGAGACGCCGTCGTCACGATGAACCCCTTGCGCTTGAGCACGCTGTGAAGCGCGTCGAGGATCATCGCGTCGTCGTCGATCAACAGCACGGTGGTGGAGCTGTGCACGGGCGATCTCCTTCGGCGGTCGCGAGCGACCCTGTGATGTTCGCGAAGACGACTCCCGAGCGCGGCGGACGTCAGGGACAGAGGGAGGGACGTCGTGTGTATCGGTCGCTTCTCGCTGAGCAAAAGGGGCGCTCGGGACGAATTCAATGTGCTTCGAGCGATCCGATGAATCTCTGCTCGTTTTGCGATTGTTATGAGCGGAGCGTCGCTCGTCGGAGTGGGCGCTTCGGTGTACGGTCTCTGTCGAGGAGCACGCGATGGCTGACGAGCGCGTCGAGGACGCGGCAGCAGTAGGGACGCGGGCGAGCGACGATGCGTCGTTCGTCGAGAAGCTGCGATCGCTCAGCGTCGCGCTCGAAGAGAGCCAGGGGCGGTTTCGACAGCTCGCCGACGCGATGCCGTTCATCGTGTGGAGCGCGACGCCCGACGGGGCCGTGGACTATTCGAACCGAAAGTTCTTCGAATACACGGGTTTGCCCGAGGACACCGAGGCCGCCTCGCGCTGGCAGCCGTGCGTCCCTGCGGCGGACCTCGAGCGGATCATCCCCGTGTGGCAGCGCTGCCTCGCGACCGAGAGCACGTACGACGTGGAGTTTCGCGTTCGCCGCGGCTCGGACGGGCAAGAGCGCTGGCATCACGTCAACGCCGAGCCCGTGCGCGACCGCGACGGCGTGGTGGTGTGCTGGTACGGCACCGGCATCGACGTGCACGAGTCCAAGCTGCTCGGCGAACAGGCCGCGAGCCTCGCCAGGCGCCTCTCGGCCGTGCTCGAAAACGTGGCCGAGGGCTTTCTGATGCTCGACGCCGACGAGACGCTCACGTTCGTCAACTCCGAGGCCGAGCGGCTGCTGCGACGCGCGCGGGGCGAGATGCTCGGCGCGTCGCTGTGGGCGTTGTTTCCGCAGCTTCGAGGCAGCGTGTTCGAGCGAGAGCTGCGGCGCGCGCGCGAGGACGCCGAGAGCGTGCGCTTCGAGACGTATTTCAGCCCGCTCGAGCTGTGGCTCGACGTTCGCGCGTACCCGTCGGACGGCGGGATCGCGGTGTTCTTCGCGGACATCACCGACCGCCACGCCGCGATCGAGCAGCTGATCGACCAGGCCACTCTGCTCGATCACGCGCAGGACGCGATCTTCGTCCACGATCCGCAGCGCAAGATCTCGTACTGGAACCACGGCGCCGAGCGCCTGCTCGGCTGGTCCAAAGACCACGCCATGGGACGCGCGGCGGACGTCCTGCTGCGCGTCGACCCGGCGCTGTACGACAGGCAGCTGCGCGAGGTGATCGCCTCGGGCGCGTGGGTCGGCGAGCTCGAGCTGCGCACCGCGCAGGGGCAGCAGCGCACGGTCGCTTCTCGCTGGAGCTTGCTGCGCGGCGAGCGCGGCGACGCGCAGCGCATCTTGGTGATCAACACCGACATCACCCAGCAAAAGGCCGTCGAAGCGCAGCTGCTGCGCGCGCAGCGGCTCGAGAGCATCGGGACGCTCGCCGGGGGCATCGCGCACGATTTGAACAACGTGCTCACGCCCATCATGACGTCGGTCTCGATGCTGCGCGAAGGCGAGCGCGACCCGGACAAGCTCGAAGACCTCAGCATGCTCGAGCGCTGCGCGCAGCGCGGGGCAGACATGGTGCGCCAGCTGCTCTTGTTCGCGCGCGGGACGCTCATGGACTCGCGCTCGGACATCAACCTCGGCGCGGTCGCCAAGGACGTCCTGCGAATCGTGCGAGACAGCTTGCCGAAGAACATCCAGACGACCTCGAGCGACGCGACCGACGGCTGGAAGGTGCGCGCCGACGCGACGCAAATGCACCAGCTCTTGATGAACCTCTGCGTCAACGCGCGGGACGCGATGCCCTCGGGTGGCGCGCTCACGATCAGCGTCGAGCCCGTCACGATCGACGAGGTGTACGCGGGGATCAACGTCGACGCGAAGCCCGGCCCCTACGTGTTGCTGCGCGTCGAGGACACGGGCACGGGCATTTCGAAAGAGCACCTCGATCGGATCTTCGACCCGTTTTTCACGACCAAAGAGATCGGAAAAGGGACCGGGCTCGGGCTCTCGACGTGCCACGCGATCGTGCGCAGCCACTCGGGCTTCATCCACGTCTACTCGGAGGTGGGGCGCGGGACGCGGTTCAAAGTGTATTTTCCTGCGGTGATTCCGGTGTCGATCGAGCCGCGATCGAACGCGGGCGACGCGGGCCTCGCGCGCGGCAACGGCGAGCTCGTGCTGGTCGTCGACGACGAAGAGCCCATTCGAAGGCTCACCGCGCGCACGCTCGAGCGCTTCGGCTATCGCGCGCTCACGGCGAGCCACGGCGCCGAAGCCGTAGGCTTGTACGCGAGGCAGCCGCACGAGATCGCGCTGGTCCTGACGGACATGTCCATGCCCGTGATGGACGGGCCCGCCACGGTCGTGGCGCTGCGCTCGATCGACCCGACGGTGAAGATCATCGGCTGCAGCGGCCTCGACTCGAACGGAAAGCTCTCGGCCGTGATCGGCGACTCGCTCGACGGTTTTCTCGCGAAGCCGTACTCCGCCGACGCCCTGCTCGACGCCCTGCGCCGCGCGCTGACGAAGACCCGCTGAACAGCGCGGGCCGCGCAGCGCTCAGCGATGGATCGCCGGACCGATGGCGGCCCGTCTCGCGCGCTGGCACCATCGCGCGCGATGTTCGACACGATCGCAGAGGGCCTGTGGACCACGGCCCGTTCGCAGCGGTTCTGGGGGATCGAGACGGGGACGCGGATGACCGTCGCGCGGCTCGAGGACGGAGGGCTCTTCGTGCACTGCCCCGTGGCGCTCGACAGCGCGACGCGCGCCGCCGTCGACGCGCTCGGCGAGGTGCGCGCCGTTGTCTCGTCGAGCTTGTTTCATCACTTGTACGCGGGCGAATGGATGCGCGCGTACCCGAAGGCGACCTTCTGCCCGTGCCCTGGGCTCGCCGCGAAGCGCGCGGACCTCTCGTGGGGCCCCGTCCTCGGAGATGCGCCGCTCTCGTTGTGGGAGGGCACCCTCGATCAAGCGCGGTTCGACGCGCGCTTCGAGCGCGAGGTGGTGTTCTTTCACCGCGCGAGCAAGACGATGATCTGCGCCGACGCGCTGCTCAATCTGTCCAAGCACCCCTCGCTCGTCACGCGCGCCGCCGCGCAGTTGATGCGCAACACCGCTCCAGGAAAGGGCTGGCTCGAGTACTTCGCGGTCACCGATTGGCGCCTGGGACGCCGTCAGGTCGACCGGATCCTCGAGTGGGACTTCGACCGGGTGCTCCTCGCGCACGGCGCGCTCGTCGAGCGCGACGGCCGCGAGGTGATGCGCGACGCGTACCGCTGGCTCTGAGCGGTGATTCAGTCCGACGTGGTCTTGCGCACGCGCGGAACGCGGGTGGGCGCGGGCGCAGGGCGCGGGGCGTCCGGCTCGCTCACCGTGGCAAACGCCGCTTCGGACAGCTCGGTCACGTCGACGGGCTCGAGCACCGAGTCGCGAAACTCACGGGACACCCCGTCGCTGAAGCGCACGCGCACGAGCCCGACGAACTCGTCGGTGACGCGGCCGATGCCCCAGTCGGGGCGCTTGCTGTGCCGCACATAGCGGACGGTGGCCGCCGTGGGCTTGGCGTCAGCGGCGGGCTTGGCGCGGCTGGCGCGCTTGCGTGCAGGGGCTTTGGGGGTAACGGTCATTGGCTGCGCTCCGCGTTGCAGCAGGGGGCGGCGCCGTGCTGCTTGGTAAAATCCACGACGAGCGCGGTGTAGAGCGACGCCGCCGCGTCGCCGAGGTTGCCCTGAAAGCAGAAGCGAAGCCCGTCTCCGTGCTTGCGCTGCGCTTCGAGGTCGTCTCGCTTCTTCGCTGACAACTCGAGCAAGACCGAGCGAAGCCCGCGCTGCCGACCCGGCGCTACGCCGAGAAGGACCGTCGAGCTCGCGCGGTCGGGGTACTCGATCATGGACGTCTTGCGCGCGATGCAAAAGACGCCGGACGTCGTTGGGACGACGTTTGAAATCTCGTTCGAGGTGAGATCGAACCAGTGGGACCAGCTCATGGGTGGCTCGGACTCCGTCGCTGCGTTGGCGACCCAACGCACCGCTCTGCGCGGCTCGTGCAGTGAGTCGTGGGCGACGGCGAACCGGGAAGCAGCCGCCCGGTCGCGCCGGTGAATGCTTCAACGGCGCATATCGAGTGGCGTGTGATGTGCGTAGCATCGCACGTCGAGGGCTCGCTGGCGAGCGCTGTTTTTCTGCGGTGAAGTGAATTTTGAGCAACTCGACAAAACTTGCGCTTGCGCGCCCCCAATCGCGCCCTGAATACTGAGAGTGAACCCGACCTGTGGTCCCGCGTCGCGCCAGCGGTGGTCCAACTGGTCCGTGACGCGTCGGACACGCGAGCTGGTTCGCAGTCTATGGTCGATCAACATCAGCGAGAGATGGTTCCGCGGCACTCGGCCCTGGCCGAGCTGGCGCGGCACGTCGAGCGCGACGCGTCGGGCGAGTTCATCAGCGCGAGCGCGAGCGCTGAAGTGCACGTGTTCTTGCAGCACGGACGCGTCGCGTGGGCCGTCGAAGCGTCGCGGCCCCTCTCGTTTGTCAGCGCCCTCCGCGAGCGCTGCGGGCTCTCGGACGCCGACCTGCGAACGGCCTTCGACGAGAGCCGCCGCGAGCGCGTTCCGCTCGGTGAGACCCTCGCGCGCTGGGGCCTGGCGTCGTGGGAGGACATCCGCTGGTCGCTCGAGAAGCAGCTCGTCAGCGCCCTCGGCGCGCTCGCCAAGAGCCAGCCCGGCCAGAGCATGTTTCTCGATCGCTCGCGCTTCGGCGAGTACGACGAGCGCCTCACGTTCTCCTTTGAATCCCTGGTGATTCAGCTCGGCGCGCAGAGCAACGAGCTGCTCGAGTCCGGCCGATTCACCCGCGCGTTGTTCACCCGACCGCCGAGCGCCGCGACGCCAGACGAGTCCTCGCCAGCCCTCGCGGCAGCCGAAGTGCTCGTGTCCGTCCGCGGCGCAGAGCGCGTCGAAGTCCTGCGCGACGGACACACCATCGACAGCGCCGGTCGCGTCCTCGTCGACCGCGATCGCTGCCTGCGCTTGCTGCAAGCGCTCGACGACGGCGCCTCGCTCGTCGCCGCGCACTCGACCGCCAACGCCCTCGTCGGCGCGCACATCACAGGCTCGCGCGACCAGGTGTGGCTCTACCTCGGCTCCTCGGTCACCCTCGGCTCGGCCCTGCTGCCGCTCGCGGGCAAGATCGTCAGCGCCGAGGGCTCGTTGCCGCAGGCCGCGGCGCTCGCGCACGCCGAGTCCGAGTGGGCCATCGGAGACGAACCCTTCGACGAGGCCGACTCGCTCTTCGCCCACAGCGAAGTGCTCGCGGCCTTCGTCGCCGATGAGCACGGCGAGATGCGCCTCGGCCGCGGCCGCGGCTCGCTCGACCTGCACGAGGCGGTCGACCTCGCCGAGCGCCGCTGTCGCTTGTTCGCGAGCGCCGCCGTGATGGAGCTCGACCACGACGCGCCCACCATGGCTCCCATCGGATACCGCGTCGCCACGCGCGAAGCGTCGTACTGGTGCCTCGGGGGCGCCATCGGCGGCTCGCGCGAGCGTCGATCGGTGTGGGTGATCATTCACCCGAGCGCTGGGCTCGCGATCGGCTGGGCCTGCCTCGCGGCGCTCGCGCGGGTCACCGCGCACCCGTCGATGGCGCTTCGCGCTCCGTGAGCGGCGTTGCGCAGCGGGTTTAAGGGGCCGCGCACTCCCCGCGCGGCGTGTCAGAGGCCCGTCGCGGGCCCCCGATCGATCACATCATGGGGCAGGTGATCGGGAAGCTGCCGAAGCAGCCGCCGAGCGCCGTGCGGCACGCCATGTTGTTCTGCTGCGCCGTCGCGAAGCACGTCTGGAAGGCCATCACCTGCGCCGCGCAGCGCTGCGCGAGGCACGCCTGATCCATGCACGCAGGGCCCGCGTCGGAGGGCATCTGCGCTGCGACGCGACACTGCTCGATCGCCGTTGCTTCCGCGGGGCAGCAGCTCAGCTGCGCCTGCCCGACGCACTGGCCGCACGCCATGTTGGCGTTGATGCACTGGTTCTGGCAGGCGGCGTTCATGCCGCACTGACAGACACAGTTGATCGCCGTCTGGCCACACGTCCCGCCGCCCGATCCGCCGCCGTCCGCCGCGGCGTCGGTGGTCATCATCATGCCGCTGTCCGTCCCAGGCGAAACGCCGGTGTCCTGCGTGGTCGAGCTGTCGTTGCCGGCGTCGCCGGAGGGCGTGGCGCCTCCGCAGGCGACGAGCGAGAGGGCGAGGGCGGCGACGAGCGAACGAGAGAGGGACATCCGTGTGACTCCTGAGTGTGAAAAACGTGTGCGAGAATTCGAGCGGCGGGCCGTTTACCGCGCTCTCTGTCGCCTGACAAGTCCGGCGCAAAGCCGGACGACGCTCATCCCCCCAGGCCGAACGCTTTCTGAAAGGTCTCGAGCAGCGCCACGTCGTTGCTCTTGATGAGCCCCGCCATGAACTCGCTCGCGCCCGGCGTGTAGTTCTCTCGAACGATCTTCGTGAAGATGTCCGCCGTGGTCTTGAGCACGCAATCGGCGTTGCCGCCGTCGGGCTTGCCCTGCTTGAGCGAGCACGCGCGCGAGTCCACTTTCACCGTCCATTTCGCCTCGGGCTCGTTGCCCAAGGTGAAATAGAAGCTCACTGGATCGCTCACGGCGCCGGGCTTGAACTTGCGTCCGAGCTCGTCGAACAGAGACACCAACGGGTGGACGCGCTCGCTCTCGTCTTCGTCCCAGCGCTCGATCGAGCGCAGGTCCAAGACGCGACCCGCCTTGAGCTCTTCGATGGCCTTCTGGCACATCTGCGCGACGCGACGGGCGCGATCGACGGGGCCGAGGCCCTCGCACAAGCGCTCGATCTCTTGGATTTCGAGCGGCAGACCGATCTTCGCGCTCACGTCCCGGCGGCGCAGCCACTTGGCGCCCTTGGGCAGCGCTTCGAACGTCCCGCCCACGTACACGGGCAAGAGGTCCACGCGGTGCTGCAGGGCGAGGTAGCCCACCGCGCCCTTGAAGGGGCGCAGCGTCCCGTCGGTGCTGCGCGTCCCTTCGGGGAAGATCAGCACGGTCTTGCCCTCGTCGATGAGCGAGCCGACCGCGCGCAGCGTCTGCCGCATGCCAGCGTTGCGGTCGAGCGGGACGAGGTTCGTGAAGTTCTCGACGAACATCGTTCGAACGCGGTTTCCCTCGAAGAAATAGTCCTTCGCCGCGAGCGCCACGAGGTCTTTGCCGTACGTCCCGAGCGCGTATTTCACCAGGCCCATGTCCAGGTGGCTCGAGTGGTTGGCCACGACCAACGTGCTGCGGTTGTGCGGGATGAAGGCCTTTCCTGTCACCGTCACCTTGAGCGCGCGCTCGTAGAACTCTCGCTGCGCCACGGCGGCCGCCGCGCGTCCGAGGTCGCGCAGCGCGTCGGGCAGCTCGGTCTTCTCTGGCTCTTCGCTCTCGGCGACCTCGTTGGTCTTCGACCGCGCCGCGATCGCGCTCTCGACCTGCACGCCGAGCGCCTCTTCGAGCGCGCCCACCGTGTCGATCTTCAAGAGCTCTTCGCCGATGCGGTGCGTCCCGAGCACGGACTCGAGCGTCGTCGCGAGCTCCATCGCCATCAGCGAGTCGAAGCCGAGCTCGTCGCGCAGCCGCGTGTTGGCCGTGATGATCGACGGGTCTTTTCTCGCGATCGACGCCACCGCCGCGCGGACGACAGACGCCGTGTGCCCCGCGGAGCGCGCGTTGCGCGACGCCCCTTGCTTGGCCGCGCGCTGCGCCTCCGCGAGGCGCTCGGCGATGTCCTTCACCTTGTTGCGCTGCACCTTGCGGGTCGCAGTGCGCGGCAGGTCCGCCTCGACGATGAAGACCATCGCGGGCTGCTGGTTCATCGGCAGCTTCGCAAACGCGCGCTCGAGCGCCTTGCGAGCCTTCTCGTGGCGAACCGAGCCCGTGTTCTCTGCGGTCTCTTCTTCGCCTTCTGCGAGGCGCGGGGGGACCGCGACGCACGCGAGCTTCTCGCCACCTTTGGGGTCGGCCACGCCCAGCAGGCACCACTCGCGCACTTCGCTGAGCTCGCCGACGGCGCGCTCGATGTCGTCGGGGTAGATGTTCTCTCCCGACGCGGTGACGACCACGTCTTTGCTGCGTCCGACGAGCTCGAGGCGGCCCTTGCGGTCGATGCGCCCGAGGTCGCCCGTGTGCAGCCACCCGTCGCTGTCGAGCGCCTTGGCCGTCGCGTCGCTGTCGTCCGCGTAGCCGATCATCACGTTGGGTCCGCGCGCGAGGACCTCGCCGACGCCGCTCGCGTCGGGCGTCGAGATCTTCACTTCGACGTTGGGCACTGGAACGCCCACGACCCCGACCGGCCGCCCCGGCCCGCCCTTTTGCACGGTGAGCACCGGCGCGGCTTCGGTGAGCCCGTAGCCCTCGGACAAGTGCAATCCCAGCCCTTGAAAGAGCCTCGCCGTGTCCTTCGGCAGCGCGGCGCCGCCGGAGATCAAGAAGCGAACGCTTCCGCCGAGCTCGTCGTGAACCGCGCCGAAGAGAGCTTTTCCTGCGTCGGCGCCGATGCTCTTGCCGAGCACGCGGTTGGCGTCGAGCATGATGTCGAAGGCGTTCTTGGCGAACGTCCCGCGCTCGGCCACCTTCGCTTCGATGCGGCGCTCGAGCAGCTGCCACAGCGCGGGGACGCCCACCATGGCCGTCACGCGCACGGTCTTCATCGCTTCGCCGAGCCGCTCGCTCGTGAGCTCGTCGAGGTACACGATCTGCGCGCCGCGCGAGAGCGGCAGCAAGAGCCCGCAGGTGAACTCGAACGTGTGGTGCAGCGGCAGGACGCTCACGGCGCGATCGCGTTCGGTCAGCGGAAACACTGGCGAAAGCGCTGCCACGAGCGAGCAGAAATTGCCGTGCGTGAGCATGACGCCGCGGGGCGTCCCGGTCGTTCCGCTGGTGAAGATCACCGAGGCGAGCTCGTCGCTCTTGGGCGTCGGGACCTCTGGCGGCACGAGCGCCGACGAAGGCTCGGCGAGCACGTGCAGGTCCGCGAGCACCACGTCGCTGCACCGCGCGCGCACCGTCGCCTCGCGCTTCTGCGCGCACTCGCTGTCCCACACGAGCACCCGCGCTTTGGACGCCGCGAGCACGTTGGTGAACGGCTCTGCCTCGAGGCTCGCGTCCATCGGGACGAGCACCGCGCCGAGGCGCACCGCGCCGAAATAAGCGATCACCCACGCGGGGTGGTTCTTCGCAGCGATCGCCACGCGGTCGCCGGGCTTGACGCCGAGCGCGTGCAGGCGAGCCGCGGCGGCGCTGACAGCCTCACCGAGCTCGGCGTACGTGATCTGCGCCACGCCGTCGCGCTCGAAGCGGCACAGCGCGGTCGCGTGCGGCGTGCGCTGGACGCGCTCTTCGAGCATCTGCCGCAGGGACGTGTACGGCCGCAGGGCCTTGGTCTTCTTCTCGAGCTTCTCGTCGATCTGACCGAAGCACCATTTCTCGAGGCCCGGGATCTGAACGTCGTGCAGATACACGCGCCAGTCGATCTTGTCCGGCGAGAAGTCGAGCAGCTCGCGGTCGTGCTCAGAGAGGTCGCGAAAGAGCGCGCGGGTCTCGTCGCAGCGAAACTCGTACGCGGTCTCCGCGGTGAACGGGATGAACAGCTCCCAGATTTCGCCGTTCTTTCTCGCGAGGTCGCTGTAGCCCTCGATGGCCTTCGCCGCGCCCTTCGCGAGGCTCGCGATGGGGCCGATCGATGCTTTCTTGAGCAGCCCGGCGATGCCCTTCGCGGCCGACGCGATCGCGGGAGCGCCGTGCTGATAGAAGCCATCGACGCTGATCGGCTGCGGCTCGATCTGCGAGAGGACCATGTTGAGAAAGGGGTTTCCCTTGCCCGTGCGCTGGTAGTGCTTGCGCTTGTAGAGGCCCGTGAGCTCGATCAAGCGCACCATGTGCAGCGTGTTCGAGTCGCTCGACCCGACGTGGTAGACGGGCTTCGCGTTGCCGGTGAGCATCGCGCCGAGGGCGGCGGTCATCGCGGAGGTCACCATGTCCGCGGGGATCACATCGAGCGAGCACTCTTCGCTCGTGGGGATCTGAATGTGCCCCTTCATGCACAGGTAGATGAGCGGGGCCATCGTGTTGATGCCCTCGTTCCACCCAGGAAAAGGGTAGCGTACGGTCGACTCGATCACCGTCGGTCGCACGAGCGTGAAGGGCAGCCCCGAGTTGGCGAGGACCTGCTCTCCGAGGCTCTTCGTGTACGTGTACACGTTGGTGAAGCCCCAGTATTTGGCGCGCTCTTGGCCGATGTCCGCGAGCTGCGCTTCGAGCCACTTGCGCTCGACCCGCGCGCGCTCTTCTTCGTACACGGGGCCCGTCGTGGGCTCGCCCTTGCGCTCGAGGTTCTCGCGGGCCTTGGCGTCGAGCTCCGTCTGGCGGTGCGCTTCTTTGGCGCGGCGCTTCACGTCGTCGACGAGCGCGAGGCACTCGTCGATCTCGCGCATGGGGTTCCACCGCGTCGGGTCGATCTCGTCGCACTTGGGAAAGGGAAAGTCCCTCGGGTCGATCTCGCGGATTTTTCCGCGGCGGTAGCCAGCGACGTACGCGGTGCTCGTGTGCAGCACGGGGACGTTGCCGAGCGCCTTGGCGAGCTCCACCAGGTGCGCGACGCCGCGCGCGTTGGCGAGCACGGCTTCGTCGAGCGGCGGGTTGAAATCCACGACGCCAGCGACGTTGACGAGGGCGTCCACGGTGCCAGCGCGCTCGGCGATCCACTCGTCGGTGATCCCGCAGTTGAACTTGCCCACGTCCGCGTCGACCGCTTCGATCTTGGCGCGGATGAAGTCTTCGAACGCGGCGCCGGGCATGTCCGCGCGCAGCGCGTCGAAGGGCCCGGCGGTGACGATCTCGCGCCACAGGCGGGTGTCCGCGTCCATGCCCTTTTTCGCGCGGACGACCAAGAAGATCTTGCCCACGTTGGGGTAGCGGTGCAGCGCCTGCGCGAGCCACACCTTGCCGAGAAATCCCGTTCCTCCAACGACGACGAGACGAGCGCCGTCGAGCGCGTTGCCCACGTCGATGACGGGCCGCGCGCTCACTTCGGTCGCGCTCTCGTCACTGCGAACGATCTCGCTCACGCCTCGCCTCCGTGCGCGGCGAGCGCAGCGTTGCTGCTGGTGCTCACCGCGCTCGATCCCGACGGGGTCATGTCCACCATCCCGATCGGGGGCACCTTCATGCACGTGATCTCGGGGCTGTTTCCGTGGGTGTCCTTGGCCATCTCGAGCGCGTCCGCGAAGGTGCGCGCGGTCTCGTAGCCGAGCAGCTTCGGGATGTACTCGTTGTCCGCGCCGACGATGATCACCCGCCCGCGGTGCTGCCGTCCGGCCTCGCCCCAGTACCACATGTAGAACGGGTGCACCGGGTGGTACGCGTGCCCCTTGCGGTACAGCTCGATGTACGACGGGTTCTTGCTGAACTCCTCTTCGTACTTCTTGTGCATGGTCATCGCGTCCCGCGTCTCAGCGAGGATTCGGTGCACGAACTCGATGTACGGCGCGTGCTGATCCGGGTCGAACTTGTCCGTGCACTGATGAAACGCGATCACGGTCCCGCCCTTTTTGAGCACGGGCGCGCCGCGATACAGGTTGTGCAGGTAGCCCTCGATCATGACCTGCACGAGCAGGGGGTTGAGGTACGCGTTGATGTTGTACGGAGAGATGTACGGGACGCCCGCGACGACCACGTCCGCCTGACCCGTCACGGGCACCGCGTACTGCTCGAAGCAGCGCTTGAGCGTGTGCGGGTGGACGTGCTCGGTCTTGCCTGCCCACACGCCGGTGAGCTCGTACGGCGCAGGGACGCGCTGAAAGATCTCTTGGCGCAGGTTCGAGGGCGTGCGGTCGAGCGAGTAGATCATCGCGTCGAGCGCGGCCTTCTCGGCCATCGTGTAGTCCTCCTCTTTCTTCGCGAGGAAGCCCAACGGCTTGTCGAACATGCGGTTGTTGATCGTCGTCTCGATCGTAAAGACGTTGATCGCCGCGTCGGTGACCTTGCCCATGCGCTCGACCACGGTGTTGAGCGCGGACTTGGGCGGGTCCATGTACGAGTGGCACTTGCGCATCACGTGCGGGTTGTGGTGCGGCTTGAGGCTGTCGTAGCCGCACAGGCCCACGGTGACGGACTTGTGGCCGCCGTCCATCGGGACGAGGTTGAGGTTGACGTAGATGAGCAGGTCGCTCTCGACCGCGCGGCGGTTGAGCACGACGGGCTCGCCGTTGTCCGTGGTCCCGACGTACTTCATCCCCGCCGGGTCTTCGGCGTCGTGGTTGTAGAGGCGCTTGGGCCAGTACGCGTCGACGATCTTGTCGCCGAGCATGTTGCGCAGCTCCCACTCGCGCATCCTGCGGTGAAAGCTCGTCGCGATGATGATGTGAAAATCATCGACGCCGTGGTCGCGCAGCTGCTCGAGGACGATCTCGAGCACGCGCTGGCGCACGTCGGGGCGCTTCATGGGCGGGAGGCACACGGAGATGTCGTCGACGGCGATGGTGACCTTCATCCCTGGCTTGAGCTGCGCGTAGAGGGGCGCGCAGCCGTAGGGGTGATTGATCGCGTAGCGGATCGCTGCGTCGGGGTCTTTGAGGCCCGCGAGGGGGCTCTTGGTGTAGATGACCCTGGTGCCCGCGGGCAGGTCGACCTTCACGAGCTTGTCGCCCGAGAAGAGCGTGCGAGGGGGGCTCTTCTTGTCCAGTGTGATGACGCAGGGATGATTCACGACAGACCGTCCAATCGAAGCACGGGCCACTGGTTGGCGCGCGCGAGTCGTTCGAGCGCGGCGTCGGGGTGGACGACCGCGGGGTGACCAACAACCGAGAGCATCGGAACGTCCGAGAGGCTATCGGAGTATGCGAAGCAGTCGTCCAGCGAGAGCCCGCGCGAGCGCGCGTGGTCTCGGATGATCTTGGCCTTGGCGGGGCCAGCGACGACCGGGGGGATGAGCTTTCCTGTGGCTTTTCGGTCGCGAAACTCGAGGCGGTTCGCGATGATGTCGTCCGCGCCGAGCTCGTTGGCCAGCCGCCGGACGATGAAGTCGAGCGAGCCCGAGACGAACACGATCCGGTGCCCGTTGGCCTTGCACGACGAGACCAGATCGCGCGCGCCCTTGTAGATCGCGGGCTCGATGACCTTCTCGTACACCTCGTCGGCGAGCACGAAGAGGCGATCTTCGGTCATGCCTTCGTACAGGGCATAGAGCGACTCGTTGAAGGCCCGGCGGTCGCGCCACTCGCTGAGCGCGAGGATGGGCGCAGAGAACGCAGCCCTGGCGATGCGCGAGAGGGCCTTCGCGGGCGAGCCCTGGTTGATCAGGTAGAACGCCGTGGGGTGCAGGAGGTTCGTGCGGATGAGCGTTCCGTCGACGTCGAAGTAGCTTGCGGACATTGGGGATTGGCAGCGATCGATCGGAGGGGTGATGAGCCGGGCGGCGAGTATTCGCGGAGTCGAACGGCAGGCAAGCAAATGGGCGCTCTGCGCTCTCGCAGAGTGAGCGCGGCAACGCGCTGAACTGACGTGTCAGTCCAATACCTCTCAGCGCCGTCGCCGTTCAAGCCAGGACTCATCACGCAGCGTGTCGAACGGCCGACTCCATCCCGTAGCAGGGGGGGGTGCGCAGCGGCCTTCGCGCGGCTCGGGCGCAACCGATGCGGGCTCGATCGCCCCGCGCGAACCGGCTTGTACACCGCCCCACACGCGCGGCTTTGCCGAGAAATCATCAGAAAATTCTCTGACAGAATCGATAGACCGCGCCGCGGGGTCGCGCGTCGAGAGGGGCGATCTCTTCACTCGTTCTCCACGGAGCCCTTCGTCATGTCACCCATCCGCCGCTCGGTCGCCCTCTGCGCTCTCTCGCTCGTCTCGCTCGCATCGCTCGAAGCCCGCGCGGACACGGTCCCGGTCGAGTCGCGGGTGAGCGCTGCGACGGTGTTTCCCAACGCGGCCAGCGTGCGCAGGACCGCGCGCTTGCAGCTCGCGCAGGGCGAGCACGAGCTCGTGTTCGGCCCGCTCCCCGCGGGGATCACCGACGAGTCCGTGCGCTTGTCCGGCGTCGGCCCGGGGCTGATCACCGACGCCGTCACCGTGCGCGTCGGAACCATGGGCGAGCGCACCGTCGCCGAGCGCCGATCGCTGCACGAGCGCGTCGACGGCCTTCGCGCGCAGCACGCTCAGATCGCCGCGCAGCACGCTCGCATCGAAGCCCTGCGAGACCCTCAGCGCACCGCGGACCTGCGCGCGCTGGCCCAGCGCATGAGCGCGCTGTCGCAAGAGATCAACGAGCGCGCTCAGACCCTCGCGAGGCTCGACGCGCAGGTCCGCGGTGCGCTGAG
>JAAFIF010000108.1 GCA_013298625.1 Myxococcales bacterium
CGGCGCGGCGACGGTGCGCGGCGAGCGACCGACCGCGCAGCGGCCGCTCGGCGACACCGAGCGCGCCACAGCGCCCACCGCGATCGGCGCGAGCGCGGCGCGCGCAGCGGCAGGGACGCGAGACACCGATGGGTCGCGCGCGAGCGCCACGGGCCTCGCGTCGGCGGCGAACGCAAACATCGAGCGGGGCCACGCCTCGACGACGGCCGAGCGGGTCGCGCCGAGGCCGAGCGACGACGAAGACGCCGCCGAGCTCGCGACCAGCCTCGCCCGCGACGCGCTCAACGCCACTGTGCACGCAGGCGCTCGCGAGGGCACCGGAGTGGGGGGCGTCGGCGGAGGAGGCCGAGCGGGCGTCGGCGGAGGCGTCGGCGAAGGCGGGCGCGCGAGAGCCTACGGCGAGGGCGACGGAGCGCTCTCGCTGAGCTCTGCAGACCCGCGCTATCGCCGGTACTTTCTGGCGTTGCGTCGGGTGCTCGAGCGGCTGACGGCGACGAGCTTTCCCGAGGAGGACGCGCTGCAGCTGCGCGAGGGGCGCGTGATGGTCGAGCTGCGGGTGGAGCCGAGCGGCGCGCTGCACGTCCTGCGGCTCACGCGGCGCTCGGGGATCGCGCAGTTCGACGCCAACGTGCGCAGCGCGATCGACGGCGCGCGCGGTCCAGCGATCCCTGCGGACGTGTCCACGACCGCGATGCGGGTGATCTACGACTGCCTCGTCGAGAACCCCGTCGTGCGCTGATCGAGCACGAACCGCCATGGCGGTCGACGCCCGTCCGCCATGGCGGCCCGCCAGGGTGGAAAGCGAATTGCGCTGTGATTTCACGCACAGATCGCGTGGCACATCCGTTGAAGATCCATGTGCGCATGCCGAGTTCGCTCCATGAAGCGCTTCGCGATGTGTTTCGCGATGATCCGATGCTCGCCGCTGACTTGCTGCGCGAGATGCGCTGCTACGAAGGAGCGCCGATCGAACGTGCGTCGCTGGTCGACCCGACGGTCCCGCAGAACGTCGCTCCGTCGTTGGCGATCGACGCAGCGGTGGTCTTCCACTCGGACGCTCACGCGGTCTTGCTCGCGCTGATCGAAGTGCAGCTCGCGATCGACGCGGACAAGCCGTGGGACTGGCCCGTGTACGGATGCGCGCTTCGCCGCGAACACCGGTGCCCGTTCGTCGTGTTGGTCGTCAGCCCCGACGCCCGCGTCGCGCGCTGGGCAAATGAGCCCATCGCCCTCGGGCCGGGCAGCGAAGTGCGGGTCGCAGTGCTGGGGCCGGACCGCGTCCCGTGGGTGCGCAGCGCGAGCGACGCCAAGAAGAGACCGACGCTCGCGTTTCTCTCTGCGGTGGCGCACGGCAACGACGAGAACAGCGGAATCGACACGGTGTTCGCCGCGCTGAGCGCCGCTGGCTCGCTCGATGAGGCGCGAGCGAAGACCTATACTGCCGCCTTGTGGGACGCCCTCGACGCGTCCGTGCAACGCACGTTGGAGAGAGCCATGGAGAGCAACGACCCGCAGATCGAGAGCAACTTCGAGCGCCGCATGCGCGAGATCTTCGAAGCGCGCGGAGAAGCGCGCGGAGAAGCGCGCGGAGAAGCGCGCGGAGAAGCGCGCGCTGTCGCGGCCATGCAAGCGGCGGTGCTCCGCGCCTTCGCTGAGCGCGGCATCGCGATCACCGAAGCGCATCGCGCAGCCGTCGAGCGATGCATCGACGGCGACACGCTCTTGCGCTGGCTCTTTCGCGCAGCGACCGCGCGCTCGTATGAAGAAGTCGTCGAATGAGCGGCGGCGCTCTGCGGTCCTCGAGCGAGTGATTCCGCACCCGCGACGAGCGTCGAAGACGCGTGAAGCGCACCACCGCGGCAGAGCTCGTAGCAGACCGCTGCCGTGCGCTGGGACAACGACGAAGCCCGTGGCGGTCGTTGTTTCGCGCGGCCTCTTCGCGCGGACTAACCGCTGTCGGCGCTCACCCGAAGCGCTGAGCGCTCAGGCCGCGATGATCGCCGCGACGCGGCTGAGCGCGGCGACGTCGTACACGTCCTCGTCGAACGCCGGCACCTCGACGACGCGCGCGACGCTCTGCATCTCGCGACGCGCACGGGCGATCTCGTTGGCGTCGCGACGCGCCCACACCGACGCGTCTTGATAGGCCTTGAGCACGCCCGCCGCGAGCTCGACGTGCGGCTCGACGCCGGCCTCGCTGAGCACGTTGGCGATGCGCGCGGGGGACGAGATGTCCACCACGCCGCTGCGACGCACACGGTTGAAGACCAGCGCCTCGACGCGCATCCCGCCCTCGGTGAGCTTCTCGCCGAAGAACATCGCCTCGGTCACCGCCATGGGCTCTGGCGACGAGACCACGACGAACGCCACGTTGGGCGCCTTGAGCTCTTCGCGCACCTTGAGGGCGCGGTCGCGAAACCCGCCGAAGAGGCTCTGAATGTCCGTCAGAAACCCCGCGACCTGCTCGAGAAAGCCCGCGCCGGTAAACTTCGAGAGCCCCGAGAGCACCTGCGCCATCGCCTTGGACAAGAGCTTGAGCGAGAGCGAGCCGCCCTTCTCGAACGCCTGCACGAAGGCCTGAACCGTGGGCGAATCCATGGCGGCTACCATGCGGTCGGGCGCCTCCAAGAAATCAATCGCGTTGGACGTCGGCGGCGTGTCGAGGACGATCAGGTCGTAGCGGTTGTCGTCCTTGAGCGAGTAGAGCTTCTCCATCGCCATGTACTCGGGCGTGCCCGCGAGCGAGCCGGCGATTTGCTGGTAGATCGCGTTGTTCAAGATCCGGTCGCGCGCCTCGCGGCTGTCGGCGTAGCGCTCGACCAGCTCGTCGAAGGTCCGGCGCACGTCGAGCATCATCGCGGTCAGCGAGCCCTTCGAGTCCTCGGGCAGCCCGATGACCGCGCGATCAATGAGCTGCGCCTCGTGCGACATCGTCCCGAGCCCGAGCGACGTCGCGAGGCGCTTCGCCGGGTCGATCGTGAGGCACAGCACGCGCCGGCCCGCGCGCGCGCCGGCGAGCGCGATGGCCGCGGCGGTCGTTGTCTTACCCACGCCGCCCGAGCCCACAGTGACGATCACGCGGCGAGCGGCGACGAGATCCGAGAGCGATTGCATGGCCATGAAGAGAGGGACGGAGCTTGTACGACAATTGTACGGACCCGCAACGGTGCTTTCGAAGCATGACAGCGACGCGCGGCAATCTTTTGGTGCTCTCGCGCTGCGAGTAGCATAGGCACCGTCCATGACCGACCCGAACGGCCCGAAGTCGCCGCGCATCGTTTTGCGCGGCAAAAACGAGCCGCCGCCGCTCACAGCGCCGGTGGAGCTCGGCGCGCTGCTCGGCGATCGCTTCGAAGTGGGCCCCGCCCTCGGCGAAGGGGGACACGCGTGCGTCTACCGAGGTACGGACCGCGCAAACAACGGCGCCACCGTCGCGCTCAAGGTCCTGCGAAGAGAGTTCTTGCGGGACCCGACGATGCAAAAGCGCTTCGAACGCGAGGCGGACGTGCTCTCGAAGCTCAAGCACCCGCACGTGGTGGGCTTCATCGCCAGCGGTGATGCGCCGACGCTCTGGATGGCGCTCGAGTTCATCTCGGGCCCGGACTTGAAGAAAGCGCTCGAGTCGCAGAAGCGCTTCGCGCCCCGGGTGGCCGTGCAGATCCTCTTGCCGCTCATCGACGGCCTCGCGCAAGCGCACGCGCTGGGCGTCACGCACCGCGACCTGAAGCCGTCGAACGTCGCGTTTGCGCAAAACGCCCAGGGCCAGTGGGCGCCGATGCTGCTCGACTTCGGGCTCTCGAAGCCCGCGCCCACGGGCCCGAAGGACTTTCGCCTCACCAACGAAGGCGAGACCGTCGGGACGCCGGCGTACATGGCGCCAGAGATGTTGCGCTCGGACGACGGCGGCAACGCGCGCAGCGACGTGTGGTCGCTGGGCGTGATGCTCTTCGAGATGGTGACCGGCACGCTCCCGTACCGAGCCGAGAGCGTGTGGCACATGCTCATGGCTGTGTTGACCACGGACGCGCCGTCGATGGCGTCGCGCGGGATCGAAGTCGACCCGACGCTGGACTTCATCGTGACGCAGTGCCTGCAAAAAGAGCCCAACGATCGCTTCGCCGACGCGAACGCGCTGCGCAACGCGCTGCAGAACTGGGCCGCCAGCGCGCGCTGAGCGCGATCACCGGTCGTACACGCAACGAAAGCCGGTCGACGGGCTGGTCGACGACCCCGTCCCCCGAGACGAGCCCTGCCGACGAACGAGCGCGCTCGGCAGCTGTGGAGCGGGGTTCGTGTTGCCGTAGTCACCGCCGCGCTCGACGATCGCGCGTGTCGTCGGAACGCCCGGAAGAAGACACAGCGGGTTGGTCCTCGGCACGCCGCCCCAGCAGCGCGGGTCGCTGAACGTCGTCAGGGAGTCCGCGACGAGCTCGCCGACGTTGCCAGCAAGATCGTAGAGACCGCCGGTGGGAGCGAAGCTCGCGACGCGACGAACGGGGGTGCCGAGGTCGCCGAGGCAGTCGTTCCACTGGGCGAGGTCGCAGGCGGCGGACGGCGGCGTCGAGCCCCACGGGTAGAGCCGCGGCGCAGGACGCCCATCGAGAGTGGTCCCGTACGCGGCCCACTCGAACTCCGCCTCAGTTGGCAGTCGCCCGCCGTCCCAGATGCAGAACCCTATCGCCACATCCACTTCGACGAATCGAATGGGAAGCGACTCTCCGCTGCCCGGCGGAGCCATCCACGTCGGATCGCTGGGCCACATCGAGCTGAGCAAATCCGACGCGGTCGGATACCAGCCGCCTGGGTAGCGCACCTGCGCGGGCGGCGGCGCGGGAACCCTCGAGCGGTCCGGGTAGTACCGTCGAAACCTCGCGACCGTCACCTCGGTCGCGTCCATCGCAAACGGGCTCACGGTGATGTTCGGCTGCTGCGAGCCCGGGATGTTCTCGGCCACCGTGAACGTGCCGCCCGGCAGCTCGACGATCCGACAGCTCGGGTCGGTCGCGCTCGGACAGCTCGGTCGCGGACAGACACCCGCGGCGCATGCGCCCGTCGAGCACGCGCCCGCCGCGCAGCACCGCTGACCGCCGCCGCCACAGGGGACACACCGGTTGCTCGTCGCGTCACACTGCGTTGCTGGTTCGGAGCACGTGCCTCCAGCGCAGCACGCTTCGTGGCGCGCGCCGCACACGGTCCCTGAATCCGCGGACGCGCCGCCGTCGATCACGACTCGGTCCGCCTGGACGTCCGCGGCACCACCGTCGCCACGCGCGCTCGAAGGATCCAAAATGATCGACGACGCACCGCACCGCGCTTGCGACAACGCGCCCCCGACGAGCCACAGCGCCTCGAGACACCTCACCGTCGCGGATCGAATTGCACGCCTCTCGCGCTTGTCTTGCATCGTCAACGGACTCCTTCCACGCAGCGTGCCGCACTCGACGAGCGGGGAACATTTTCCTCCCGAACTTCTCGCCGCGCTACACTGCGCGCTCGGAGCCCAAGCCCTCGACGCACCATCGCGTTGCGCTCACTCACCGTCAGCCTCATGAGCCAGCTCCCCCCGGACGATCCCCCGAACATCCCTTCCGACGTGTCCGTCGGCAAACGACTCGGGCCGTACTTGCTGTGCAGCAGGCTCGCGTCCGGCGGGATGGCCGAGGTCTTTCTCGCGAAGAAGCTCGGCGAAGACGGCTTCTCGAAGTGGGTCGCCATCAAAGTCATCCTGCCGCACCTCGCTCGCGACGAGCGCTTCGTCAGGATGTTTCAGAGCGAAGCCCGCCTCGCCGCGCGCATCGATCACCCAAACGTCTGCTCGGTCTTCGATTTCGATCAGCGAAACGGCACGTACTTCCTCGGCATGGAGTACCTCAACGGTCAGCCGTTGACCGCGGTCATGCGCCGGTGCCGATCGACGCGCGCGCTGCCCGTGCGCCTCGCCGCGCGCATCATCGCCGACGCCGCGCGAGGCCTTCACGCCGCGCACGAGCTGCGTCGAGACGACGGGACGCTCGCCGAGGTCGTCCACCGCGACGTGTCTCCGCAGAACATCTTCGTCCTGTACTCGGGCACGAGCAAAGTCGTCGACTTCGGCATCGCGCGCAGCAACGAAGCGCTGGCCGAGCGCACGCAGACCGGCGTCGTGAAGGGAAAGATCGCGTACATGTCCCCCGAGCAAATTCGTGGGATCGCGCTCGATCGACGCTCGGACGTGTTCGCGCTCGGCGTCGTGTTCTGGGAGGCGCTCACCGGGCAGCGGCTCTTCAAGCGCGACAACGACATGAGCTCGGGCTTCGCGGTGATCGACGCGCCGATCGCCCCGCCGTCGTCGCTGCGTCCAGGGCTTCCGCCGGCGTTCGATCACATCGTGCTGCGGGCGCTCGCCAGAGAGCGAAACCAGCGCTACGCGACGGCGCTCGACCTCGCGCGCGAGATCGACGCCGCGCTCGCCAACCTCGGCATCGTCGCCGGCGTCGAAGACGTCGCCGAGTTCATGAACGAGCTGTTCGCCGACGAGCAATCCGCGCGGCAGCTCTTGATGCAATCGCTGGCCAACGCTGCGCCGTCGGCCGAGCGCGCGTCCGATGGCCCTGCCCCCGAGCCGAGCGAGCTGTCGTCGGCGTTGACCGTCGCGCCAGCGTCCGCGGTCGGGACGTCGGACCTCCGCCCCGCGCCCATCGTGGGCCCGACGCCCGACGAACGTGCGCCCTCTCGCGCCGACCAGCGAGAGCGTCGCCGCGCGCTCTGGCTGCTCGTGCTCGCTCCGTTGTTTGCTGTGCTCGCGACGGTGGCCGCGGTGTTCTTGCTGGTGCCGTACATTCGTACGGTCATCGAGCGACGGGTGGTCGAGGTGCACGAGGTCCGCGTCGCGACCAGCCCCGAGACGCCTCCGCCCGCGCGCGTTCAAGCGCCAGCGCCCGTTCGCGTCGCGCGCGCTGTGGACGCTGGCGCAGCGGCACCCGAGCCACGCCCGCGGGTCACCGTGATGCGACCGGGATTTCTCACGGTGTTGTCGTCGCATCCCGCGGAGGTGTTCGAAGGCTCGCGACGCATCGGGCGCACCCCGCTCACCGACGTCGAGCTTCGGCCCGGTCGGCACACGCTTCGCTTCGTCCCTTCCGGTGGCCTCCCACCGCAAACCATCGACGTCGAGCTTCGCCCCGGGGGAACGACCATTCGCCGCGTCCGTTGGGACGTCGAAGAGTGATCCACGATGAAGCATCGACACCACGCCGCGCGCCTCGCGGTGATCGTCGCAGCCACGCTCACCGTCAGCGCCTCTGCCCTGCACGCGCAACCGCGGACGTTGCCGCAGCGGATCGAGCTGCACGCAGGCGTGTTCGGCGGCGCGATGCTCTCGGCGCCGCAGCGAACAGAGGGATTTCTCGGGGCGTTGGGCGTCGACGCGCGGGCGTCTGTCGCGTTGGTGGGTCCGCTCGCAGCGCAGGCCGCGTTCTCGAGCGCCCTCTTCGTGAGGCCAGGCTTCGACGCCGGACAGCTGTACACCGTCGGCGGCGGGCTGCGACTCGACCCTTCGCTCTCGCGCTCGGTGCGCTTGTTGATCGAAGCAAACGCCAACGCTGGCGTGACGGGGCCGAAGGTGCGCTTCGCGTGGGACGCCGCCATCGGCGCGACGTTTCAGCTTCACCCGCTCGTCGGACTCGCGCCGTACGTGCGGTTCGCCATGGTGCACGCGAGCGCCGAAGACCTGCCCAGCGACGCCATCGTGCTGGGCGGCGGGCTGACGCTGTCGGTGCGCTTCGCGGACCCGCGCTCGTCGACCGATGACGACACGCTCGACTCGGACGGCGACGGAGCGCTCGATCGCGACGACTTCTGCCCCGTCGAGCCGAGCGGCGATCGGCCGGACCCGCTGCGCCCGGGCTGTCGCGAGCGCGACAGCGATCAAGACCGCGACGGCGTGCTCGATCGAGAGGACTTCTGTCCGGCGACGCCGCGCGGAAGCGCGCCGGACCCCTCTCGACGCGGCTGCCCTTCGAGCGTGGACATCGAGTCCGACACGGACGGCGACGGCGTGGCCGACGCGCGCGACGCGTGCCCGACGGTGCCCGGCGTGCGTGGCCGCAACCCGCGACGCAACGGGTGCCCGAGGCAGGTTCGCTTCGTCGTCGAGGGCTCTGAAGACTGGGTCACCGACCCGGTGTTCTTCGAGCGCGCGGACGCGGACATCTCGCCGAGGAGCAGGCAGACGCTGTCGTACGTGCTCGAGGCGCTGCAGCTCATGCCGCAGCTTCGACGGGTGTCCGTGCAAGGTCACGCCGACGAGTCCGGCTCACGCGAGCGCAACGTCGAGCTGTCTGCGCGGCGCGCCGAAATCGTCTATCGCTGGCTGATCGCCCACGGAATCGCCCCAGAGCGGCTCACCTTCGAGGGCCGCGGCGACGCCCACCCGATGATCAACGAGCGATCGTCGCGCGCGTACGCGGTCAATCGTCGCGTGGAGTTTCACATCCTCGAGGTGAGCGACGAGGGACCGACGCTGCAGACCCGCACGGTGCAGCGCGCCCCGCCCCGTTGACGCGCCGTCGACGCCCCTGCCCCGCGATGTGTGCGTCGAGCCGCGCCCGCGACGGGCATCGTAGATGCCCAAGCGGATCAGCGCGGTCGAAATCACGTCAAACCACTGCCGCGCACCGGGAAAACTACGATCCCCGTCGCGGTAGTGGTTTAGATCCCGAGCATGCGGCGGATCTGCGCGTCGAGGTTCGCCTCTTTCTGCACGATTCGACCGTCGGGTCCGACGAGATAATATCCAGGCGTGCTCCACCCGCCGACCTCGAAGAGGTAGCTCGTCGGCACCATGATCGTCGGATACGAGACGCCCACGCTGCTCGTCCACGAGCGACACGTCGACGCTTGCGATCCGTCTCCCAAGAACAGGTGAACCACCTTGAGGCCGTTGGCGGCGTAGCGGTTGTAATATTGCTGAAGCATCCCGGCTTCAGTGCGACAGAGTCCTCACGTGAAGCTTCCGGTCGCGACGATGGTCAAGCGCGCGCCGCACCACACAGTGTTGCGATAGTTGATCGAGCCGCCGTCGGAGCAGCGCACGCCGTTGAAGTCCGGGACGCTCTGCCCCACCGAGCGGCCGAACGGCGCAGAGAGCGCAGGACACGAGCCAGCGGGCGGCGGAGGCGCCACGCCGCTGTCGCGCGGAGGCGTGACGCCGCTGTCCACAGGCGGAGGCGGAGGCGGAGGCGGATTGCCCGAGCCCGAGAGGCACGCGCCGAACGCGCCCGCGCTGCACTGCATGGTCGACAGGCACGCGACGTTGTTCGAGTAGCGGGCGTCCGTAGCGCACAGCTGCTCGCAGCCGGACTGCGTGAGCGTCGTGCCGTTCTGCGAGATGCGCGCGTTGCAGACGTTGTAGATCTGATTGCACGCGGTCGCGCACGTGTATGCAGGCGGCGGCGGGGGCGGCGGAGGATTGCTCGCGCCGGCGTCCATCACGGGCGTCGATGCATCCTGCGGCGCCGAAGCGTCCGCGCCCATCGGGCTCGTCCCTGGACGAATCGGAACGCTCTGAAAACACCCGACCACCGCGTCGCGCGAGCACGCGACTTCGGACAGGCACATCTCGAAGCCATCGATGCTGCCAGCGCGGCACTGATCGACGCACTGCGAGCGGCTGAGCGCGCCCGACGCCGTGCCGAGCGAGAGGTGACAGGTGTCGTAGATCCTGCCGCAGGCTCGCTCGCAGAGCGCTCCGGCGTTGGCGCCAAAGGACAGCTCAGGTTCGCTCGTCGCGCAGTGCGCGCTGGTCGCGGCGGCGACCGCGGCCACCAGCCACAAGTGCGCCCGCTCGGACCGTGTCGTTCGAGGCTTCATGCAGTGGGTCTCCTGCAAACGAGGCTACGGCGCCCGCGCCCGCGCGCCGACTTAAATTCTCGTTGAGCAAATCCCGCTCGATCGACGACGAGGTCCGTCGAGCGTTGAGCAGAAGCTGCTCACTCACTCACCGTCGCGGCCGCGAGGTCGCCCGGTGAGCCCGAGCTCCGACAGGCGAGCGACCAGCGTTCGTCGGGGCATTCCGAGCATTTCAGCGGCCCGCGACTGGTTGTTGCCGCAGCGCTCGAGGGCCTCGACGATCCTCGCCCGCTCGAGGGCGCGAAGCTCGTCGCGCAGCGATTGCTCTCGAGGAGGGCCTTCGTCGGGCGCGCGCTGCGCAGGCGCGACAGAAGGGCGCACGACGGCGACCGCGCCGCCGTCCGCGCGCAGGTGCTCGGCGTCGATCACGGCGGTGCCCGAGAGCACGAGCGCTCGCTCGACGGTGGCCCGAAGCTCCCGCACGTTGCCGGACCAAGGGTGCGCGAGCAGCGCCTCGAGCGCGTGCGGCGTGATCGACGCGCGTTGGCCTCGCAGGACCGCGTTGGCGAAATGCATCGCGAGCGGCTCGATGTCCTCTCGCCGCGCGCGCAAGGGCGGGACCGAGACGGTCATCCCGTGGACCCGAAAGAACAAATCGCTGCGAAACGCCCCAGCTTCGACCATCGCGCCCAGGTCGCGGTGCGTCGCCGACACGATGCGCACGTCCACGGGTCGAGGCTTCACCGACCCGAGTCGCATGAGCTCTTTGCGGTCGATGACGCGCAGCAGCTTCGCCTGCACTTCGAGCGCGAGCTCGCCGATTTCGTCGAGGAGCAGCGTTCCCCCGTTGGCGGCTTCGAACAAGCCGGGCTTGCTCGCGACAGCGCCCGAGAACGCGCCGCGCTCGTAGCCGAAGAGCTCTGCTTCGAGGAGGTTCGCAGGGAGCGCCGCGCAGTTGATCGCGACGTACGGCATGCGCGCGCGGGCCGAGCTGTCGTGGACGAGCCTGGCGACCAGCTCCTTTCCGCTGCCGGTCTCGCCGGTGACCAACACGGACAACGACGAGGCGCCCACGCGCCGCGCGAGCGCGACCACGGACTCCATCGCGGCCGAGCGAAACACGATCCCTCCCTCGTTTCGCAGCCCGCTCGATCGCGGCGCCGGCTCGCGCTCTTCTCGCACGACCAGCACCACGTCGCCGAGCGCGAAGCTCACCCCCGCGCTCACGCGCACCGGCGCGTCGCCGTCGACCTTGCTGTCACCCACTCGGATCGTCGCGCGGCTCTCGGCGACGCGGCGCAACCACAGCTCCGCGCCTCGGCACTCGAGCGCGGCGTGCTGCCGAGACACCGTCGGATCCGGCAGCGCGATCGCGTTGGACCGCGATCGTCCGATGGTGAGCAGAACTGGCGCAGTGTCCGTCGGCGGAAGCTCGAAGCGCAGCGCCTCCCCCTTCACCATCGCGACCAGGATGCGGCGACACCGCGCTCCGTCGACCGGGTCGAGCTCGGTCCGGCCAGCCCACGTCGGGTCTTCAGGGCCGAAGTGATCACCGGTCATCAGCTGAGGATCATCGCACAGGCGTCGGTTCGACACTGCACTCAACACAGGCCCGAGCTTTGCTAACGTTCTCGATGATGCTCCGAACCGCCACGATCGCCTCGCTCGTCTCGCTCGTCGCGCTCGCGTGTGCCCCGAGCGCGCTCGGACCTCCGCCGCGCACAGACACCGGCGGAACCGGCTGCACCAACGCCGTCACATCGTCCCCTAGCGGCCTGTGCGTCACGCGCATCGCCGGACGCGTGACCGACGTCGACGGAGCGCCCATTGCTGGAGCCACGGTCACGCTCTGCGGCGCGGGCCAGTGCATCGACATGCCGCCGAGCCCGACGGGCGACTTCGAGCTCGCGCTCTCGTCCACGATCGACCCGAGCGTGTTCGCGCTGCACGCCGAGGTGCTCGGGCAGCCGTTTGGCATCGTGTATGCGCCGCTTCCGCAAGTGCGCAGCGGTTTGGCCGTGCTCGATCAGCCGCTTCGATTGCCGAGGATCACCACGGCGGGCGATCGCATCACGCGCGGGCGATCGACGGGCCAGACGGTGACCGCTGGTGACGTGACGCTGACCATCCCGGCGGGCGCGATGATCGTCCCGTCGTTCGCCGACGAGATGAGCTCGCTCGAGTTTCGGGCGATCGGCGTCGCTCGCTATCAAGCGCCGCCGTTCGTCACGCACGCCGCGCTCGACGCGGTGTGGTCGCTCGCGCCCGGCGCGCTCACGAGCTCGATGCCCATGCGCGTTCGACTGAGAAATCGCCCAGGATATCCTCGCGCGACCAGCGTCGAGCTCGTCGTGATGGGCCACGACCTCGAGGCCGATCGCTTCGACGCCGGTCACGCGGTCACGCTCGGGTCCGCCCGCGTGAGCGACGACGGGGCGTTCATCGAGAGCGACGAGGGGGTCGGACTGCGCGAGCTCTATTGGATCGGCGTGCGGCGGCGGTAGGCGCGCCGTGTGCAATGATCGCTCTCTCGTGACGACACACCCTCGCAGCGCAAACCAAGACACGGAGCCGACGATGAGCATTCACACCCAGTCAACGCTCGCGACCTTCGCGCTGCTCGCGCTCTCGGCGTGCGCGCCCGAAGGCGTGCAAGAGCGGCCGCGCGACGAAGGCGAGTTCGTGTTGATCCCCGGCGGAGGCTCGGGCAGCGACGCAGGCTCGAGCGCCGACGCAGCGCAGCCCACGCCGACGACCGACGCGGGGTCGAGGGCGGACGTCGTGATCCTGACGCCGATCGACGCGAGCGCGCCGCCGGCACCGCCGCCGACGAGCACGACCTGCGAGCGAGCGTGCGCGCACGTGTACCGCGACTGCGGCTTCTCGTTTCGCGCGAGCAACGGCGCGACGGTCTCTGAAGCGCAGTGCGTCGCGGCCTGCGCGATGGGGCAGTTCATGGGCGCCGAGGCGTGCCTCGCGACGACCGCGTGCACGAGCAGCGCGCTCAACGCGTGCTTCGCCGCGCCGCGACCGCCTGCGACGGACTCTGGCGTGGCGACGGACTCTGGCGTCGCTACGGACGCTGGCAGCAGCGCCCCTCCCGGAACAGCCACCGCGCTCGAAGACCAGGTGTTGGCGCTCACCAACCAACGGCGCGCGATGGGGGCAAACTGCGGCGGACAGGTCTTCGGGCCCGCCCCTGCGCTGCGCGGCAACGAGACGCTGCGCGCTGTCGCAAGGGCTCACAGCACGGACATGGGCACGCGGCGGTACTTCGACCACAACTCGCTCGACGGTCGCACGCCGTTTCAGCGCATGATGGCCGCGGGCTACAACTCTTCGCCGATGGGAGAGAACATCGCCGCCGGCAACGCGACGGCCGAGGCGACGGTCACGCAGTGGATGAACAGCCCTGGCCACTGTCGCAACATCATGAACCCCGGTTTTCGCGCGCTCGGCGTGGGCTACGCCAACGTCGCGGGGTCGCAGTATCGACACTATTGGACGCAGAACTTCGGCGGGATGTAAGCGCGGTCACTTCGCGCAGAGCCGCTCGATGGCGTCAGCGACGCGGGGCGCGCCGTCGCCGGTCGGAAGCGAGTCTGCGAGCGCGCGAGTGGCGGAGCGCGCAGCGTCCGAGAGCGCCGACGACAGCGCGCGGTCGAGCTTCGCGTCGGTGAGCTCGTGCGCGCGCACCATCGCGCCTGCGCCGAGGTGCTCGACGCGCTGACCGTTCGCGATCTGCTCGGCGCCGAACGGGACGATCACCAGCGGACAGCCGGCGACGAGGGCTTCGTTGGTGCTGTTGTTTCCCCCGTGGCCGATCATGGCGCGCACCTTCGAGACGAGCTCGACCTGCGGCGCGAAGCGCACGACGATGTCCTCGCGGCCGACGACCCGTTGAAGCGCGTCCAAGCTCGCGCCGGCTGCGATCACCGCGCGCGCTCCGGCGCGATGCACCGCAGAGACGAGCTTGCGGTACACCTCGGGTTGATTGTTGAACACCGTCCCGAGCGAGACGTAGACCCAACGCGCGCTCGGGTCGAAGCGGCTCCAATCGAAGTCCGGCGCGGCGCTGCTGCGGTCACCGATGCACGGCCCCGACCAGAGCAGCGGCCCCGACGCGCGCTGCGCCAGATCGGGCCTCGGCAGCTCGAGCCGCTCGAACGTCGTCAGCACGTTGAGCGCGCGCGAGTACGGAGCCACCAACACGCTCCGCATCTCTGCGGGCAGGCCCAACGCGCGGCGCGCGCGGCGCATGCGCTCCATCGCTCCGCGCTCGATGCGCGCGAGCCGCGAGCGAGCTTCTTCTCGCTGCGCGGCGGTCGAGTCCGCGCCGAGCCCGCTTCCGAAGGGCGGCGCGCCCTCGGCTTCGAACGGCAATCCGCTGTGAAACACCGCGACGAACGGAACATCCAGCACCTCGGCGGCCAGCTGCGCGCCTGGGTACGCGAAGTCGGCGACGACGACCGCAGGCCTGCTCTTGCGGCCCACTTCGATGAGCGCGCGCGCGGCGCCGAGCGCGTCGAGCGTAAACATCGTCACCGCGTGCTCGAGCTCGTCGTAGCCCTGCGTCTGCGAGGTGCGCACCCCGTGGTACAGCGCGCGCAGCGACGGGTTGACGGGGACCCGCGCGAAGCCGTCGCGCTCGAGCGCCGCGGACAGCGTGCGGCTCGCGCGCAGCGCCTCGGGGATCGGCGCCCACGACGGCAGCGGCGGCGCAGGCGCCATCGCAAACTGAATCGAGTGCCCGCGCGCGAGCAGCGTCTTGCCGATCGCGCGCAGGGCTTGAGTGTGTCCGACCGTCGGGTGCGCGGCGAAGATCGCGTGCATGGCGTGCGAAGAGCGTACGGCGGACGGAGCCCACGAACACCACGCGAACACACACACCGGGACGATTGGCGCGCGCCCGCGACGGTCAACGGACACACAGAATCAAGCAGCGCCGCGGCGCACGGTCACAAGTAGCCTTTGGCGCGCTGTTTCTCGCGGTATTTCTCGAGCTCTCGCCGCTGCTTCGTCAGCTCTTTGTCGCGCCCCGGCAGCACGGTCGTGCTCCGCGTCGTGGGGTCCCACAGCTCGGGCTCGGCGTCGAGGTTGTTGTAGAGCGTTCCTCCGACGATCAGCACGCGCCCGTCGCGCAGCTCGACGCCTCGCGTGCTGTGGTTGAGCAGCATCGTGCCGGCGGGCTCGAGGGTCATCGCGTCGACGTCGAAGAGCGCGATCGCCATCGAGCGCCACTCGTGCAAGAGCACGCGCCCGTCCCGCAGCGAGCAGAGCGGCGCGTACATCAGCCCGTACTTCGCGTCGAAGAGCCCTGGCGGCGCCGGGCGCGACGTCCAGCGCGCGCCGTCGAACACCGAGACCGTGGCCGGCTGCGACGGCTCGTCGATGTACCCGTGCAGCAGCACAGCGCGCCCCTTCGAAGCGACGAGCGTCCCGTGCTCGCCGGGCAGGTCCGGGCCTTCGATCGCCGTCCCCGCGCGGGGATCGACGAGCGTCGTCTGCAGCACAGCGCGGTAGCTCTCTTGGCCCATCGCGAGCAGCCAGCGGCCGTCGGCGAGCTCGATGAGCTGCTCGTCGCTGCGCGCCGCAGGGAGCGAGGCGACGCGCTCGAGCGTCGTCTCACCAGGGCGAAAGCAATACGCCGCCCGCGCGCGGGGCGCGATCACGGCCCACGTCGCGTCCGCGAGCCGATGCGCTTTGAAGTCCCCCGCGACCTCGGGCGCAATCGTGACGGTCGATCGGCTCCTCCAGCGATCTCCGTCCAAGCAGCTCTCTGGAGAGAACGCGAAGCTCTGCCACGCATCGCGGTCGAGCAAGCCGTACGGTCCCGCGGGCATCTTGTCGAGGCGGACGAAGCACGAGCGCGCTTCGTCGAAGCGAAACGTCGCGCCTCGGGTGAGCGTCTCGCCGTACGCCGCGCCGAAGTCCTCGCCCGAGAGCGTGTACAGCGTCCCGTCGGCGCTCCACGATCGCTCGATCATTCGACACATCGGGCGCGGGCTCGGCTCGCTCGGCGGCGCTTGTGCGCCTTTGGTGGCGCTCTTCTTCGCGCTCTTCTTCGCGCCCTTCTTCGCAGCGTCGGCCTGCTCGCGCGCGGCGCGCCGAACGCGCTCGTCGGGCGCGAGGATGTCTGCGACCGCGCTGGCGCGCTGCTTCGCGGACAACGGCGGTGCGAGCCCGTGCTTCGTCACGAGCGCGTCGAGCGCGCTTCGCTGCGAACGATCGTGGTCCTTCCACGCGAAGTGATCGACCAGTGTGCGCTGAACGGTGAACTGCCCCTCGTTGTCGAGAAAGACGCACGCCCCGCTGCCGTCACGAAAGCGACCGATCGCGCCGCCGTCCGCCTCTTCGAACAGCCACTCGATCTCGGCGAGCGCCGCGGCCCACCGCTCGCCGTCGATCGGATCGAGCCTGAATCCTCCGACGATCTCGGGCTCGTCGCCCGGCGCGATGAGCGACAGCTCGCCCAGCGCGTCGCGCAGCGCGCTCGCTTCGTCCGAGCGAAACACGGTCGCTTCATCGACTGCCTTGCTGCTGCTCTTGCCCTTCATTCCCGATGGGCGACGATAGCGCGTATCGCTGGCGACGCGCTCCGTCGCGATCGTAGCGGAGGAGGCTCTGCCCCTTCGGGTGCGACCGCCGCGCGGCGCGTGAGAGCGCTGTGAGCCTCAGCGACGCTCACAACCGCGACGCGGTTCGCTATCGTCGCGCACGTGATGAACCCTCGTGGGCTGCCCTTCTGCACGGCAGCGATCTTGATTTCGTGCGCCGGTCATCGACCGCGCGTCACCGAGCAACCCGTCGCGCCGTCGAGCGTCGCTGCGGACGCCTCCCCCGACGCGAACGCGCCGCCCGACGCGACCGCGCTCGCGCAGGCCGCCCTGCCCGCGTGGGCGCGCAGCGCGTCGTTGTGGGCGCCCTTTCGCTACGGCGGCGCGCGGGTGATCGACTCGGACGCGACGCGCACGCTGCTCGTCGCGGGCAACGTCCGCGTGCGCGTGGACGCGAGCGGCGCGGTCACCGTCGGCGAGCAGCTCACGTCGGCCGCGATCGACGTGGCCGTGCCCAATGGCGAGCGATGGACCTTCTCGACCGACCACGGTCAGGCGCTGATCGCCAGTGACTTTACCGGTCGATTCACGAGGACCGTCGAGATGCCCGACGCGATCCTCGCGCTCGCGAGCGGCGAGCACCCCGCGGCGCGCAGCGAGGACGGCCGGTGGTGGAGCGTCGATGGGCCACAGAAGCGCGAGCTGACAGCGCTCGGGCAAGACACGGTCGCCCTGCATTTTCGCGGCGCGCGCGAGATGTTCACCCTGCGTACGCCGGGCGATGTGCTGCGCGGCGAGCAGGGGGGTACGACGCTCGCACGCGTGGCGCTGCCCGAGGACGTCGCGCTCGGGCTGAACTCTTCGCGCGAAGCCAACGCTGAGCCCGAGCTGCAGGGCGCGCGACGCTGGTATCGTTGGCAACGCGACGCGTGGGTCGAGGCGCCCGAGAGCGCCGAGCCCGAGAGCGTCACCGAGCCGAGGATCGCGCGGGCGCTCGCCGCGTGGGAGCAGTGGTGGCGCGCTCACCTGTGGCCCGAGCAGCGCGCGATCGCGCTCTCGCACGGCCGCGACGCGGTCGTCGCCATCGAGCACCGCGGGGCCCTCTACTGGACGCACAACAGCGCGCTCCACTGGCTGCGCCGCGATGGAACGCGCGGAGCGCAAGCGCTGCCCAACATGGGCTCGTGCTTCGTCGCTCGCTTCGGGACGCGCGTGCTCGCTGCGTGCGCCATCCCCGGCATCGACGGAGAGTTTCACGACCACTATTACGCCTTCGATCCCGACGCGCGATCGCTGACGAACCTGACGCCCGACCCCCTGCCCCGCGCCGAGCCCATGATCGCCGGCGACGGCAGCGCGATCGCCGTCCCGCTCACGCGCGCCGGCAGCGGCGCGGTGACGTCGCATCCATACCTCGTGTGGACGCCGTCGAAATCGTGGAGACGCGCGTCGCTGCCCGCGCCGATCGCCGCGTACGTGATGGCCAACGGCAAGCTGCTCGCAGCCTTCGATCGAACGCTCTCGAGCTTCGACCTCGACGCGGAGACGATCACGCAACGCCCCGTGCAGCGGATGCAGCGCGACCGCGCGGTGCCGGCGCAGCAACCCATGGCGATGCACATGGACGCGCAGGGTCGCGTAGCGGTCACGCTGCGGTTGTTCGAACAAAACGAGACGTGCGGGCTCTATCGCGGGACGCTCGACGCGCCGCTCGAGCGCATGGAGGTCCCGCAGTGCGCGCAGGTGCGGCGGGCGCACATGACCGACCCGAGCTTCGGCGTGCTGGAGTACGACGACGACAGCGTGCGGGTGACGCGCGACGGAGGAGCGCACTGGGAGGCCCTTCCGTCGGACGGCGCAGAGGTGGTCGAAGACGGAACGAGCAACGGGCGCTCGATCACGCTTCGGCGCGGAGACAACGAATTCGCGATCGGCGCGCACCGCACCGTGCAGCGAGAGGTGCTCGCGGCCGACGACGCGCACGCGTGGATCGCTCGCGCCCAGCCCATGACCCGCTACGAGCTGCCCGAACGCGACGAGTTTTGGGAGCGCTCGGAGATCCCCTGCTCGCCGGCGTTTTCGCGGCGGACGCCAAACCGCGCGCGCGCCACAGAGAGCACGCGCGCCTGGCCCATGCTCGCGCAGCGCGGACGCGTCGAGGTCACGCTCACGCGCGCAGCGGCGGGGGTCACGCTCGCGCTCGCTTGGACGCATGACGACGGCGGCCGCGGGCGCTTCAACGGCGCAGCGCCGTGGCCGGAAGCGCAGCTTGATTTCAGAGCAAACAATCAAATTGGCTACGCGCTGCGCGGCGCGAGCCCGGCGGGCGTGGTGGTCGAGCGCTGCGTGCACCCGGACGACGACGCGATGCGCATCGAGCCCACGCGCTGCGACGCGTACTGGTTCGACCGGGGCGGGCGCGCGATCTCGCTCGATTTGCAGCGCACCGTGCCCCTCGCGGGCGGCGCGCGCGTCGAGCTCGCCGTCGCCGACGGGCTCGGCTGGGTGCTCCAGCTCGCGCCGGGCTCGGGCAACACGGGGCCCGCCTGGTCGCAATGGCAACACTGGAGCGCAAACGCGACGCTCACGCGCTGGGGAGACCTCCACGTGTTCGACGGGCCCAACGTGTACGGCGCGCTCGCGCGCATCGGCGGCGCGTGGGGGACGGTGGTTGGGTTTCGCGACGCCGTTTCGCACACCCGTCGGTGGTATCCGCACGGCGGCGGGGACTCGGTCGAGATGCCCTCGCCGCGCGCGGCGCTGTTCTGCACGCGAAGGCCCGCGCCCAACGCGGACCGCTGGTGGCACAGCGGCGGCGTCCCCGACTCGAGCGCCGTCGTGACCAACCCCAACGAAAGCGAGACCGTGCTCGTGCTGCCCGAGCTCGTGCTCGCGCGCGACGGTGACGACTGGTGCGTCGAGCGCTCGCACTCGGTGTGGTCGGCAGGCGAGATGATCTACCCGTCGAGCGGAGAGTTCGCGCACTCGTTCTGGTGGCGCGACGCGCCGCGCCCCGCGGGCAGCGGACGCACCGGATGGGCGGACTCGGACTTCGAGGGCTACGCGCAGAGCAGCCCCGTTCGCTGCCAGCGGCCCACGGGACGCGAGGGCTGCGTCGACTGCGAATAGCGCAGCGGGTGGTGGTGGGTTTCGTCGCGCGCAGCGTCCGTCGTACAACGGCGTGACCATCGATGAGCACGAAGGGGAGAGTCAGCCTCGGTGATCCCACCGCGCGTGCGTTGCCGTTCATCGCTGCGACCACCATCGCGCTGGTGGTCGCGCTCTCGGCGCTCGCACGGCAGGTAGCGCTGCTGCCGAGCACCGTGGCGCTGCTCGCGGCGCTGTTTCTGTATGCGCGATGGTGGGTCGACGGCCGAGTCGCGCGCTTCGAGGCGCTCGCGCGCGAGCTCGAGACGTCACCGGCCGCGGCGCGGGCGGCCATCGATCGCGCGGTCGTCGCCCAGCAGAACGCGCGCCTGTTCGACAGCCCCTTCTGGCGCATCGCCGCGCTCGACGCCTGGCGCGCAGGCGCCTTCGACCGCTACGCCGCGCTGGCCGAGGCCGCCTGGTCGAGCGCGGAGCGAACAACATCGCTCCGACGCAACGCGCTCGCAGCGCTCGCGTTCGGCCGCGTCCTGCGTGGCGACGTCACCGGGTGCCGAGAGGCCATCCGCTCGTGGTCGCAGCTCGCAGCCAGCGACGTTCTCGACCTCGACGGAAGCGCGATCGTCGCCGTCGCCAGCGCGCTGTTGCTGCTGCACGAAGGCCGCATCGACGAGGCGAAATCCACGGTCACGACCGTCCTACCCGCGATCGCGCAGGCTGTGCCCGAGGCGCGCGATGTCGCGCTCGCGATCCTCGGCGCACAGCCCGCACCGCTCGCTTCTTCCGACGGATATCGCGGCGAAACACGGGCCGCCAGCGCGCTCGACGCAGCGCTCGGGCGGGCCTTTCCTGCGGTGAAGCTCTGCCCGATCGACGCTTCGAGCCTCGAAGGGCGAGCCCTGCCCGCGCTCGCGTTCGAAGCCCACACGCCTCCGATGCAGCTGCCGACGCCCCTGCGCTCTCGCGTGGATCCCGCCGCGCACGGGATGGCGCCCGCCGCGCTGGGCGTCCTCTCGTTGCTGTGCTCGAAGCTGATCGACGGGCCGCTCGTCCTCACAGACACCTTGGCGATCGTCGCCTTCGCGATGGGCGCGATCGTGCTCGTGCTGACGCTGCTCGATCGAAGAGGCGCTGCAAACGACCGCGCCTCGACCAAACGGACGCTCTCGAAGCTCGCGCTGTCGTCGGACGGGGCGAGCACGACGGAGGACGCCGCGACGCTCGAGCAGATCGCGGCCGCATCGACCGCTGAGCTCGCTGGGCACGCATGTCTTCTTCGCAGCCGCATTGCGTGGAGCCGTGGCGATATCAGCGGCGCGCTCGCGTGGGCCGAGCAGTGCCTGGCGCGACTGCACTACGCGACAGAGCTACGAGGGTCCGTAGCAGAGCACCGCATCGAGGCCGTTCAGACCGCGGCGGTGTGCCTCGCGGCGATGGGGCGCAGCGACGATGCAGAGCGATACGCCTCGTTGTTTGCATCCTCGCCGCGGCGGGCTCGCGCGCTGCTCGCGGCGATTCGATGGATCGCAGCGGCTCGCGACGATCACAGCGACGCGAAGCGCGCCGGGGACATGATGGGCTATGCGGCGCTCGCCGCGAGGTTCTCGAACATCGCAGAGGTGCAGCTGCTCGCGAACATCGCGTTGTCCGCTGGAGACCCGACGCGAGAAGCGGCGTGCCGCGTGACGCTTCAGCGCTGGGCGCACGGCAGGGCGTGGATCGAGGCGGTCGCGCCGGCGTGGGTCGCCAAGGTCATCGCGCCCGTTCGATTGGCGTTGGACGGACCGGCGTCGCCCGACAGCGCGAGCGACGAGCGCGTCGAGTGCTCTCCTCCGCGCGACGAGTCATCGCCACAGCGCAACCAGTAGCGAGCAACGGACGCCACAGCCACGCCGCTCGGTCGTGCGAGCAGGCCACGATCCGTCCGACGTCGGACAGCTGCGTCATCGGAATTTCACACACGAATCGCAGTCCCCGTCGCTCACTGGCGCGCTGCGCGTCGCGGGACTGATGCCTCGCTCACCGGCGTCGGCATCGCTACGACGAGCGTCGGCGGCGTGCCGCCGGAGCGCTCTCGACCTTCGCGGCGCTCGCGATCTGCGCGGCGAGCGCCTCGGCGCCGGGCTTGCGCTTGTCGGACTTCGCAAGCGCCTCGCTCCACTGGCGAAGGCGCTCGCCGATCGCCCCGTCGTCGCACGGGAGCAGCTTCGCGCGAATCGCCTCGAACCGCTGCGCGCTCTTGTTCGCGTCGAGCGCGATGGCCTCGCTGAGCAGCGCCCACACAGCGCGGTCGCGCCCCGGGCCGAGCAGCGCGAAGAGGTCGTCGACCTCCGTGGACAGCGCGCGACCCGGGGCCGCGAGCAGCGCGCGCAGCGCGTCGAGCAGGGCGTCGCGTGGCTCGGTGATGCTCCAGCGGCGCATCCGCAGCAGCGCTGGACCGCGCGCGGCGCCGAGCGAGAGGCAGCCGACGAGCGCGGCGATCGCGCGGGCGTCGAGCGCGGGGTCCGTCGAGCGCGTGGCTGGGATCGCTTCGATCAGCGCGCCGAGCGCGTGATCAGCGCCCTCGGCGAGGGCGGACTCGATCGAGGCGATCGCGCGTTCGAACCGATCGTCGAGGCGCAGCGGCGCGGAGCGCTCGTTCTCGAGGTCGTCGAGCGCGCGCCCGAGCTCGTCGAGCGCCGCAGCGCTGTTGTCGGCAGAACAAATGGCGACCGCGTCGTCGCCGTTGAAGCCCGCGCGCACGAGCGCCTCGCGCAGCTCGAGCACCTTCGCGTCGCGCGTCGCCGGGTCCGAGAGCTCGGGCCCGAAGAGCCACAGCACCGGAGCGCGCACGCCGAACGCGCGCAGCAACGCGAGCTTGTCGCGCTGCATCTTGACCAGCCGCGTGTGCGCGAACGTCGCGAACACCGCGCCCACGAGCGGCCGCGACGGATCGACGGCGAGGTTCACCGTGTCGTCACCGGCGAACAGCTCGAACACGTACTCGCGCCGCGCGGTTCGAACGACGTCGTCCCGCGCGAAGTCGCGCAGGGGCGAGGGACGCGAATCCCCCGCGCTCGCCATGCTGCCGAAATACGCGATCGTGACCCGCGGCCGGCCGCTCGGATCGCAGGTGGCTTCGACCGCCTCGACCGACGTGCTCTTGAAGCTCGCGCCCTTGCGCGCGCGCTTGCTGGCGTTGATCGCCTTGGTCCGCGCGCGGACGCGCTCGCGAAGCGCGTCGAGCTCTTCGTCCTCGGGAGCCGAGCGAAGCATGTACGAGAGCTCGCCGAGGTCGACGTCGAGGGCGCAGTCCAAGTGATACCAGCCGCTGCAGCCCGGCGCTCCGAGCCAGGGTGCGAGCGCCTTGCAGTCGTCGGTCGTGAGGTTGGACTGACCCCGAACGTACCGCTCGCCTCGCACGAGGGCTACGTCGCACCGAAAGCACCGCACGGCGCGCGAGGTCGAGAGTCGTTCGAGCCTGAACGCGGAGAGCTTCATGACGTCGTGAGCATCGGTTGTACTGCATCCAGCGATGCGCGGCAGCGCAGGTCGCGACCGGGTCTGGCAGACGCGGCAGAGTGACGTTGCGCTGCGGATTCTCCCATGCGCAGTCGTTCGCGAGCGCTCTCGCTTCGAGCCAGACGCCGCCCCACGACAAGTCGCGGCGCTGCGCTACGCTGCGAGCGTTCGAGTCGGCGCGGATGGCGACCACCGACGGCCGACCCAACGACAGCAACCGATCGGATCACTCGTCGATCCACGCGCCATTCGAGCGGCGCGCACCCGTGTTCGTCGAGCGTCGATCCCGTCCGGCAGAAGGCCCCCCCATTGATGCACTCCATCGTTGAAACCTCGAGCGCCCCGTCGCCGCTCCGTCGTCGTCACGGCAGACGGTGGGCGTTGAAGAGCGCGTTGCTGCTCGCGCTCGCGTCCTCTCGCGCCTCGGCAACGACGGTGGTCGCGACGACGCTCGAAGCGCTCGCGCTGCGGTCGGACGCGGTCATCGTTGGGCGCGTCGTCGAGACCCGCGTCTTGTCTCGCCGAGGACGGCTGTCGACCGACGTTGATCTGCTCGTGCTCACCTGCCTCCGCGGCGCGCTGCGGTCGCAGCAACGCGTGACGCTGCGCGTGCCTGGAGGCGCGACGAGCACCGTCGTCGAAGAGGTGTTCGGCGTGCCCGATCTGCGCGTCGGCGACTCGGTCGTGACGTTTCTCTCCCTCGCGGATGCGAGCGATCCTTCGCGGTACTACCTCGCGCATCTGACCGCGGCGATCGCGGTGCTCTCCGTCGATGCACGCGGCGAGGTCGTCGTCGGACGCGCGCCGCACGGAGCGATCGTCGCCGAGAGCGCGGGCCCTCTCTCGAGCCGCACCGTTCTTCGGCGGAGCGCGACGCCGCTGCGCATCCTCGCCGCCGCCGTCGGAGCGTCACGATGACCTCTCGAACGCGAATCCTGCCGTGGCTGAAGCTGCTCTGCGTCCTCGCGCTCTTCTTCGGCGCGCGAGACGCAGCGGCGTTTTGCAGGAGCACGACGATCCGCCCGCGCCCAGGGATGCTGTGTTCGACCACAGGCATTCCGGTGATGTGGTGCGCGGCCTGCGCGGGGCTGTCGCTCCATCCCGAGGGAACGCCGGACGTGTCGCTCGACGAGCTGCGCGCGGTCGCTGTGGGCTCGATGGCGCGCTGGCGCGACGTCGCGTGTCCGGGTCCCGCGATGGAGCCCCCGGCGTTCGAGCTTCAGCTCATCGAAGATTCGACGGAGCAGTCGTCCTTCAACGATACGGGGCCCAACGCGCACGTGATCTGGTTCAACCGGACGTGGACGCTCGACGAGGATCACCGCGCGGGCACCATCGCGCTCACGCGATCGCGTCGCGATCCGCGCACAGGCGCGATCCTCGGAGCGGACATCGAGTTCAACCAACGCAGCCCGCAAAATCCCAACGGATTCACGTTTAGCACCGGGCCCGCAGCGGAGGGGTTCGTGGACCTGCCCACGGTGCTGACCCACGAGCTCGGTCACTTTCTCGGCTTGGGTCACAGCGACGTCGAGCGCGCAGTGATGTGGGAGACCGCAGGCATCGGCGAGCAGCGCCGCGCGCTCTCGGCGGACGACGTCGAGGGCGTGTGCGACATCTACGCGCTCGATCGACGACCGAGCCCGCAGTGCGATCCGCCCCTCACCTCGACGCGGCCCGCCCTCCAATGCAACCCCACTCCGTACGGCGGATTTTCACCCGGTGTTTCAGCGTCGAGAGTGAGAGGTGCGTGCGCCGCAGGGCCGCCGAGCGCTTCGCGCAGCGCATGGCGCGGGGCCATCATCGCGATGGGGGTAGCGATCACCGCGTCCGCTGCGCGGCGACGCTCGCGTCTGTAGGCGCAGCGCTGCGCGGCGCTCGCGCGAAGCTACTCGCCGTCTGCTTCGAAGCCCGCCGCGACGTGCGAGAGATCGCAGAAGGGCTTGTTGTTCGACTGTCCGCAGCGGCACAGCCGCGCCGCGGTCACGCGCGCGACAGTGCGGCCCGTGCCTGCGCAGATCTCGACGTTGCCCTCGACGCGCAGCGGCCCGTTGCGAACAGGAACGACGCTGAGCCTCCCGTCGCGAACCGCCAGCGGATCGGGCGCGGAGGTGTCCGGCTCGCCGCTCGCGCGAAACTTCGCCGTCGCGTGAGAGCCGTCGCAGTACGGCTTGTTCTTCGACTGGCCGCAGCGGCACAAGGTCGCGCGAAAATGGCTCGTGTCCCCGGCGACGTCCAACGCAGCCCGCACGGCGTAGGGGCCGTTCTCGCGCACAAAGAGCGTGTTCACCGCGGGCGGCGCCTCGGCGGGACCTCCGTCGGCGCGCTCGTAGCGGATCGCGCCCGAGGGGCACTTGTGCGCGACCTCGACGAGCGCCTCCGTCGAGATTTGATCAGGAAAAATCCACTCACCCGGCGTGTTGGCCTTGAAGACCCCAGGCGCGTCGAGCACGCAGTGCCGCGAATGCACGCAGCGCTTCGCTTCGAAGAGCACGGTCATCGCGCGACCGCGCGCCACCTCCACCGCTGGCGCTGGCGCCACGGGCGCTGCGGGTGCAGCGGGCTGACTCGCCGTGGTCTGCGCCGCAGCGGAGGGAGCGGGCGCTGGGGCGACCGCGGGCGCGTCTGCGAGCGGGTCCATCGTCGCGAGCCGCGCTTGCTGCCGCACGAGCGCGTCGATCACGCGCTGCCAGGTGCTCTCGGTTTCACCTGCAACCGCCACGACGCGCAGGGCACGAGCGCGGCTCACGAGCTCGCCGATGCGCTCTGCCACGAAGCGCGCCGCGCTCTGCGCCGGCAGCGGCGCGAGCGTCCGCAGCGAGGTGAACGTGAGGCCGGCGTGGGGCCCCGGTCGATCCGCGTGCGCGGGGCGCGCCGCGAGCCCCTGGCCAACGGGGACGAGCGCGCGCATGAGCTCTGCGCTCACCGCGAGCCACGCTGCTTTGGACGCAGGTTCGACCGCGCCGAAGCCCTGCGCGAGGCAGCGGAGCGACGTGGTGTAGATCGCGTTGCCGATGTCGAGCCACGGGGCGATGTCGGGGTGATCGATGTACACGCGGGCGCTCGATGCGACGGGGCGATTCATCACGGGGTTGGTAGCCGCAGGCCACGCGGGCTCGAACGACGGGTCCTCCGCGAGCCGAGCGAGCAGCGACTCTCGCAGCCGCACGAAGCGGTTGAAGTGCGAGTGAGCCGTATCCGCGCCGGCCCCTTCGCCTTGCGAAACGATGGTCTCGATCGCGCGCAGCGCGCTCGCGAGGTCTCGCACCGTCGTGACGCCGGGCAGCGGCGCGAAGGACGCGTCCACCTGCAGCGCGGGGTCGCCGAGAAACAGGGCGCCCTCTCCGTGCTGCGCGCAGAACGCCGTGAGCCCTGCGCGCAGCGCGTTGTACAGGGCCCCTACGGTCTCGTAGTCGAGCGAGAGGGGGCTCAGACGCCCCGTGATCGCAGCGCTGCGTTGGTAGCGACGAGCGGGCGCGAACTCAGCGCTGTCTTGGATGTCTGCGCCGTGCGGCCGCTCGACGAACTCGAAGTGTTCGAGGGTCGCGAGCGAGAAGCCCTGCAATCGCATCACGAAGCCGTCCGGATAGGGCCCTGCGTCGATGGGAAAGTTGGGACGACTGAAGAAGGGCTGCGCGCCCAACGCGCTCATGAGATTTCCCACGAGGCACAAGTGGGTCATCTCTTCGAGGGCGACGCCGGTGATCGTCCTGCGAAAGTCCGCGACGGCCTCGCGCTGCGGCGGCGTCCATCGATCGTCGGCGACCTTCAAGCTGAACGCCGCGTAGAGATAGCAGCACATCAAATTGTGCTCGATCTCTGCGGCCTCGTGCAGCAGGTACAACAACTGTTCACGGCTGGGCGCGGTCTGGGGCGCGAGGCTTGTCATCGCCGACGACCTTTCAACGACCGCCACACCGCCGCAAGCCCCCTCCGAGCGCGAGCGTTGTTCGGTGTTGCTCTCGCAGAATGCTCGGTACCTTGGCCACGACGGCCCCGCGGGTCTGCCGCGCCGTCGTCGGAGCACGCGAACGACATGAGCGACGAACAAGTGGATCTCTTCGTGATCGGCGGCGGATCGGGCGGGGTTCGCGCCGCGCGCGTCGCAGCGCAGCACGGCGCACGGGTGATGCTCGCCGAAGAGCACCGGCTCGGCGGGACGTGCGTGATCCGCGGGTGCGTTCCGAAGAAGCTCTACGTGTATGCGAGCCGCTTCGCCGATGAGCTCTCCGACGCCGCGGGCTTCGGATGGAGCGCGCCTGCGCCCGCCTTCGACTTCGCCGCGCTCCACGCCAACAAGGACCGCGAGATCGCTCGGCTCGAGGGCGTCTACGCGAGCAACCTCGCCCGCGTCGGCGTCGAGATCGTCGCGGCTCGTGCCACGCTGCGCTCGGCCCAGCGCGTGGCGCTCTCCGACGGCCGCGAAGTGTCAGCGAAGACCATCCTCGTGGCGACCGGAGGTCACCCGGTGCGGCCCGACGAGACACCAGGCATTCACCTCTCCGAGACCTCCAACGATCTCTTCGAGTGGAGCTCGCTTCCAGACTCCGTGGTGCTCGTGGGCGCTGGATACGTCGGCGTCGAGTTCGCGTGCATGCTCCGTCGCATGGGCTGCGCGGTCACGCTCGTGCTGCGCGGCGAGCTCGTCCTGCCGCGCTTCGACGACGACCTTCGCGCCGAGCTCACGGAGGCCATGCGCGCTGCCGGCATCACCATGCTGCAAGACACCACCATCGCCTCGCTCGAGGGGCGACGAGGGGCGATCGAGCTCACCACCGTCGGCGGTCAGCGCGTGCTCACCGAGCGCGTGGTGTACGCGACCGGACGCAAGCCCAACACGAGGGGCCTCGGCCTCACCGAGGCCGGCGTCGCCCTGGACAGCGAGGGCGGAGTGATCGTCGATGCGTTTTCGCGCAGCAACGTCCCGTCGATCTACGCGGTCGGAGACGTGACCAACCGCGTGCAGCTCACGCCCGTGGCCATCCGCGAGGGACAGGCGTTCGCAGACACCGTCTACGGCAGCCGACCGACGCCCGTGGACCTCGGTCCGATCCCCACCGCTGTCTTCTCGACCCCTGAGCTCGGGACCGTCGGGCTGACCGAAGCCGCCGCGCGCAAGAGCCACGACGTGTTGATCTACAAGAGCAAGTTTCGATCGATGAAGGCCACCCTCTCGGGCTCGAGCGAGCGGACGCTCATGAAGCTCGTGGTCGACCGCGAGACCGATCGCGTCCTCGGGGTGCACATCCTCGGCGAGGGCGCTGGCGAGATGATCCAGCTCGTGGCGATCGCCGTGCGCATGGGCGCGACGAAGCGCGATTTCGACAGCACGCTGGCGGTGCACCCGACCGCGGCCGAAGAGCTCGTCACGATGCGCACGCCCTGGACGCCGCCGTCGCAGTGATCGTGGCGCGCGGGTCGCGATGGGCGTTTTGCATCCTGCGCGCATCACGACCTCCCAGGCGGGTTGGGACGAATCACTCCCTGTATGTGAGCAAACAGCGCCCGAGATGCCTTTCGCTCGCACGAGGTTTCGCGACGATATCGAGCGGCGTTCGACGAAACCGCTTGTGGTCTCGAGTGGTATGTCAAGTGCAGATGTGAGCATCCCGCAATGAACAAACACGCTGTTCGATCGGCCATGTTGCTCGCGGTGGTCTCGCTGGTGGGAGTTGGCTGCGCAGAGGAGTTTCCGGGGGAGCAAGAAGTCACCCCCGAGGATCAGGCGATCGTCGTCGACGAGCTGCGCGCGAGCGGCGTGCAGTGCGCGTTGTCCGTGGGCGGGACGACGATCTCGATCCTCGCCACGATCGTCGGCTCTGCAGCGACGGCCACGGCGTGCCCGCTGTCCGTCACCGTGACCGGTGCGACCGCGGGTGTCGGCTCCCCCTCGCTGCTTCTCTGCGGCGCAGCGGCGGCAGGGACCGGCGCGGCGGGGCTCAGCACGGTGCGCGCGGGACAGGACGCGATCCTGAACTGCTCACGTGCGCTGTCGGGTGGCGGCGGGACGATCCCAGCGAACCGAGGCGTGGCAGGGAGGATTCGCTCGACGGCCAACGTGAGCGCGTTTACGGCCCGCCAGTACGAAGCCGCTGGGATCGCGCCCGACGCCGCCCGTGATCTGGCCGCTGCAGGCCTGTGCTCGCCGCAAGAGTATCTGCGTCGTCGCGCGCCCGTGCACGCCCCCAACGGTCCGTGCGAGCGCCTCAACGGCCAGCGCTGCACGCGGTCTCCGACGGGGTACGACGACAGGCTCTGCGCTGTGAATCAAGCGCTCATCGAGGGGCTGCGCGCGTGCATCGCCGCGCGTCGACAGCGGGACTACTGCTTCGGCGGCGCGAATCCGCACCACGAGCAGACGATCAACGCGGAGCTCACCAACCGCGTCGCGACCTGCACCGACGCGATCTCTCGCACGTGCCGACGGCGCTGAGCTGCTCGTCGTTGCGACGCGATCACACTTTGGCGAGCGAGCCGTCGCAATCACCCCGCGCGCGCTGGTCTCACATCGGCTGCACGAGGCACTGCGAGTTCGCGCCGACCGGCGGCGCGTCGTCGCGGCAGAAGATCGCCACCGGCGTGGGAACTCCCGCACGCAATTGCAGCGCGAGAAACACCGAGGTGATGCTGCGCTCGGTCGTCGTGACGCCCATCACCGACGTGAGCGGGCCGCACCCCGTGCCGCCGCAGTTGGCGCGCAATCCGACGGTGACGCCCGGCGCCGCGATCGGCACGCTGGAGTAGTATCCGTTGGGGTACATCCCGGGCCCGGCGTCGCCCATGCCCGGAGGGCCGCCCACTTCGCCGAAGCCGACGGCGCTGAAGAGCACCACGTCGATCGCCGTTCCGCCGAGGACGATCCCGAGGTCGAGCCTCGTCGTGCTCGGGATCGCGTGCACCGCTCTCAGCGCCGTCGCGCCTGCGCCCACCGAGTTCGGCGCGACGTCCGTGATCACGCGCCCGGCGAACGGAAACGGCTGCGGCCCTCCGTCCGGTCCCGGCGCAGGAATGCCCGAAATCACCACGGTTCGATGCCCGTTGGCCGCGCCCACGTTGAGCCCGCCCATCGGAGGGAGCACCGGCGTCGAGCAGTCCATCGCGCTGCCCGCCACGAGCACCACGTCGATCGTCCCCGTGGGGACCGCGAAGTACCGCGTGACCTGCAAGAGATCGAGCCCGTTGCCCATCCCGCCGCGCGCCGCGCGCACCAGCGGCCCCGCGAAGTCCATGCTCCCCGTGCGCCGCACGCAGATGTCCACGCTCGGGGGTGTCCCAGGCGGAAGCGCGTACACGAAGCGCACGTTGGTCGTCGCAGGCGGCGTCGGCACGTCCACAGCGGCGTCGCCCCCGTCACGCCCCGCGTCGAGCGGAGAAACCCCCGTGTCCAGCGGCACACCCGTGTCCTCGACGACGCCCGAGTCGAGCACGACGCCCGAGTCCGGCGTCGCGTCGAAGAAGCTCGGAAGCGTGACGGAGCCGTCGCGCAGGTTGCGCACGTCTTCGACCCCCGCGTCCGAGCGCGGCGGCGTGCTGCACGCGACCATGGTGCCGGCGAGCGCCAGCAGCGTTGCGCTCCCTCGAACGAGCCTCCCGAAGTGCATCCGTCCTAAGCCTCCTCCGGTGAGTGTACCGAACGAACGCGCGCAGCGCGCAACCGTTGGCGAGCGCAGCGACGGATTTCGCGCTCGCGATCGCGCAGCGAATCCACAGCAGCGACTCTGAGGTACCATCGCCCCCGATGACCTTCTCGTCGGGCTCGGCCGCGACACACTGCCCTCACTGCGGCGGGCCCCTCCCCATGGAGGGACGCTTCTGCGGAAGCTGCGGAAAGCCAATCGAATCACCGCCCGCGCCGGCCCCTGCCATCGCGACCGCGCCGCTCGGCGCGCCGACCGCGAGCGCCGCAC
>JAAFIF010000078.1 GCA_013298625.1 Myxococcales bacterium
CCGCCGCCCGCGCGCCCCTCCGCAGCCAGCGGGCACTATCAAGCCATTCGGTCGCCGGACATCCTCGGCAGCTTCAAGCCGCGCGAAGAGGTTCCTGCCGCGGCGCCCGCGAGCATCTTCGGCGACGGCCTGATGAGCGAAAAATCGCTGGACGAAGTGATCCTCGCGTACCTCGCCGAGGACCTCGACGAGCCCAAGCGCTGAGCAGCACACGAATTCAAGCCGCGCAGTGAAGGCCGTCCTCCTCGCGATCTTCGCGCTCACGTACGTAGGGATCTCTGCGCGGCGCGTGCGGCTCTTGCCCATCGGGCGGCCAGCGATGGCGATGGTGGGCGCGTCTGCGATGGTGCTCGCGGGATCGTTCGCCGGCCCCATCGGGCTCGGCCCCGACGAAGCGCTGCGCGCGGTCGAGCCGCACACGATCGCCATGCTCTTCGGCATGATGCTGATCTCGTCGGGCCTCGACGAGGCTGGCTTCTTTCAGCGCGTGACCGCGGTGATCGCGCGCGCCGTGCGCACGCCCGCGGCGCTGTTGTGGGCGGTCACGCTGAGCAGCGGGCTGTTGTCCGCGGTGCTCGTCAACGACGCGGTGTGCTTGCTCGCCACGCCCGTGGTCCTCGCGTCGGCGCGCAAGCAGCGGGTGTCGGTGCGGCCGTTCGTGTTCGCGCTGTGCATGGGCTCCAACGCCGGCTCGGCCCTCACGCTCAGCGGAAACCCCCAGAACATGCTCGTCGCCCGCCTCTCGGGCCTCGGCTACCGAGAGTACCTCGCGCGCGCGGCGCTCCCTTCGCTGGGCGCTCTGGTGGTGACCGCAGCGATCGTCCACTGGGTGCACCGCCGCGCGCTCGCGACCCGCGTCGATCACAGCCACGATGACGATTCGGTCCGAGAAAACGCTGCCGAGAAGCGCGTCTTGCTCGCGGTCTCGCTGCTCGCGCTGGCGGGCGTGATCGCTGCCAACCTCGCGGGCGCCAGCATCGCGTGGAGCGCGCTCGTCGGCGCCTCGGTGGTGATCATGGCCTCGCGCCTGCGCGCCGAAGCGCTGCTGCAGAAGGTCGAGTGGAGCGTCCTGCTGTTCTTCGCAGGGCTCTTCGTGGTGGTCGCAGGGCTGCGCAAGACGGGCTTGCCCGCGCAGTGGCTCGCGCCGCTGGCGACGATGGCCGCGGGCGGCAGCGGAGTGAGCCTGCTCGTGGCGGTGCTGTTGGTGGGGTCGCAGATCGTGTCGAACGTTCCGCTCATCCTGCTGCTCGAGCCGTGGATTCGCGGGTTCAGCGACGGCGCGACGGCGTGGACCGTGACGGCGCTGATCTCGACGCTCGCTGGCAACCTGACGCTGCTCGGCAGCGTGGCCAACGTGATCGTGATCGAGCAGTCCAAAGAGTCGATCGGCTTTTGGGACTACTTGAAAGTGGGCGTTCCGGTGACCGTGGCGTCGACGGCGGTGGCGCTCGCGTTGCTGTGAGCCTCGCGTAGCGCCTCGCGTCGGGAGCTCACTTCACCACGCGCAACCAGGGCGGAAGCTCGCGGCCGCTGCGCGTGAAGCGCTTGGGCGCGTCTTCGCCGGAGCTCTCGCCGCTGGGGCCCGCGGCGCTGCTCGAGCCGTCGCTCGCTGCGACGGCGAGCGCGGGCTGAGCGTCGGCGCTCGGCGCTGCGTCGGCAGCGCTGTCCACGGGCGCCGCAGGGACCAGCGACGGAGCGGTGCGCGGTGTCTTCTTCGCGCTCTTGTCCTTGGGCTTGCGCGAGCGCACCGCCTGCGTGGCGGGCGAGCCCGTCGCGGCGCTCTCGTTGGGCTGCATGAGCTCGGGGGGCAGCTCGCTCGGCCACACGGTGACCTGCCCGTCTTCGCCGACCAGCGCATACACGCCGGACCACGGAACGATGCAGTAGAAGGGCTGACGGTTGAACGACAGCGTGCAGCGCACCCCGTCCGCGTCGATCTCGAGATCGCGAATCGGAATGGGAAAATTCAGCCCGATCTGCAGCACGAGCTGCGACTGCGAGCGAAAGTGGAGCGGCACGATCACGCCCTCGCGGCGCGGGTCGAGGTGCATGAACACGCTGCCGTGCTCGAGCAACTTCAACATCAGCTCGTGCTTGTCTGGGGGCGGGTTCGCCATAGCACCGGCTGGTGTAACACCGAGCCGTGCACCGGTGCCAGTGCACCGACGAAGTTCACGAAACCGCGGCGGTCAACTCGCGGTGTGCGCGGCTTCGACGCCGCTCGCGACGCTGGCGTTTGCCACGCCGTTCGCGCGAGGCGCCTCGAGCGACGGCGCCATCGCGAGCGCTGACGGTGCAGCGAAGCCCGGGTCCTGAAGGTAGAGCGCCATCACCTGTCGCAGCGGCCCCATCACGAGGTCCGCGACGACGTCGCCCGCGTCCGTCATCGCGCGCACGCGCAGCTCGCGCGCGAGTCGATCGGGCGTCGGACCCGCCGCGCGGGGCAGCGCGCTCAGCGACGCCGAGAGCAGCGCAGACAACATCGCCGTGCCGATTTCGGTGTCGAGAAACGCCGCGATCCGCGCGCGCATCGACTCGTCGCCCGGCGCGAGGTGCCGCGACAACAGACCCACCAGCGGGTCGCGCATGAGCTTGACGAACTGCGATCCCGCGAGGCGCCACGCGGCGTCTTGCGCGTCGTTCTCGAGCGTCGCGAGCACTTGCTGCGTGCGCGGGTTGCCGTTGTTGCCGTTGCCGTTGCCGTTGGCGTTCGCTGCGTTGCTGTTGCTCATGGTGGTGCTCTCCGTCTTCGCTGTCTTCGCGGGGGCCCCGCCCGCCGCGCTGGGGGTCGTCGCATCGCGCGCGATCGCGCTCGAATCACTGCTGCGCAGCAACGCGCGCCCGAGCGCCGTCGCTGACTCTGCGTCGCTGTCGTTGGCCGCGACGCTGGCGGTCACCCGCGCGCTGTCTGCGCGCTCGCTCGCATCGAGCAGCCACGGCGCGCTCTCTCCCGCGGCGCCGAGCAGCCCGAACGCGCACCGCGCGAGCCCGACGCTCACCTCGGGCGCGCGGCTCCAGTCGCGGGCGCTCGCGCGGCTCAACGCGACGGCGGCTTCGGTGAGGCTCGCGGCCACGACGGCGCGGCGCACGCGGGCGTCGGCCCGGGTCCACGTTGAGAGCGCGTCGCCGTGCTCGGCGCGGTCTGCGCGGGTGACCGCCGCGCGCGCGATCGCGTCGATCGCCGAGCCCGTTCGAAGCTGCGAGCACCCGTGCCGCAAGTGCCCGAACATCGCCGCCGTCACCGAAGGAACGCCCTCGGTCCCGAGCGCCGACTCGTGCAGCTCGGCCATCGCGCGCCGCGCTCCGTTGGCCACGCCGTCCTTGGCGCCAGCAGGCACCGCGTCGCCCATCCGCGCCCGCGCCGCGCGCGCCACCTGCTCGGCCAGCGCGCAGCCTGCCGCCATCGCCCGGTCGTCGTCGCTCTCGAGCGAGGCGCGCAACAGGTCTCGCACGACCACGCTGAGCGCGCACGCCACCCAGCCCTCGCGCTGCCCCACTGGAGCTGAGCTCGAGCCGTACGCCGCCGCCACGCTCGCGCCCACGGCGTCTTCGATGGACGCGTCGGGGCCGAGCTCGTCCTTCAATCGACCGAGCAAGACCCGCGCAAAGGCCCTGCCGCCCTCGTGCCACAGGACGTCGTGCGCGACGCCGTCCCGCGCGAGGCGCGAGAGCGCGGAGGTCGACACAGACCCGGTCGAGCGAAGCGTCGCTTCGGGCTCGCTCGGGCGGTCGGACAGTGGCCTCGTCACTCCGTCAGGGGGGATGTGTTTGGAAGTGTTTGAGTCCGTCACTGTCGCGTCCTCCGCGCTCTCGTCTGCGGTCGATACTGCTGCGCGATGGTCGCAGTGACAAGGCGGCGAAGTGTTGTGATGGACGTATTCTGTCCGAGCGATCGCGGGCGAAAATTCACGCCGCGGCGACGGGCGTTCTCTGTCCGCGCGCGCGCTCGCCCCGCAACCGCGGGAGCGTTGTGGTACTCAGCGCGCCGCAATGACGGCGTACACACCGACGCTCAACGAGCTGCACCGTGCCGAAGGGCCCCTGAAGGTTCTTCTCCTCGAGAACATCCACCCCACGGCCGTCGAGCTGTTTCGCGGCGAGGGCTTCGCGGTCGAGACCGTCTCGGGCGCGCTCAAAGAGGACGAGCTCTGCAAGAAGCTCGAGTCCGTTCACGTGCTGGGGATTCGCTCGAAGACCCAGGTCACGAAGAAGGCGCTCGACGCCGCGCCGAGGCTTCTGTCGCTCGGGTGCTTCTGCATCGGGACCAACCAGGTCGACCTCGTGAGCGCGAACACCCGGGGCGTCCCGGTGTTCAACGCGCCGTTCAGCAACACGCGCTCGGTGGCCGAGCTGATCATCAGCGAGATCGTCGTCCTCGCGCGGCAGCTCGGCGATCGCTCGCGCGAAGTGCACGAGGGCAAGTGGCGCAAGGTCGCCGCCGGTTGCTACGAGGTCCGCGGAAAGACCCTCGGCATCATCGGCTACGGCCACATCGGCTCGCAGCTCGGCGTCCTCGCCGAGTCCATGGGCCTCAACGTGCTCTTCTTCGACGTCGCGACGAAGCTCCCGATGGGCAACAACCACTCGGTGGGCTCGCTCGAAGAGCTGCTCTCTCGCAGTGATTTCGTCTCGCTTCACGTGCCTGCCACGCCGCAGACGCACGAGATGATCACCGCGCGCGAGCTCGCGCTCATGCCGAAGGGCTCGTTTCTGCTCAACGCCTCGCGCGGCACCGTCGTGGTCATCCCCGCCCTCGCCGACGCGCTCAAGAGCGGTCACCTCGCGGGCGCTGCGATCGACGTGTACCCCGAAGAGCCCGAGACCAACTCGGACGGGTTCATCACGCCGTTGCAGGGCCTCTCGAACGTCATCCTCACGCCGCACATCGGCGGCAGCACGATGGAAGCGCAAGCCGCCATCGGCTCGGAGGTCGGCAACTCGCTGATCCGCTACGTCGCCACCGGCGCGACGACGGGCTCCGTGAACTTTCCGCAGATCGAGATGCCCCCGAGCAAAGGGACGCACCGCGTGCTCAACGTTCACCGCAACGTGCCCGGCGTGTTGAGGGACATCAACGCCATCGTCAGCGAGCTCGGCGCCAACATCTCGTCGCAGGTCCTCGCGACGGACGCCGCCATCGGCTACCTGGTGATGGACATCGAGAAGGACGTCGCGCAAGCGGTCGCCGAGCGCATCGCCGCGCTCACGACGGACATCCGCACGCGCGTCCTGTACTGAACCCTTCGGGGCGCCGCCCAGAGGGGGATTCACGGGCGCTGGAGGGCTATTCGAAGCTCTCCATGGTCTCGTTCCAGATCGCGGCTGCGGCTTCTTCGTCGACGCCGAGCATCACGGCGAGGTCGTCGAAGTACTGCGACTCGGCGCCGTCGAGCTCGGCCTCGCCGTCGCTCATGCTCACGAGCGCGACGAACGTCAGCGCCACGGTCTTGAGCTCGTCCACCTGCGAGACGACCGCGACCGCGTTGCTCATCATCCCCTCGTAGCCGAGCTCTTCGAACGCAGCGCCCGCGCGATCGATCACCGCGTCCGCTTCCTCGTCGCTGATCTGCTTTCCGAGGAGGCGATCGAAGCCCGAAATCACGATCTCGCGCAGGCCTTCGAGCTCTTCGTCCGACACCTCGCCGTCCGCCACCATCGCGCAGAACGCCAGCATCACCACCGAGCCCAGCACCGCCGCCGGAACGTCGTCTCGGGCCTTGGGCTTACGAGCGTCCTTCTTCACCTTGCGCAGCACGATTGCCATCGAACTTCTCTCTCCTCTTCGCGCGCCGCAGCGGAGGCGACCGCCCAAGCGCCACACAACGATATCCGCGTCGCTCCCCGTGGTGACAGCGCCATCTGCGCGGGCATATACCTTCGACGCGCCACCCCATGCCCTCCTTCGATCGCCCCACCTGCACGCTCTACTACGAAGACACCGGCCCGCGCGACGCGCCGGCTGTGGTCCTCTTGCCCAGCCTGCTCTGCGACGCCGAGATGTTCGCGCACCTCGCGCAGAACCTCAGCGATCGCTACCGCGTGCTGCTCTTGGAGATGCGCGGCCACGGCCGCTCGAGCGCTCCGACCAAGCGCTTCACCCAAGAGGATCAAGCGGACGACGTCGCCGCGCTGCTCGACCACGCGAAGGTGCCGATCGCCGCGCTCGTCGGGCTCTCGCAAGGCGGGTTCACCGCCATGCGCGCTGCGATCTATCACCCGACGCGAGTGCGCGCCCTCGCGCTGCTCAACACGTCGGCCGAGACCGAGTCGACCGTCAACCGCGCGAAGTACATGGCCCTCGCGGCCACCGTGCTCGCCGTCGGCGTGACAGACCCCGTCGCCGAAGCGGTGATCCCGCTGATGTTCTCCGAGGGATTCATCCGAGACAACCCCGAGACCGTCGCGCACTGGAAGCGCAAGTGGCTCGGCCTCGACCGCCGCGGGACGTTTCTCGCCGTCGACGCGGTCGCCAACCGAGGAGACCTCCGCGCGCTCTTGCCGAAGATCTCCGCGCCGGTGTTGGTGCTCTCGGGCGAGGGCGACCGCGCGCTGCCTCCGCAGAAGGGCGAGCTCATCGCCGATCGCATCCCCGCCGCGCGCGCGGTGCTCTTGCAGGGAGCAGGACACCTCTCGACCGTCGAGCAGCCCGAGGGCACCACGCGGCTCGTGCGCGAGTGGCTCGACGGCGTGTCCGAGTCGTGAGCGTCAGTCCAGGATTTTTCCTGGGTTGAGGATGCCTCTGGGGTCGAGCGCGGACTTGAGCGCGCGCAGCGTCGCGAGCTCGGCGGGCGAGCGCGTGTAGCCGAGGTACTTCTTCTTCAGCAGCCCGATCCCGTGCTCGGCCGAGACGCTTCCGGCGTGCTTGCGGACGAGCTCGAACATCGCGTGGTCGGCGTCCGACGTCTGCGCGAGGAAGTCGGCCTTGGACATCGCGTCGGGCTTCATCACGTTGACGTGGAGATTTCCATCGCCGATGTGCCCGAACAGGCAGATCTCCCAGCCGGGATAGCGGCTCGCGAACACGCCGTCGAGCTCTTCGCAAAACGCGCTGAGCGCGGCGATCGGCAGCGAGATGTCGTTCTTGTGCGGAAGCCCCGTGGCCGAGAGCGACTCGGAGATCCCCTCGCGGAGCTCCCACATCGACCGGGCCTGCGAGCTGTTCTGCGACATCACGCCGTCGAGCACGACGTTGCGCTCGAACAGCGAGCCGAGCCACGTCTCGAGCTCGGCGTCGTCCGCGCCTTGCCCCTCGGCTTCGATCAGCGCGTAGTGCGTGTAGTTCTCCTGGTCGAACGGCGCGCGCACGGTGCGGTGTCGCTGCACGCGCGCGAGGCACTTGTCCGTGAAGAACTCGAACGCGCTCAGCACGAACGGGCCCTTGCGCGCCTCGGCGAACAGGTCGAGCACCCCCTGCAGTCCGTCCACGGCGAACAGCATCACGTCGAGCCGCTGCGGAACGCGCGCGAGCTTCAGCGTCGCCTCCGTCACCACCCCGAGCGTCCCCTCGCTGCCGATGAAGAGCTGCCGCAGGTCCGCGCCGGTGTTGTTCTTCTCGAGCGCGCCGTTGAGCTCGAGCACTTCACCGTTGGCGAGGACCACTTGCAGCCCGAGCACCCACTGCCGCGTGAGCCCGTAGCGGATGACCTTCACGCCGCCCGCGTTGGTCGCGATGTTGCCGCCGACTTGCGAGCTTCCCTTCGACGCGAAATCCACGGGCCACGTGAGCCCGTGCTCGGCGCAGTGCTGATGGACGCTCTCGGTGATCGCGCCCGCTTGCACGCGCACGGTCTGTCCCAGCACGTCCACCGGGTGCATGCGGGTCATGCGCGCGAGCGAGAGGACCACTTCGCCCGCGGCTGCGACGGCGCCGCCCGCGAGCCCCGTGCGGCCACCGGAGGTCACCACCGCGATCTCGTGGCCGTTGCAGTAGGCCAGCACGCGCGAGACCTCTTCGGTCGTCCGAGGAAACACCACGGCGGACGGCTTGGGCTCGAAGACCTTGGTCCAATCGCGGCCGTACGTCGCGAGGTCGCTCGGGTCCGTCGAGAGCGCGTCGTGCGGCAGCAGCGCGGCGATCTCGTCGAGCTGCGAAGGAGAGGGGGCTTTTGCGGCCATGGCTCCCTGGCGGATACCGCAAACCGCCGCCTGTTGTCGCTCCCCCCCGCGCGCCCTCAGCGGCTCTCGAACACTTTGCCGCGCGGCAGCTCGATCGCGCTCAGGTGCCCGCCCTTGCCCGAGCCCGTGTCGAGCCCGACGAGGTCTGCGCGGAGCCACACGTCACCGGGGTCGTCGATCCAGCGCGCGATCACGCCGAGGTGGTCCGTCGGAAGCTCGGTGACCGGCGTGTGCCCGAACACCACGCGCTTGCCCTTGTACGTGCGGTAGAAGCTCGGCTCGCGCATCCAGATCAGGGGAGCGTCGCGGCCTTCGGTCGGGTGCTTCCAGTCGCCTTCGTCGCCGTCGAGCCCGGCGTGCACATAGATCGCGTGGTCGTCCTCGTACCAGCACGGCAGCGACTTGAACCACTCGTACACGTCCTGCGGAAACCAGCTGCGCACGTCGCACATCCGCGCGATCTCGTCGTGCGGCAGCGGCTCATCCAGCGGCAGCCGCGAGCCCGCGATGTACGAGCGAAACGTGTCCGGACAACCATTGGCGCGCGGCAAGAGAAACCCCAGGTGCGGCGTGCTCTCGTAGCAGTCGATCCAGAGGTCCTCGTGGTTGCCGCGCAGCGCGACGACCTTGTGCTTCGCGCTCGCGATCATCGACCGCACGTGCTCGACGACGCGCTTCGAGTCGGGGCCTCGATCCACGTAGTCGCCGAGAAAAACCAGCGTGTCTTCAGGGTCGAGCGTCGGCAGCTTGGCGAGCAAGCGCTGAAGCGACTCGTACTCGCCGTGAATGTCACCGATGACGAAGGTCCGTGCACTCATGCAGTGGCTGTCCGTTGCTCTCTCAGAAGGGACCATAAGAAGGCGCCTACTAACTCTCCCGATTCGTCACTGTACTACGACGGACCCGCGGTACATGTCCATTCCGCAAGTGAAGCCGAGCTGTCCGTTGGCCGGGACGCGCACTGCGACGGCCACCGCCTGGTTGAGCGGCAGATCGCGGCGAATGCTGAGCGACGGGATCTTGAGCTCTTGTCCGCAGCACTCGTCGGTCGTGCGAAGAAACGACAGCGTGATCTCGCTGTTGGCCGCGGCGCGGATGCGCGCCGGGTGGTAACCGCTGCCATCGACGCGCACGGTGACTGTGCCCCCAGCGGCGACCGTGGCCTCTTCGCTCGCCGCGGCGTGCGAGCCGTGGTCGTGCTGCGGGGACTGCTTGCATCCGGCGAACAACGCCGCGGCGGCGATCAACGCCGACGCGACGCGAGCTTGGGCGGAAGGTCGAGTGCGCACGAGCGAGAGCGTACGCCAACATGGCACGCGCGCGCAGAGAAAGATGCGACAACCTGTCACTGAACGGGCGCGGCGGCGCGCGGTCGAAACCGCGAATTCTCTGCAAAAACACTGTGTCCGACGCGTTGGCATCGCGCTTGATTCGTGAGCGAAGCCATGACGCCACCTCCACATCGAACGCTCGTCTGCGCCCGCTGCGGCGCGCATCCACGCTGGGTCTTGCTGGACCCCAACGACCCGCGCCCTGTCGCCCTCTGCAGCCGCTGCTCGCAGCACAACGACTACGACTGCACGCCGCCCACGCCGCCAGCGATCGCCGCGCCGTTGCCGAAGGTCTCGCCGCTGCCGTCGGCGCGGGGCTCGTCGATCCCCACGCCCGTCGCGCTGGCTGCGGTGTTCGTCGCGGCGTTTCTTCCCAACGCAGCGGTGGCGGCGTGGCGTGGCGCCAGTCGCGTCGCGCCTGCGATCGACGCGGCGCTGCGGGTGCTCGACGGGGACAACGACCTGCCGCCGCACGCGCCCCGCGGCGCTCGAGCTCGCGCGCTGAGCGCGCCCACGCCGCAGCCCGTGCGGCTCTCGCTCGTCGCGACGAGCGCCCCGATCGCGCAGCCCATTCTCGTTCCGTGCTCGGTCGCTCGCGCTCCGATCACTCGCGTCGACGACGGTCCCTCTGCGCAGCGCGGGCTGCTCGTGACGCGCGCGTTCGCTCGCTCGCTTCCGCCTGCGCTGGGGCTGCGCGAGCGCGACGTGATCACGCACCTCGACGGGCGCTCGGTCCTCGACGAGGCGAGCACGTTTCGCGTGTGCGGGCTCGGCGAGCGCTCGTTCGTCCTGAGCGGAGAGCGCGACGGTCGCGCGTTTTCGCGGCTCGTGCCGTGCGCGAGCGTGGCGGCGCGCCGAGAAGTTGCGCGGCGACCCGCGGCTCTGATAACCGCGAGTCGATGAGGGATTTCTCAAGCGCGAGCGCGACGGGTTCGACCGCGGACGTGTTCGCGGGCCTCGAGCGCGCAGGCGCTGGCGCGATGGCCTCTGTGTTTCGTGGGACGTATGTGCGCTCGGGCAGAACCGTCGCCGTCAAGCGCGTGCTGCCCGCGCTCTCGCACAACGACCACGTGCGCCAGATGTTCGACGACGAGTGCAGGGTGCACTCGTCCCTCGAGCACCCCAAGGTCGTGCGCTACGTCACGCACGGGCGCGACGACGACGGCGCGTTTCTCGCGCTCGAATGGGTCGAGGGAACCTCCGCCCGCGCCTTCGTCGACCCCGAGCGCAAGCTCACCACCGGCGCCGCCGTCGCGATGGCGCTCGATGTCCTCGACGCCCTCGACGCCCTGCACCGCGGCCGCGCCGGCCGCCTCGCGCGAGTGGCGATCCTGCACAGGGACATCTCGCCGGCCAACGTCCTCGTCGGCGTCGACGGCGTCGCGCGCCTCGCGGATTTCGGCCTCGCCCGCGCCATGTGCTTCGCGCGAAGCACGCCGCCCGGGACGACCGCGGGCAAGCTCGGATACCTCCCGCCCGAAGTGCTCGCAGGGCGCATGCACAGCACGCGCGGAGACCTGTACGCGCTCGGCGTCGTGCTCTGGGAGGTCCTCGCGGGCGAGCGTCTCATGGGACACATCAACGACCACGCCTCGCGCGCCGCGGCGTTTGTGATCGAGCCGCGACGCTCGCTCACCGCGGTGCGACCGACGGTCTCATCCGCGATCGCCTCGGTGATCGACCGCGCGCTCGTGCTCGACCCGGCGCAGCGCTTCGCGAGCGCCGTCGAGATGGCCGAGGCCTTTCGCAGCGCCGTGAGCCGCGACGAGTGGTCGCGCGGTCGAGACCACCTCGCGCTCGCCGCGCGCGGCGACCACGTGCGCAGAGCGCGGCGCCGAAGCTCGGCGCGCTCGGTTCACTGACCGCGGGTCACGCTGTCGAATCGCTGACGAATCGACGCAGCACCCCTCACTCGTCCAGCGCGAACTCGACCCGTCCCAGCGCGGCGTCGGCGCTGACGACCCGCACGCGCACCGCCTGACCGACGGTGAAGCTCCGACGCGCCCCGCGCATGTGCGTCTCGCGCGCGTCGAGCGAGAACGGGCCTCCCGAGAGCGTGTCCATCGGGATCGTCCCTTCGACGAAGGACGCGTCGAGCTGCGCGATGATGCCAAACGAGCGCAGCCGCGTGACGCGCGCAGAGAACCGCTGGCCGATGCGCTCGGCCATGTACTGCGCCATGATCATCTTGCGCCGGTCGTTCTCGGCGCGCGTCGCGCCGCGGGCGCGCTCGTTGATGTGCCGCGCGAGGCCTTCGAGCGTCGGGTCGCCCAGGGACCAGTCCCGTCGCCCCGCGAGGTAGCGCTTGACCGTGCGGTGCACTTCGAAGTCCGCGTACCGTCGCAACGGCGAGGTAAAATGCAGGTAGAGCGGCGCTGCGAGGCCGAAGTGCACCGCGGGCTGCACCTGGTAGCGCGCCGGTCCGAGCGAGCGAAGCAGCACCGCGCGGATCGCAGGCTCGAACGGAGACCCGTCGATCTGCGCGTCGAACGCCGAGAGCGACAGCGGCGTGAGGCGCGTCCCGAAGCCCGCCGCGTAGCCGAAGTTCTCGGCGATCTCGGCGAGGTCGATCACCGCTTCTTCGCCGGGGATCTCGTGCACGCGCAGCAGCGTCGGGACGCCGCGCTCGGTGAGCCACCGCGCCATCGCCTCGTTGGCCGCGACCATGAAGCGCTCGATCATCACGTGCGCGCTGTTGACCTTGTGCGCTTCGACCGCGCTCGCCTGGCCGGTGGCCGGATCGACGGTGATCTTCGCCTCGTCTTGCGCGATGCGAACGCCGCCGCGCCGCGCGCGAAACGCCCCGAGCCGCGCGCTCGCCGCGCGAAACCACGGCATCGACGAGCGCACCTTGTCCACGGCCGGGCTCACCTCGCCGCGGTCGAGGTACGCCGCGCACTCGTCGTAGTCGAGCCTGGCAAACGAGCGGATCAGCGAGGCGTACACGTCGACGGACGTGACGTTGCCTTCGGGGTCGATGCGCAGCTCGCACGTGAGCGCGCGGCGATCGACCTCGGGGTGCAGCGAGAGGTGTCCCGAGGACAGCTCGTCGGGCAGCATCGGAAGCGTGCGCCCCGCGAGGTACGTGCTCGTGGCCCGGGCGCGGGCCTCGCGGTCGAGCGCGGTGTCCTTCTCGACGAAGTCCGAGGGATCCGCGATCGAGACGAACAAGCGCAGCGCGCCGTCGCGGTCCGCGGGCAGCACGGAGATGGCGTCGTCGATGTCGCGCGTGACGGGCGCATCGACAGTGACGGTCGGCAGCGAGCGAAGGTCGCGGCGTCCGTCGAGCGCGTGCGGCTTCTTGGTGAGCGCGCGGGCTTGGGCGAGGGCCTCGTCGCTCCACTCGGTGAGGATGCGGTGGCGGGCGATCACGCGGGCGAGGGACGGGTCTTCGCCGCTGCCCGTGCGACGACGGAGGACGAGCGTGTTGCCGTCGATCGTCGTGACGACGGTCTCGCCCGGCTCGACGCTCTGCCCGCGCGCGTCGAGGGGCCAGTCGGTGTTGCTCACCTCGCGGTCGACGCGGACGAAGAGCGAGCCGCGGCGCGAGACGACCTCGCCGACGAGCTCGGTCCGAGGCCGCTCGAAGAGCGCGAGGTCGCTCGCGGTCCAGCGTCCGTCCTCGGCGCGCGTGATCGCGGCGGCCACGACGTCGTCCGAGAGAAAGGGGTTGAGGGCGGGCGGCGCGATGAACGCGCGCAGCGGCTCGTTGCCGTCGACTTCGAGAAAGCCGAACCCGCGGGGATTCACTACGACGCGCCCCACGACTTCGCGCCGGTCTTGTACTTCAGTCATGAATTCGGCCCCGAGCGTGCGCACGTTGCGCGCAGAAAGAAACCCCCCTCTTTGCGCGGCGGCGGGGCGCTTCGCTCAGGACGGCGCCTTCACGACGCCGATGGGGACGAGCTCGGTCACGACCTCGAGCAGCTCGTTTTGCGCGGCGATCACCGCGTCGACGTCTTTGTATCCGTGGCCGCGCTCGTCGAGGACGCCCGCGGGGTCGTGGGTCACGAGCGTGATGCCCTTCTCGGTCATCTCGCGGAGCATGACGTCGGTCGCCTCGCGCTTCGCTCGTTCGGTCGCGTCCTTGTCGACGCGCGCGTAGCCTCCCTTGTCGCGGAAGACCTCGCCGCTCTCGTCCTTCACGTACACCTTGGGCATCATTTGTCCGCGGCTCTTCTTGCGGCCCGCGCCGTGCGAAACCGACGCGTGCGAGAGCGAGCAGCCCGTGCCGCGGCACAGAAAGCTCTTGGACTCCATCGAGCCCGGGATCGTCACGTACGCGCCCTTCGGCGCGGCGACGGCGCCCTTGCGGTGCACGTATACGTCGCGATCATCCCAGCGCTCTTTCGACAAGAAGTTGTGGTGCGTCTGCACGACCATCGAGACCTCGTACGCGCCAAGGACGTCGCCGATCGCGCGCTCGCACGCGGCGCGGATGAGCTCTCGGTTGGCCTCTGCGTAGCGCAGGCAGAACTCCTGTTCGGCGAGGTATCCGCGGCCCTCGTCGCTGTCCACGGGCAAGAAGGGAAACCCCTTCGGATACGTCGCGCCGAGCCGCGCGCACAGCTGCTCGGCCAGCGCGCGGTAGTGGCCGTTGACCGCCTGACCGAGCCCGCGCGAGCCCGAGTGGACCATCACCCAGAGGTCGCCGTCCGAGTCCTTCTGCAGCTCGCAGAAGTGGTTTCCTCCGCCGAGCGTCCCGAGCTGGCGGGACGCGCGCTGCGCGTGCTGCGCGACGATGGGCTCGATCGCGTCGGTGAAGGACGGCATCGCCGTGGACTCGTGCTGGTTGTAGAGCTTGCAGACCGCCTCGTTGACGCGCCCGAGGATGCTCTTGGCGATCGCGGGCGTGACGACGTCGGCGCGCAGCGAGGTCTTCATCAGGATCATTCCGCAGCCGATGTCGCCGGAGATCACGTCGGGCACGACCAGGTTCTCCGTGCCGAAGACCGTCCCGATGGGGACGCCCTTTCCCGCGTGCGCGTCGGCCATCAGCGCCAGGTCGCCGACGATCGAAGGCAGCTCGGCGATGCGCTCGATCTGCTCGACCGCGTTGGCGTCGAGGTCTCGAGCGAAGATGCGAACCGTCTTTCCGTTGGGCGTCGTGTGGAGCTTCATGGCGTTGTCCTTCGTGTCACTCTCGTGTGACGGGAGGGACTACTTCACGACGCATGCCACTGCGCAGCAGATGCAAATATGCTGACAGAGTGCTTGTAGCGTATCGAATCGAATATCTCATCGTATCCGATCAGCGCATCGCCGCGACCCCGCGCACCGCGACCGATCTCCACCGCGCCCGTCGCGCCACCGCGGGCTCGCGGAATACGCCCGCCGTCCCGAGGCGTCGTACCGTCATCGACCGCTGTGAAGCTCCGATGGATCACCCTCTGCTCTGCCTCGCTCTGCGCCACCGTCGCGAGCTCGACCGCCGCCGCGCAGCCCCGCGTCGCGCTGCGCGCTGAGCGCGTCTTCGCCCGCCCCGCGCGCTGGACGGACGACGCCGCGCGATGGGCGTCCGTTCGCTTCAGCGACGACGGGACCGTCGTGATGGTTCGCACGCCTGCCAACGACGGCTCGGTGCGCGTCCTCGACTTCGCGACCGCCACGGGTCTCGCGAGCCCCGAGCGTGCCGAGCGCGTCGAGCACGCCTCGCCCGATCAGCGAATGCGCCTGCGATTCACCAGCACCGCCAACAACACCCAGTGCCGCCTCGACCGCGTCGAGCGCAGCTCGGGCGCGGCGCGATCGCTGGGCGTCCTGCTCGAGCCGTGCTCCACGGCGCAAGCGCGTCCCGCGCCTTCGTTCTCCGACGACGGCTCGCGCGTGCTCGTGCACGGCCCGCTCATGGGCGCGCCGCAAGAGACGCTGCTCAACGTCATCGACACGCAGAGCGCCGCGGTCACCTTGCGTTCGGCCTACGAAATGCGCGTCGGCGGCGGCGCCGATCCGCTCGCGCTCATCACCCCGCGCGGCGACGGCGTGCTCTGGAGCCACAACCGCAACGGCGTCGAGCTCGTCCGCGCCCCGGCGGACACCGTGGTCTACCGCGGCCCGAGCGAAGGCGTCCTCTCGCCCACGCTCCAGTGGCGCGTCGAGCTCCCGCAGTGCCCGTTCGCTGGGGACACGTGCGAGCGACGGGCGGTCTTGCGCGCGGTGGGTCGCCGCACACGAATTCAACTCGCCAGCGGATCTCCTGATGATCCGTCGTCCGCTGCGTTCAGCGCCGACGGCTCGACGCTCGCGCTCTTCGTCGCCCGCAAGCTCAGCGTGTGGAGCGTCACCGCCACGGGCGCCCGCAAGCGCGCCGAGCTCACCGTCCCCGCGGCGTTCGCTATGAGCTTCAGCGCCGACCGCGCGCGGCTCGCCGTGGTCACCCCGCAGGGCGTCGTCGTGTACGCCCTGCGCTGAGCGCGCGCGGTATAGCATCGGAGCCGATGGTGGGTGATTCGTCGGTGTCCTCGCGGGTGGCGATACGTGATCAGCGCGTGGCGATCGCGCGCGCGCTGCTGCGAGAGGCCAGCTCTGAGTCTGCGCGCGCCGACGCGGTGCACGCCGAGTTCGAAGCGAAGCTGGCCTTCGATCGCGCGTGCTGGGACCGCGCTGTCGGGCCGACGCCCGCGGTCGCCGCTCGCGTGGCCATGGGCAGGCTCTCGCTCGAAGAGGCGGTGTTGATCGAGCAAGCGAACGGCGATCCAACAGCGTCCGAGCTCGTGAACGAGCTCGTTGGGCTGCTCTCTGCGCGCGACTGGCTCGCGCTCGAAGCGCTGGTCTCCGTCGATCCCTGGAAGCGGCTCGCGCGGTGCGAGCGCGCCGTCCGCGAGGGAGACCGCGAGGGGGCTCGGCTCTTGCTCGGCGCAGAGCCGCTTTACTCGAGGCTCGTCGAGCTCGTGGCGCGCGCGTTTGGTCGCGAGGCGGTCGCCTCGGTTCGAGCGAGGGCTCTCGCGGCGATCGCCGAACGTGAACGCGACTTCGCCGCGGATCCGCTCAGCAGCATCGAGCCGCTCGCCCGGCTCTCGTACGCGCTCGGCGTCGACGAGCAGCGCGCGTTGATCCTCGACCTCGCGGCCAGGGTCGAAGGCGTCGAGCTGCCCGTCGGCGCTGTGTTCGGCCGCGGGAGCGCGTGTCTCTCGGTGATCGCGGTCGCGCTGCTCGCGTTGGGTGAGCACGGGAGCGCGCAGCGATGGATCGAGCGCACGATCTTCGACGACCTCGACTCGGCGACCGAAGCATTTGGGCCTGCACACCTCCCGTTGTTCGAAGCGCTGCGCGCCCACGGGACCGCCGAAGAGCACGCTCGTTGGCTGCAGCGCTATCGCGAGTGGCTCGGCGTCCCTGCGAACACCCTGCGCCTGGTCGACAAATACGAGGTCGCTCGCGGCGAGTGGCGATCGGAGATCGAGGGCGCAGCGCGGCGCGAGTTCGACGCTGTCGACACGTACCGGCGCCCGTTGCATCTGCTCACGGATGGGCAGCTTCGCGTTTGGCTCCAGCGCCAGTGGGCCATGCCAACGACGCGCGAAGCGTCGAAGCGGTTCGTCGATCGACTCCGTCGCGACCCTGCGTTCGAGGCGGAGTTGCTTCGTTGGCGGCCTCGCGCACCGCTGCGCGAGCGGCAGGGCTTCGACGACGACGGGCACCTCAGCCTGTTGCTCGACGCGGCCCGTGACAACAACCCCGCGGCGCTCGATGCGGTTTGCACCTGGTCGTCGCCGGTCGAAGTGCTGAGCGCGCACCGATTTTCCGAGGGGCTTCCGCACGCCGCGGTCGAAGCGATCCTCGATCGAGCGCCGCGTCGTGCCGAGCCCCACCAAGACATCCTCGACGCTGCAGGGCGAGTGCTCGTGCATGCGAGCGACGAGGCGATCGAGCGATGGAAGCGGGAGCACAGCGTGTCGGTGATTCGCCGCCGAGACAAGCGCGAGGCTGCTCGTGCGCTCGCGCTCGAGGACGCGCGTCGGTGGCTCGGCGCGGGCGGCGACGACGTCGAGCTCACTCCTGCCGTCATCGAAGCAGCGCGAACGCTCGACGGCGGCCTCGAGCGCAGCACGCAGACCGCGCAGAGGATGGTCGCGGCGGCGCAAGCCGACGGATGGCCCGAAGACGGACCGCTGGATGGACTCGAGCTCTCGCTGGTCGATCACTACGACCTCGAGACGCTCGCGATGTTTGTCGATCGACCGTGGCGGCCGCGGCAGAGCGCCGTGGCCTATCGCGTGGTGCTGCGCTGCGCCGCGCTTCAGGCAGCGCTGCCGCAGGAAGAACCGACGCTTCGGGTCGTACGCGCGCAGGTCGCTGAGGCGTTTCGAGAGTGGCGCTTCGACGACTGGGAAGCAGCCATGCTCGCGGTGTTCGGCGGCGGTGCGCCAGTATCCATCGAGGACGCGCTGCGCGTCCGGCCGTGGGTGCTGTCGTACTCATCCGCGAATTTCGTGCGCGACTGCGTTCAGCTCGGGATCGTCGACGACCTGCTCGGCTTGCTCGCGCAGCAGCCAGCCGATGAGTGGAGCCCCAAGCGCATCTGCGAGCTGCTCCCGTGGGCGAGCGAAGCGGCGGCGCAAGCGGCGATCGCCGCGCTGCGAGAGGCGTTTCGAAGCAACGAGATCGTGTACGTTCGTGACGAGCTGCTGCCGTGGCTCACCGTCGAGGACATCGTCGCGCGATGGGACGCGCTCGTCTCGACCTCGATGAGCAGCATGCTGTATGGCCCGCTGCTCGCGAAGGTCGGCGGCGTCGGACTCGTCGATCGGGTTGGTGATCGGCTGGTGGAGTTGCCCGCCCGAGGCTCGAGCGCGTGAACCTGCGCGCTCAGCGTTCGCGCTCGAGCTTGCCGTCGCGGACGCGCAGGACGCCCGCGCAGCGCTCGATCAGCGCGGGGTCGTGCGTGGCGATCAGCGCTCCCTGGCCGCGCGCGTCGAGCTCGGCGTAGAGAGACTCGCGTGCACGTTGGTCGAGGCCGTCGCTCGGCTCGTCGAGCAGCCACCACGGCGGCTCTTCGACCCTCGCGAACAACAGATGCGCGCGCTTTCGTTGCCCGAGCGACAGCGTCTCGTACCGCTGCCCGCCGATCACGCTCAGCGTCTCGCTCGACCGCGCGTCGGTCGGAACGCCCGCTCGCCGCAACCCCGCGCACAGCTCGACGAGCTCGCACACCGTCAGGTGCCCTGGATACGACGGCTCTTCGGGCACCAGCGCGCACCGTCGCTGCAGCGCCGCGCGGTCGCCGTCGAGCGAGCAGCCGTCGATCGTCACCGCGCCGCGCTCGTGCTCGATCGCGCCGATGAGCGCGCGCAGCAGCGTGGATTTTCCGCTGCCGTTGGCGCCGACGAGCGCGAGCGTCGCGCCGGGCCACGTGAAGCTCACCTCGTCGAGCACGCGTCTCGCGCCGCGGCGCACCGTCAGTCCTCGCGCTTCGATCATCGGGTCCTCGCTGTCGTCGCCATGATCACGATCACCGCCACGCTCAGCACGAGCGCGTCCCGCGGCGCGCCGACGAGCGCCGCGAGCACCCACGCGATGGTCGCCGCTGTGGCCGTGTTTTCCGCAGGAATCGCGCGCCGCTCGCCCCGCTCGACCATCATCGCGACCGCGAGCCAATGCGCTGCGTACGAGAGGCCCGCGCGCGCTGCGTTGGCCCCTCCCGCCGGGATCGTCGCGAGCGCAGCGCTCGCCCCGCCCACGAGCGACGGACCCGCCCAGCAGAGCGCGCGACGCGCGGTGAGCGCAGCGGCGGTCGCGTCGGGCTGCGTGGCGATCCACAGCGCGAGCGAGCGCTCGGAGGCGCTCACCACGGTGATCGACGCAGCGCTCACCGCGCCAGAGGCCACGAGGAGCAGCACCGTCGCGAGCGTCGATCGCTCGACTGGCGAGGTGCGCGTGTTGGCGACGGCCAGCGCAGCGAGCAGGGTGCACGCGATGGCGAGCGCCGCAGCACGCGCGACGGCGGACGCGTCGGCGCGGCTCGCCCAGCGAAGGTGCGCCGCGATCAACCCGCGCGGCGAAGGAGGACGTTCGGGCTTCGTCCGCTCGACGCGAAGCGCGAGCGCGCGCAGGGCCGCGGTGCCGATCGCGAGCGCGACCGCGACACCAAGCCCGACGAACGCTCCCTCGGCGCGCGCGAAGAACGCCCCGACGACGGCGTGCGGCGCCCAGATCGGCAGCCGTAAACAAAGCGCGCGATCGATCGTCGAGAGCGGCAGCGCGAAGGCGAAATCGAACTCGCGCCCGTCGGTGATGCGCGCCACGCGCAAGTGCACGAGTGCCCACAGCGCACCGAGCGCGACTGCGATCCACGGCGTCGCCCACAGGCCTCGCGTGACGTCGCGCGCGTCGAGGCCGTTGGGTCCGAAGAGCACTCCGGCGAGCACCGCGAGCGCGATCCAGAAGCCCGTGAGCCGCGCGACCACGATGCGCGCGACGAGGCCGGCGAGGGCGAAGCGCGAGCGTACCGAGGCGATGGTCACGAGCGGTGAGAACCGATCGACGGGGCGTTGTGTTCCGCGGCGAGTGTACGCTCTCGGGTGGATCGATGAGCGAGCGCGTACTGATCAGCGTGGTGGGCCAGCGCTTCGACGCGCCCAAACAGTGGCGACCGACGCTCGTGTGCGTGCAGCGCCCCGACGTGCTCGCGGTGACGAAGGTCATCTTGATCGAGCAGCCCGGCGCGGAGTCCACCACGGACGCGCTGGTGCGCGACATCGCGCGCGCCGCGCCGTCGGCGACGGTCGAGCGCGTCGAGATCGAGCTGAAGAATCCCTGGTCGTTCGAAGAGGTCTACTCGCGCTTCTACGAGTTTGCGCGGGCGCGCACCTTCGACGAGCGCGACGAGCACTACGTGCACATCACCACGGGGACGCACGTCATGCAGATCGTGTGGTACCTGCTCGTCAGCGAGCGGTACGTGCCCGCGAGGCTCGTGCAGAGCTCGCCGCCGAAGGGCGCGCAGCGCGACGCGCGCGGGACGATCGACGTGGTCGACCTGGATTTGTCCAGCTATCCCGCGATCGCGCGGCAGCGGCACCGAGAGCGGCTCGAGGGGCAGTCGCTGCTCAAGATGGGCATCGAGACACACTCGGCGGGATACAACGCGGTGATCGAGCGGCTGCAGCGGGCGGCGCTGGGGCCGGCGGTTCCGCTGCTGCTGTGGGGCGAGACGGGGGTCGGCAAGAGCGCGCTCGCGAGGCGCGTGTACGCCCTGCGAAAACAGGGGCGATCCATCGCTGGCCCGCTCGTCGAGGTCAACTGCGCCACCCTGCGCGGAACGCTCCGCGAGAGCGCCCTCTTCGGTCACAAGAAGGGCTCGTTCACCGGCGCCGATCGCGACCGAAAGGGCTACCTGCGCGCGGCCCACGGCGGCATGCTCTTTCTCGACGAAGTGGGCGAGCTCGGGCTCGAAGAGCAAGCGATTTTGCTGACGGCCATCGAAGAGGGGCGCTTCTATCCGCTCGGCTCGGACGAGCCCGAACGGTCGTCGTTTGCGCTCGTGTGCGGGACCAACCGCGACCTGCGCGCCGACGTTCGCTCGGGGCGCTTTCGCGACGACCTGCTCGCGCGCATCAGCACGTGGAGCTTTCGACTGCCGCCGCTGCGCGAGCGCCGCGAGGACCTCGAGGCCAACGTGCGCTACGAGCTCGAGCAGTTCTCGCAGCGATTTCGCTCGAACGCGCGCTTCTCTCGCGCCGCGCTCGCGCGCTACCTCGCCTTCGGCCGCAGCGACGAGGCGAGCTGGGCGCACAACTTCAGGGACCTCTCGCAGAGCGTCCTGCGCATGGCCGCGAGCGCCGACGAAGGGCTGATCGACACCGACGACGTCGACCGCGAGATCGCCACGCTGCGCGAGGCGTGGAGCGGCGCCGAACTGGCTGCTCCCGTCCATCCCGCCCCGGTCGAGCCCCGCGCGGCTTCAATGGACCGCGTCGACCGCGTGGTGTTCGACGCCGTGGTGTCCGCGCTGCGCGCTTCTCGCTCGCTCGCCGAGGCAGGGCGCGCGCTCTTCGACGGTCCCCGAAAGAAGGGCGCGAGCGTCAACTACTCGGACCGCGCGCGCAAGCTGTGCCTGCGGCTCGGAATCGATCCCGCAGCATATTTAAAGAGGTGACTCGCGGTCAGTAAACGTGAAACGGGTCGCGGTCTCGGTCGCTCACCACGCACTCGACGCCCGAGAGCGCGAGCGAGAGCCGGTCTCGCAGGACCTTGAGCGTGGCGCGCTCGGAGTTCGAGTGCAGGGTCATCACGACGGTCGTGTTGGCGCTGGCCGCGCGCAGCGCGTCGTGGTGTCGCATCTCGCCGAGGACGAACAGGTCGGCCTTGGCGCGGAGGACCGCAGAGAGCATTTCTCCCGTGGCGCCTGCGCCCACGGCCGCCGTGTGCACGGTGCGTTCGGTGGGACCGGCGACGAGCAGGTGATCGACGCCCAGCGCGGACTTCAAGCGCGAGACGATGGTCGCGACGCTGGCGGGCTCGGCGAGCGGGCCGACGCGGCCGAAGCCCTTGTGCTCGCTCGTCGCCGCGAGGCGCACGAGGTCGAACGCGGGGGTCTCGTACGGGTGCGCGGCGCGGTGCGCGCGCAAGACCGCGTCGACTTTGGCGAGCGGGACCAGCGTCTCGAGTCGGATCTCTGCGGCGCGCTCGAGCTGTCCCGCGCTTCCGACGACGGGCTTCGTGCTCGCGGGGTCGCCGAAGAAGGTCCCTTCTCCCGCGGTGCGAAACGAGCACTGCGAGTACTGCCCGATGCGCCCCGCGCCCGCTTCGAAGAGCGCGTTGGCGACGGTCTCGACGGAGGCTTCGGGGACGAACGTGACGAGCTTGCAGTGCGTGTCCTTGCCCGCCTGCGGGTCGAGTCCGCGGCGGTTTTCTCGGTCGATTCCCACGGCGTCGGCGAGGATGTCGTTGGTGCCGCCGTCCGCTGCGTCGAGCGCGGTGTGCGGCGAGTAGATCGCGATCTGGTCGCGCACGGCGTCGAAGGCGATGGTGCCGCGGGTGACGCGCGAGACCGGCTTGAAGATGGGCGGGTGGTAGGCGAGCACGCACGAGGCGCGCATCGCGCGAGCTTGTTCGTAGACGGCGGGCGTGAGGTCGATCGCCAGCAGGACGCGCTCGAGCTGTGCGTCGGGGTCACCGACGAGCAGGCCGACGTTGTCCCAGTCAGCGGCGAAGCGAGTGGGCGCGATGAGCTCCATCGCGAGCGAGAGGTCGCGGATCGTGGGCATGGCGATCGCGAGCGTACAGCGAGCGAGGGGCGATCAGCGCGCGGGCGTCGCGCTGTCGTCTAGCGACGCGTCGACGTGGCGGACGCGGGGCGCTCGCGGGGTGCGCGAGAAGTCTCCGAGCGCGCGCGTCGGGTCCGCGACGATCGGCGGGACGGCGTTGTTGGCGCGGCGCGCGAAGGCGCTCTGCGGCTGCGGGGCTTGGGTTGCGGGCGTCGTCGGGTCTTGTCGACACGAGGTGATCGCCAGCGTGAAGAGCGCCGCGGTCAGCGCGTCACGAAGCCGCGGCGTCCGGCGGGAGCGCGTCGTCGCTCTGATCGTTGCGAGCATGCGCGGGTACATACCGCGCGACTTGGATGTGTGGCGAGAGCTCGAGGATGCGAAGCGCGGCGAACACGCGGATGACGGCCCACGTGGGGTCGATCTCCCACGCGCGCGCGGCGAAGTTGGGGGCCATGGGAAACTTGTGATGGTTGTTCTGAAAGAGCTCGCCGGCGGTGAGCAGGTCGAAGGGCAGGGTGTTCACGCTGCGGTCGCGGGTGGCGAAGTTGCGATAGCCGTACTTGTGGCCGCACCAGTTGACGATCGCGCCGTGCATCGGGCCCATCACGAAGTGCAGCGGAAGCAGCGCGAACCACGCCCAGTGCGGGGCGAACTTCACGTACACGAGCGCGTAGAGCGCGCCCCACGCGATGCGGGTGATCCAGAGATCGCCGATGAAGTCCAAGAGGGGCCACGAGGGCGTCTCGCCTTCGAAGCGCGCCTCGGTGCGGAGCGTCCCGTTGAGCAGCCCTTGGTAGCGCTCTTTGGTCTTCCACATCATGAGCGAGAGGGACGGGTAGGTGTGCGGCGAGTGCGGGTCGCGCTCGTCGTCGCTGAACGCGTGGTGCTCGCGGTGCAAGAGCGCGTACGCCCGGGGGTTGAGGTACGAGCTGCCCTGAAAGACAAACGTCGCGAAGTGAAAGAACCGCTGCCAAAACGGGCTCAGCTTGAACATCCCGTGCGCGGCGTACCGGTGCAGAAAGAACGTCTGAAAGAACACGGACAGCGCCCAGTGCCCGATGAAGAACGCGATGATGACGTACACGGCGGACCTCTGTTCGCCGCCGCGCGAGGCGCCCGCTCTGTAGGGGCGCGGTCGGCGGCGATGCGACCACTGTGATGTCGCACGCGGGGGTGTGAGCGGCGTTCGCGGTCGGTCACAACTCGGTCACGGTGAACGAGATTCACCGCAGAAAACCCGCGGTGAATCGACGGTGTTGCGAGCGTGACACGACCGTGACTCGCGCGCTCGCGGATGGACGAGCCGCGCGCTCGCGGCAGCGCTCAGGGCCGCGCGAGCTGCGCGCGACGGTCGAGGTCGTACAGCTCGTACGCGTCGGGGTCGCAGTCGAGCATGGCGCCGTCGAGGTGGACGAGCACCGAGGCGTCTGGCGAAGGCGCGGACGGTTCGACGCGCGGCGCGTAGTGCCATCGACCGTCGTCGACGACGAGGGATCGCAGGCGGCCGACGGTGGCGTGCGTCGCGTCGAGACCGAGCAATTGCAGGGACTTCTTGTCGCGCACGTGGCCGATGGCTTGGGTGAGCGCTGGGGCGAGGGCGGAGACGTGCGTGCGGCGGCGGAGGCCGTCGACGCGGGTGCTCCAGCGGTCGGGCGCTTGCGTCGTGAAGCGATGGTAGAGCACGCCGGCGCCTTCGCCCTGGGAGCTGCCTGGTGAGTGAAGCGAGGGGATGGCGAACGGATCGCCGCGCCACTGACGCACGGCGCGGGCGAACTTGTCGTCGAGCGCCGACGAGACGGCGGTCGGATCGCGGCGCTCGACGGGGTCGAGCGAGAGCATGTCGAGCTCGTGCGTGGACACGCCGGCGTGCGTGAGGAGCACACCCGCGATCGAGCAGGACAAACGCAGGCGACCCGCGCGGAGCAGCGTGGCGACCCAGTCCCGTTGGCTCGCGCGAAACGCGCTGAGGTCCCGCGAGGCGACCTCCCAGCTCGGCAGGTCGAAGGTGGCGCAGAAGTGCTCTTCGGGCCGCTGGGGTTGCTGATCGCGGTAGCCGCGGTCGGCCTCGCGGCGGGCGTCTTCGTAGCGCTCGTCGGAGAAGTGCAAGAGCTCGCCGACGCGCGCGAGGTCGTGGTTGCCCGCGAGGAGGATCACTTGATCGGCGGGGTGAGAAGAGAGCCAGGCGATGGTGCGCAGGCCGTCGTAGGTGGCGCGCGCGCGGTCGCGGACGGGGCCCCAGTCGAAGTGGTCGCCGATCGAGACGAGGCGGACGTCGTCGAAGAGCGTTCCGTCGTCGGCGAGCAGGCCGTGCGCTGCGAGGATGAGCAGCAAGGACTCGAGCGGCGCTTGCGGGTCGCCCACGGCGATCGTGCGGCGCCAGCGGGTCCGGCCCGAAGGCGGAGCAGAGTAGGGAGCCCCTTCGGCGAGGGCGGCGGCGAGGGCGAGGGCGGCGGGAACCTGTTCCATGAGCAGCGTTTTCGAGAAAGACGGCCGGGGGCTATGTCGGGACTTCCGTCGCGACCGCGAGAGAACGTAGGATGCCGACGCTCGATTCTGCACCGCAATGTGCGGGCAGCGTCGGCCCTAAAGGGACAGAGAGACGTGTACGAGCGGCTGTTGCGCCCCGACCGACCTCGGCTCGCCGAGGCCCAGAAGATCGTCGAGAACGTCTATGACGCCAAAGAAGCGTGGGAGACGCTCTCGACGCGTGGACTCATCCCGCGCGAGTGGGTCAACCGCGACGATCGATCGTACGTGCTCGACGCGCCGGATGGCGCGCGACGCGGGTACTTTCCTCCGAGCATCAGGATGGCCGTCTCGCTCGCGTGCGACTCGTCCAACGTCCTGCTCGCCGAAGAGCTAGCCCGCAAAAACTCCAAGGACATCCGCCATCCTCAGCGCATTGTCTGGCGCTGTCTGCGCGCCGAGACGGTCAACGCCTACCGCGACTCGCTCACGCGCTCGCTCAAGGACGGCAACGTCGTGATGGCGGCCGAGATCATCGCGACCGGATACGTGATGGACCCCTATCACACCGAGTCGCTGATGCTCCTCGTGCCCGAGATCCCCAACACGTGAGCGCTTCAGCGCGCGCTCAACCCGAGCCGCGCGCGACAGGCGTTGCACAGCTGCCCGCTCGATTGGTCGATCGTGCGGACTGTTCCGCGCGCGTCCGTCATCAGGCAGCGAACGTCCCGGCAGTGGTCGAGCCCGAGCGTGTGACCCACCTCGTGGATGCACGTCGTGACCATGCGAAACCGCACCTGCGCTGCGTCTCGCGCGTTGCGTCGACAGCGAAACATCGAGATCACGCAGGCCGAGCCCGGCAGATCGCCGAGGCCCAAGACGCCCCAGTCGTACACGCCGTGCGCGCTCGTCGAGATGTCCACTTCGGTCACGCCCAGGATGCGATTGACCGGCGCGCTCACACGCGCCCTTAGAAAATCGAGCAAGCGCTCGGCCCGGTACCGTCGGTTGCGGGCGTAGTACGCCGCGCGCGGAAGATCGACGGCGCTCTCGCGCTGCACGCTCACCCCGAGCTCGGCCACCAGGCCCGACGAGATCTGATCGAACAACGCCGGGTCGAACGCGCCCAGCGGCTGCACGGCGACCCGCGCGTCCCGTGGCCGAAGAGCCATCGCCGCGTACGTCTGGGCCTGGGTCGACCACGGCGCGGCGAGCGTCGCGGCGCCGACGCCGACCGACGAGAGCACCGAGCGACGAGAGAGCATCTTTTCCATGCGGTGAACTTCGAGCGTACCGCGTGTGCGCGAGGCTCGCAGCGGCGCTAGCATCGACGATGTGCCAGTGGAATCCGACCCGCGCATCGACGCGCGAACGATGCTTCGAGCGCTCTGGACCCGCACTCGAATCCCCATGACGCGCGCCAACGCGATCGCCTACGGAGAGCAAGTGCTCGGGCTCTCTCCGCTCGCGATGCGCGCGGCCATCGACGAGCTCGTCGCCGACGGAAGCGTGCTCGCCGACGGCCCCGAAGACGAAGCCCTGCTGCTCTGGCCCGGAGAAAACCGGCCATCGCTGGGCCCGAAGACCGTGGCCGAAGCGCTGACGCTCGAGCGGCTCGAGCGCGAAGCCGCCGTGCCTGTGCCGGTGAAGACCCCGAAGTTCATGCTCGCGAAGCGAGAGCCCGACCCCGTGGTGATCGACCAGAAGAGCGTCCTCGCGTCGGGGGCGCTCTCGTTTCTCTTCGGGCCGCTCGGGTGGCTCTACGCCGCGCCCGTGAAGGACGTGGCCGTGGGCTTCTTCGTGTTCAGCGCGGTCGCGACGCTGGCGACGCTGATGCTTCCTGCGGCGCTCGCAGCCGTGATCACGACCGCCGCGTCCGTGGGCTCGGGGGTGCTGGGGATGTCCTACGCGCACCAGTACAACAAGCGCGGACGACGCACGCCGCTGCTCGACGCGAAGTCCGGCGAGTAGCGCTCGGCCTGCGAGTCAACCTTCGAGTCAAACCCCACGGATGATCGCCGCGATGCGGCGCCAGAGCGCGGTGAAGTGCTCGTCGCCGAAGCCCGAGTTCGAGCGCATGAAGGTCATTCCGGCGCCGTCGTAGTGGCCGATGACGTCGAGGTGATCCGCCGCGACGAGGCCCGCGGCGCGTCCGTCGAGGGTCTGCGACCAGGCGGGGACGATCCCGTCGTTCGAGCGGGCTTCGTCGGCGCGGATTCCGTTGGGGCGACCGAGGATCCACGGCCCAACGGGCCAGCGAGCGAGCGACGGCGGCGTGCCGCGGGTGAGCCGCTGCGTGAGGAGGTACAGCGCGCGGCGAACGGGGTCGCGCGCGAGCGCCGAGAGGTCTTGCAGCGATCGACCGGGCTGCGGTCCCACGGTGACGAAGCAGTGCAAGCTCTTGTGGTCGTGGCCCGCGATGGCGCGGTCGAGGTCGCTCATCGCCGCGACGGTGAGGTCCCCCACGAGGCGGTGATCGCGGACGACCTCGTCGAGAAAGCGCCGAATATCCCTGGCGGTTTGCGGGTCGACGTCGGCGAGGCGAGCGATGAGCTCGGCGCCGGGCGTGGACTTCTTCACGATGATCTCTTCGATGGTCTCGACGATGGCGCCGACGTGACCGGCGATGGTGAGCGCGTCGCGCGAAGCAATGATGCTGCCGAGCCACAAGCCCGGAATGGCCACGGCCATGGTGGGGCTGAGGTTGGAGGCGAGGGGCGTTCCGCGATGGGGCGCCGAGACGGTGCAGACCGTGCGCACCCGGTCGAGGACGCGCCGACGGTGATCGGGCTCTGGAGCTCCGGGCCAGAGATAGCGCGGGTTGCACACGAGCCTCGCGTCGACGCCGCCCGTCGAGTGGCCAACCACGTGCACGTCGCCGACGGGCTCGCCGTCGATCCCGTCGCGCACGATGGTGTCGAGCGCGCGAAAGAGCGACGCGGCGCGGGCGCTGAGCGGCCCCGTCGGCGGCGGCTGATGAACGATCACCGGCGTTCGCGCGCCGAGCTCCGTGCGCAGCACGGACCGGGCGAACTTCACGTACTCGATGATGGGCGCGCCGGCCGGGCCGAACGAGCCGAAGCCGAAGAAGCCGGGCACGAAGACGATGGCGGGAGGGTGGGTCATTGCGGGTGTTCAGCGCGCGGGTGCGTGGCGCAGACGCGGGGGGACGAAAGAGGGTGAGCGTGCGCCGGCGTCGATGGTACGAGAAGGACACGAGGTGTCCCTGTGATCGGCGTGGTGATCAACCCGTTTTCTCGTCGCAATCGTGGGCAGAGCGGGCTCAAGCGAAAGCTCGAGCGTCTGCTCGGAAGTTATGGGCGCGTGGTCGAGACGTACAGCACGGACGCGATCATTCCGGCGCTCAAGCAGTTCGCCGACGAGGGGCGAAAGTACTGGGTGGCCGACGGTGGTGACGGCGCGTTGCACTGGATGATCAACGGCGCTGCGCGGTATTTCGGACCGCAAAAAGCCACGGAGATCGCGCGCTACGTCCCGACCGGCGGCGGCTCGGTGGACTTCGTGGCCAAGGGCCTCGGGATGGACCGCGACCCGATGGCGATCCTCTCGCGGCTGGTGGCGACGATCGCGAAGGGCGGCGAGCCCAAGTACGTCCCGCTGCGCTCGATGGAGTGCGACGGGACGCAGCTCATGTACGGCGATTCTCGCGAGCATTTTCGCAGGTACGCGTTCGCGACGGCGTTCGCTGGATACGGGGCGAATTTCTTCGGCCCGCTGCACGAGGGAAGCGGAGAGAAGTCACCCACGCGCATCGCCGCGCTCATGGGGCTCGGGTTCGGCGCTGCTGCAGGGCGGGCGCTGTTTCAGGGCCCGCTCGCGGGGCTCAAGCCCAAGGTGCTCGCGAAGGCCGAGTATGACTTCTTGCACCCGCTGCGGGCCGAGGTCACCGTCGACGGAGAGCTTCAGCGCGACCACAACGGAAAGCTCCTCGAGACCTTCACCGTGCTGCAGTGCGCGGCGCTCCCGCTGTCGATCTCGGGCATTCTGCGGGTGTTTCCGCTGGCCAACAACGAGCAGATGCACGTTCACGCGGGGATGGTCTCGGGCGTCGAAGCGGTCCGCGCGTGGCCTTCGCTCATGACCGGAAAGCGCGTCCAACACATGCTCCCGGACGCCTACGACGGCCCCGCGAAGAAGATCGAAGTGCGCTGCTTGCACGGCGACGAGATGAACCCCGTGCTCGACGGCGAGGTGTTCTTTCGGCTGCAGACGCTCACGGCGTCGCTCGGGCCCGTGTTCGAAATGGCGGTCCCGTAGCGGGTTTACGAAGGTGTAATGCGCGGCTCGTTGGCGACGGAGTACAGTCCGCCTTCGCAACGATGAGCAGCGACGGGACCAAGGATCCACAGGGGCCGCTCGGGGCCGACGGCAGCGCGTACGAGCTGGTGTACTCGCCAGAGGACCTCGAGACGCAGGTCCGTCGCGTCACGGTCTTTCACAAGGTCCTGACCGTGCTTGTCGCGGCGTTTACGCCGGTGCGCCTCGCGTTCGGGTACATCTTCAACGACCCTGCGCCCAAGTGGATGGCGTGGACGACGGCCCTGATGGGCGTGTTCATGTGGCGCGCGTGGGGACAGCTCAAGCGCAGGCAGCTCGAAGAAGCCTCGCTGTCGATGGCGCTCGGGTTCTGCTCGATCGCGCTGCCGTACGTGTGGGCGCTGCGCGAGCTGTTCTCGGTGATGGTGATCTTTCCGTTCGTCGTGGTGGCCATCGCGCTGCCGTACGTGCGGTCCGAGCGGCTCAAATCGCTGGTCGCGCTCGTGTGCGGGATCACCGCGGTCACCGTCGCGATGGGGCTGTTCTTTCCGAAGACGCCGGGCGTACCGGGCTGGTGGTGGCGCTTCGAAGTGCTCGCCTCCATCGCTGCGACCACCAGCCTGGTGATCATTCTGCTGCTGCAATTCAGCGATCGATTGCGCGATCACCTCCGCGCGATGCAGCGCACCAACGCGGAGCTTCGCCTCGCGCAGCGCTCGGTCGAAGAGCAGCGCCACCGGCTCGAGACCGTGCTCGGCGGCCTCTCGGACGCCGTCGTCTCGTGCACGATCGAGGGCGTGATCGAGTACGCCAACGCGGGCTTCGAGGCGGTCACCAAGGTCCGCTGCGCCGACGCGATCGGCAAGAAGATCACCGCGGTGATCGAGTGCGACTCGGCCCTCATCGCCGCGTTCGACGAGCCCAACGCGACGGTCAGCGAGGGCGGCTCGCGTCGGTCGCTGACGGTGCGCGAGATCGACGCCGAGGCGAAGCTCTTTCGCGCAGAGGATCAGCTCGTTGTGGAGGTGGCGCGCTCGCCGTTGCTGGGCGAAAGCGGCGCGGTGCACGGCGTGATCTTCGTGCTCAGAGATTTGTCCGAGCGGCGGCGGGCCGAGCAGCTCGAGCGCGACAAGCGCGCGGCCGAAGAAGAAGCGCGGGCGAAGAGCACCTTCCTCGCCAACATGAGCCACGAGATCCGCACGCCCATGAACGCGGTCATCGGAATGACCTCGCTCCTGCACGACACCGAGCTCGAGCCCGCGCAGCGCGAGCTGGTCGAGACCATCCGCACGAGCGGCGAGCACTTGCTCATGGTCATCAACGACATCTTGGATTTCTCCAAGCTCGAGTCGGGCTCGTTCGAGCTCGAGGAGTACGACTTCGATCTCGCGCGCACTGCAGAAGAGTGCATCGAGCTGGTGGCTCCGCAGGCGAACAAAGGCACGCTCGAGCTGGTGTTCAACCCGGACCCGCAGCTGCCCGATCGCGTCCGCGGCGACGCTGGGCGCGTGCGGCAGATCCTGGTCAACCTCCTCGGCAACGCGGTGAAGTTTACGCAAGAGGGCGAGGTCGAGCTGCGCGTGACGGCCGAGCCGATGACGGGCGGTCGCATGGCGGTGAAGTTCATCGTGCGCGACACGGGCGTCGGGATCCCGAAGGACCGTTTTCACCGGTTGTTTCAGCGGTTTTCGCAGGTGGACGAGTCGACGACGCGGCAGTTCGGGGGCACGGGCCTGGGGCTCGCGATCTCGCAGCGCCTCGCCAACTTGATGGGCGGAGAGATCTCGGTCGAGAGCGAAGAGGGCAAGGGGTCGACGTTTACGTTGGCCGTTCCGTTCTTGCGCGCGCAGACGAAGGGGCCGACGCCGCAGTCGACCGCGGCGCTGAGCGCGCGCAAGGCGCTGATCGTCGACGACAACGCGACCAACCGCGCGGTGCTGCGCGCGCACTTGGAGGCGTGGGGGCTTCGCGTGCAGGACACGCCGTCGCCGAAGAAGGCGCTCGAATGGGTGAAGGGCGGCGAGACGTTCGACTTCGTCCTGCTCGACTACCAGATGCCCGAGATGGACGGCGTCGCCCTCGCGCGCGCGCTGCGCGAGTGCCAGAGCAAGGCCGCGCCGATGATGCTGCTCTCGTCGCTCGGCAGCATGCCGAAGCACCAGATCGAGAAGGGGCTGTTCGCGGCGATCGTGAGCAAGCCCGTGCGTCACTTTCGTCTGCTCGACGTGCTGCTCGAGCTGAGCGGCGGCTCTCGTCGCGACACGACGGGCCCGCGTGGGACGACGACGGACCCCTCGCGACTGCGGCCCCTGCGGATCTTGATCGCGGAAGACAGCCCGATGAACCAGCGCGTCGCGCTGTTGTTGCTGGGTAAGTTCGGGTACACGGCGGACGTCGTGAGCAACGGCGCCGAGGCCATCGAGGCGATCGAGCGACGCGTGTACGACGTGGTGCTGATGGACGTACAGATGCCAGTGATGGACGGGCTCGAAGCGTCGACGACGCTGTGCAAGCGCTACCCCGCGCGCGACGACCGACCGACGCTGGTGGCGGTGACGGCGCACGCGATGCGAGGCGATCGCGAGCGCTGCCTCGAAGCGGGGATGGACGAGTATCTGACCAAGCCGCTGCGGCCCAATGAGCTGTTCGAAGTGCTCGCGAAGATTCGGCAGCGACCCGAGGCGAAGATCGCGCGCAAGGACAGCCCGGTGGCGGGCACCGCCGCGGTGGGCGCTTCGCGATCGGGCGCGCGCGCGTCGGACAAGCCACCCAGCGCGGTCGAGGTTCGCAAGGAAGTTTCCAGTGTGACCGCGGGTCAGTCGACGGCGGTTGTGGTGGTCGCGGACGCGCCCGAGGGCGGGGTCGATCTCGGGGCGCTGCGCGCGTTGGCCGAGTCGATGGGCGGGGACAACGACGCGGTCAAAGAGATGGTGGGGGCGTTTCTGGAGATGGCGCCGGCGTTGCTGGAGGACATCAAGAGCTCGTTTGCGAAGCGCGACGCAGCGACGTTGCGGACGGCGGCGCACACGCTCAAGCCCAACGCGCAGATGTTCGGCGCGAAGAAGCTGCACGAGGTGTGCGCGGCGCTCGAAGCGCACGGAAAGGCTGCGGAGTTCGACGCGGCGGCTCCGTTGGTCTTGCAGGCGAGCGCGCTCGGCGAGCGCGCGTTGAGAGAGCTGCGCGCGTGGAGCGAAAGCGGAGCGGAGGCACAGTCGTGATCAAGTGCTGCGTGTCGTGTGGGCAGTTGTTCGGCGGGGGCGCGCAGCGCTGCCCTTTGTGTGGCGAGGCGTTGTTGCCGACGGACGACGGGCCGCAGGTGGTGGACGGCAGGTACTTGATCGAGAAGGAGCTCGGTCGAGGCGGCGCGGGGCGGGTGTTGTTGGCGCGGGACGTTCCGCTGCGGCGCAAGGTGGCGCTGAAGGTGATGGCGCACCATCGGCCCGATCGGGACACGGTGCGAGGGTTCTATCGAGAGGCGAGCGCGCTCGCGAGCGTGCGCAGCGAGCACGTCGCGCAGGTGCACTCGTTTGGTCTGAGCGACGAGGGGTGCTTCTTCGCGATGGAGTTCATCGCGGGCAGCTCGCTCGCGTCGGTGATCGACGACCACCGTCGATCGAGCGCGTTCATCCCGAAGCATCGCGGGATCAGCGTGCTCAGGCAGGTGGCCAACGGGCTCGCGGCGGTGCACGCGCAGGGGGTGATCCACCGCGACGTGAAGCCGTCGAACATCGTGATCGAGCGCGACACGGGCCGCGCGGTGCTGGTCGACTTCGGGATCGCGATTCACAGCGCCGAGTCCGACCAGCAAGACGACGACGTCCTTCACGGAACGCCCGCGTACATGGCCCCCGAGCAGATCATCACGGACAACGGGATCACGGCGCTCGCTGACGTCTACGCGCTCGGCTGCACGGCGTTCGAGCTGCTCACCGGGCAGCTTCCGTTCAAAGCCGAGTCGATCCAGATGCTCTTGGCCAAGCAGGTGAGCGAGCCCGCGCCGCTGGTCTCGTCGGCGCGCCCCGAGCTGGGATTTCTCGACGCGATCATCGCGCGATCGATGGCGAAGGAGCCGAGCGAGCGCTTCGAGAGCGCGCAGGCGTTCGCCTCGGCGCTGGACCACGCGCTGTTCACGATGACGCAGGACGACCTGGCCGAAGCGCGCGCGGGCATCGCCGCGGTGGCGCGCAAGCCCGACGTGTTGGGCGGCGCCGCGGTGCGCGTGTTGGTCATCGACGACGACCCTGTGTTCGGCGTGTTCGCGTCGCGCGCGGTGAAGGCTGCGTTCGGCAACAAGCCCGAGTCGGTGGCGGTCACCGTGGTTCGCTCGGGCGCCGAAGCGCTGGCGATGGAGAGCGCCCTGCCCAACCTGGTGTTGCTCGACTACCACATGCCTGGGATGAGCGGCGTCGAGGTGCTCTCGGTGCTGCGCGAGCGGCCGGGAGGGCGCGAGATGCGCGTGATCGTCGCGAGCGGAAGCGCCGGGGCCGAGACGCTCGCGCGCTTCGCGCTCTTGGGCGTGACCGAGTTCGTGAAGAAGCCGGTGGACTTCGGGATCTTCGTTCAGCGGTTGAAGGACATCGCGCGGATCAACGGCTGGGTGCGCGCGCCGGACGAGACGATCATGGGCCAGAAGCGCGGGGCGTAGGCGCAGCGGGGCGGTCGCGAGCGGTGGTACACACGTGTCGATGAGCTACGTGCTGTACAGCTACTGGAGGTCGAGCGCGTCGTGGCGCGTTCGTTGGGCGCTCGCGCACAAAGGGATCGCCTTCGACAAGGTGATCGTGAACTTGTTGAAGAGCGAGCAGCGCGCGGACGAGCATCGCGGGCGCAACCCGATCGGGCACGTCCCTGCGCTCGAAGTGAGCCCGGGGCGGTTTCTGGCCGAGAGCGTCGCGATCCTCGAGTGGCTCGAAGAGACGCACCCCGAGCCGCGGTTGTTTCCGACGGACCCGTGGGCGCGGGCGCGCGTGCGGCAGGTGGTCGAAGTGGTCAACGCGGGGATCCAGCCGCTGCAAAACCTCGTGGTGCTCGACAAGGTCTCGTCGGACCCCGAGGCGAAGAAGGCCTGGGCACACGATTTCAACCTGCGTGGGATTACAGCGCTCGAATCGCTGATGCGGTCGATCGACGCCGAGCTCGGCAAGGGCGGCTTCGCCGTGGGTGACTCGCTGACGGCGGCGGACCTGTTCGTGGTTCCGCAGGTGTATTCGGCGCGGCGGTTCGGGGTGGATCTCACGGCGTTTACGCGCGTGCTCGAAGCGGAGGCCAGCGCGCTGGCGACGCCGCACGCCGAGGGCGCGAAGCCCGAGTCGCAGCCCGACGCGCCGAAGTGAGCGCTCGGGCATCGGAGGTGCCGCGCGCCGTCAAGTCGGCGCGCTTGCGTGCGGCAGCGCCGACAAGCGCTCGGGCACGAGGCCCGAGCTGAGGCGAGTGAGCGTGAGCGCGGCGGGCGCTGCCGCGTGAAGAAGCGCTGGTGTTTCAGCGGGAGAACCCCGGTTGCCTCAGCCCAGGCTGTTGCCTGGGCGCACGTTGGCTGTGCCACGCGCAAGCGCGCCATCTTGATGGCGCGCGGAGGCAACGCGGTCGGCCAAGCACAGAGCCCGCGCGGAGGCTGCGCGGTCAGCGCTTCTTCGCAACGCGGCGGCCGAGCACGAGCAGCGCGGCGAGCGCGCCCATCGAGCCCAGCGTGAGCTTCGCGCGCGGGTCCATCGTGGGCTTCGGCGTCACGCGGCGCGGGCGTGTCGTGTTGCTCGCGGCGACCGCGATCGTCCCTGCCGCGCGTCCACCGATGCCCAGCTCGGGGATCGGGCTGCGAACGGCGCGCGGAAGCTCGACCGGCCCTCCCGTGCGCGTGGCCAGGTCGACGGCGGCGCGCGTTGTCGGTCGCGCTCCACCCGAAGGCGGGCCGCCCCAGATGCCGCGCCGCGGGTTCTGGCAGCGAATCGCGCCCTGCCACGGATGGCGAATCGCGTAGCGCGCTTGAAAGTTGTTTCCGCCGTACTGCGCGGGCTGCGCGCCTTGCTCGATCGCGTTCGTCTGCGGGTTGATCACGTGCTCGCGTCCGCCGACGACCGCGCCCACCTCGCGAAACACCAGGTCCTCGGTGAGCGACCGCGCGTTGTAGCGGGTGTGCAGCCGCGTGACGGTCATTCCGTAGCCAAAACGGCTGGGCGGCATCGGCCGTCGACCCGACCAGGGGCCAGGGCTGCTCGTCGCCTGCGCGTTGGGCTCGAGCACGTCGGCGCCGAGCGTCGCGAGCTCCGAGGGCGCGAGCGGAGGCGTGGGGCAGGGGTCGCACGACGCCGTGCTCCACGCGTACTCGGTGACGACCGCGCGGCTGTTCATGCGCTCGAGCGTGCGGTCGAAGAGCGTGGTGTAGAAGCGACCAAACGAGTCCCGCGTCGAGTTGTCGAGGTCGAGGTTGGTCGGGATGAACACGTTGGGGTAGTTCGCGACTTCGAAGCGCGACGTCGGGTGCAACACGTAGACGATGAGGTCCTGCTTGTCCGGCGCGTTGAGCAAACCCAAGCGAACGGGCAGGCGAAAGTCCTGCGTGTCGTAGTGAAAGCGCAGCGGAGAGAGCAGCGCTCCGCCGTCGGGCCTGCGCTGCACGCGGCGCATGTCCACGCGCGCGACGAAGAACTTCATCCCCTCGCGGATGTACGGCGCGAGCGCGGCCGCCGCGCCGTTGGGGATGTTGTAGCGGTTCTGGCGCAGCCACGTCTCGAGCCCCGAGGACTGCGTCGCCGACAGGATCAAGATCTGGTACTCGCCCACGGCGAAGCGCGCTTCGATGCGCACGCCGAGGTCCGCGCTCGCGCTTCCGCCGGTCGCGCGTACAGAGGTTGGCGCCGAGCGCGGGACCATCAAGCGGTCGTCCATCTCTTCGTCGACGCGACACGGGTCTTGCTCCCAGTACTCGACGAGCCGCGGCGCCGTGAGCGTCTCGATGTGCGAGAACACGTCGTGCGGGAGCGTCCGTACGTTCTCTTGCTGCAGCACGATGGGCACGGGCACGACCATCGCGAAGTCCTGCGGCGGGCCGTCGTACTCGTTGCTCATGGTGAGCACCGTGCGTTGCCCGTGGCGCATGAGCGCGACGCGCGTCGCTTTGTTGGTGAGCTGCTCGCTCGAACCCGAGACGTAGAAGCCGCAGAACGCGCTGGCCTCGGGGGCGACGGCGACGGTTGCGCTCATCGCGGTGACGAGCGCGAGCGCGGCGGTGATCGAGCGACGGTTCATCGGTGGGGCCTATCGGTTGGTGAGCGGTTACTTCGCGCGGAGCTTTCGGACGTCGCCGATGCGCAGGGTGACCTTCTTCACGTCGAAGTACTCGGCGAGAGGAATGGTCCATTTGCGCGACGCGCCGGTGATCGTCTTGAAACCTTGGGCGTCGATCGATCCTTGGGCCTCGATCCACGCGACGAGCTTCTTCTCGAGGTCGAGCATCGCCGCTGCGTCCCCGTAGAACTCTGGAGAAATCTTCACGATGTCCCCGCGCGCCACGAGCCGATCGAGCGCGGGCTGCAAAGACTTGGGCTCGACGCGCAGCGATTGCGCCACTTCGTCGACGCGGGGTGGCGTCACGCCAGCGCTGCAAATCGCCTTGCGGATCGCTTCGAGGTGGGGGACGGCGTCCGGGTCCTTGGGCTTCCATCCGGCGCGGGCGTAGGTGTCTTGCTCGCGGCTGACCTTCTTCTCGACGACGAGCTTCGAGAGCATCGCGTCGATGAGCGCGTCGTCGCCCAATGGCTTGAGCGCGCTGCGCGTGAGCCCTCGCGAGGCGGGGTTGTTGCTGTGCTCTGCCGAGAGCGCTTGCAGGATCTTCTGCGCGACGGGCGATGCGACCGCTGCGCTGATCCATCGCTCGCGGTGCACTTGCACGAGGCCAGCGCGGGCGAGGCCAGCTTCGTCCATCGAGACGCCGACGCGCGTGGCGAGCTGCTGGGCAGAGAGGCCCTTGAGCCCCGCGGCTTCGCACTCGGCGCGGAGTCGAGCCTCGACGTCGTCGCTGTGTTCGGCGACGGATTTCGCCCGCGCGAGGGCCGTGTCGCGCTTCTTCACGCGCTCGGCGACGGGGCGCACCACGACGCCGCCGCCGAGGGTCGAGCCGTAGCCAGCGAGCGAGGGAGGTCCGCGCAGGACGAAGCGCTCGTCGGGTCTGAGCGCCACGGGGTCCTCCGTGGTGATCCGCGCGATCGCGCGCGAACCGGGCTCGAGGCTCTCGCCTTCGAGCAGCGCGACGGCGCAGAGCGTGTGCGCTGCGCCGACGGCGAGCTCGAGCTTGCTGCGTCGAGAGAGCGCGTGACGCGCGCTCGCGAGGAGGGTGACGTCGGCGTCGAAGGCCGTGGTGAGCGCCACTTCGCCCTCGCGCATGAGCCACGCGCCGCGGGGCGTCTCTGCGGCTTCGATGCCAGCGATGTTGACGGCGACGCGGGTGCCGGCGCTGGCCTGCGCGACGGATTCTCCGTGAATTTGCAGGGCGCGAACGCGCACGGGGCGCGCTTCGTCCTCGACGCCCACCGGCGCGATCACGAGCGAGTCGGCTTCGTGGAGGGTGCCGGAGACGAGCGTTCCGGTGACGACGGTGCCGAAGCCTTTGCGTACGAAGACGCGGTCGATCGGCAAGAGCACGGGGCCGTCGGCTGGGCGCGGCGCGACCGCGGCGCGCGCGAGGGCCGCGCGAAGCTCATCGAGCCCGCGGCCCGTGTGCGCGCTGACCGGGACGATCGCTGCGCCTTCGAGAAACGTGCCCGCGACGGTCTCTCGCACTTCTTCGACGGCGAGCTCGAGCACGTCGTCCGCCGCGAGGTCTGCCTTGCTCAGGGCGATCACGCCAGCGCGCACGCCGACGAGCTGCGCGACCGCGAGGTGCTCTCGCGTCTGCGGCATCACGCCCTCGTTGGCGGCGACGACGAGCATGCACAGGTCGAGGCCTCCTGCGCCGGCGATCATCGCGCGGATGAAGCGCTCGTGGCCGGGCATGTCGACGATGGCGGCGCGCCGACCGCCGGGCAGCTCGAGGTGGGCGAAGCCCAGTTCGATCGTGATTCCGCGGGCCTTTTCTTCGGGCAGGCGGTCTGTGTCGATGCCTGTGAGCGCGCGCACGAGCGCGGTCTTGCCGTGGTCGATGTGGCCAGCGACCCCGATCACGAGGTCCGAGGGACGAGCGGTCATGTGGATGTACAGTACCGCTCATGGCAGTTCGATCGGTGCAGTTCTCTCGGATGTTGGCTCCGTTGCTCGTGCTCGCGAGCGCCCATTGCTCGACGCCGCCGGTGAGCGTGCCGGACGCGGACAGCGCGAGCGCGGACGCGACGAGCAGCGACATCGTGGCGATCGACGGCGCCGAGGGGGATGCGGCGGCGGGTGACGCGAGCGTCGCAGATGCGGCGATGGCGCCGTGGCTCGAGCCGTGGGCTCCGGGTCCGAGAGCGCGTCCGAGGCAGGGATTTCTCTGGGGAAGCGCGACGGCGGGCTATCAGATCGAAGGCCAGCTCGGCAACACGGACTGGGCCATCTGGGAGTCGCTGGGCCGCGTCGCGAACAACGATCGCGCCGACGACGGGCCGCGCTCGTACGAGCGGTGGATGGACGACGTGAGCGCGCTGCGAGACAGCGGGCAGACGGCGTATCGGTTCGGGATCGAGTGGGCGCGGCTGTTTCCCACGCGGGCGAGCTGGGAGGCGTGTCGCGACGCGATGGGGGACATGGCGGCGAAGGTCGCCACGTGCCGCGCGAGCGCGAGCGCCGACGGAAAGCGCTACTACCATCAGCTCATCGACGCGCTGCGGTCGAGCCCGACGAGGATCGTTCCGATGGTGACGCTGCATCACTGGGTGATGCCGGACTACATCGCTGATCCGCGCATGGAGTTCTCGACGCAAGGTTGGATGAACAACCGGATGCGCACGGACATGGCGCTCTACGCGGCGGTGGTCGCTGCGGAGTACGGCGAGAAGGTCGACTGGTACGTGACCATCAACGAGCCGCTCGTGCACGTGCTCGCGGGCTACCTCGACGGGCGGTTTCCGCCTGGGCGAACGCTGGAGATCGACGGCGCGATCCGCGTGATCACCAACATGATCTACGCGCACGCGGGGATGTACGACGCGATCAAGCAGTTCGATCGCACGACCGCCGAGAGCGCAGGGCCCATCACCCCGGTGCAGAGCTCGTATGTCTCGGTCGCGCACCACATTCGGCGGATGTATCCGGCCAACCCCGCGAGCAGCAACGACGCTCGCGCCGCGGCGCGCGCGGACTGGCTCAACCACAAGCTCTTCTTCGAAGCGATCGTCCGCGGCAACCTCGACGCCAACGGCGACGGAACGGTCGCCGCCACCGAGCCCACCAACGACCCCGCCCTCCGCGGCCGCGTGGACTACCTCGGGATCAACTACTACGGGATGACCACCATCCGAGCCAACGCGGGCATCCCCCTGGTGGGCGGATTGCCGGTCAACGAAGAGCTCGACCGCGGCTTGCCCAAGACCGATTTCGGCTGGGACATCTTTCCCAAGGGCTTCGAAGAAGTGCTGGTGAACTACGGCAACGAGTACCGCTTGCCGATGGTGATCACCGAGAACGGCCTCGCGGATTCGCGCGACGTCAATCGACCGCGCTACATGCTCGAGCACCTCGCGGCGATGTTCTCGGCGATGCAGCGCGGGGCCAACATCGCTGGGTATTTTCACTGGTCGACGATCGACAACTTCGAGTGGGTCGGCGGTTACTGCCCGCACTTCGGGCTGTACTCCGTGGACTTCACGAGCCCGATGCGACCGAGGACCGCGCGGCCGAGCGCGATGCTGTACCGAGACATCATTCGCACGGGAGAGATCACCGACGCGCAGCTGATGATGGCCCCTGCGTATCAGCGGCCCGTTCGCATCTGCCCCGCCACCGCGATGAACCCTCGCGACGCGGGGATGTAAGCGCCGATGGACGACCGGCGACCAGCGACGGCAGTGCGGGTCGAGACCCAGGCACCAGAATTCAAGAAGGGCAGCGAGCTCGCCCTCGCGCAGCCCGAGCTGTTCGCGCCGATCGCGGGCGAGTGGGAGTACGGCGAGCGTCGTCGGGACGGGGCGCTGGTGATCACGAGCCGTCGCACGACCCGCTCATTTGCCCGTAAAATGGCTTGGCCGACGGTGTGGTTCTTGGCTGTGCTCGCGCTGCTGGCGTCGCTCGCGCCGCAGGTGCTTCGAGGCCGCTGGGCAGACGCGTTCATCACGTGCTTGTGGGTGATGACCCCGTTGTTGATCGCGCTGTGGAGCACGACACGAACGGCGTTCGACCGCGTCGAGTGCGCGCTGAGCGCCGAGCGCTTCGAGGTCGCGCCGGAGCTGCTGTGCGCGCTCGATCGCGGCGTGACGAGCGTCGCGACGAAGGAGATCTTCGGCTTCGGCGCGCAGCACGTCGGCTCGCGCTCGCGTCTTGTGGTGATCACGCGCGACGGCGAGGTGCGGCAGGTGCGTTGCAACGTGTTGGACATCAAGCACACGTCGGTCCTGGTGGCGCGGCTCAACCGCGAGCTCGACGCCATTCGCAACGCTGCGCACTACCGGAGCGACGGGCGATGAGCGGCGACGATCCACGCGCGGCGCCGACGGGCTACGCCGAGCCAGCGCAGAGCGAGTGGCTTCCGCCGCCGACGTCGAGCGCGCTGGCGGCGCCGAAGTTGAAGCAGACGGTGATGTTCGAGGGCGAGATGATCGCGCCCTCGACGCTGCGGATGACCGAGCTCACCCTCGGCGAGGCGTTCTCGGCGAGGCTGTGGAACAGCGCGCGCAGCGTGCGTCGCGGCGCCCTGATCGCTGCGCTCGTGCTCGCCGCGGTCGCGTCGATCATCGGCACCGCTGCTGCGGGCGCGAGCGTCGCGTGCGTTGCGATTTCGCTCGCGATCCTCGCGGCGCTGCCCGCGCTGCTGCTGTGGCGATGGGCGAGCGCCGAGCTCGAGCTGATCATGGACAGGCGCGAGTTTGCGCTGCGCGGGGTGAGCTTCATGGGGCCGGGTTACGTGCGAATGGGCCTCGCCGACGTGCACGGGTTTGGCTTTCAACGGTCGCACCGAGGGGTGCCGCGGTATCAGCTCGTGGTGGTCTCGCACACGGGGATGACCACGGCGATCGACCTGCCGTGCACGCGGATGGAAGAAGTGCGCTTCGTGGCGCGCAGGCTCAACGCCGAGCTCGCGCGGGTGCAGGCCGAGCGCTGAGATGACCCGCGGTCATACTGCGAAAACAGTGGCGTAGTCAGCCTTTGCGGCGGACGAACGCGCACATCGCGGAGGCGAGGACGTGGGGCTCCCCGTCGACGGTGACGGCGTGGACGGCGCGCGCGCAGGCGACGCAGTAGCGGGCTTCGCGGCCGTCGAGCGGCGCTGTGGGCTGAAGCTCGTTCCACAGCATGGGGCAGAGCGTGCAGGGGTGGCCGTCGACGGTGGCGGTCTTGGCGGTGGCCTCGGGCTGCAGAGGAATCCATGTGGGCTCGAGGGGGCCGACCAGCGCGAGGACGATCTTGTCGATCATCCTGTCGCGCACCGAGCGCTCGCGCAGGGCCTGCAGCGACGGCTCGAGCAGGGTGAGCAGCAAGAGCTTGTTGGCGTCGAGAGGGCTCTCTTGCAGCGCGCGGACGAGCGGGGGCGTGAGCTGCTCGGCGAGCGCTCCTTCGCGGATCGAGCGGTCGATCAGCGCGAACTGCGCGAGCTGCGCGGGCGCGAGCGCGCTCTCGTTCAGGGACGACGGCGCGTCGATGCTCTGCTGTTCATCGAAGTCCTCCGCGCCTGCGTCGCGCAGCGCGCGGTCGAGCGCGGAGATGGACGCAAACGATTCGGGCGCGTCCAGCGCTTGCTGGAGCACGGCTTCGAGGGTCCGGTCGCGGGGCAGCCCTTCGCTCATTTCGTGGCCGAGCGCCGCGAACGCGCGCACCGCCACCGTCGGCTCTTGCGGGATCGCGGGCACCGCGCTCGCAGGAAACGCCACGAACACCCTGCCGAACGCGTCCACCGCCAACGCGCTGCGCACGAGCCCGGCTTCGAGCGCCGGAGCCGCCCAGCGAAGGGAGGAGATCGCTGCGCGATGCGTGCGCCAGGGACGAGCGCTGAGCGCTGCGTCCAGCGAGAGCGCAGGGACGAGCTCGCTCACGACCGCGGGGCACAGCGAGTGCGCCCCGGCGCAGTGAGCGCGGACGATCTCGTACACCGCGGCAGAGCCCCGCGTGGCGGGCCGCTGCGCGAGCCGCTCGATCACGTCCGAGCAGTCGACGTCGCGCTCGAAGCGCTGCACCCACACGAGCCGTTGCCCGATCTCGTCGCGAGCAAACCAACGCGACGCCGTCGCCGATCGCCACAGCGGGGCGATCATCGTGAAGGCTCCCCATCGGTGTGGATCGTCCGAGCGGCTGGTCATCGCAGAGCGCGATCATGGACTATACCCGTTCGCGAGGCTGAAAAGTACGCAGCCATTCGCGGCGACACTGGACAGGGAGTGCTACACACTGCGCGTTGGCGGACGAGGCCGGCAGGCCGCGCCAGTGACGGGACACCGATGGCCGAGATCGAAGAAGAAGAGGTCGAGCTCAAGCGCTTCGACAGCGCGTTCGACGCAGAGATGGCGCTGGATTTCGTGCGCGAGCACGGGGTTCGCGCGAGGCTCAAGGGCACCGGGACGAGCAACGTGCTCGATCGGTTCTCGCTGGTGGTGGACATCCGGTTGATGGTTCCGGCGGGCGAGCGAGAGGCGGGGTTGGCGGCGCTCGACGCGATGGCGCTCGACGACGAATCCGCTGAGCAAGTGGCGCGGCAGCGCGAGGACGACGCGGTCGTGCAGGACGGCGCGTACCGCGCGCGTCGCGCGGGCGAAGCGGACGACGGGCCGAAGAAGAAGGACTTTCGCTATCGCAGCGGCGCCGTGGTCGGCGTTGTGTGGTTCGGCGGAGCGCACCTCAACGCGCGGCAGTCCGTGCTCGGGTGGTTTCTGTTCGTGACGATGTGGGCGCTGTTTCTCACGGCCGTGAACACCCGTGAGCCGTGGATGATCCTCGCGTTCACGATGCTGTGGGTCTACGACATCGCGCACGGCGTGCTCGCGGTCGAGCAGCACAACGCAGGCAAGAAGACCGGCGCGCGCTCGCAGCTCGTCCACGGCCTGGCCGTCCTGCTCGTCGCTTCGCTGGGCGGAATGGCGCTCGCCGCCGCGCGTCCGCCCCGCCCTGCGACCGAAGACGACCCAGGCGCATCGCCCGTTCCTGCGCGATAGACAGCGCTTCGGCGGCGTTGGCGCTTTGGGGCTCGTTCTGCGAAGCTTCGCTGCGATGGCATCGGCACGCCCCAAGCGCTACGCGCTCGCGATCGAGCTCACGAGCTACTGCAACCAGAAGTGCGGCTACTGCTACAACGACTTTCGTGACGACGGCGGCAAGTCCGTCGGCGCGCTGCCGACCGAGCAGCTGCTCGCGCTGGTGGACAAAGCGCTGACCGAGGTCGAGTTCGACCACGTCACGCTCACCGGCGGCGAGCCCTTCGCGCGGCAGGACATCTTCGACGTGATGGACGTCGTGAAGAAGCACGGCGCGGGCGTGCAGATCATCTCGAACGGCGGGCTGATCACCGAGGCGATCGCCAAGCGCCTCGCGCCGTACAAGCCGAGCTTCGTGCAGGTCACGCTCGACGGCGCCACCAAAGAGCAGCACGAAGCGCACGTGGGCGAGGGGCACTACGACAAGACGCTGCGAGGCATTTCGCTGCTGAAAATGCACGGCGTCACGGTGTGCGGCTGCATCGTGATCTCGCGAAAGAACGCCAAGGACGTCGGCGAGATCCTCGACCAGTTTCGGCGGCTCGGCGTCAAGAGCGTCGCGCTCTCGCGGTTGTCTCCGTCGGGCTACGCAGCGGCGCAGGTGGCCGAGCTGTTGCCGTCGCGCTCGGACATGATCGTCGCGCTCGAGCAGGCCGAGGCCCGCGGTCGAGACCACAAGATGGACCTGCAAGTCACCATGCCGATGCCGCCGTGCGTGATCGAGCACAAGGACTTTCCCAACGTGCGGTTCGGCGGCTGCCCGATCGGGACCGAAATGCAAGAGTTTGCGCTCGGGCCCAAGGGCGAGCTGCGCAACTGCACGCTGCACGCGGACGTCATCGGCTACGGCGAGGGCGAGTCGTTCGCCGCGCTCGTCGAAGCGCCGATGGTGATGCAGTACCGAGACACGACGCCGGAGTTCTGCGCGCCGTGCCCGCACAAGCACTCGTGCCTCGGCGGCTGCGGAGCCTCCGGCGTCGCGGTGCTCGGAAAGGGCAACCCGCTCGACCCGTTCGTCGCGCAGCACGTGGACGACGCGTTTCGCGCGCAGCTGAAGGCGGCGCGAAAGGGAGAGGCGCCGATCATTCCGGCCAATCGATTGCGTCGCGCGTCGGTCTGAGCGCCCCGAGAGAGAGGCGACGGACATGAGCGAGGACGAGACCAAGCGCGACGACGAGCACGACGACAGCGAAGACCGCGCGGTGATCATCGAGCGGCGACGGCTGCTCGTCGCCTCGGCGCTCGCGAGCGTCGCGATGAGCGCGCAAGCGTGTGATCAAGTGAAGCGCGTCATCGGGATCGCCGACCCGCAGCCATGTCTGTCTCCCCCAGTGCGTCCCAACGTGTGCCTCGCGTACATGCCTCCGCAGCCCGAGCCGGTGCCTCAGGTCTGCTTGAGCCCGCGCATGGTCGAGCCGCAGTCGTGCTTGAGCGTCGCGCCGACGAATCCTCCCACGCCCTTCGCTGACAGCGACGGCGGCGTGGTCGGGACGGACCTCACGGGCGGAGCTCAGCCGTGCCTGTCAGCAGTGGATCCGCGACGGCGGAGCCGCACGACGACGCGCGAGGTTCCGACGCCGATGGTGTGCCTCTCGGCGCGCGCGCCGCAGCCCGACCGCGGCTCTGGCGACATCGTCAACCCGTTCAAGAGCGTCGACGACAAGCTCGACGACGAATCCTGATCGGGCGGTAGCGCTCGGACTTCTGCGGCCGTTGCACTACGCTCGGTGGCTATGACCCGGCCCGTCCGCGTGCTTCTCCTCTGGCCCGGAACCGACGGCGCCGCCGCAGGAAACTTCGGCGTCCCGCAACTCGTCTTGCTCGCGACGTACGCGAGAGAGAAGACCGGCGCGAAGATCGACATTCGCGACATCGAGACCGAGCGCGCGTTCGGCCCCGTCTCGCTGCCAGCGCTTCTCGCGGGCGATCACGGGACCGGCTACGACGTCATCGCGCTCGGCGTGTACTCGAGCTTCGACTACCTGAAGTGCGTCGCGATCGCCGAGGCGGCGCGATCGCTCTACCCAGAGGCGGTGATCGTCGCAGGCGGCTACCACGCGAGCGCGCGGCCCGACGACGTCGTGTACGACGGCTCGCCCTTCGACGTGTGCATCGTGGGCGAGGGCGAGAAGCCCATGGTGACCGTGATCGAGTCGGTCGCGGGCGGCGCGCCTTTGCGTGGAGAAATCCTCGGTCCCGACGCGATCGACGTGCTCGACGACCTGCCGCCGAGCGACTGGAGCTTTCTTGCGCGGTATCGCTCGGTCGCGCGCAAGGTCAACTCGCAGGCGCAGGTGTACTTCTCTCGCGGATGCCCGTTCGACTGCGCGTTCTGCATGGAGCGAGCGAAGCGCGAGGTGAGCTGGCGGGCGCTCTCGATCGAGCGCGCGCTGCAAGAGATCCGCTCGCTGCACGAGTTTCTCGACCTGCGCACGTGGACTGTTTACGTCGCGGACGCGCTGTTCGGGATGAAGGTCTCGTGGCGCAGGCAGTTTCTCGAAGCGCTCGCGCGCGAGGGGATTCCGGTCGAGAAGTTCTGGCTCTTGATCCGGGTGGATCTCATCGACGAGGTGGACCTCGAGCTGTTTCGCGACGCCAATTGCGGGCTCGGCTTCGGGCTCGAGTCCGGCGATCCGGCGCACCTCGCGACGATTCGAAAGGCAGGTCGGCTCGACGAGTACCTGGATCGAATGCGCAACGTCTCGGCGTGGGCGCGCGAGCACCAGGTACCTTGGGGAGCCAACGTGATCGTGGGTCACCCGGGCGAGACGCCGTCGAGCATCGAGCGCAGCGCGGCGTATCTGAAAGAGCTGTTTCTCGACCCGAAGGGCGTGACGGGATTTCTCTCGGTCGATCCGTTTCGGCTGTATCCGGGCTCGCCGATCGACAGCGAGCGCGGGCAGTGGGAGGCCCGCTTCGGCTGCGTGTTTCATCGCGCCAACTGGTGGCACGACGGCGATCAAGAGTTTCTCGCGGAGTGGGTGGACCCGTCTCGTGAGCTCACGTACCTCGAGCGCGCGCGGCTGCAGCACGAGCACTTCGGGCCCATCCTCTCGCGCATCGAAGACAACTTCATCTACCAGGGAAAAGCCCGGGATTACTTCGTTCGCGCGATCCGCGACCAGGTGCGACAGGACAAACCGCACACGCGCTTGCACTACCTCGACCGCTACTACGCGTGGCATCGGTACCTCGGTCGCAGCGCCCGCGCCGAGTCGCACCGACGCGAGGACAAGCTGCTCACGGTCACCGCGCGAGAGCTTCGCGAGCGACACCGCGGCGCGCTCAGTGCGTACGCCTCGCGGCCGGGCGCGAGCGCCGAGGACGCGGCGCGCGTCGTGACGGCGGTGCTCGAGGCGCGGAGGGAGCTGTTTGTTCCGCTCGATCGCGTGGGCGAGAGCGTGAAGGACGAGCCCATCGCGCTGGACGCCTCGGGAGAGAGCACGGTGAGCGCGATGCACGCGTACGCGCGGACGTTTGCGCTCGCTGCGATCGCCGAGGGAGATCGCGTCCTCGACCTCGGATCGGGCACGGGCTACGGCTGCAGCGTGCTGCGCGCGCTCGTCGGCGAGCGTGGCGCGGTGTGGGGCGTCGAGGTCGATCCGCTGCTCGCAGCCAAAGCGAAGGCGCACTTCGCAGGCAGCGCAAACGTGAGCGTCGTCGCGGGCGACGCGGTGGATCCAGCGCAGTGGGGCGTGGATGCGTCGCAGATCGACAAGGTGTGCGGGGGCTTCGCGCTCGAAGAGATCCCTGCGTCGTGGTCGGTGCTTCGAGACGGCTGCGTCGCGGTGCTTCCGCTGGGCGGTGCGAGCGAGCAGCGGCTCGTGCGCGCGGTCAAGCGCGGAGGGCAGTGGGAGCGCGAGTCGTTCGACGCCGTGGTGTACGTGCGACGAAGGACGACCGACGAGGTCGCGCCGGTCGCGATCGCGACTGGTGGTGTTCGCGAAGAGGCCAAACGAAGGCACCTCCC
>JAAFIF010000101.1 GCA_013298625.1 Myxococcales bacterium
CCGACGCCCATTCAGTACCTCGGCGAACACCTTCGGTACTACGGCCCCGAGAGCGAGCCGAGCGACGCCACAGACCGCGAGATCGAGGCCGACCTGTGGTGCGAACAAGCGAGCTGGTTCGCGCGCGACTGCGAGCTCGACGCGGTCGAACTCGACGCCGTCGACCGCTGGAGCGACGAGCTCGAGAAGCACGCCGCGAAGTACCTCGATCGCTGGACCCCCGGCCGCATCGTGCTCGCGCGGCGACGCATCGAGGTCGAGCTCTACGACGGCGGATCGGGCCAGCACCGCTGCTTTGCGATCACCAGCGACGACGAGCATGGCTGGTCGATGGCCGCGCTCTTGCTGCGCGTCAACGAGCTCTACACGACGCACACCAACGCCAACGACCGGGTGTTCGAAGGGCTCGATCGCGCCGACGTCCCCGGCCGCTATCGGCTCAAGACCGGCTCGTAGCCCGCGGTCGCCGCCAAACGAGGCAGTTCGCGCCGGCCGACGCGCCCCACGGGATCGGCGGTCTCAGCCCCTCGAACCGCGCGCGCTCCCACGTGATGCGCAACAGCGACGCGCATCGCTGCCATCTTCGACCCGTTGTTGTATCGATAGCCGCCATGCGCGAGGCGCGACAACCGCAGCAACCATCGTCCGACGGGTACGCGGCGGACAGCATCCTCGCCTGCGAGTTCTGCGAGCGAATGTACGCGTCGGATCCCAGCCTCTGGGTGAGCCGCTCGGGCTCGATGGTCTCGTGTCTACACTGCGCGATGCACGACACGCTCGTCGCGGCCCCGTTCGACGCCGCGGCGGTGCTCGAGGCCGAGCGCATGCGCGACGAGGCCGATCGCCCTGTGGGCGGGCTGCGCGGCTATCTGCGCCGCTGCCTGCGCGAGCACAGGACGGCGTCGTGCTGGATCGGGCCGCGATGCCTGCTCTGCGCCGCGAGCGACGCCGGCGTCTCTCCCAGCGCGCGCGCGACGCTCGATCCGTGGCTGCTTCGGTTGGGCTACACCACCGCGCCCGCGCGGCGGGGCTCTTCGGCGGTCGCAGACCTCGACGATCGTCCCGAAGCGAGCGCTGCGAGGATGCCGTCGAAGCGCCAGCTCGCCGCGTGGTCCACGCTCGATCGCGCCGCGCAGATCGCGCTCGTCACGGCAGTGATCGCCGCGCTCCACGACCGGACGGGACAGCGCGATCGTCCCGTCTTCGCGCTCGAACCAGAGGGGCCGACGCCGGGCGTCCTCTTCGCGCCTGCGGCGATCGCGCTTCGCGTGGTGCCCGCGAACCGAGCCGGCCTCGCGCCGTTTCTTCTCTCGCGCACGCTGGTCACCTTCGAGCAGGCCGCGCGGCTCGGGATCTTCGACGGACCGGTGTCCGAGCAAGAGCGCAGCAGCGCGCTCGCAGGGCCTCGCATCGACCTGCTGCCTCGCGCCTGGCGCGGCGGACTGCGGCTGCCGACCGAAGCCGAGTGGGCCGCGGCCGCGCGGCTCGCGCAAACGAGCGCCCTCGACCTCGACGAGCTGGGCCGAGGCCTCGACGAGCTCATCGGCGTCGAGCGCGCGCACATCGAGACCGTTCGCCTCGGGCCGCGCGCGAAGCTCCTGCGCAGCGACTACCCGATCACGACGCTCGGCGAGCGCGACGCGATCGGTCGAGAGGCGCCCATCCGAACTCCGAGCTCCGTGGGGCTTCGCGTGGCGGTGAGCCTGGTCGAGTGAGCCCTGCGCGCGACGCGCTTTTCGTGAGAATCCGCTCGACCGCCGTCCAATCCCACAGTCGAGCCCCCGATGAACAACACACCGCCTCGCTTCTTGTCGCTCGCGCTCGCGCTCTGGGTCGTCGCGTGTGGGCCTGTCGCAACAACACCTCCCAACGACGACGCGGGCGCGGACAGCGCGTCGCCGAACTCCTGCGCGACGCCACGCGTGCTGATCGAGGACGACTCGCAGCGCTACGCACAGGTCGCGTACGAGCGCGTCCCTGGCGGATACATCGAAGTGAGCGCCCGCAACGACGGCGCCGTCAGCGCGCGGCTCTTCGACGCCGAATGGAACGCTCGCCCCGCCCCCACCCTCCTCGGCTCGCTCCCCAGCGCCGACCCTCTCGCCCGGCGCCGCCTCTCGGTCGCCTTTCTCGACGGCCGCGGCGCGATCAGCATCGGCTCCACCGTGTGGGACGTGACCGTCGATCCCTCGCTCGCGCTCAGGATCAATCGAACGCTCCCCCTCGCCGAGCCTCCCGACGGGGTCAGCCTCATCGGCGCGTGGCCCCTCGCGACTCCGGGCAACGAGGTGATGATCTACGCCGTGACGACGGACGGGACGCGATGGATCGCCGGGATCGACCGATCCTCGCTCGCTCGCATCAACTTCAACGGGATCGACCGCGATCCGCTCTCCCTCGACTCGAGCGTCGCGTTCGTCTACGGGCGCTCGACGTACCACGTGTTTCAGACCGTGCACCGCCGCGACGTCAACAACCTCGTGCGCGTGCGCTCGCTGGGGATCGCGCGCGGACAGCTCACGGTCGGAACGGACCGCGCCGAAGAAGGAACGATGGTCTCTCCGCTCGCCAGCGTCGGCGACGCCCTCTGGCGCCTGCATCGCCTGCGCACGACGGACGGCGATCGACTCTCGCTCGTCGCGCACGACCCACGAGACGCAACCACCGTCTCGAACACCCGCCTCGCAGAGACCGGGCTCGTCTTCAGCGGAGCGGTGGCCGAATCGACCAACGCCGCCGCGACGCTGCTCGCGTGGGTGCGCTCGGGCGGCGACGACTCGCAGCCCAACGTCGTCGTCGCGCAGCGAGACGCAGCTGTGCCGCGAGAGATCTTTCGCTCGATGCGCGCGACGTCGCTGCTCGGCGCGTGGGTCGACGAGCGAACCAACCGACGTTGGGTGAGCTTCGCGACGTTCAGCAGCGAGGCCGCCCCGAGGACAGCGACCTGGTACGCGCAGTGCGTCCAGTGACCGGCGCGCGCAGCGCCCCCTCGAACCGCGGCAACCGCGCCGTCGCGCAGCGCTACTCGTCGGCGAACACGGCGTCGCGCGCCGGTAGCTGCACCGGCGCACACCACTCGACCTCGCTGGGATAGCCCACGGACGCACCCTTGCCCGACGAGTCGCGCGTGCGAACAAACGCGACGCGATGAGGCTCCGTCGCCTTCGCAACCCACGCGTCCAAGCTCTGCTGGTCCTCGAAGAACGCGAGCGCGCCGGCGGCTCCGATGGCCACCGCGACGTAGCCCTCGCGTCGTCCACGGGCCCACCACGGGTCCTGCTCGGTCGCCCAGAAGATCGCCTCGAGCGCCACCCTGTTCGCGATGGGAATCGGAGGAGCGATCAACGCGCTGCGCACCCAGAGCAGAGCCATCAACGTCGAGCCTGGCGCGACAGGAATCGTCCGTCCGTCCTTGTCTCGAACGCCTCGATCATCGCCGATGCGCAGCTCGCTGACCGGAAGGCGAAAGCGCTCGACCTCGCCCCGCGTCGTGATCGTGAGCTCGTCGACCGCGAGCTCGATCTCTCGCCGCGTCGCCCGGGGCGTCGTCGCAGCGAGCGCCAAGAACACAGCCACGCCGACCGCCGCCCACGTCCACAGCAGCGCGAGCAGCGCCGCTGCGACCGCGCATCCCACAAACAGCACGAACCGAGGGTTGCTCTCCGCTTCGCTCAGCGCGAGCGTTCGCCCCGCGGCGCGCAGCGCGTCGCTCGTCGCAAGGTCGTGTCGCTCCTTCGCGAGCTCACGCAGCGCCTCGACGTCGACGTCTGGCCATCGCTGCCCGTCGAAGAAGAAGCCATCACCGTCGAGCAAGTCGAGGCTCGCCGCCACCCGCTCGCGGATGATCGGCAGCCCTGCTTCGCCAGTCATCACCGCGCGCGCGACGAGCCCCAACGCGCGCTCGAGACGATCTGCACAGCGGAGCAGCTGCTCGACGATCTCCCTCGCCGCGGGCCCGTGCTCGGACACCACGACGAGCTCGAGCGAACAGCCCTCGTCGCCGCAGCGCGCGCGCAGGTCTCCTCCGTCCCACACGCCGAGCGGTCGGTCGAAGGTCAGACAGACCGCTGCGTCCTGCGCGGCGTCGGCGCTTCGTCGCTCCTCGCGAAAGCCCAGCGCGACGAGCGCGTCGCGAATGCGATCGCGGCCGATCCCTTCGCCGCTCGAGCCGTGGGGCTTCGTGAGCTCGACGTCGAAGTGCAGGCCGTCCTCCATCCATTCGAACGCGAAGAACGCACGGATGCGCTCGATCTCTCGCTGCAGCTCCGCCCGCCCGCCAAACGTTCGGCTTCGGTGCGACGGCAACGCTCGCCGCCACCCCTCGACGAGCTGTTCGAACGACAGCACCCGCTCGGGCTCGTGCCCGTGCTCGCGCGCCCACTCCTCGTCGCTTCGTCGATCGCGCTCGCGGTCGGCCCGCATCCCGTCGCTGATCATCTCGTGCTCGAACGTGTCGAAGAGCGCGATCGTTCGCAGCTCGCCTTCACGAGGACGGTCCGAGAGCGGCGTCACCTCGTGACGCCAGCGGCGTCCGTCGAAGACCCAGCAATCACTGAGCTCATCGCGCTCGCGCAGCCCCTTGGCGATCGCGTAGAACTCCGCGGCCGAGACGGGAGCATCGAGCTCGAGCTCGACGCCGTGCACGCGCGGGGGCTGAAAGATCCAAGGCACCCACCGCTGCGGGTCCCTCTGCGAAGCGATCACGAATCGGTGCGTGTACCGCAAGGGACGCGGCGCAGAGTCGACGGAGGGCTCGGGCATAGCGTTGCTGGGCGCGATGGTCGGCGCTCGATGCCGCGAGCGCAACATCACGGCGAGCAGAGCGCACAGCGGACGAGCGTGTGCTGCGAGGCGCCGTGAGCATCTGCGAGCGATGCCGAGGCAGCGCGATCAGCCCTTCTGCATCGCCTCGTAGGCCTTGAACATGCCTGGGTCCACCGTGACCTGGTGGCGAGCGACCTTCCATCGACCGTCGCGCCGCGTCAGCGTGTCGACGATCTTCGCCGTGGCCACGACGCGCGGAATGTCATCGCGCTCGATCACCGTGAGGTACGAGTGCGCGACAGCCTCAGCGCCCGAGCCGTCGATGAACACATTGCTCGCGATGTGCCGCTTGCCCTTGGTGTTGCCCTCGCTCGCGACGAGAAACGCTCGGATCGCATCGACGCCCGTCGACGGCGGCGCGAACCCCGGCTCCATCACCGCGTCCTCGTGAAAGTGCGAGAGGTAGCCGTCCCAATCCTGCGCGTCCACCGCGTGGTCCAGCCTGGCAATCAGCTCGTGAATCGTGAGTCGGTCTGCGAGTTCGAGGGTCATTGAGCGCTCCTTCGCTCGACGAGATAGCCCCCTGCGATACCCTTGCACAGCGCGTAAAGTCGCGAGGCTGAGTTGCACATTTCGCAAGGATCTTGATGGACACCGCCAGGCTCACCGCCCTGATCGCCGCGCTCGACGCCGGCTCGCTCTCGCTCGCCGCTCGACGCCTCGGCGTGCAGCTCTCGACGGTCAGTCGGCAGATCGCAGACCTCGAAGCCACCCTCGGCACGCCGCTGCTCTTGCGCACCGGACGGGGCGTACGAGCCACGCCAGCCGGCGACCGCTTCGCCGAGCGCGCCCGCCGCGTGCTGCTCGAGCTCGACGTCGCGGCGAGCGAGGCGCGCGGAGAGCGAGGCGTCGAACTCGCGCAGCTTCGACTCTCGGTGCCTGTCGAGCTCTCGCTGCAATTGATGCCCGCAGTCCTGGTATCGTTATCTGCGCAGCACGAGGCCCTCTCGATCGACGTGCACTCCGACGCCCGCCGCGTGTCGCTCGTCGAAGAGGACTTCGACGCAGCGGTGAGGCTCGGTCCGCTCGCGAGCTCAGAGCTTCTGCGCCAGCGCGTCGGAGCGATCTCGGTCGCCGCGTACGCGCGTCCCGCGATCGCCGCGTCGATCGAGACCATCGCAGCGCTGCGCAAGCGCGAGTTCGTGCTGGTCGCTGGCGCTCGATCCGAGCTGCGGGCGACGCTGCGAGGAGCCGCCGTGCGCCTCGTGATCGAGGGCCGCTGTCGCGTGAGCACGTTCACCGAGGCGGCGGCGCTCAGCGCGGTGTCCGACCGCGTCGCAATCTTGCCGAGCATCACCGCGGCGCGGTGGTTGTCGTCCGGACAGCTCGTCCCAGTCCTGCGGGGGTTGGCGTTTCCGACGACGGAGGTTCACTTGATCTACCCGAGGCGCAACCAGGGATCGAAGATCCTGCGATCGCTGGGCGTCTTGCTGAGCGAGGGCGTCGAACACGCTGAACAGGTCGTGCGCGTGGCCATCGACGACGCACAGCGCGTGCGAAGAACGCGTCGTCCGCAGGCGGCGCGATGAGCCAACACAGCGACAGAAGTCGTCGAGGTGTCGATCGGCGGTCTCGCGTTCTCCCGCGCGTTGGTGCCGAGCGTCCTCTACAGCGGCTTGTTGCCCCGCGCAGCCATCACGCGCGGGAGGTTCTGCTCGACCCACGCCCCCAGCGCCGCGAGGTGCTCGGCCACCTCGGCGCCCATCTCCGTGAGCGCGTACTCCACGCGCGGCGGAACCTCGGCGAACACCGTTCGCTGCACGAAGCCATCTTCTTCGAGCACGCGCAGCGTCTGGGTGAGCATCTTCTCGCTCACGCTTCCGATCCGCCGACGCAGCTCGCCGAAGCGGTGCGTCCCGCTGCGAAGCATGAGCAACACCAGCGTGCCCCAACGGCTCGTGACGTGATCGAGCACCACGCGCGACGGGCACTGCGCGGCGTCGATGTCGCCGACGAGCATCTCTGGTTGCCGTGCCTTCATGCCCATTACTTACCAAAAGGTGGCTACTGGTAAAGCGAAAGTATGCGCTCTATCCACGGTCCTGCGCGGCGCTCTTCACCGCTGCGCGAAGAGAAGAAAGGACCTCACCCATGATCCTCGTCACCGGCGCCAGCGGCCAACTCGGTCAACTCGTCATCGACGCGCTGCTCGCGCGCATCCCTGCCTCGCAGATCGTCGCGGGCGTTCGCTCGCTCGAGAAGGGAGCGGCGATCGCAGCCAAAGGCGTAGCGCTTCGCGCGCTCGACTACAGCGACCCCGCGTCGATCGACGCGGCGTTGAAGGGCGTCGACAAGCTGCTGCTCATCTCGGGCAACGAAGTGGGCCAGCGCGTTCAACAGCACGCCGCCGTCGTGGACGCCGCGCGCCGCGCCGCGGTGAAGCACCTCGTGTACACGAGCATCCTCAAGGCCGATCGCTCGAAGCTCATCCTCGCCGGCGAGCACCGCGCGACCGAAGAGATCATCGAGGCCTCGGGCATCCCGTTCACGTTTCTGCGCAACGGTTGGTACACGGAGAACTACACCGGCAGCCTCGGGGCGACGATCGCCAGCGGCGCGCTGCTCGGGGCCGCAAACGAAGGCGCGGTCGCGCCCGCTGCGCGCGCGGACTACGCCGCGGCCGCCGCGGTGGTGCTCACGACCGAGGGCCACGCTGGCAAGCGCTACGAGCTCGCCGGCGATCGCGCGCTCACGCTCAGCGAGTTCGCCGCTGAGATCGCCGCGGTGAGCGGCAAGCCTGTCGTCTATCGCAACCTCGCAGCCGCGGACTACGCGGCCACGCTGCACTCCTTCGGGCTGCCCGAAGGCTTCGCGAAGGTGCTCGCGGATTGCGACGAAGGCATCGCGCGCGGCGAGCTGGTGGACACCAGCGCGACGCTCCGCACCCTCATCGGCCGACCCACCACGCCGATCGCGACGACGCTCGCCGCCGCGCTCTGAACGTTCCGTCGACGCCGCGCCGGGCGCACGCCCCGTTGCTAACCGGGGTCGAGCCGCGCCTTCAGGTCGCGAGCGATCGCATCCCACACGGCGCGCACACGAGCGACCTTGCGCGTGTCGCGATGGGCCACGAGCCACACGTCCCTCGCCGGGATCTCCGGGAGCTCGAACACTCGCAGCAGCGTCGGCTCGGTCGACGCGGTGTTGCTCGAGAGCGCCGCGAGCCCCATCCCCGCCCCGCACGCGCGCGCCAGGATTCGCACGCTGCTCGCAAACAGCGCCACGCGCCCGCCGCGGCGCTGCTCTCCGAGCCACTGCGTCTCTGCGGACCGCGCGAGGTCGCCGCTGCCGACGAGCACGTCGAACCCGCTGAGGTCCTCTCTCGATCGCGGAGCGCCCCTTCGCGCCAGGTACGACTCGCTCGCGTAGAGCCCATATCGCTGCGTGCCGAGCTTGCTGCGGCGAAGATCTGCCGTTTCGGGCGCGACCAGACGCACCGCGATGTCCGCTTGCCCGCGAGAGATGTCCGCGAGCGTGTAGCCCACCACGAGCTCGACCGTGAGCGCGGGATGCGCCTCGGCGAGCGCGCTCAACGACGATTCGAGCAGCTGCGTCGCCGTGATCTCGGTGACCGCGAGCCGAACGAGCCCCCGCGGCTCGCTGTCGTCCATCGCGATGGTCCGTTCGACGTTCTCGAGCTGCTCGGCCAGCGCTCGCACCCGCGCGAGCAGTCGCTCGCCCGCGGCGGTCGCGACGTAGCCCTTGGGCCCGCGCAGAAAGAGCGTGACGCCCAGCGATTCTTCGAGCGACGCGAGCCTGCGCGACGCGGTCGACTGGTTGATCGCGAGCGAGCGCGCCGCGGCGGTGAGCGTGCGTCGATCGGCGAGGGCGACGGCGAGGCGCAGGTCGTTCCAGTCGAGGGGGGCGCGGGTCATTATGCAGGATCGCATGGTGACTATGTCCACTGCTGCATGGCAAGCGCGCGCAGGCTGACGCAGGGTCGAGCGCATCGCGGCACGACGCCGCACCCTCACACGGAGACACGTTGACCCAATGGCTCACTCGACTCGCTCTTCGCTCATCGCACTCTGCGTCGCCCTCTCGGCCTGCGGCGGCTCGTCCAACAACACCAACGACGGCGCCGCGACGCGCTCGGACAGCAGCTCGTCCGGCGACTCCGCGGCAGCGCTCGACCTCACCGGACGCTGGCGCAACGCCTGCACACCCAACGGCCAAGGCGGCGGGTTCTCGCTCGACTTCGAGTTCACCCGAAGCAACTGGAGCCTCGACTACGTGACCTACTCCGACCCTTCGTGCGCGACCCGCGCGGTGACTGTGCACATCGAAGGTCCCTACGAGATCGGCGCGGCGAGCGCCGCCGTACCGGGCGCGTACGAAGCGAGCTTTCGCTTCACCCGCAAGACCGTGACCGCGCACAACGAGGGCGCCGTCGCGTTCTTGAGCAGCGCCGCCGCGTGCCCGGGTCCGTTCACCGTGGGTACGGCGCGAGACATCAGCGCGACCGGCTGCGGAGGGCTCGGACAACAGCCGATCAGCCAATGCGGACAGGACTTCGACCTCGTCTCGGTCAGCGGCGACGCGCTTCGCTTCGGACAACGCCCCGCGGACAACAACCTCTGCGCCGTCGATCGGCGCCCCAGCGCGCTCGCGACGGTCGCGTCCCAACGCGTGCGCTGAACCCGCGTCGCGCTGGCTGCGCCCGCCTTCACTCGATGAAGAACGGGATGATCTCGCCGTCCTCCTCCCGCGCCCTCAGCTCGGTCGCGCGACGGGCGCGCGAGAGCGCATAGAGCCGATCTGCGTCCTCGTAGAACTCCGGCGTCGCGCCTTCGTACCCGTGCAGGTAGCGCCCCCAGGGAAACAGCAGTCGAAGCAAGAAGCGCAGCCGCGTCTCCCGCGACAGCGCGTCTTCGGGTCCGAGCCAGGCGAAGAGCATCTCCGCCGCTGGCGCGAGGTCCGTCGGGCTGTCGAAGGAGAGCCGCTCGGTCTCGAGCTTCTTCGCCGCCTTCTTTGCAGCCTTCTTCACCGCCGTGGATGGCCCTCGATCCTCGAAGGTGAGGCTGCTCGTGATGTGCTGCTCGATGTTGTTGTAGCCGTAGAAATGGCGGAGCCCGACGGTGCGCGCCGAGCCGACCAGCTCGTACTGGATCTCTCCGCGGTACCCGCCGTGGTCATCGATGCGGCCGTCGCCCTCCTCTACCGATTCGATGACGAGCTTGCCGAGCAGCGCCTCGACCGGGGCCCTCTCTCTCTCGGCGAGCGCGCTCAGCCACGGCTCGAAGCAGCGCTGGAGGTGCGCCGCGTGGCGCAGCGCGAAGGCGCTTCGCACGAGCTGATCCATCGACGCTGCGCTGGCGACGCTCTCGGCCGCGGCGAGCTGATCGACCAACTGCTGAACGCTCGCGAGGCCGAGCTGCGGCCGAATCTTGATCGTGAAGTCCATCGCAGGAACGTAGAGTGTACGCGCGCGGCGTCGCGCGCGCCGAGGCTGTCGCGGGTCACTCCGTCGGAGCGGCGCGCAGAAAGATACGCCCGAGGACGAACGGAAGCGCTCCGTTAGCGACCTGTAGCGCGAGCATCGCGGGGCGGCTGATCGATCCGCGGCTGAAGAGCATCAACCCAGCGAGCAGCACGACGTGCAACAGGACGCCGCCGACGACGATCACGGGCAGCGTTCGACGCGCGAGGACGACGCGCGCCCGAAAAAAGAGCCGCATCGTGACGACCGCATAGGGGACCAGCAGCGCGATCGCCGTGAGCAGGCCAGGGTTGTACGCGCGCTCGCGGACGGCGGCAGCGATGTGAACGACGCCGTTGACGAAGGGCACGCCGAGGATGGCGACTCCAGCGACGTCACGACGCCTGCTGGCGAAGGCGGCGAGCGCGCCGGCGAGCCAAACGCCTCCAACGTTGACCGCGCAGATAAACGCTTCGTCCGCGGGGCACGTCGCTTGCGGTTGGTGCAGCGTGTCGCAGAGCGCCGCGCGAAACGCGTACACGTGCCCGCGCGCGTCGATGCCGTGCTCTTCGAACTGGTGCAGGACGTACACGGGCAAGAGCAAGACGAGCCACCACCACGGGTCGCTTGCCTTGCGACGATCGCCGCTGGCGACCCAGAAGATCATCACGAGCGCGGCCAAAGCGCCGAACCAAGGCCATGCTGTGAGCAGAGTCATCGCGCCGACGGTGATAGCCCTGTGTTGCGCGCAACGTGAAGCGCGGCGGCTTGCGCGGGATGACTCGAGCTGCAGCGAGAGCAGCGAGCGACGCGCTCAGACGCGCGCGCTTCGCCCCACTGCGCGAGCGATGTGCCGGTGCGCGGCAGCGGTTTGCCTCGGAGCTCTACGGTGCTTCGACCGCCCGATCCGCGTCGCGATCGCGGCGTCGCTCCTCCCGGTGTATGGACTGCGCTCGCGGGCGGCGACCCGATCGCTGTGCCGCGCGTGGCGCGGGGCGCTTATGGCGCGCAGCAGCGGAAGCCGATGTCGTTGTTCGCCGTGTTGCGCGCAGTCGATTGCGTGTTCGTCGCGCACGCCACCGACGGGCGTACGTTGCCCATGACTCGGCACGTGTCCGACGGGCCAGCGCTTCCGGTGCACGCGTCGATCCACTCGGCGGCGTTGGTGAGCAGCCCGTGGATGCGAGGGTTGGCCGTGCTGCAGCACACGCGCGCGTTGACGTCTTCGAGCGTGCCCGCGGGCGTGCTGCAGAGCTGCGCATCGAGCGCGGCGCCGTACGGAACGGGCGCGGTGTTGCGCTGCGTGCATGCCTGAAACCATTGACTCGAGGTCGACGTGGCCTCTGCCTCGGCGAGCGGCGCAGGGCTCTCGACGCGACCGCAGAGCGTCTTTCCTGCCCAGCGACAATACGCCGCGGCGTCGCACCAATCGACGCCGACGACCGGCTGATTCGGCGCGGCGGCAGGCAACGTCGTGGGGACGAAGGTCGTGTTCCACGTGCACGTCGCGGGTTGTCCGGCGAGGCTCGGCATCGACGCGAGAAACGCCTGGTACTGAGCGTTGGTCACCTCGGTCGTGTCGATGCAGAACGGCCCTGTCGAGCCGTTGAGCAGCGTCATCGCAGGGCCTGGTCCCGTTGGGCACGTGCGGTCTCCGGGCGCGGGCGCGCAGCAGATGGTGCTCGGGTCCGAGTCGCGCACACAGCCCGTGGGCGAAGTGCCGCCCGCATTGCAGCGCGGGTTGGACGATCGCACGTTGCTCACGCGATACGACGCGGGGTTGCCGGACCGGCACGACCCGTCGGAGAGGACTGTCGTCGCGAGCGCTGTTCCCGTGCAATTTGTGCCAGAGAACGCGACGACGTCGCCGGTGCAGCCGTCGGAGGAGTACGCGCACGAGCAGTTGCGGCACGCGCGCGTGTCACTCCGGTTCTCGTAGAACACGCTGCGCTGCGCGTACTCCGCGGGGCACGTGTGGTCGCCGCGGCGAACGACGCAGGATCGGGGGGCTGGTGCGACGCGCGCGCGACACACGCTGCCCGCGCCGCATCCGCCCCCTTGTCGCGAGGTCACGCACACGCGCGCTTCGGACGTGGGCCCCGATGCAGCGGCGATGGTCGGCGTGGTCATCGCAGTGCACGTTCCACGTTCGGCCAGACCCGAGCGAAAGAGATATCCCGCCGAAGCAAACGTGCTGTTGTGGCAGCCCGCGGGCAGCTCGGTCCCGCCAGGAGGGACGCCGGCAGGGCAGCTCGGGGCGTTGTACTCGTTCGCGCGCCCCGAGACCGCGCACGTCGCCGAGCCCACGGCGTTGCTGCACGAGCACGCGCAGCTCGCGCTCGCGCCCGCGCTGCCGATCGTTCCGAGGTATGCCTGCGTCTGTCCTGCGCTGCACGGGGCGCTCGCGCCGATCGGCCCTTGGTTGAGCGATCCAGGCGCGCTCCAGTCGGTCGATTCGCAGCGAACCTGCGGCGCACACGCAGGGTCCGCGCAGTCGACGAGCCCGTTGCCGTCGTTGTCGACGTCGTCGAGACACTCTCGTTCGACCGCAGCGTCCGGCACGACATCCGTCGTCGCGACTGCGTCGGCGTCGGTGAGCGCTGCATCGCTCGCTGTGTCAGCGGCGTCGTCGGCAGCGTCGCTCTGCGCCACGTCGTTTTCGGCGACGTCGCTCGGCGTGACGTCGCTCTGGCCCATGTCACGTTGAACGATGTCGCGCTGCGCGACGTCGACGGGCTGCGCGTCGGATGACGAACCGTCCGATGCGTCTCCTGGCTCGGGCGTGGCCGTGCACGCGTGTGCCAGCGAAAGCACAAGACACGAGAGTCGGCGAAGTGTGGTTCTACGCATGTCGTAAGGTCTTCGAACGTTCGAGCGCATCCGCGATCAACTGGCGCCACAACCCTTTCGAAATCGAATGGCGACGCGTGTCCGACCATAGTTCAGTCGACGACCGCTCGTCGATCAAGGGTAAGGCGCGAGCGAATCGCCCGTTGCCTCGCCGCGCTCGAAGGCTCGAAAACGACGCTACGCACGACCAACGGTTGCCACAGTTCGCTCGAGCACGAGCGCGACGAACGACGCGCTGCCGTCGTCGTGTCGTCGAAGCGGGGATCGCGCTCGGCGGTGAGGCAGCAGCGCAGCTTCTCGCCCAGCAGGGCGTTGGAGTGAACCCCGGACACGGCGCTTCGCTCGGTTCGCGCTGAGCCTCGCGCGGTGTCGACGCCGTTGCGCAGCAGCCTTTGTGCACGTCGCAAGAGCACAAGACACTCGTGCCGATGCATGCACGCGTTGCGCGAGAGTGGGGGTCTCGGGCGCGATCACCGTCCATCGCAGCTACCAACGGACGCGAAACACCCCGTTGCAGTCGTCGGACATCCAGACGCTCACGCGCGGCGCGAGGTTGACCCCACCGGCCGTGACCGCCGCGAGCATTCCCTCGACGACGCCGACGTGGCACGAGTCGCAGTAGTAGAGGACATCTCGCATGGCGACGTGCGCCTCGCGCGCGGACACCATCGAGAACGTGACGTTGTATCGCAGCATCGCGCGGTACGTGTCGCACATCGCGCGCAGCGAGCTCTCGGCGTCGACCGCGCCCGCGAAAGCGACCTTGCCGTAGGTGGTGTTCTCGACCGAGCTCCGCACGCCGCGCCCGAACCGCCGCAGCCCGATTCGCAGAGGATCATTGGGCCAGAGCAGTCGCGCGGCGTAGACCATCAGCCGCATGTGCTCTCGGAGCGAGACCGTCTCGAACCCGTGGTAGCGGACGCGCTCGGCATCGAGCGGTTTTCCCGCCGCCTTCAGCAAATCGATGAGGTCCGCCGAGAAGCGAGCGCGGATCATGGCCGTCTCGGGCACGCGCGCGATCAGCGCCTCGTGCGCCAACGGCGCGTCCCACAGGGGCACCGAAAAGTGCGACTCGAGCGGCTCGAAGTCCATGCTCATCGTGCGCTGTCGCGGCGGCTTCGTGCGGCTATCCATCGCGCGTTCACCTGCTTTCGCTCGCGTGAAGCGCGCGAACCGTGCGCGCAACGTCACGCGGAGTTCGTTGAGTCACCGTAGACCCAGTGCCCGGCACACGCGGCTCGCGCTCAGAAATCGCGTCGCGCTCCAATGGTCCCGCCGACGCGGCGCGGGACGTCGGTCGGGTCGTGTGTGCCGTCGCTGTCGTCGCAGCCGCGCGGATCGATCGTGCCGCGATGCGCGACCGAGCGTTCGACGTCGACGGCCCCGCGATCACCAGCGCCGCGCTCGCTTCGGCGGTCGGCGCGCACCTCGGGCGCCGCGCATGACCGCGCGAGCGATCGCTACGAGAGGCTCACCGAGCGGTTCCAAAAGCGCGGGTCGCCGAAGGTGGTCATCTCGACGCCCATCGCGTTGGCGAGCGCGACGAGCACGCCCGCGTGCGACTGCGCGTCGAGTCGGAGAAATCTCCCGGTGTCGATCCGCCCGCCGCACGAGCCCGCGATGAGCACCGGGAGGTCGTTCTTCGAGTGATTTCCCCGGGCGATCGGCGAGGTGTACAGGATCGCCGTGTTGTCGAAGACAGTGCCGGTCCCCTCGGGGATCGCCTTCAACTTTTCGATCAAGTACACGATCTGCTGCATGTACCAGGCGTTGACCCTGGTCAGTCGATCGATGTTCTGCGGCGTCGCGTCGTTGTGGGACATCGAGTGGTGACTCGTCGAGCTCGAGTCGTCCGTCGTGTCCGCATCGAACGGGTCCGGCGACGGTCCGATGCCGAGCCAGCCGAAGGTCTGGTTGCTTCCGCCGCCGTCGCTCCGCAGCGGGTACGTCACCACGCGCGTCGCGTCGCACGCGAGCGACAGCGCGAGCACGTCCATCATTTCGCGCACCATCGCGGGCAATCGACGCTGGTCGTCGTCCGTCGTGCCGGCGCTGAAGCCCATGGGGGCTGTGCACATTCCGCCGGTGTTTCCCAAGCGCTGCTCGGTCTCGCGCAGCGACGTGAGGTATGCATCGAGGCGGGCGCGGTCCTCTCCGCCGAGCTGCATCGCCAGTCGGCGCTGCTCTTCGCGGACCCCGTCGAGGATGCTCTGCCGCCGCCGCTGCTCAGCGGAGCTGCCCGTGCTTGCTGCGAACACGCGGTTGAAGAGCGCGCGAGGCGAGTTGGTCTTCGGCAGCGGCATGCGCGCCCCCGAGTACGCGAGCGCGCTCACGCCGCTGGTGCTCTGGTTGGTGCCGAGCTCGAACGAGCTGAAGCGCGTGCGAATCATCGGGTTCGCGTTGATCGCCTGCGCGATCACCTGATCGATCGAGACGCCGCTCGCTTGCTTGGCGCCCTCGCTCGGACCGACGGCCTCTCGGCACGTGAGCAGCGCCGAGGTCGGCTCGAAGTGCGTACCGCCGTCGTACTTCTGGTCCACGCCCTTCAAGAGCACGATGTCCCGTCGGTGCGGCTCGAACGGCATCGTGATCGGGCCGAGGCGAAAGTCTCGTTCGCCGCCGGAGGGAAACCAACGGTCCGAGAGCGTTCCGTTGGGCGTCGTGATGATGATCAACCGCCGTGGTCGGTCGCTCGTAGCCAGCGGCGGTGCACCTGCATCGGCGCTGCTGGGCTCTCGTCGCGAGCCGATGCCGAGACGGTAGCGATCTGCGTCCGCGCCGCCGTCGCCAGCCATGCGCTCGCCGTCGTAGCCGCACGCTGCGGCCTCGAGCCACGGAAGCGCGATCGCGACGCCCCCGAGTCCGCGCAGCAGATCCCTGCGGTGTAGCTTCTGTTTCGTCATCGAGTTGCCTCACTGAATCGTCGGTGTGGAGAGTGCGAGAGCTCAGCGCGTCACGGGGTCGCCGAGCGGTAGAGCGCGTCGCTCGTCAGCAGCGACTCGGTGAACAGCTCCTCGATGCGGCCGCCGCTGGCGTCGACGCGCGACTCGAGCTCGTCGATCACGCACAGGTCCGCCTCGCTCTCGTATCGGCCGTGCGCGTAGCGAAAGAACTGTCGGATCACGCACGCGCGCGCTTGTTGGCTCGCCGCGAGCCGCCCCAACAGCTCGCGGCCGCTCGCGAACGTGCCGTCGACGTCGGTCGCGATGAGCGACCCGCTCGAGTCGATCGCCATGCCGTTCTCCTCGCGGCGAAAGCGCCCGATCGCGTCGTAGTTTTCGAAGCCGAAGCCGACAGGATCGATCTGTTCGTGGCAGCTGCGGCACGACGGATCCGCGGTGTGCCGCGCGAACCGCTGCCGCGTGGTCAGCATCGGATTGGGCATCGGCGGCGTGTTGTCGACCGACGACGGCGGCGACGGGAGCGGCGAGCACAGGATCCGCTCGCGGACATACTGCCCTCGACGGATCGGTGAGGTCTGACCCGCGCCCGAGTTGCGCGCGAGCAGCGACCCGTGCGTGAGCAACCCGAAGCGCTGCATCGGGTCGAACTCGACGCGTTGAAGACCGCTGCCGCTCGGCGCGCTCACGCCGTAGAGCGCCGCGAGCCGCGCGTCGACAAACGAGTGCCGCGCGTCGAAGAGGTTCGCGATCGTGCCGCGCTGCCAGGACACGTCCTGCAAGAATCGCTGCGTCTCGCTCAACATCGAGTCGCGCAGCTCGTCGTTCCACATGGGAAACGCCGCGCGATCCTTCGTCAGCCTCCGGACCGCGTCGAGCCCCAGCCACTCGCCGAACACGTGCGCGAGGTGCACGCGCGCCTTCTCGACGGGCTCACCGTTCGCGACGCGCGTCATTCTCCGCACCTGCGCTCGCAATTGCTCGATCGTGCCGAGCTCACCGGCGCGCGCCGCCTCGAACAACGCAGCATCTGGCATCGTCCCCCAGAGCCCATAGGACAGCCGCGACGCGAGCTCATAGGGCGTCAGCCGTCGACGATCCGCGCGGCCCGCGACCGGCGAACCGACCTCGACGCGAAACAAGAAGTTCGGCGAGAGCAACATCTGCGCGAGCACCGTGCGAAAGCCCGCGCGCGGGTCCTCGCCCATCCGCGCGCTCGTGTAGCTCGCGGTGAGCGACGCCACCTCGTCAGCGCTCAACGGTCGACGATAGGCCCGCGCGCCAATCGCATCGATGAACTGCCGAGCGCAGCTCATTTCGGTCGCGCCCATCGGAGCGCATCCGGCCACGCGCGCGAGCCCGTCTCCCTCGAGCGCTCGCGCTGCGATCGCGTCGGCCGCGCGGTAGTACTGCTCGAACAGCGTCGGCGAGACGCTCAGGCTGCCGACGTCGTTGTCGAGCACGCCCTCGCGATTCTCCGGCGCGAACTCGTTGGCCGGCTGGGTCGTGTCCCCCAGCAGATCGCGAACCGTGTTGTTGTACTCATAGTGAGTGAGCCGACGCAGCGGGGACGGCCCGATGCTCTGCGCCTCCGCGCTGTCTGTCGCGCAGCGCGACGGTCTCGCTGGGGACGTGGGACCTCCGTCGTTGGATGTGTCGCCGATCGCGCCCGCACAGCCAAACGACGTCATCGCCAGCGCGAACGTCCATGCGCTGCACGCGCGCCTGAGAAAATCGTGATCGGGCTCTCGTACGGTCTCGCAAGCGTCTGCGCTCCTTCTCGCCGCTGCGGCAGGTGCCGACAGAGACGCTCGGGTCAGTGCCCGGGGCGCGCGCGACGCGCTCACATTTCGACAGCGATGCGAGCGTCAGCCCGCAGGGTGTGCGTGCAGATCAGCCCGTGCGTCGAGCCGCTCGAGCGCTTGCACGTACGGCCGCGCACGACGCTCGGCGAAGCCGTCGATGAGCAGCCCGATGCCAGCGAAGAAGACCAACGCGACGCCGACGCCGCGCGCGCCGTCGCTCGAGACGGCGAAGCGAAGGAGCAGCCCGCACACCGCAAAGAGCGCCCAGGCGGTGAGGTACACCGGCCAGGCTCGGTCGACCTTCTGCATTCGAGTGATCTCTGCGCTGCGCGTCGCCTCGGGGCTCGAGGCAAACCCTGCGTGCAGCGCCGCGACCTGAGCGGGAGTGCGCGCTCCGACCGCGCCGCCCGTCGCGAGCAGCGCCAGGCCGAGCACGAGGCACGGAGCGGCAACACCGCGGTCGAACGCCTCGTGACTCGACGCGAGCAGCCATGCGCCGAACGCAATGCTGGCCAGCCCAATGGGGACCATGAAGAGCAGCGCCTCGAGGCGCTCTCCGCGGAAGTACGCGTCCAACACTGTGAGAAATCGCATCAACGGCCTCGGAGGGATGGGGTCGAATCTGGGTGGCCGAGCTGCGCAGCCCGCGCTGCGTCTCGTCGGTGGCGAAGCGCGTGACGGCATCGCCGAGCTGTATATTTGAACTATATTAGTCTTTTTGGTTCATTTGGTCAAATATGGTACTCTGCGTGCGATGGCCTCACCGAAGGGCGAAGACAAGCGTCACCGGATCGTCGAGGCGGCGGTCACGCTGTTCAGTCGCTACGGGTACAAGCGGACGTCGATCGAGCTGCTCGCGGCGGAGGCCGGCGTCGCCAAGCCGACGATCTACGCGTACTTCGAGGACAAAGACTCGATCTTTCGCGCCGTGGTCGAGGCTGTCTGCGTCGAGCTGCTCGAGCGCGCCGAGGCCGCTTCGCTCGCCCGCGGAGCGGTCGAAGAGCGGCTCGCGGCGATGCTCGCGGCGAAGCTCACGAGGTACTTCGAGCTCGTGCAGGCCTCGCCGCACGCGCAGGAGCTCGTGGACTCGCAAGGTCGACTCGGCGCCGAGATCGTTCAGCGCACGGACCGGGCCTACGTGAAGCTCTTGGTGGCGGTCATCGAGGCGGACGAGGAGCTGGACCCGTCGAGGATCGGGCTCTCCGCCGCGTCCGCCGCGCAGCTGTTGCTGCGAGCGGCGTCGGGGGCGGCGTACGACGCGACGACGACGGTCGCGCATCGAAAGCACCTCGGCGAGATCGTACGCGTGATCGTGGCGGCGATTCGGCGTTGATCGGCGGTTCTCGTGCGAGCCGCGACCACATGTCCTGCGCCGCGAGCGCGGTCAGCGGCGACGTGCCGTCCGATCGCGCAGCGGTCCGTTGGTTCACGGCGCGCGCTCGGGGCCCGCGTCCGTGGCTCGTCCGTGAACGGTCGGCGTGCACGTCGATTTGCGAACGCTGCCGGCGCGATCCGGGCACTTGAGGGGTGAGAGGATCATTCTTGTCCAAGGCTGCTCGAGCTTCGACGACGGACCGAACGAGCAACGTCGTCGCGCTGCCGTTTCAAGGGGACGATGAGTCGCTCGTGCGCGGGTGCGTCGCCGGCCACGCGAACGCGCGCGAAGCGCTGTTCGTGCGATACGCGCCTCTGGTGCGTCGCATCCTCGTGCGCACCCTCGGCCCGGCCGATGAGCTCGCGGACGTGCTGCAAGAGGTGTTCGTCGAGGCGTTCGCGTCGATCCGGCAGCTGCGCGACCCGTCCAGCCTGCGCGCGTGGATCTCTCGAATCGCCGTGAACCGCGCGCGGCGCAGCATTCGGTCCGCCCGTCGTCGCCGCTGGCTTCGGTTCTTCTCACCCGACGAGCTGCCCGAGCGACCGCAGCCTCCCGCGGACCTCGAGCAGTCGGACGCCGTCGCGCGCTTGTACCGCGTGCTCGAGTCGCTTCCCGAAGAAGAGCGCGTCGTGTTGTGTCTGCATCGGATCAACGAGATGCCGCTCGAGGAGATCGCGCGGCTCTGCGACCTGTCCCTCGCGACGACGCGACGTCGACTCGCCCGCGCGAACGAGCGCCTCGCCCGGTGCTGTGCAGCGGACCCGGCGCTGAAGCAGTATGTTGGAGACACGAATCGATGACCGCGCTGGATGAGCTCTTTCGCCGCGCAGCTCGCGCACAGGACGAGTCCGAGCCGTCGGATGGCGTCATCGACGAGGCGCATCGAAAGCTCGTAGCGTCCGGCGCGATGACGGCGTCGCCTCACCGCCGAACGGTGTCGCCCCGTGCTGGAGCGGTCCTCGGCGTCGCGATCGCCGCTGCCGCGGTTTTCGGGCTCGTCAGCAGACGCTCGCGATGGACGAGCAGCCCTCGGGCAAGCGACAGCGAGCTGCGTTTCTCCGACGGTTCGACGATCCAGCAGCACGGCGCGCTCGCGCGGATCGAGAGCGTCGATCGCCACGGCGCGACGGTGCGTCTCGAGCGAGGGACGATCCACGCCGCGATCGAGCACCGGTCCGACACGCGTTGGACCATGCTCGCAGGCCCCTTCCGCATCCTCGTCGTCGGAACGAAGTTCTCGCTCTCCTGGGATCCGTCCGCGCGACAGCTGAACCTCTCGCTCACCGAGGGCGCCGTTCAGGTCCAGGGCCCGCTCGTTGGTTCGCAGCGCGTGAGCTCGTCGCAGGGCATCCGCGTCGACCTCGACACGCAGACCGTTCAATGGTCCGGCGCGGATGCGGGCGCCGTCGTCGCTTCGATTGAACCCAGCGCAAGCGAGCCTGCGGTCGAACCTCCTTCGAGCGAAGTCCCCGCCGAACGGCCGAGACCTGACCCAGCGCCGCGCCTCTCGTCGCGCCCCAGCGATTCCGCCGCGCGTGGCTCCGGCTCGCCCGCCCCGCTTCGAACGCAGCCGGCAGCCCCCGAGAGTGATGCGGTCGAGACGGCGAACTCGTTGCTCACGCGCGCAGAGCAAGCGCGACTCGACGGGGACGCTGCGCGAGCACGGGCGCTCTATCTTTCGGTCGATCGACTGTTTCCAAGGAGCCAACAAGCCTCGACCGCGATCTTCTTGTTGGCCCGTTTGCGCGCGGACGTGGACCGCGATTGGCGAGGCGCCGTCGAGGACTTCTCCCGGTACCTCTCGATCGCGCCGGACGGTCCGTTCGCTGAGGCCGCGGCTGGCCGACGAATCGAGGCGCTGCTTCGCGCTGGAGACTTCGTCGGCGCTCGCCAGAGATCGACCGAGTATCTGCAGCGGTACTCGGTCGGCGCCCATCGATCCCTTGCGGAGCGCGTCGTGAGCGGTTCGACGCCGTGATCGCCCGTCGTCTGGCCCTCGTGGTCGCCCTCGTCTCGTTGGCAGCACCCGCGCGAGCCCATGCGAACGGCAGCACCGTCTTGGTGCTCGTCGACCCCGACAGCGGCGTCGGCACCGCGATCGCGCGCGAGCTTCGTGCCGCAGGGCTCGAGCCTCGCGTGAGAGACACGATCACCGCGAGCGCTGACCACCTCGAGCTCGAGTCGCTCGCGAGGGCCGAGTCCGTCGGCGCGGTCGTTCGGGTGCACCGAGAAGGGGGCCGAGTCTCGCTGTGGTTGACCGACCGGTTCACCAGAAAGAGCTCGGTTCGAACCGTTGAATGGACCGGGGACCACGCGTTGCTCGCCGTGCAAGTCGTCGAGCTGCTTCGGGCCAGCCTTCTCGAGATCGATCTTCCTTCGACCCCGCCGCCCGAGCTCGCGCCGCCGCCGGCTGTTCGGAGGCTTGCCGCGCGTCCGTCGCAGCCCGCACGCGCCGAGTCCTTCGGCGTCGGGTTCTTCCTGGGCGGCGGAGTGTCCCTCAGCGTCGGCGGCGTCGATCCCGCGCCGATGATCCGCGCGGACATGTCGCTGAGCCTCGGGCGGTGGGCGCGGCTCGCGCTCGTCGGTCAACACGCTGCGATGGCGTCGTCGCTGGGCGGCCCCGAAGGCGCGTCGAGGCTTCACTGGACGACGCTCGGCGCGTCGTGCGCCGTGCGGCTCCGATCCGCGGACGCGAGGTTCGCGCTCGATCCTGGGCTCGTCGTGGGCGCGGTGAACGTCGAAGCGAGCGGCTCGACCACGGCGCCCTTCGTCGGCAGGACCGCGCAGCTCTGGGGCTTCTATGGCGCGTTGGCCGTGACCGGCGCAGCGCAAGTGACGGCTGGGATTCGCGTTCGCGTCGCGGTCGACGTCGGCCTCGTCGCGCCAGCAGCGGAAGTTCGCTTCGCGGATCGGTTGGTCGCCGTGTGGGGCGAAATGCTCGTCTCCGCGGCGTTGGGAGTCGAGGTCGGCCGGTGGTGATGCCGCGGTTCGCGACGGCGTTGGTGCTGTGCGTAGGGCTCTCGGCGTGCGCTCGCGTTCGCCTCGAACCCATCGTGCGCGAGGACGCAGCGCTCGGCCATGATGCGACCGATGAGCGAGCCGACGTCGCGACGACGGACGGCGAACACGCAGACGCGGACGGTGGCTCGGACGCTGCGCTCGAAGCGGGACGATGCCCCGATGAATCGTCGCAGCGCGTGGTGATCGCGCTCGACGAGGACGACGGGCAGATCTCGATCCGAGGCGTCGGGTGGGTGTTCGACATGCGAGGCGAGACACCGCCGAGCATGCTGCCGCGCGGCATCTACATGGGATACTGGAACGGCGGCGCGACCTGGGGCTTCTTTCGCTTCTCCCTTCGCAGCGCCCTCCCCGCGTCGATGCGCATCGCCGACGCGCGCTTGCGGCTCTGGGGGATCGCGCGCGACGGCGATTGGAACCGCGGTCCAATGGCGCTCGAGGTCCGCGCCGAGCGAGCGGCAAACGCGCTTCCTGTATCGAGCGCAGCGCAGCGCCCGTTCAACGCCGACGCAGGCGTCACGCTCACCGACGCGCGCGTCCTATGGCCGATCGAGCGCGACGCGTCGGCGTGGGCCATCGACGCGCTCAACGAATCACCGGATTTGTCGCCGGTGATCCGCGAGCTGCAACAGCAATTCGGCGGCTTGGAAGCCGGCGCGTCTCTGCGACTGTGGATCGCCGCGCCCGCAGAGGATGCGTTCGACCACGAGGTGGCAGCCCACGACGTCGGCAACGCCGCGACGAAGGGCGCGCAGCTCGAGCTCGTCGTGTGTCCTCGATGACGCCTCGTGTGTGGCTCTCGAACGAGCAGGCAACACAGGGCGCGCTCGCCGCGAACCCTCGACGCTCGCTCGGCTTCGCTCGATGAAGGACCGTCGCAGCGCGCGCCGTCAACGACAGTGGACCTGGCGATGCTGTGCGCTGGGCAGCCTCGGCGGTCGCGCGCCTGTGCGGTTGACGCGGCGAGCGCAGCGCGATCGGTCAGTGTTTTGGCGCCGGATGCGAGTGTGGGCGCGCCGCGTCGACACTAGCGTCGCGATCGATGAACAAAGCTGAGATTCAGAGGCTGGTGGCCGCGCAGCGCGCGGCGTTCGCCGAAGGGCGCACCCTCGACATCGCATCGCGTCGCTCGTCGCTCGAGCGGCTGAAGGCGTCGCTGTTGAAGCACGAGGCAGCGATGTTCGAGGCGGTGCGCAAGGACATGGGACGCGCCGAGGTCGAGACCTACTTCATGGAGATCAACATGAACCTCGAGGAGCTCGACTTCGCGTTGAAGCACCTCGACGGGTGGGCATCGCCACGGTCCGTCAAGACTCCGACGTTGTTCTTCGCAGCGGACAGCGAGCTTCACCCCGAGCCGTATGGCGTGACGCTGATCATCGCCGCGTGGAACTTTCCGTTTCTTCAGCTCTTCAGCCCGCTCATCGGCGCGCTCGCCGCAGGAAACACCGCCGTGCTCAAGCCCGCCGGCGACAGCCCGCATTGCGCCGCGGTCGCCGCGCAGATCGTCCGCGAAGCGTTCACCCCAGACATCGTCACGGTGGTCGAAGGATCGAGCGAGCTGACGACCATGCTGCTCGAAGAGAAGCTGGACTACATCTTCTTCACCGGCAGCCCGCGCGTTGGGCGGATCATTCAGAGCGCTGCGGCCAAGCACCTGACACCCGTCACGCTCGAGCTCGGCGGCAAGAGCCCCGCCATCATCGACGAGAGCGCAGACATCGACCAAGCGGCCAAGCGCGTCATGTGGAGCAAGCTCTTCAACGCCGGGCAGATTTGCGTCACCGTCGATCACGCCTACGTCCACGAGAGCGTCCACGAAGCGTTCATCGAGTCGTGCAAGAAGTGGGTCGCCGAGTTCTACGGCGCAGATCCGTCGCAGAGCCCCGACTACGGTTTCATCATCAACACGCGCAACTTCGAGCGCGCCGTCTCGTATCTCGACGTCGGAGCGCGCCTGCGACACGGAGGTCGCTTCGACGCCGAGCGCAGGTACATCGAACCGACGATCTTCGATCAGGTCGACGAGTCGTCACTGCTGATGAAGGACGAGCTGTTCGCGCCGATCCTGCCGGTGCTCAGCTTTCGCTCGCTCGATGAGCTCCTCGCCCTGCAGCGAAGCAAAGACAAGCCTCTCGCGCTCTACTTCTTCAGCAAAGACAGCGATCGTCAGCGGCAGGTGATCCGCGGGACGTCGAGCGGTGGTGTGACCATCAATGACTGCATGAGCCACGGAGGAACGCTCTTTCTTCCCTTCGGCGGCGTCGGCAACAGCGGAATGGGCTCGTATCACGGCGCGAAGAGCTTCGAGACGTTCTCGCACATGAAGGCCGTGATGACCGCGCCGACCGCCCGCATCTTGGACCTGCCGCTCAAGTATCCACCGTATGCAGGAAAGCTGGCCACGGTGAAGCGGCTCGAGAGGTTTCACATCCTGTGACCGGACCTGCGGCTTGGGGCTCGCGCAAGATCTGCTCAAGCGCCACGCGCCACGCGGCTGTCCTCGCTGAAGTTGCGAAGGAGATTGAGCGTGGCCGCTGCGCGAACCGGCGTCGTTCCGCTCCGCGCGCGGCGTTGACACCCTTCGCGCGTGCCCGCATCCCCCCAACGCTCACTCACCATTGCTCTTCGGCCGGCGGACCCGTGATCGGACCGAACTCGCGCTCGAGCTCGCTCGCGACCAAGCGACTGCGAGTGCGCGCCCTATCGCGAGGGCGCAGCTCGAGGACGCGTTCGCGCGGCTACTGAGGCAGAACGTAGATGACCTCGCGCAAGTGCAGCTCGGGGTCGAGCCCGTGCAGCGGACAGCGCGCCAGCAACGAGAAGCGTTTCGCGTTCGCGATCGCGTTGTCGTCGCTGACTATGCATGACTCCCGCAACGAACGCCGAGACGCGCTCGACGCTTCGTGCGAGCGTCGTCGCGAATGCAAACTTCACCATTCTCTCGAAAGCGACTCGCGAAACACCTTCGATGTGCGGCCCTCGTGGTGGCGCCTCTCGTGGCTGCTGCGTGCGCGACGCCGTCGATGATGGGCGACGCATCCGACGCAACGAGCGCTGACAGCTCGGACATGTCGAACCCCGATCGGCCGACGCCTGCGGACGCCGACAGCGGAGCGCTGAGCGACACGGGCGTCGTGATCGACAGCGGTATACGCGAAGACACGGGCGTCGACGCCGGCGTGTCGATCGACACCGGCGTGGATACGGGCATCGACACCGGCGTGGATACCGGCATCGATACCGGCGTGGATACTGGGGTGGACACTGGCGTGTGCACGATGGGTACGACGCTGTGCAGCGGCGCCTGCGTCGACACAGCGACGAGCGTGGCCCACTGCGGCGCCTGCGGAAACGCTTGCCCGATGGGTCAGGTCTGTCGCGCGGGCGCGTGTCGACTCGAGTGCACCGCCCCGGAGACCACCTGCGGAATGGGGGCTGCGATGGCGTGTCGCAACCTCGCCACGGACCGAAACAACTGCGGGACATGCGGAACTGCCTGCGCCATGGGGCAGCTCTGCAACGCCGGTCGATGCGAAACCGATCGGTGCGCCGGCGTGATGTGCGCGCCGTCGGACGCGTGCCACCTTCCGAACGTGTGCGATCCCGCCGTGGGACGCTGCGCGAATACGAGCCGTTCGGCCGCCACCAGCGCGACTGCGGCCATGCTCACAGGGATGCTCGGCTGCATCGCGGGCGACTCGCCGCCCGGCTGCAATCGCCAACCGTACGATCGCACGGGCAACTTCGCGGCCGTGGCGAACGGAGCGCGACCGTCGGTCACCAGCGGGACGCTCGCCGGCGACGCGCGGCACCAACCGCAGCACGCGAACGACGGAGAGTACGGAAATGGCTCGTCGTGGATCGCCTCCTCGGCGAACGGCTGGATCAAGATCGACCTCGGCCGATCGGTCCCGATCGAGCGCGTTCGCTTCGGACGTGATCGCCTCAACAACTTCGGCGATCGTGCGATCGGCGCGTACAGCGTTCAGGTCGCCGAGACCGACGCAGTCTACATGGAAGGCGACGCCACGAACGACGCGACGGAGTACCGAACAGTGTTCACCGCGCCCGCGGGCGCACCAGGGACGAACCTCGCGATGGGGCAGTCGGTCAACGTGCTGTTTCCGATCGTCACTGCGAGGTTCATCAAGATCAACGTTGCCTTCGCTGGCGCGTGCATCGACGAGGTCGAGGCCTTCGGCTGCGATCCGATGACGACGAGCTGCCCGGGGTTGCCAAACCTCGCTTCCACGAGCGCGTGCAACGACGGAAACGCCGCGACGACCGGCGAGGCGTGCTCGCGTGGCCTCTGCAGCGGAGGAACTGCTTGCCCTCCGACGCAACAAGACTGCGACGGAAACGCAGCGAACATGTGCGAGAGCAACCGGCTCACCGACAACAACAACTGCGGCGCCTGCGGCCGCCGCTGCGCGGCAGGAGAGTCGTGCTCGGGCGGCTCGTGCTTCGATGCGTCGCGCGGGACGTTTCGCATCGAGTCGCTTTCGGCGACCAACTGCGACGCGATCGAGCACAGCGCCACGACGGGCGACGACCGCGGCGGCATCGGCGTGTCATCGACGAGCGTGTTCTACTCGGGTGACTCGCGCACGGGGCGCTTCGCGCTCGATCTCTCCGCGCCCACGATGTGGGGCACGCGCTACGAAGCGATGGTCAGCGACATCGCCTCGGGCACCCTGTACACGCTGGGCACGAGCGCGACGACGGCGCTGCCGTTTGGCGGTGGCACCGTGACCCACTTGATCCAGATCGACGGGCTCTCGGGAGCCCTGACGCCGATCGCGATCGCGTTGAGCCGATCGATCACCGTCGGAAACAACACGGGGATCTTCTCGGGACGAGGCGCCATCGGGCTTCACGAAGGCACGAACCGCGCGTACGTGATCGAGCTGCCGAGCGGCATGGTCAGGGATCTGGGGGCGATGCCTGCAATCCCGCACACAAACTGCGAGAGCTGGGCATACTGGGGAACGCTCGAGTTCTTCGGCGGGAGCTACTACTTCGACGCCGTCCAGAACAGCACGACGATCACGCGGTACCAGGTGCCGACGAGCGCCGCGACGACGCTCGCGACGTTCGCCAGCCTCTCGGACATGTGCTCGTTCGTTCTGCTGCCGTCCGCTGGGCGCTGGTACTTCCACCACGAAGGTAGCTCGCAGTTTCGAAGCGGCGACGAGACGCTGGGCTACTGCGACGCGACGTTCTCGTCGCCTTGACCGACGACGCGACGCGCGCCCGCTCACCGCGACCCGCGGCAACGCCGTCACAACCTCGGGTGACGCGCTTCCGATCTGCGCGTCTCGTTTTCGTCCACCGCGGTCGTCGGCCGCGTGCAGCGCGCTGGGGGGCCGCGCAGGTCACGGGCGCGCCCTAGGCCCCCCCGCGCTCGCGCGGCGCGCGTGCGGCGCGCGCGATCAACGCCTCGAGCAGCGCGCGGCCCTGCGGCCAATCGCCCAGCGACGACGCGGCGTTGATGTGGCCCGCGGCTCCGATCGAGACCAGCTCGCTCCCCCACCGAGCGCGCGAAGAGCGCCGCGCGCTCGCTGGACACGTACGGGTCGTCGTCGCTCGCGACCACTGTCGTCGCGAACGGCAACGGCCGCAGCGACAGCGGAGCAAAGCTCTGCACCGCGGGCAGCGCTGCGGCGTGCGCGTCGATGTCCGCGGGCGCGACGAGCAGCGCCGCCCGCGGAGCGCGCAGCGTCTCGATGGCCCAGCGCGCGACCAACGAGCACCCGAGGCTGTGCGCCACGAGCACGACCGGCCCCGAGGCCCGCGCGACGCGAGCTTCGAGGGCCGCGCTCCACGTGGTCCACTGCGGCGCGTCCCAGCTCCTCTGCTCGAGGCGCGCGTCGCCGTACCGCCGCTCCCAGCGCGACTGCCAATGATCAGGGCCCGAGCCGCCGAGGCCCGGGATCTGCCAAAGCTCGATCGGCGATCCGCCGCTCATCGCTGCGCTGCTCACCGCGGCTCGAGCGCGGCGCGCAGCAGCCGTCGCGCGCGGTGGAGCCGCACCTTCACGTTGGCCTCGGAGATCGCGAGGCGCGAGGCGCACTCCTCCGTGCTCCGCTCTTCGAGCTCGCGAAGGACGAACACCGCGCGCAGCTCCGGCGGCAACGCGCGGATCGCCCGCGTCAGCGCGTCGAGCAGCTGCGCTCGCTCTGCGGCGCTCTCGGCGCTCGGGGTCGCGCTCTCAGCGCTCAGCTCGCCCCCGTCGCCCAGCACCCAGCGGCGCGCCGCCCGCTCGTACTTGCGGCACTCGTTGCGGATCACTGAGAAGAGCCAGGTCGAGAGCCGCGCGAGCCCTCGAAACGACTCGAGCCGAAACGTCACAGTGATCATCGCGTGCTGCACGGCGTCGTCCGCGTCGGCGCGACTGGCGCACACGCGCGAGGCGAAGCGGCGGAGGTCCGGCTCGGAGCGCAGCAGCAGCGATGCGATCGCGTCGGCGTCTCCGCTTCGAGCGCGCTCGCGCAGCGTGGGGTCGTCGATCATGCGCGGCTCACGAAGCGATTTTTCGACCGGCAAGGTAGCACGCCGGGCAGAAGCCAAACGCGCTGGTGAGCGCGAACATCGCGCCCGCGGCGATCGCCACCCAGCGCAGCCGCGCGTCGGCGATCCAGAGGACCGCTGCGGCGATCACCGCGAGCGCGGCGAACGCGCGCGCGACGCGCTCGATCGTGGGGATGTTCTTCTTGTAGATCGCGGTTCCGTACAGGGTGCTCATGGGGTCTCCTTCGTCGGCGCCGTGTGTTGGCGTCGAGCGCTGAGAGCCCCGGGGCGCGCGAAGGTTACACGCCGCGGACGATTTTCGATCGACCGCTCGACGCGCAGCGAACGAGACGAGGTGCCCCCGCGGCGCGCCCGGCTCGATCGTCGATCATGCCGATGGAGCGGCGCGCGTGGCGACGTTCGCTGTCCGGTGACGCTTCGCTTCCGAGCGGCTCTCATCCGTGCGAATCGCGTTCGCATCGCTGCGCGCTCGCCCCCCGCCGACTTCGACGCAAAGCCCACATCCCATCGAACACCGGCTGTATCTCACGTTGCTCGCGTCGTTGCTCGCGGCGCGCTCGCCCGGCTCGTCCGCACCCGACGGAGCCGCGTATCGCAGCGCGCGCTCCGCGGACAGCGGCGCGCCTGCGCCCGTCGCGATCAGCGCGATCGGCGTTCGGGGCATCGAGCCGCGGGTCGTGATCGTACAGGCCAACTTCGACTCGCTCCCGTCGCGCCGTAGCGTCGAGCACCCGAGCGCGCGTGCTACGACGGGTGCCGCCCGGACAGTGAGCGTAAGCGTCCATCGACGCCTCGGTGATCACGGCGTTCGGAGCGGTCGAAGCCCGGACAATGGCGAGCGTCGACTCCGCATTCAACGAGCGATGAATTACACCTCTGGCATGCTCGAGAACGACCTACGCGACTTCGCGGATCTCAAGACGCTGCACGCGGCGTTGCGCTCGCTCCCTTCGACGGTATCGCCCCTGCTCGTCGTCGATGCGCTGGTGCATCTCTTTACGCTGAACGACACCTCCCTCTCGGTGCTCGCAACGACACTCAAGAAACAGACGCCGGCGCATCTGGCGCTGCTCGCGCCACGCCTCGAGCACGTGCGCTCGACACGCGTGCTGTTCGTACGCGAGTACCTGCGGGTAGCCGGCGAAGGCTCGTGGCCCGCCGTGATCGACGTGCTGATGTTGATCACGAAGGTCGGGCGAGACGCTGCGGGGCGGCGCACCGCGCAGACGCTCGCTGCAGACCCGGCCGCCGCGGCCGCCTGCGCGGCTCTCGTTCGCGGTTGGCCAGGAGACTGGCTCGTCGAGACCGTCGCCGCGGTGCTGGTCTACGTCGAAGGCGACCTCGGCTTCGACGCGCTGGCGCCGCACGTCGAGCGAATGGGCATCACCGACCTCGAGTTCATCGAGAAGTGGGCGCTCGAGGGCTCGCCAATCAGGGTGCTCGTTCAAGAGCGGCAATCCGCGCGGCGTTCGCGTTCGAAGGCCGTCGCGTGGGCACGAGCGATCGGCCTGGACGTAGAAGCCTTTCACTTTCACCTCGAGCTCGAGGCCGAGCAGGGCGGCGGCTTTTTGATCGACCTCACGGACACGTACGATCCTTGGTTTCAGTGTGAGCTGGTGCGACACGATCGCTCGCTTCCAGAGTACCGATGGCCAACGACACGACTGGGACTCTTTGGGGGTGCAGATGGGCTTTCCGTCGGTATACCGAACGTGGACGACGTGGGCCCTTGGTTTCGAGCGGCGTCGCAGAAGCTGGGCCTGACATGGAAATGGCACGCAGCACACGTGCGCACCTCCGTCCGCGGCAAGGCGCGGAGCCAATTGCTGGCGTACTTCCGAGGAAGCGAGAGGTAACTCGCAAACGTTCGACGCGAGCCGGTCTTCGGCTGCCATCGGCGCAGACGATACAGGGTCTCACGAGACGCGATCGTGGGCAGTCCGAGCGTCGATGCGAGGTACGCGAGGAGTCTACCGCCGGCAGCTGCCCCGAAGCGTGCCAGCGACTCACCCCGCCCAGTGATCGCGCAGCTTCCGCTTCCGTCCGCCCGCTGACGCGAGCCGATCGGTCCACTCTCTCGACGCAGTGTCCCCGCCGGCGTGCACGTACGCCACGCGCCCGATGGCCCTCTCCCTCGCTGCGCTCAACGCCGCCTTCGGCGTCGCCGCTTCGCGCCGACGCGCGACGCGGTCCCACTCACCAAACTCGAGATGCGCCTTCATCTCCTCGAGCAGCGCCCGCTGAAACGCCTCGTCGCTCTCGTGCTCCGTCGCGATTGAGGCACTGCTGCGCGCCGCGTTGAAGACCGCGAAGCGCGCGGGCTTGTCGCTCGGCGACATCGACGCGGTACGGCCGGAGGTGTTTGAGCGGTGTGTCCGGCGGCAACGGTGGTTGACCGAGCGCGAGCTGGTGATGGAGCGCGAAGACTTGATCGAACGCTGCTTGCAGGATCGAGCCGCGTGGCGTTCGCGGTCGCGACTTCCGCCGAGTGGGCCGCGATCAAACGCGCGGAGCGCTCGGACATCAGCGCAGACGGACACTTCGTGCGAGTGCGCGCGTCGAAGAGGGACACGCGGGATCGGGTGGCTCCGATCGCGCGTGGTTGGCGACGGGCTTTGCTGGCGATCGAGCGCTTGTACGCGCAGGGCAAGGAGCCGCAGAGGTTCAAGCCATACCTGCACTCGAACAGCATCCGCGACCGGTGGCTCTGCGCGACGTGCAGGAAGTTCGAGCGGTTCTTGTGGAACGACCTTCGCCCCACGTCCGCCCAGTGAATGCGCCGCGACGGCGTCGCGCTCGAGCACCTCAGCGCAGCACGGGTGCCACGCCGACGGGCGAATGATCGATCGCACCTGTGGCCGTGTTGATGCGCAGGCGAGCGGCGATCGCCTCGCCCGCCTCGAAACTCAGCGGACCTGATCGCAGTGTATCAACGGTGCTCGTGACTGCTCGCCGAAGTGGCATCTCACGCGCCTACAGCACACCCCGCGCCTGACAGTTTCCCCGCCGAATCAGTGCCCAGAGCCGGAATCGAACCAGCGACACGAGGATTTTCAGTCCTAGCGTGGCGGGGAGATTGCGTGGGAATTTGCTGGGTGAAGTGAGCGGGCGGAGAGAGAACGTAGCGGGAACGTAGCAAGCGGGGACGGCGGGCGATGGGGTGAGAGAGGATTACGCCAGTGCGGCGCCGTGACGGTCGGGGCCGACGCTGACGGAGCGACCGCCATGGCGGAGGTGGCGGCCGCCATGGCGGACCGCCAGGTGTCGCCACGAGAAGCGCAGCGTTTTCTGCGAGCGCGCGTCGGCATGCAGAGCGCAAGCGCTCGATCGCGGCGATGGAGGAGCCCGATGCGAGACGCGACCCGACGAGCACGGCGTTGCATCGGATCGTTCGGCAGCACCTCGAGAGCTTCGTGCGGTTTGCGAGCGAGCGAAGCGGTCGATCGCTACCTGCGTACGTGGTCGAAGAGTTTCGCGCGTACCTTCGATGCGGCGTGTTGTCGCACGGCTTCGCGCGAGCGCGATGCGGCAGTTGCGGCCACGAGCGACTCGTGCCGTTCTCGTGCAAGCGTCGGGGCGTGTGTCCTTCGTGCGGAGGGCGAAGGATGAGCGGGACGGCGGCGCGCGTGTGCGATGGTGTTTTGCCAGCGGTGGCGGTTCGTCAGTGGGTTCTGAGCGTTCCGTTCGAGTTGCGAAGGGTGTTGGCGGCGAAGCCTGCGGCGCTGAACGAAGTCTCGCGCGCGTTCTGGGAGGAGATGCGCAGGTGGTATCGCGCCGCGAGCGAGCGCGAGACGAACGACGACGCGCGGATCGAAGCGGGAGCGATCACGTTCGTTCAGCGCTTCGGCGGCTCGTTGAACCTGAACATTCACTTTCACGTCGTCGCTGCCGATGGCGTGTGGCGGTGTCCCGTCGATGGGAGCGACCCGATCTTCGTCGCGACGAGAGCGCCAACACGTGACGATCTGCAGCGAGTGCTCGAACGACTGGTTGCGCGGCCGCGGCTCGAGCGGCGATTCGAGCGTCGCGCGGCGGTAGCGCAAGGAGCGATGGCGACGCAGTCGAGCGATGATGAGATGCAGGACAGCGCACTCGCGGGTTGCCTTCGCGCAGCGCTCGCCAGGGGAAGCTACGCGAAGGTCGACGCAGGACGCGTCGATGAAGAGTTGGATGAAGTGCGCTTCGCGCGGCGCCCGCCCAGAGCTGAGGCAGCGGAGGTGGCAGGGTTCAATTTACACGCGAGCGTGGTGATCGGCGCGAGCGACCACGAAGGGCGCGAGCGGCTGCTTCGCTACGTCTCGCGACCCGCGGTGGTGAAGGAGCGCGTGACGGAGCTGACCGATGGTCGTGTTGCGTACTTGCTGAAGCAGCCGGGCGGCCGAGGCCAAACGCATCGGGTGATGGAGCCGATGGAGTTCATGGCGCGATTGGCTGCGTTGGTTCCGCCGCCGCGCCATCCGCTGGTCAGATACCACGGCGTCTTCGCGCCCAACTCGCCGTGGAGAGCGGGCGTGGTTCCGACGCCACCAACTGCGGACGTGACATGTGGCGCGCGGGTGAATTCGCCGAACGAGTCGAGCGAGAAGCGGCGATCGCGCTCTGGGGAAGCGTCGGGCGAACCAGTGGACACCAAGGCCGATGGAACGAGCGATGAGCGACCGCGGGAGCGGGCTGTGAAGTCACGGATCGACTGGGCGACGCTCCTGCATCGGGTGTGGGAAGTGGACGCGCTCGTGTGCTCGAGATGCATGGGTCGACTGCGTTTCATTGCAGTGATCACCGAGCGAGCGGTGATCGTGCGTATCCTCGATCACCTCGGGATCCCGAGCGAGCGAGTGATCGCTGCACCAGCACGCAGCGGTTTCGACACGAGCTGAGCAACGCGGGCGGCGAACCATTGGGCCGTTCGGGCTGCGTCATCGGGCGTGGTCAACAGGGACGTGTGTGCCGGTCGGACGGAGCCGACGAGGGGGCATTGGAGTGGGTCAACTCAGTTTCGCCCGCGAAAAGAGCGGCGAACGCACGGTGCGG
>JAAFIF010000246.1 GCA_013298625.1 Myxococcales bacterium
CGGGCGCCGCTCTACGGCGCGCTACTCGCGGTCGCGACCAGGCTGCTCGCGCAGAGCCGCGTGCCCGTCGGGCAACGCGCCGTCCAGGATGAGCTCGTCTGCGCGTTCGATCGGCTCGGCGCCGAGCACGGTGTCACCGCGCGCGAGTTCTGCGCGGCGATCGCGTTGCCCGAGCGCACGCTGCGGTCGTGGCAACACCGCCCGGCCAAGCCGCCGCCGCCGCCAGCACCGCCGCCACCAAGCCCGCCGCCCAATGACCGCGCCACCGGTCGCTTCGATCTCGACGTGACCGCACCCGGCACCCAGCTCGGCGGCGACACCACCGACCTCACCGTGCTCGGCGTCGGTCTCAAGCTCGTCGGCGTCCAGGACATCGGCGATCGCGAGCGCTGCCTGTTCGAGGCGTTCGAAGTCACCGAGCGCGAGTCCCACGAGGTCGTCGCCCGTGTCGTCGCCGACGCCGCTGCCGGCCGCGACGGCCTGCAGTTCATCACCGACCAGGGCACGCCCTACCTCGCCGACGCGGCGAAGCAGGCGTACGACGCGATCGGCGTCGAGCACGCGCCGCAGCGCGAAGGGACCCCGACGGAGAAGGCGACGGTCGAGCGCGGGTTCGGCACCGTCAAGAACGCGCTCGCACCGGTCCTCGACCTGCTCGATCGCGTCGCTGGCGCGGTCCCTGACCTGCGTCAGCCCGTGCTCGCTCGTCACGTCGCCACGCTGCTCGTCGCGACGTTCCTGCGCGTCTACGCCGCCGGCCGCCGCCACCTCGGCCACCCGCTTGACGGCCAAGACCCCGACGTGCTTCGCGCGATCGTCGAGCAGCAACGCGCCAAGGCGCGGGCTGAGGATCGCTCCGCCCGGCTGTTCCTCGAAGCCGTCCACGCCGAGTTCGCGATGCCCGGCTCGTCCGAGGCGTTCGTCCGCGCGTTCCGCCGCTACCCCCTCGACGACCTCCACGACGCCGAGCGCCGGTTCCGCGCCTACGCCTGCCGCTGCCAGGCGCGGGTCTGCGACCGCTACTTCGCCGCCGTCGTTCGCGACGTCCACGAGCGCAACCGCGCGCGCCGCAGCGCCGAGTGGAGACAGCGCCGCGCCGACGGCGAAGCTCGGCGCACCCGCGCCGGCGACGCCACCCGCGCCGCCGATCTCGACGCGCACCCCGAGCGCCGTCTTCACGAGGGTCTCGATGTCCTCGCCGACACCTGGCTGCCCAAGGCTGGTCGCTTCGTCCACGACGGTCAGCTCGCGCGGACCTGGATCCGTCGCGCCATCGAGCTGCTCCACCTCCGCGAGCCCGTGGCTGCCGCCGACTGCATCGAGGCGCACGTCCGCTCCTGGCTCGCAGCCAGACCCTCCATCACAGCGGTGTTCGTCGAGAAGCCCGTAATAAGGCAAGTGTCGCTGCTTGAGTCAGCAGCCTCCTCGCCGGCTCGCGTTCGCGAACTGCTCAGATCACGAAGTTGTTGATCTCTTCGGCCGGCGGGTTGGCGTCGAGCGCCTCGCGGCGCGACAGCCGGATCTTGCCGTCGCGATCCACCTTGATGCACTTCACCACCACCTCGTCGCCCTCGGAGAGCACGTCCTCGACGGAGCGGATGCGCTCCTTGGCCACCTCGGAGATGTGCAAGAGGCCCTCGGTGCCCGGCATGATCTCGACGAAGGCGCCGATCTCGACGATCTTCTTGATGACGCCGTTGTAGAACTGGCCGACCTCGGGCTCCATCGTGAGGCCCTGGATCAGCTGCTGCGCCTGGTCGAGACTGCGGGTGTCCGACGAGGCGATCGAGACGACGCCGGCGTCGTTGATGTCGATCTGGCAGCCCGTCTGCTCCTGCAGCGCGCGGATCGTCTTGCCGCCGGGGCCGATGATGTCGCGGACGCGGTCCGGCTTGACCTGCACGGTCACGATGCGCGGCGCGTACTTGCTGACCTCGTCGCGGGCGCTGGCGATGCCGGCGTCCATGCGCTCGAGAATGTGGAGGCGGCCGCGGCGCGCCTGCTCGAGCGCCTGCTCCAGGATCTGCCGGGTGAGGCCGTCGACCTTGATGTCCATCTGCAGCGCGCAGATGCCGCGACGGGTGCCGGTGACCTTGAAGTCCATGTCGCCGAGGTGATCCTC
>JAAFIF010000041.1 GCA_013298625.1 Myxococcales bacterium
TCGCGATCCCCGCGATGGTCTTCTATGACCTCGGCCCCATCGACGCGATCAAGAAGTCTGGCGAGACGCTCAAGCGCATGTGGGGCGAGAGCCTCGTCGGCCACTGGGGCCTCGGGTTCATGAGCTTCTTGATGGTGCTGCCCGGCATCGGGTCGCTGATCGGAGGCTTCGTGATGATGGGCGCCGAAGCGCAGAGCTTCGGGATCGGCCTCGTGCTCGTCGGGATCGTCCTGCTGATCTTGGCCTCGCTGGTGATCGGCGTGCTCAAGATGGTCTACACGACGGCGCTGTTCATGTACGCCGAGTCGGGCACCGCGCCGCAGGGATTCTCGCAAGAATTGCTGGCCGGCGCGTACTCGCGTCGCTGAGCGCGCGCCGCTGCTGCTGCGCAGGGGACAGCCAGCGACACAACAACGGGGGACGCACAGCACGGGAACAACCCGCCGGGCCCGCTGTCGGTGCACAATCACCGCATGAGCCCCCGTCCGCTCGTTCTGCTCGCGATCGTGAGCAGCCTCGGTCCCTGCACTCCCAAGCGCGCGCCGTCGACCGCTGACGGCGCGACGCCCAACAGCCTGATCCTCGATGACGCAGGGCACCGGCTCGAGGTGCGCATCGGAACCGTCGGCGACGGCCACCCGCTCCCGCGCAACGGACGCGCCTGGCAGGCCACGCCCGCGAGGCTCGTCATGAACGCTCCGTACCAGTCCTGGAGCGACGACGGGACGCTCGTTCACGTCGTCGCGTACACGCCCTCGCTCGAAGCCTGCGCGCGGGCGGACTTCTACATGGACTACAAGCACATCGGCCGCGCCGACGCGCACGGCGCGTTCGCCTACCGACGCACCGCCGGACAGGGCAGCAACGAGCTGCTCGTCACCTGTCAGGGCATCGACGGAAAGTGGTACCGCGGCCGGCTCAACTACGGCGCGCACGCGCGCTCGCGAGAGTTCGAGCGGCCCATCATCTACGTCCACGCGGACCGCGGCGTGTACAAGCCCGGCCAGCGCGTGCGCGTGCGCGTCCTCGCATGGAAGCTCCGCGGCGAATACACAGCGCTCGCCCACCAAAGGGTGTCCATCTTTCTCGAAGGCCCCGACGGCGAGCCCGTCGGAGGCGCGCGCGTCGAGACCGACGAAGAGGGCGTGGGCGCCCTCGAGCTGCCGCTTCCGCGCAACATCGCTGAAGGGCAGTACAAGCTCGTCGCGACGCACATCGCTGAAGAGTCCGAGCGCGCGCAGCGCAGCGCAGGCTTCTACGGCTACGGCAGGCGCCCGCAGAACCGCGAGCAGCGCGCAGAGGCGCCCATTCAGATCCGCCGCTTCGAGACCCCGGTGATCGAAGTGCGCCACACGCTCGGCGAGTTTCTCACGCCCGCGATGCGCGCGGTCCCGTTCACGGTCACGCTGGGCTACCTCGACGGGACGCCCTTCGCGCGCGCGCGGCTCGAGGTCGCGCTCGGGACGGGCGAAGACCGCGTCGCGCTTCCGCCTCGCGCGGTGACCGGCCCGGGCCCGCACGCGTTTTCGCTGAGCGCAGAGCAGCTCGAGCGCTTCAGGACCAGCAGCGAACTCAGGGTCGAAATCGCGGCCATCGATGACACGGGCCGAAGGGACACCGTCGTCCGCGCGATGCGCGTGGTGGACAACCCCTACAGCGCGACGATCGAGCTCGACCGCAACGGCTACGCGACGGGAGAGATGGTCGACGCTGCCCTGCGCGTGACGGACATCAACTCGGTCGTGCAGCGATCGAAGGCCGTGCGGCTCGAAGGCTGCGGGCAAAACCTCAACGCGACCACGGACGACACGGGCGTCGCGCACTTTCGCTTTCGCATGCCCGACGCGTCGTGCTCGGTGCAGGCGTTCACCGACGACGCGCGGGGCGCGCTGGCCAACGCGTCGGTCACGCACACGATCGTGCGGCCGATGCAGTCGCGCGTGCTCGAGCAGCGGGTGCGCGAGCGCGAGCCCGTGACGATCACCGTGAACTTTCCTGCGGAGATCGTCCCGGTCGAGCGCGTCGTGCACGGGGATCTCACGGACAGCTCTGGGGCCATCGTGGACTCGTTTTCGATCCCGATCGAAGAGCAAGCGGGCGCGAAGATCGCGCGCACGACGATTCGTCCTCCCTCGTGGGGCTCGATGCTCGTCTCGCTCTACGCCCTCGGCGTGCATCGCTCGCAGCAGCGACAGCCCACGGCGATCGGGCTGCTCACGGACGGGCAGAGCCTCGCGGTCGGAGCCGTTCCGCACTTGGAGGTGACCCTGCGCGGCGTCGAGGGAGAGCTGCGTCCAGGCGCGACGATCCCCGTGCAAATCGACGTGAAGCGCGACGGCCAACCGGCGGACGCGACGCTGGGCGTGAGCCTCGTCGACCGCGGAATCATCAACATGCTCGACCCCTTCGAGCACCCGCCCTTCGACCGCTTCTACGACCCGCAGCAGAAAGTGCTCGCGAGCACCGGCGCGCAGACGCTCACCTGGCCGGTGGTCCAACGCACCTGGGGCCGTGATCGCTACGACATCGGCTGGCTCCCGAGCTTCGGCATGCACGAGGGCTCGCTGCCCGACGGCGACCCCGGCGTGTGGTGGCCCAGCGAAGAAGACCAGCGCGAGACCGAGCGCTCAGCGCAGGCGCAGGGACAACCCATGCCCACGCAAGCAGCGAGCGCGCCCTCGGTGGTCGCGCCGATGGCCCAAGCAGCGGCTCCAGGCAGCACTGGGACGGGCGCAGCCGAGGGTTTCGGCGGACTGCTCGCAGGCGGCGGCATCGGCGGCAGCGGCAACGGCATCGGCGGCGGAGGCTACGGCTCGGGCGCCGGCATGGGGCTGCGCGCGCGAATCGCTCGAGCGCCCCTCGCGCGACGCGCTGCTGGCAGGGCCCTCGCCGCAGATACGCCTGCCGACGGACGGAGCGAAGAAGAGCCCATGGCGGGAGGCGAAGTGCAAAACACACGCGGCCGCGGGTTCATCGACGACGACGCGCCCGCGGGTCCCGTGCTCATCGTGCGCACCGGAACCGACGACACGTCCCTCTGGCTGCCCCGCGCGCGCGGAGGAGGCTCGCAGCCGCCGATGCAAGTGCGCGTGCCCGAGACGATTGGTGAACACCAATTCAACGTCCTCGCGAGCGATCGACAGGGAGGCATCGCGCTGGCGCGCGCGACGCTCACCGTGCGACAGCCGTTGTACGTGCGCGCGGACGTGCCCGAGACGCTCACCGTGGGCGACGTCGCGACGGTCACGTTGGTCGCGAGAAACAACAGCGAAAACCCTGTCGAACTCGACCTCGCGCTGCGCTCTACGCAGTGGACGGTGGCGGCCCTCGACCCGACGCACGTCACAGCCGCAGCGCGCGGTTACGCGACGGCGCGCTTTCGCGTGACCGCGACGCAGCCGGGCCGCGCGCGGTACGAAGCCGAAGCGCGCAACGCCAGCGTCACGGACCTGTTGCGCGCGGACACGTGGGTGCGCCCTGCGGGCAGCCCGTCGCACGAGCGCGTGACCGAGAGCGTGCGGGCGGGGCAGCCGTTTCGGGCGACGGTGTCCGCGGCGGTTCCGGGGTGCACGAGCGGCGATTGCGCGTCGAGCTATCGGGTCGCGCGGCTGTCCATCGCGCTTCCCGAGTCGACCGCGTGGGAGCCGGCGATCGAGTACGCGAGCAACGCGTGGGAAGAGCAGCTCGAAGCGCTCGCCGCGCGCATGGACGCCGCGCGCGTGTACGCCACGGGCGCGAGGATTTTCGCAGCGAAAGAAGAGGCCGAGGCGCTCGCGGCGCAGTCGCTCTTCGGCCTCGTCGCGCGCACGGGCGGCGGCGGCCTGTGGGGCGCGCCCGAGCGGAACGAAGGCAGCGGGTTTGGTCTCCGCGGCTTTCGCGGGATTCGCTCGGTGCAGATCGTCCGTCCGTCACGACCCACGGCGGCGAGCCCCGATGTCCGGCGCTCGGCGCGCGCGCTCGAGGCGTTGGCGACCGCGCACCACGCTGGCTACGAGGTGCAAGCCGCGCACTTGAACCGCGGCTACATGCACTTGCTGAGCGCGCTGAGTCCGACGACGACCGACGCGGATCGATGGCTCGCGCTGCGCGCGGTGATCGCGTATCGCGCGCCGGAGTACCGCGCCAACCGCTACGAGAGCCAGGACAGCGCGCTGGCGCAGAGCCCGTTCAACGGCGTCGCGGCGCTTCGCAGCGCGCACGCGAGGCTCGAAGCAGGCGTCGGAACGGACGCGCGCACCTACGCCGAAGCGCTGCTGCTCTGGCGGGCGTTTGCAGCGAACCAGAGCGTTCTCACCACGCTCTCGACAGAGGTCACGCAGCAGGTGCTGCGCTCGACGGCGACCGACGGCAGCGCGGCGGTCGCGTACGGGCTGCGCGCGGCGCGGGCGCTGCTTGCGTGGCGTCGGCAGCAGACGACGGAGCCGGGCTCGTACGACAGGGCGCACAGCGTGTTGGCCACTGCCGTAGCGCAGCTCACGCTGCACTCGCTCGACGCGGCTGCGGCGCGCGCAGAGCAGCGCGAGGTGAGCACGTATCTGCGCTCGAGCCGCGCGAGGTGGGAGTCGTGGTGGGACGCAGAGGCTTCGTCGCTCGCGCTTCAAGCGCTCTCGCTGGGCGGAACGCAGCCCGAGCGCGCCGGCTCGGCGGTGATCGTGAAGGTGGACGGGCGCGAGGTTCGGCACGTCGAGATCGACCCGAGAGATCCATGGCAGAGCACGTTGGCGCTGCGGCAGATCGAGCTCGACGACGCGATCGCGCAGGGCGCTGGGCAGATCGAGGTCGAGTACACGGGCGCGTTGACGGCGCAGGTGACGCTCGACGTCGAGCGGTGGACGACGCGGCCTCGAACGGGCGAATCGCTGAGCGCGACGGCGCCGGACAGCGCGCGACGCGGCTCGGTGGTGACGGTTCGGGCCCGCGCGACGCGGCCGTCGGACTCGCGAGGAACGGAGCTGTGGCTGTCGCTTCCCCCGTACGCGCGGCTGGAGGAGAGCGCGCTGGACGAGCAGGTATCGCGGGGCGTGATCGCGTCGTGGCGCGAGCGCAACGGGCTGTTGGTGCTGACGTTTGCGGCGGACGCAGCGACGATGGACGCGGCGATCGGCGTTCGGATGCCGCGAGCGGGACGCTACTCGTTTGCGGCGCTGGAGCTGCGCGACGCGACGGGGCGACGCGCCGGGATCAACGGGCCAGTGGTCAACGTGCAGTGAGCGCAGGGCAGAGCGGGCAGAGCAGCGAGCGCAACGGGGACGGTGTTCAATAGTTCACGAAACCCGGATAACTCCGCGAGATCGCGGCGGCGGGCACGGGCGACCAGGGGCGGTGTTCAAGAGTTCACGAACTCGTCCACCGGAGCAGCGACGGCAGCGCGGACGCGGTGGATAGTGATCTCGAGGGGTTATCCCGGTCTCGTGAACTATTGAACACCGTCCCCACGGCGCCCCCTGCGGCGGGAGAAACGCAACGAGGGCGACGGCGCTCTTCGCACGCGTCACCCTCGGAAGCTGTGCTCGCTGGTCAGCGAGCGATCACTCGGCCGCGGCAGCGGCGGGCGCGACGGGGATCACGGTGACCTTCTTGCGGTCCCGTCCGTAGCGCTGAAACTTCACCTGGCCCTCGACGAGCGCGTACAGGGTGAAGTCCTTGCCCTGGCCGACGTTGTCGCCCGGGTGAACCTTGCTGCCGACCTGGCGAACGATGATGCCGCCGGGGAGGATGTGCTGGCCGTCGTAGACCTTTACGCCGCGGTACTGCGGGCTGGAGTCACGGCCGTTGCGGGAGGATCCCTGTCCTTTTTTATGTGCCATGGCGAATCAACCCTCGATGCCGGTGATCTTGATCTCGGTGAACGGCTGACGGTGGCCGTACTTGCGGCGGTAGTTCTTTCGGCGGCGGAGCTTGAAGACGATGATCTTCTTCGCGCGGTCCTGCACGACGATTTCGGCGTTGACCTTGGCGCCGTCGATGTAGGGCTTGCCGACCTTCACGGCGTCTCCGCCGATCAGCAAAACCTTGTCGAAGGACACCTTCGTCCCCTTGTCACCAACGATCTTTTCGATACGAAGGTTCTCGCCGGGGGCGACTTTGTATTGCTTTCCACCCGTGTGAATCACGGCATACATCGCGATCGACCTCTTTCCATGTCATCCCGACGAGCGCGTCCCCGCGTCGCCGGCGGAAGGGCGGCGTGTTTAGACGACAGAACTTCTGCCGTCAAGCACCCGTCCGCTGCTTCTACACCGATCCCCGCCTCCGCGCACGACGCTTCGCCACGGCCAGCGCTCCCAAACCCAGCGCAAACAGCGCCGACGGACTGTGTCCCAAACCCCGTCCCAAACCCCGTCCCAAACCCGTCTCGGGCCCGGCCGCGACCACACATCCGCAGCCGCCCATCGGAACGCCGCCCGCACCAGGGTTGCCCGAGCCCCCCGTGCGCGCGTCGCGACGGACGAGCATCCCCGCGTCGTCGAACTCTTCTTCGCCCGGCTCCATCGCGTCGGGATCGAACGCCGCCGCGTCGTCCTCGGGAAAGCTCACGCCCGTGTCCTCGACCACGCCCGCGTCGACGATCACCCCGGAGTCCACGACGACCCCAGAGTCCACCGGGCCCACGCCCGAGTCCATGGGCGGCGCGCCGCTGCTCGCGCGCACGCGCACTTGCAGCACGTTGTCCGCCGGGCCGCCCTGACCCGTGTCGCTGAACCACGCGACGCCCTCGCGCACGATCCCGAAGAACTCGCTGTACTCCTGGCCCACCGTCGTCGGGGCGCGCACAGAGAAGTTGAAGCGCCCGGTCGCGCCAGGAGCCACCACGCGGTCGATCGTCGCCGCGCGGCTGCCGCGCACCCAATCGCTGCCCTGCGCGGGCGAAATCCGATCGCGCGGCTGCGTCGTGCCCATGAACACTTCGCCCGGCCGCCACGTGTCCGTCCCCGTGTTGCGAAACTCAAAGTACCCGCGCTGCTCGCCGCCCGCTGGCAAGTTCAACGTCGTCGACGCCAGCGGAAAGCTCTGCATGACGAACTGCGCGGCGAAGCGCGTGCCCATCATCATTCCGCCGCCCGTGAGGGTCTCGTACGCGCGGATCAGGGACATGTACGTCGGCGCGTAGACGCTGCCGAAGCCCGAGACCGTCTTGCGGATGTTGAAGTGCAAGTGGATCGTCGTGGCCGTCCCGCCGAACTGGTTCGAGACGCGGCCGACGACCTGCCCGCGACGCACGGACTGACCGACGGTCACCGCGACGTTGCTCATGTGAAGGTAGTCGTAGCGCGTCCCGTCCGCCGTGGTGAGATAGACCGAGTACGAGCCGATGTTGGTGATCGTTCCGTCGGCGACCGCGACGACGTTGTGCACGCTGTTGCGGCAGTCGCTCGCGCGCATGTCCTGCCCCTGGTGGCCGACGCCCGCGGGGCACATGGGCATGTCCCACGAGCGCGTCTCGCAGTAGTTGTCGCGCCAGGGATAGCTGAAATTGCGCGCGTCGCACTGCCCGCCCGCAGGCCCGCTCGATCCGCCGACGCCCCACACCTGCGAGTTCAAGTACGCCGGCGCATTCTCGATCGGAAATCGAATTCCCGGCGCGTACACCGTGCTGTCGACCCGGCCTCGGCCGCTGCCGCTCACGAGCTCTCCCGCTGGCCGATACGTGAACTGCGCGCGCGCTTCACCAGCCACCGTCGCGCACCCGAGCCCGGTCACCAGCGCCAGCAGCGCGCGCTTCGATGTGCTCATCATCGCGCACCTCCGACCGTCGCCGCCGCGGCATTTGCCCTGGAATTCTCCAGCGTATTTCTCACTCGCACCAGCGACTCAGCGAGCCCCAACACGTACGTGCTCTGCGTGCACGCGCGGTCCTCGAAGGGCTGATAGCACTCGACCTCGAGCGCGTACGTCGCCCCCGCTTCGCTCCACGTCACCGACCGAACCCCCTCGTTGAAGAGCACCATCGCCGGCGCGCCTCGCACGCGCTCGCTGTGCCCGAGCGGCGCGGCCCCGTTGCTCGCATCTCGCACCACGTGCAGCGACAGCGTGCGCTCGCCGACGCGCGCCGAAATCGCGTACCACTCGGGCCCCGCCGTCACCACGCTCGCCGCCGCCGTCGCAGGGTCGCCGAACAGCAACACCGGCAACGGCGCGCGCGAGACCGCGTCGCGCGAGCCCTGCGAGAGCGCAGCGAGGGCGTCGCTCGCGATCCGCTGCGTGACCGCTTGCTGCGCGCGCACCGCGGGCGTCTCGCTCGCGGCGGGCGAAGAGCTGGGCTCGACCGCGCGCTGACAGTGCGTCAGACCAGCGAGCAACAACGGCAAGAGCGCACGCGACGTCGGTGACATCAAAGGGATCTCGACTCCTGTGTGCGCGAGGGCGTCGGCCCTACGCAATGCCACGCAGTGTACAACACAACGGCGTTCGGTTTGTTCATCCCCCTCGGGCCGTTGTAGAACCGCTACCCTAAGAGCCCCATAGAGCATGTTCGGCATCGGCGCCCCCGAGATCTTTGTCATCGCTGTGATCGCGCTCATCGTGCTCGGCCCCAAGCGCTTGCCGCAGGCGCTCAAGACCGTCGGCCGGGGGATCGGCCAGTTTCGCCGCGCGGTCACCCAGATCAAGCAAGAGGTCGGCTACGACGAAGTGGTCGACGAGGTGGTCCGCCCGCTGCGCGAGGGGATGCACGACCTCAACGATCAGGTGAGGCGCGAGGTCGAGTCCAGCGCGGCGCGCGAGGTCGACGTCGACGACGCGGCGCTGGGGATCACCACCGAATACCCCGAGGGCGGACCCGACGACTACGGAGCGGCGCCCGAGAAGAGCGCCAACGACTACGCGGCCGCGGCGTACGCGCTGCCCGCGACGGCGAGCGACGCGAAATAGTCAGCGATCGAAGGCACCGATCGACTCACCACGAAGAGAGAGCTTCACTGTGGCGCAAGACCCAGAAGAGACACGCATGACGCTGGTCGAGCACCTCGAAGAGCTGCGCTCTCGAGTGTTCAAAGCGCTGCTCGCCCTCGTCGCCAGCGTGATCGTCACGTGGAACTTCAAAGAAGTCCTGCTGCGCTTCATGCTCAAGCCCTTCGAGATCGCGACGTTCTGCTCGCGCATCCCGAGCTGCACCACGCGCGACGTCCTCAACTGGACGCTGCGCCCGTCGGTGTTCTGGCGCGCGTACGAGTCCGCCGGCCGGCCGCGCGGAGCCACGCTGCACTTCGCCGCGCCCACCGACGCCTTCAGCGCGTACCTGAAGCTCGCCATCGTCGGAGGCCTGGTCTTCTCGGTGCCGGTGATCTTCTACCAGCTCTGGTCCTTCGTCGCGCCGGGACTCTATCCGCGTGAGAAAAAGCTGGTCCTTCCGTTCGTCTTCTTCTCGACGGTGTTCTTCATCGGCGGCGCGCTGTTCGGCTACTACCTGGTGTTTCCGATGGCGTACCAGTGGTTTCTCGGGTTCTCGGGGAGCCTCGCCGGCAGCACCGCGAACATCGAGCCCACCATCATGATGGAGGACTACCTGAGCTTCACGACGCAGATGCTCGTGGCGTTCGGTTTCGTCTTCGAGGTCCCGCTGTTCATCTTCTTCCTCGCGCTCGCGGGGATCGTGACGTCCAAGCAGCTCTTCTCGTTCGGCCGGTACTTCACGGTGCTGGCGTTCATCATCGCCGCGATCCTGACGCCGACGACGGACATCTACTCGCAGGTGATGCTGGCGTTTCCGCTGGTCGTCCTCTACTTCCTCGCCGCCGCGCTCGCGTACGTGTTCGGCCCCAAAGAAGCCACGGGCTTTCGTCAGGGGCTGAAGAGCAAGAAGAGCAAGCCCGAGAGCCCGCCGCAGCAAGATCAGCAGTGAGCGGCGCAGCAAACGAGCAGACCTGAGCGCGGCGCGCGCATGGCCAAGAAGAGCAACACCCCCTCCAACACCCTCGAGAGCGGTCAGCGCTGGGCGTACCCGCTCGGCGACGGTCGCTGGATCGCGCTGCAGATCACGGAGGCCACCGAGTCTGCCGTGATCGCGCTGCCGTTCGACGAAGTGTTCGACAGCCTCCCCTCGCCCGCGCAGCTCGACGCCGCCCCCTGGCTGCGATGGAACATCGGCCCCGTCTACAGCGACCGCCCCGCGCCTCGCGCCTTCGCTCGGTGCGCGCTGCGCGCCACAGAAGCGCCCACGCGGGCGACGCTGATCGACACCACTGCGATCCGCGACGACGCCGAGCTCGGCCCCGCTACGGTCCCTTCGGCCGACTCGTTTGCGACGATCAGCCTGCACGTGTGGCAGCACTGGCATCACCGCACGGTGACCGGCGCGTGGGGTCGGGCGGTGTTCGATCGGCCCCACCGCGAGCGCTGGCAAGGAGCGACCGGAGACGTCGCCGCGCGCATCGCTCAGCTGCGCGACGAGCCGCCGCCGATCGTGCTCAGCGTAGGGGAGACCTCCCTCACCACCGTGGATCTCCGCGGCGTGTCGGCGCAGGCCATCGTGCTCGACGCGGGTCGTGGCTTTCGCGCGACGGAAGTGATGCTCCCGGCGCACGTCCACACGCTCGCCGTGTGGGGACGACACGCGATTCGCCGCGTCCATTGCGCGCCCGAAGGACCGCCGCTCGAGGTCTCGCTCAGCGACGGTTACGGTGAGTTCATCGCCGGGCTCGAGTCGGTCCCGGTCGTCAATGTGACCTACGCGTCGAGCTACGGGCTTCGAACAGAGAGCATCACGTCATGGAGCAACGCCGTCGAGATCAACGTCTGGACCGCGAAGCTCAGCTCGTTTAGCGATCCTGCGGCGCCGGTGATGTCTCGACTGCAGACGCTCACGCTCGGCGCGATGAACGAGCTGACCGCGAACAACCTCCCCACGCTCGCGCAGCTGCCCGCGCTGCGAACGGTGCACGTCGACAGCGCGTGCAAGTGCATCAAGGACATTCGAGAGCGCTACAAGCCGCAGGCGAAGGTCGTGCGCTACGTGCAGTTTCCCCCGTCGCACAAGCCGCGAGAGCACCAGATGACGTCGAGCATCTGAGGGGGCACGGCTCGCAGGGACGCGCTTCGTTGAGGTTGAAGGCGCCCCGACGCGAAGGGGCCCCGATCGCACGGCGCTCAGCGTGGCTGACAAGCGCGACGAGCGCGTGTTGCACCGCGAGGGCAATGCGGTTCGATCACAGGCCCGTCACGGTCTTCAGCCGAAAACCCACGGGGGTCGCGCTCACGACGCCGGTCGCTTCGCCGCGATCGTTTTCGCCCCAGCACACGAGGACGCGCTGCATGGTCCTGTCGAGGCCCACCACGCAGATCGAGTCGCCGACGCCGACGGTCTCGATCGTGCCGGGCTGGATGTCCATCGGCTGAATCAACGTCGGCGCAACTCCGGTCGTCATGGGTCCGCCGGGGACAATTCTCTGATTCGCCCCGTCCTGCACGCCCCAGCAATAGAGCGCGCGCGACCGCTGCTCGATCGCGCAGCACGTCCCCGCGCCGCAGCGCAGCTGATGCATCGGCGCGCCGGCTGGGCGCAGCCGCTCTGGCGACGATCGAGCCTCGAACGAGTTCGCCGCGCCGTAGCTTCCGCGGTTGCCCCAACACCACACCGATCCGTCCGCGCTCAGCGCGCAAAACGCCTCGCTGAGCGCGGCGATCTCTGTCGCTTGAAACATGGGAACGAACGACGAGGCCGCGGCCGTCACCCGATTGTCATCCTGTGGATCAACGCGATTGATCCCTCGCTGCCCAAAGTCATTCGCGCCCCAGCAGCGCACCAACCCACGCGCGGTCAGCGCGCACACCGTCGCAGCCGAGTACTGATCACCGATGCGCGAAGAGGCCACGGCGACTTGCGCATACGGCGCGCCCTCGTTGATCGAAAACACAGTGGGGCGCGCTTCAGACCCTGCGCACGCAGGCGTAGGGTCCTGACCGTCTCCGAGCGCGCCCTCGTTGTTGCAGCCCCAACAACGCACGCCGCGGTCGAGCGTGATGCCGCAGCGCACGCCGGAGGCGCTCGACTGCGCGAGTTCGAGCATCCCGGCCGTGTCGCCGAGCTCGAGCGGAGCCGCGACGCCGCTGGTGTCATCGGGGTCGCCGAAGGGGTGTCTTCCTCCGAGATAGCTCACCGATCGGTTCGCGCCGATGATGAACTCGTTGCTCAGCGAGTAGTTGGCCATGCCATACACGGGCTGACTCGACGCGAGCAGCTCCAGGCTCGGCGGCTCGGTGACAGCTGAGCTGCGCGTCGGCCCGATCGCCCCGTTCGCAGCGGTGCCCCAGCAGCTCACCTTGTCTCGCACGCGCAGGCACATGTGATCGCGGCCTCCGTGCAGCGAGCGCTCTTCGGTGCACACGCGGTTGGCGCAGAGCTGCCCGGCGGGGCAACAAGCGCCGGCAAAATCACAGCGCGTTCGCAGCAGCGGACCACCAGCGTCCGCTCCGGCGTCCGGCGCGCACGTCGGGACCATCTCGTAGCCGAGCCGCACGACGAACGACCCATCGTCCGCTGCGTCCGCTGCATCTACAGAGGGAGCGACGTCGCTCGGCCCGCCATCGACCGCAGCGGCGTCTTCGTCTTGCGCGCGCTCGGCCACGACGTCGGACGCAGCATCACCAACGGCGCTGCCGTCGGCGAGCATCGGACGAGGGAGACGCACGCACCCCTCGGACACGGCGAGCCATCCGAGCGCGGCGATGCACAGGACGAAGCGACGAACACGAAGCGACATCGAGCGATGATTGCACTACGGTTGCGCTGGGAGTTTCCATAGAGAAGTCTCTATGGCGCGAGGCGCCGCGAGCGGCGACACTGCCTCGGTGATGACTGCGCGAAGGGCTCTCTTCTCTTGCATCGCAGCGGTGGCCGCGAGCCTCGGCTCGACGAGCGCCTACGGACAAAGCGACGACAGCAACGGGCAGACGATCGTGCGTCGAGGGCTCATCGACGCGATGCAGAGCGCGTTTCAGAGCGGAGACTTCGCGCGGTGCATCGACATGGGCCAGCGCGCGGCGAGCATCCGCGAGAGCAGCTCGCTGCGCAGGGTCATCGGCGAGTGCCAGCTCTCGTCGCGCGAGTACACCGCGGCGCTCGCGAGCGGCGAAGAGTGCCTCGCGATGGCCCGACGCGACCCCGCGAGCCCCGCGCGAGAGACGATCATCACCGCGTGCCAGCGGATCTTGAGCGACGCGCAGCAGCACATCGCGCGCGTGACGGTGGTCGTGCCGACGGACGCGCCAGAAGGGCTGCGCGTCACGCTCGCGGGCAGAGAGCTTCCGCGGCTAGCGTGGGGGGTTCCTGCGATCGTCAACGCCGAACGAGCGGTGGACGTGCGCGCAGAGGCGGCGGGCTACACCGCGTTTCGCGTGGAATTTTCGGTCGCTCCCGCCGCCACGCGAGAGATCCGCGTCGAGCTCACGCGCGAGCCCGCGCGGCCCACGGTCGAGCCGGACCCGACGGGCAACACCAGCACGACGCACACGAATTCAACTCCGGTGACGGTCACGCCCCCGACGCCCCGCGAACCGCCGCGGGTGGCTCCGCGGGTGGCGTCGGGTTTTCGAGCGACGCCGCTGTTCGTGAGCGGCGTGGTTACGGGCGCAGCGGGCGTGATCGCCGCCGCGACGGGGTGGGCCATCGCGCTCGCGACGGCCGGAGACTACGCGCGGCGGTGCAGCGTGGTGTCGACGAGCAGCGCGCTCGACGCGTGCGCGCGCGAGTACGACGGGGCGCAGTCGACGGCGACGGCGGGCGAGGTGACTGGATCGATCGGCCTGGGCCTCGTCGCGATCGGCGCAGGGCTGACGGTGGTGGGCGCGCTGCGCAGCGGGACGAGCGAGCAGCCTCGCGCAGAAGCCCGTTGGGTCGTCGCGCCGCTGCTCGCGCGCGAGGCGCGCGGGTTGAGCGTGGGTGTGCAGTGGTGACGGCGATGCATCACTGCGTACGACGGTGAAGCGCGGGCGGCGCAGCGAGCGAGCAGCGCGCGTTCACCGCAGAGTGCGACGGTCACGCGCGAGCGACGCTGCCTGTGACCCAAGACGCTCGCGCACGCGTCGCGCACGGCGCTCAGCGCGCGCCCATTGGCTGGGACCCGGTGACCGTGAGCCCTGTGATTACCCGGTTACGAATCGAGTTGATTGGACTCGCTGCGTTTCTCGACTGCGCGTGCGGCGACTCCCTTCGCAGATTTCGGGACTGGCCTGATTTCGTCCCTCCTCCGTCCTCGCAGAGCCTCGGCCGTCGGCAAATCACGCGTAGTCCCGAGGCGCGATGGCTTCGCCACTGCGATGTGCTTCGGTCGTCGGCGCTCGCTCCGTCGTCAACGAAACGCAGCCATCATCCTCCCCACCTCGGCGCTTACCCGCTGCGCTCGTGCGCCGCCCCTCCTGCGTCGAAAACTTCTTCGACCGTTTCGAATCAGTCGGGGCGGTCGGCACCGGTCACTCGGGCAACGTTGCCCTCTCCGCCGCGCGCGGTCGTACTCGGTCCACGGCGTCGTACGCCCCACCGCTGCACACGCTGAGCGTGGTCGCGCGCTTCGCGCACCTTCCGACGCGAGGCTTCGAGCGTCGCTTGCGGCGGGTTTGCCAACCCGCCGTGGAGCGCCCTGGGTCTTCACTGGGCTCTTGTTCTTCCGTCGCTCTTCGCGGGTTTGCCAACCCGCCGTAGCGCGAACCGGGTCTTCACTGGGTCGTTCGCTCTCCGCCTTCGCTCGTCGCTCGCGGCGGGTTTGCCCACTCGCCGTGGCGCGAAACGCGTGTCCGGCGAGCTCTTCTTCGCCCCATCGGCCCACCCGCCGTGGCGAAGACTGCGTTGCCCCCAATCGATCCCCCAGTGACCGGCGTGGCTTAGTTGCGGCGGATCGCGACGTAGTCGCTGCTGAGAGACGAACGCGTGTTGCGGACGATGCCGTACGAGCAGCCGCGCGCTTCGTACACGTCCATCGAGCCCCAGCCGTCGCCGCTGCGGTACCAAACGATGTGACCGGCGCTGCCGTTGTTGTACACGAGCGCGTCGCCAGCGCGGATGCTGCCGCGAGAGACCTGCGACCACTGGCCGCTGCCCGTCGAGTTGCGGAAGTTGTACGTGCTGTACGGGTGCGAATCGGTGCTGAGCGAGGTGTTGCTGCTCGGAACCTGCCAGATCTTCGCGACGTAGCCCGAGCAATCAGCGCCGTACGAACCGCTGTGCGAGCAGCTGGGGCACGAGCCCGAGCACGAGCCGCGCGTCGAGGCCGAAGGGCCGTCCGCGAGCCAGCGACCGTGGCCCCACCAGTACGAGAAGCCTTCGCCCGACTCGGCGCGCGAGAGCTGGCCGGTGTAGCCAGGGCTCGTGCTGCCCGTCGATCCGCCGCCCGGAGGAGGCGTCGTCGTGCCGCCCGAGCTGCTCGCGCTCAGGTACGTGCCGTACGCCCAGCCCGTGGTTCCGTTGAAGCTCACGCGATACCAGCCGCTCTGCGGAACGCCGTCGGTCAACGTGACGCGCGAGCCCGAGGGCATCACGATCAACACGCGAAAGCCCGTTCCGGCGCCGCTGCGGAGGTTGAGCGACGAGGTCGTGCGCGCCGTCGTCCCCGCGGGAAACGTCGTCGAGATCGCGTCCGCGGTCTCGTCCGCGCCCGACATCTCCAGGTCCTCGACCGGCGCGAACTCGAGCCCGTCCTCCGCACAGCCCGCAAGGCCGGTCATCAAGGCCGTCGCAAACACGAGCACTGCACGCTTGGTCGAGGTCGAGAGCTTCATCTGGCGTTCTCCGTCCGATTCCGAGGTTCGCCAACAGACAATACAAGCTCGGTGCCAACGTCGATGGACTTCTTTTCGCCGTACGCTGGTGCGGGATCGTCAGCAGAAGTGTCCTACATCATCCGACGGCTGTGATTTCGTTCCATCAGTGAATTAGCAGGATATTTCACGCTCGCTGAGCGCGCTCATCTTCGTGCGCCAACGACTCTCTCGCTCGCTGCGAGAGGAACATCTCCCACCCATGCGGGCGCTTTCTCACCCGTTGCACAGCGCGTCGAAAGCATGGGCACCATCGCGTCATCCGTTGATGTCCTCACCACGCTCTCGATCGATCGCTGTCGGTGGCGCTGTCATCGTCGTCGTCGCCCTCCTCTGGTGGGCCATGCGCTCGCAGCCGTTGCCCGCAGCGCGTACTGACAGCGATCCGTCGCGCGCTGGCGACCGCAACGGACGCGACCCCAACGCGCAGCCCCCCGAGAACAACGGCACTGGCATCAGCACCGACGCAGCGGCGCAGCCCGCGAGCAGCGACGACGCCAGCGCGCGACCTCGGCAAGGGCAAGTGATCGCCCGCGCGAGCTGGGGATCGGGCGCCGATCAGCTCGGCCACAACCGACCGCAAGAGGCCAACGCCGAAGCGCCCATGAGCCAGATCGTCGGGCCCGACGGGACCATTCACGTGCTCGATCAGGTCAACCGTCGCATCCAACGCTTCAGCCGCGACGGACGCTTGCTCGGAAGCACGCCCATCGGCCTGCTCGGCGCGCAAGACATCGCGCTGACCCGCAGCGGATCGTACGTGGTGATGGACCGCCTCGCGGACCGCACCATCGCCATCGTCGGCCAAGACGGACGCGAGCAAGGACGGCTGCCCATCACTGGCGAGCATGTCGAGCGCACGGGCAACGTCACCGGGCTCTTCGTCGACGGCAACGACGTGCTGGTCGAGCGCGAGCACGGGCCGCTCGTGCGCGTCGGGGACGCCAATGGCGGGGACGCGCAGCGGAGAGAAGAGGTTCCGGGTCGGCCGACGCGCGACGGACGCGCGTGGATGACCGCAGGAATCACCGACCAAACCGAGGGAAGGCTCTACATCAACGTCGTCGCCCGCCCCTCGCGCGAGCACATGTACACCCGCGAGCTGCGCGTCGCGATGGAGACCCGCGCCCTCGTCATGCTCGACTCGGACACGCGCGGAGTCATCTACCTCGGCGCCGTCGGGACGCCTCGCTCTGCCGCGGGCGCGCAGCCCATCGTCCCGAGCAGCGACGGCGGCGGCGCCGCGAGCAACGAGCGCGTCTTGCTCCTGTGCATCGACGGCGCGACGGGCAGACCCATCGGGCAGACCACCCTTCCGCCCAACACCAGCGCCGACGAGACCTTTCGAGAGTTCACCGTGCCCGACGAAGGTGGGGTCATCTACGCCGTGCGCGACGAGCAAGGCGTCGAGTACCGCCGCTACGACTGCAGACCCTGAGCGCGATCAGCCGTCGAGCAGCACGACGCCCATCGCCGCAAACGCCTCGTACGGCGGCGGCTCGAGGTACTGCCGCAGCGGAAGAAACACCTCGGCGAACCCGCGCAACAACAGCCGCGCCGCCCAGTCGAGCATCCCGCGACGCGTGCGCGCCTCCATCTCGCTGATCGCGGCTTCGACCTCGAGCGCGCTCACGCCCTCGGCGAGCGCTCGCTCGGGGTCGCGCTGACATGCGTCGCGCAGCGCGGTCAACGCAGCGCGCGTGCGCACGTACTCGCTCTGCGGGCCGCCTACGTCTTTCAGCCAACGATCGGGCGCCATCGCCACGCCGGGACCGAACCCGCGCACCTCGCGCATCCACCGCCGCGCCGCGTCGACGAAGGGGCGCTCGGGCTCGTAGCCCATCTTCATCGGCGCGATCGAGCGGCGCAGCGCGATCCGCGCCTCGTGAAACTCGCACCGCGCGTACAAGCCCGCCGCGGCGCCGAGCCAGAACATGGGGCCGCGAAGCTGGTTGTCCGCTTCTTCAGCGAGCTCGACGAGCACCGACGACGAGCTCGCGTCGCCGCCGAAGTACAAGCGAAGAAGCGCGCTCCACAAGCGCGCGTCGATGTCTTCGGGGTCGAGCGCCAGCGCGGCCCGCGCGCTCTGCAGCGCGGCCATGAAGTGCCCCGCAGCGCACAGCGCCACGGCGAGCTCGCGCTCGATGAAGGCCACTTGCGGCGCGAGGTCTCTCGCCGCGCACAGCGCCCACGCGGCTTCGTCCGCGTGCGAGAGCGGGTCGGCGTCGCGCAAGAGCACCACGCCCAACGCTACGTACGGGCCCGCTTCGTCGGGGTGCTTCGCGATCGCCTCGCGCAAGCGGCGGATCGCGCTCTCGCTGTCGCCCGCGAGCGCGCGCGCGACGGCCGCGCCGACTTCGCCGCCCACGTCGCCGGTCTTCGCAGCGTCGTCGAAGGCGCGCGCGGCGCGAGAGAGGATGCCGGGGGCAGCGCCTTTGTTCCACGTGAGGCGGGCTTCTTCGAGGGCGATGACGCCGTACTCGAAGGGCGTCCCGAGCATCGGTCCGAACGACGGGCGCATCTATGCCTTCGTCCCGGCCCAGAGGACGCGCTCTGCAGCGGTCTCGGGCCCACGTTGAGAGGGAGCGAGCTCTTCGAGCGCGCGCGCCACCATCTGCGCGCCGCGCAACCGGTGGTACACGCGGACGATCCTGCGGGCGTACGCGTCGACGTCTTCGCGCGCGTCGCGGTCGCCGACGAACCAGTCGAGCAAGAACTCTCCTGCGGCCGTGCGGGCTTCGATCGCCGTGCGACCGGCGCGCGTGGGCTCGGGGCCGAGCGTCCCTGCCGTGTGGTCTTCGTCGTCGTCGAGCTGCGCGGTCGCAGCCGCGAGCCAGTGACGAATCGCGGCCGCGGCGTGATCCTTGGACGCCGCCGCGCGCAGGTGCTTCCACCGCAGGGACACAGGGGTGCGAACGCCCTCGACCAGATCCCTCGCGCACCCCGAAATCACCCGCGGAACGAACCTCGCCACCGGCGCCATCATCGACTCGGCCAGCGCCACCAATCGGTCTCGCGAGTGGTCCTCGCCCTGCACGAAGAGGGCGCTCTCGGCGAGCCACACCGACGCCGGGTCGAGCGCCTCGGACTCGATCGCCGCGCGCAGGTGATCGAGCCCCGAGAAGCGACGCGCGAGCACCCAGTCGAACCAGCTTCGCGCGACGCGCGTGGACGGGTCCGACGGCATCGCGCAGAGCGCTTCGTAGTGCTCTCTCCACGAGGCGTAGTCGCCGCCGCCCACGGTGGTCGCGAGCCGCGCTTCGCGTTGCGCGCCGTCGCGGGCGTCGAGAAAGTGCCGCGCGACGCTCTCGCGCAGCGTGTCGCTCGCGCCGAGGATGCCCACATAACCGATGGCGATTTCGCCGTAGAGCGCCGGAGCATCACCAGCGCGCACCGCGGCGGCCAGGTGCTCGATGGGCCGCGATCCGAGGGCTTTGTGCGTCGAGAGAGAGAGAGCGTGATCTCCGCCGCGGACGTCCGCGCGCTCACCGAGCGCGAGCGCCAGGTTGGCTACAGCGCGCACCGCTTCGTCCCGGCTCGGCCCCTCGCCGAACAACGGAACAAATCTCTCGGCTCGCAGCGCTACCAGCTCAGGAATGTTCGACGGCGCCGACAACAATCGCACCACCGGCACGTCTCCACGAACGAGACCCGCCTCGGCGCAGAGCGCCTCTGGTGCGGGCTCGTCCCAAGGAGCCTTGCCATCGAGCCACGGGACAGGGCGCTGCGTCACGATGCGTACCCGAGACGGTATCACGGTCGAGCCTTCGAGTTCGTCACGAATTCTCTGTTACCTTCACGGGCTGTCTCACTGATGTCGCTGTCTACGCTTCGCCCGCGCACGGTGGCGCGCTTGTGTCCCTTGCTTCTCTGCGCGCTGCCCGCCATGGCGCGCGCACAAACTTCGCCCGAGGTGATCCGTCGCCCCGTGGGCTGGCCGCAGCGCGTGCGCCTCAACGAGCCCATCGCCGAGGTGCGCACGTACGCGCTGGCGCGCGTCGGCGATCGCGCCCTCGCCTGCTACGTGCAAGCGGGGCTCGGCCGCGAGCGGGGAGCGCTCAAGTGCGCCTCGCTCCGGCGCGAGGCAGACGGGTCGCTCGCGCGAGCAGAGCCCGATCGGGCGATCGCCGCGGCGGCGAGCGCGGTCGCTTTGGTCTGGGATTCTAGTGGTGGGTTGATTGTGTGGGTCGTTCCGCGGCCGCACCGGAGCGAGACCGAGCGGGTGAGAGAAGCGCGTCATCGAGACGGCGCGCGCTCGATGCAAGACTCGCTCAACAACCCGCTGGGGACGCCCACGCTCACCGCGGGCGACGTGATGGCGCAGCGGATCGACAACAACGGCACACCCCAAGGCCGGCCCACGTTGGTGTTCGCCGAGAACGCGCGGGCGTTTCGCGTCGCTGCCGCGCGGGACGACCAAGGGTGGCTCGTCGCGTGGACCGGCGCGCGCACGCGCGAAGGCGAGGTCCGCGGGACCGTTCGCGCCGCGCGGCTCGACGGCAACGCAGCGCGCGTCGGCAACGCGATCGAGACAGATTTCTCTGGCCCGCTCGGCGATGGACTGCGCGTGATGGCCCGCGACGCGAGCGCTCCCGCGCGGCTCGTGTGGTCCGGCGAGCACTGCCGCGAGCGCCCCGAGCAGCCGCCGCACGCGGCGTTGACCACGGACCCTTCGGCCAACATTGAGACCCCTGGGCGCTTCGTGATTCGTCAGGGGCCCCTGCACGAGCACCCGGGCAGCAACATCACGTGTGACCCGCTCTCGCTCTACGGGACCGCGCTGCGCGCCGACGGGACGCTCGCGCCGCTGCAACGAGGGCCGACGCTCGCGCGCGACCACGTCTCGCTCGCCGACAACAACACGGTGGTCGTGACGGTGCGCGACGGGGTCGATCAGGCCTCGCTGCGCGCGGCGACGGTCAACGCGCAGGGCGTGATCGCGGTCAACCGAGCGCTGGTGGCGACGGGGGCGATCGCGCCCGCGCTGCCGCAGGTGACGAGCGCTCCGACCACGGACGACGCTGCGCCGTCGGCGTCGCGCGTGGGGCCTCCGCAGCCGCCCGATCGCACGCAAGCGCTGCGAGCGCCGGTCGCCATCGACGTCGTGACCGTGCGCGGAGCGCAGCGGGCCATCGCGGCGCTCTCTTCGACGCGCGGCCGCGTGACGCTCGCGCGCTACGACGCGAGCGCGAGCGCAGCGGCGACGGTGAGCGCGAGCGTTCAGCCCGTCGAGCGCGCGTACGAAGTGAGCCTCCTCGGCGGCGAGGCGCCCTGGCTCTTTCTGCGGGTCGGGATCGCCGCAGGGGGACCATTGGTGTTCGCCGCGTTCGACAACGCCCCCGACGCGCCCGCCGAACAAGTGTGGAACGGCGACGAGCGCCTCCGCACCCACCTGCTCCGCGCCCGCGCCGCGCGCGCGGTCGTGACGGACTTCGACCACACGTTCGGGCCCGTCTCTGCGCGCCGCGACGCGGCGACCAACCCCTCGATGCCGGGCCTCGTCAACTCCATGCGACGCATGCGCGTGCGATGGGTCGACGCGTGCGACGCGCTGCAAGCTCGGGCGCGCTTTCTCGTCCGCCGCGGCCTCGACCGAGACCTCGAGACCCTCGCGAGACAACAGTGCGAGATCCCTCCAGAGCCCGTGATGCCGACCGCCGATGGCGCAGCCGCTGCGCCTTCTGCGCAAGGCGCGCAGTGAAGACCACGCCGTTGTTGTTCACCGCGCTCGCGTGCGTGACGGCGAGCGCCGCGAGCGAAGCGCAGCCGAGGCCGCGGTGGATCGGAGGCCTCGCGATGGACCACGACGCGAGCCGCGCGCTGCGAGCGACGGACGCGCCCACGCGACGCGTGGCAGACACCGTGAGCTGGGTGGTCGTCGGAGGGCTCATGGCCGCGCCCGTCGCGGTCGCAGCGAGCGCCACGGTCGAACGATCGGCGCCCGTCACAGCCACAGGCGAAGCGCTGATCGCGCTGGCGATCCCGTACGCGAGCACTGCGCTGCTGGGCTTCGCTGCGAAGTATGCGTTTGCGAGAGAGCGACCGTACGCGACGCGCGAGGGGCTGTTGCGACGGTGCGTGCGCGGGGACGAGCGCGGGTGCGACTGGGATCGCAACGGGAGCTTTCCTTCGCTGCACTCGGCGCTGGGGTTTGCTGCAGCCGGCGCGCTGTGCGTGCAGACGTTGCGCTTCGGATCGCAGGGCGCGGGCGACGCGATCGGCTGCGGGCTCGCCACGATGAGCGCGACCGTGGGCGCGACGCTGCGCATGGTGGCGGACAAGCACTACGTCACGGACGTGATCGTGGGATCGCTGCTCGGCCTGGGAATCTCCACGGCGTTGAGCTGGGCGGTGCACTTTGCGCCGAGCGCGCCGCTCCCCCTCGGGGCAGCGCTCTACAGCGACCGCATCGAGCCCCTCCCCGTGGTGCTCGGCGGTGTAGTGGGCGTGTTCGTCGGAGCGATGGGCGTCACTGCGCTGAGCGCGCAGTGGCGTTGACCGTCACTTTCCGAGGCGGGTCTGCAGCAGGTGGGCGAAGGCCGCGAGCGCGTCGACGGCCGTAAAAATCCCCACGACGTGCGTGTTGTCGACGACGACGACCGAGCCGATCTTGTGCTCGGCCATCGTGGCGACGACCTCGTCGATCGTGGTCTTCGGCGTCGTGGTGTAGGGCTTCGGCGTCATCGCATCGACGACCTTGAGGGCGTGCGGGTCGGCGCCGGCGATCGACGAGATGAGGGCCACGTCGCGATCCGAGAGGATTCCGACCAGCTTTTCGCCGTCCACCACAGGAAGGTGGCGGATCTTGCTGTCGCTCATCACTTTCTGCGCGTGCGCGAGGGAGCTGTCCTGCTCGATCGTGAGCGGAGACGTGGTCATGTACTTGTCGATCGTTGGGATTGGCTTGGTCATGGCGAAGCGCTTTCAAAGCAGCGTTCGTGCCGGTCGCTTGACCCTCTCGAGGGACGCACGCAGTGCAGCCCCTGTGCAAAAGCTGCACATCCCGCTGGCGCGCATCGCGAACTGCAGGCAAAGATCCAGACCGTTGAAGAGACGGCCAGCGGTCCGGCGCTTGCTGTGCCGCGAGGCACACTCCGACCGCAATGGCTGCACATCATCACGAACGCTGCGCTGAGCTTCAGCGCTATGTCCGCTGGACCGACGCGGATCTGGCGCGGCTGAAGCTGTTGGCAGTGACGGCGCGGCCGCACTTTCAACGGATCACCGACGAGTTCTACGAGCGCGTGCGCGAGCACGAGGACGCGCACGCGGTGCTTCGGGACGACGCGCAGGTGCAGCGGCTGAAGGGCACGTTGCAGCGGTGGATGGAGACGCTGCTGACCTCCACGCGCGACGGAACCTACTGCGACGAGCGCTCGCGCATCGGGCGCGTGCACGTGCGGGTGGGGCTGCCGCAGCGGTTCGTTCCGTCGGCGATGTCGTTGATCCACCAGTCGTTGGCGCGCATCGCGGACGGGCTCGAAGACAGCGTCGCGACGCGAGAGTCCCTGCGTCGCGCGGTGGACATCGACATGGCGATCATGCTCGACACGTACGTCGAGGACTTCGTCGCGCGGCTCGAGCACATCCAGAGCGCCGAGTCGTCGCGGCAGCGCGAAGAGCTCGTGCGCGAGGTGCGCAGCCGGGCAGACGCGCTCGAGCGCGTGGCACAAGCGATGGTCGGCATCGACGCGCAGGGAAGGCTCTCGTTCTCGAACAAGGCCACAGAGACCCTCACGGGCTTCGGCCGCGACCAGCTCGAAGAGCAGCCCTTCGTCGATCGCTTCTCGCAGTCGGGCGGGCGCGACGAGTTGCGGGTGGTCATCGAGCGCGCGCGGCACAGCAACGAGGGCGTCGAGTGGACGGGCACCCTCGAGACCCGCGCGGGGCGCACGCGGCTCGTTCGCTGGCGCTTCGTCCCCTCGGGCGACGGGATGTTCGTGCTGGGCGCGGGCGAAGACGTCACCGACGAGCAGCACGAGCTCGAGCGAAAGATCCGCACCGAGCGGCTCGCGGGCGTGGGCACGCTCGCCGCAGGGCTCGCGCACGAGATCCGCAACCCGCTCAACGGAGCGCTGTTGCACGTGACCTTTCTCGAGCGCGCGCTCGCCCGCAGAGACGCCATCGAAAACGAGCGCGAGGCCGTGCGCGCCGTGGGCGACGAGATCCGGCGATTGAGCGCCCTCGTGCGGGACTTCTTGGTGTTCGCGCGGCCCTCGCCGCCGACGCTGAAGCCCATCAACCTCAACGCTCTGTGCGCTCGCACCCTCTCGATCTTCGAGGGAGACGCGAAGGCCACCGGCGCGAGCACTGCGCAGGACTTCGCCCCGGACGACCCGGTCGTCAACGCGGACGGAGACAAGCTGCAACAAGTGCTGCTGAATCTATTGCGCAACGCTGCAGAGGCGGTCGCTGCGAAGAAGGGGCACGTGACGCTGCGCACGCGGCGACGGCCCCGACACGCGGCGATCGAGATCGAGGACGACGGGCCAGGGCTGCCTTCGTCCGAGGCGCCGATCTTCGACGCGTTCTACTCGACCAAGCCCAACGGGACCGGGCTCGGTCTTGCAATCGTTCATCGGATCGTGACCGACCACGGTGGCACGGTCGAGGTCGAGAGCGTCCCTGGTCGAACGCTGTTCAGAGTCTTGCTCCCCGCTACGTGGGGCTGAGAGTCACTTCCGAGGAGAGATAGAGGGTTCAATGGCTACGAACACTTCGCGAAAAGCCCGAGTTCTCGTCGTCGACGACGAGGCGAGCGCGCGTCAGGGAATGCAGCTCCTGCTCACGCAAGAGGGCTACGAGGTCTCTCTCGCGAGCAACGGGCGCGAGGCGCTCGAGGTGCTCTCAGAGCGCCCCTGCGACGTCGTCGTCACCGACCTCAAGATGCCCGAGATGGACGGCATCGAGCTGCTCAACGTGATCCGCGAGAAGCACGGCTCGATGCCGGTCATCGTGATCACGGCGTTCGGCGACGTGTCGAGCGCGGTGTCCGCCATGCGCGCGGGCGCCGAGCACTACCTGGTCAAGCCCGTGGACTTCGACGAGCTCTCGGTGGCGCTCGAGCGATGCCTCGAGCGCAGCTCGCTTCGGCACGAGGCCGAGAACCTCCGCAGGCAAGTGCAGGACAAGATCGCCGGCGGCGTCGGCGGTCTGCTCGGCGCGTCGCCAGCGATGCAGAAGGTCTACAAGCTCGCGCGGCAGGTCGCTTCGGCGCGCGCGACGGTGCTGCTCACGGGCGAGAGCGGCACAGGAAAGGGCGAGCTCGCGCGAGCCATCCACGAGATGGGGCCGAGAAAGACGGCGCCGTTCATCACGCTGCACTGCGCGGCGCTCGCCGAGGGCGTGCTCGAGAGCGAGCTGTTCGGCCACGAGAAGGGCGCGTTCACCGGCGCGGACCGCAAGCGCCCCGGCCGCTTCGAGCAAGCCAACGGCGGAACGCTCTTTCTCGATGAAGTGGGCGAGATCCCCGCGTCGATCCAAGTGAAGCTCTTGCGCGTGCTGCAAGAGCGCTGCTTCGAGCGCGTCGGCGGCAACGAGACGATCCGCACCGACGTTCGCTTGATCGCGGCGACCAACAAAGACCTCGCGAAAGAAGTGGCCGAAGGGCGCTTTCGCGAGGACCTGTACTACCGCTTGAACGTCGTTCACATCACGGTCCCGCCGCTGCGCGCGCGGGGCAACGACATCATGCTCTTGGCCAACCACTTCTTGCACAAGTTCGCGCAAGAGAACGGCAAGGCCATCGAGGGCTTCTCCGACCGCGCCGTCGCCACGATGCTCGCCCACCGCTGGCCCGGCAACGTGCGCGAGCTCGAGAACGCCGTCGAGCGCGCGGTGGTCCTCTGCGACAACTCGGTGATCGACGCGCCCGACCTGCCGCTCGAGCCGACGCCCGCCTCGCGGCTCGGCATCGCGATCCCTGGCTCGACCATGGCCGAGATCGAGCGCTACGCGATCTTGACCACGCTCGACGCCGTCGGCGGATCGACCACGAAAGCAGCAGAGATGCTCGACTTGTCCGTGCGCACGATCCAGTACCGACTGCACGAGTACGGACGCGCGCCCAAAGAGCGCACGGGGCCGTCGAAACCGTCAGAGAAAGTTGGATGAACCGTGGCCGATGACTTCGCGGACGGAGGCGCTCCCAAGGGAGCTCGCCCTCCGCCCAAGCTGCTCCTGGTCGAAGATGACACGACGAGCGCCTCGCGCTTGTCGCAGCTGCTCGTCGAGGACGGCTTCAGCGTCGAGTGGATCGACAACGCGAAGGACGCCACCCACAGGCTGCGCACGGGCCAGCGGCCCGACGCGATCCTGCTCGACTACAAGATCCCGCACGGCGACGGCGTCGTCCTCGCACGCGCAGCGCGCGCGCAGTGGCCAGGCATCCCCGTGGTGTTCGTGACGAGCTACACCGAGGTCGTGCAGCGCGAGCCACCCATGGACCCGCCAGCGGTGTTGATCTCCAAGCCCGTCGCCTACAACGAGCTGATCTCTGCGCTGCACGCGCTGCTCGCGTCGGTGAGCTGATTCCGCGCTGATCACAGCGCGCGCCGAGCGTTTCGGCCCTAGAAAATAAGCGCCCGCGTCGATGGCACGACGCGAGCATCCTCTGCGCACGAAGGAGTCTTCATATGGACGTCGTCGTTGGTCTGGATCGAAGCGAAGTCGCGAAGATCGTTCTCGCTGAAGCGATCGAGTTCGCGAAGCGCTATCACGGCAAGCTGCACGTTGTGCGCGCAGTTCCTGTCCCCGTCGAGATGCCGCTCGAGGCGCTGTCGGTGGACCCCGAAGCGCTGCCGGCGCGGCTGCTCGACCACGCGCAGCGTGACATCGAGCGCACCGTCGAAGGCACGGACCCCGCGCTGATCGGCTCGGTCGAAGCGCGCGTCGGCGTGCCGTGGCAGGTGCTCGTCGACGTCGCCAAAGAGAAGAAAGCCGGTCTGCTCGTGGTCGGGACGCACCGCTACGGCGTGATCGACCGACTGCTCGGGACCACCGCCGCGCGCGTCGCGAACCACGCGCCGTGCTCGGTGTTCATCATCCGTCCCCCCTCGGACAAGTGAGAGAGGCAGCCATGACCAGCATCGCAGGCGCGACCGTCGCGCGCTACATGACCCGCACGCCGCACACCGTCGCCGCAGAGCAACCGCTCGCGCGCGCGCACGAAATGATGGCGAAGTACAACATCCGCCACTTGCCCGTCCTTCACGGCGGCAAGCTGCTCGGCGTCGTCTCCAACCGCGACCTCTACTTCGTCGAGACGATGAAGGACGTGAACCCCGCGGAGGTCACGATCGAAGAGGCCATGACCAACGAGCCCTACATCGTCGAGTCGGGCACGGCCCTCGCCGAGGTCGCCGCCACCATGGCCGAGCGCCACATCGGCTGCGCGATCGTCACCGAAGACGATCACGTCGTCGGGATCTTCACGACCGTCGACGCGCTGCGCGCCGTGTCCGAAGCCGCCAAGTAGGCCGCGCACCATCGCAGCAACGGGGGATGCGCGCGAACCGTGGCGCAGCGCTCAGGCACACGCGCTCAGCGCGCGGGCGTCGCGCAGTGGTCGTTCTGCGCGATGAAGATGTGCCTCGGGCCGAACCAGCCCATGCGGTCGAGGGACTTCGCGCCCTCGACGAGGGACAAGAGCGCGACCGAGAGCCCCAACACCACCCGCGCGCGCGCGACCCAACGGGCGTTCTGCACGCCGCGCAGGCGCGCAGAGAGCCAGGCGAGAGAGAGCAGGGCGGGCGCTGTTCCGAGGCCGAAGGCGAGCATGGTGAGCGCGCCGGTGGGGGCCGAGCCCGAGCTCGCCGCGAGCGCGAGCGCGGCGTAGACCATCCCGCACGGGACGAGGGACCAGAGCAGCCCGAGCGTCAGCGACGCGCTCGCGGTCGGCGCGCGCAGCAGCGATTTGACCCGCGGAGACACCTTCGCGAACAAGCCCTGCACCGCGGGCTCGGCCGACGAGAACACCCTCCACACCCCAGCGGTCTGCAGGCCCACCAGCACGCCGAGCAGCGCGACGATCACCCGCACGCCCCACTGCGCGTTGGACGGAGCCACGGAGCTCAGCGCTCCGCCGAGGCCGCCGGCGGCGAGGCCGACCAGCGCGTAGCCGCTCACGCGACCGACGAGAAAGAGCGCGTGCGTCCGCGCGCGGGTCCCGGGCGTGCACGCCGCGTCGAGCGTGCAGGTGACCGAGCCGCACATCGCGAGGCAGTGCCCCGAGGCGGCGAGTCCAGCGGCGAATGCAGCGGCGAGTTGAAGGGCGCTCACGACGAGGTCACCGTCACAGAGTTGGGCTCAGCGCATCGGCGCGAGGCACGGAGCGGTCACCGTGAGGGTCTCCTTCTCGGGGGCCCCCTCGCGACGAACGCGCAATTGCGCAGCGAAATCACCGGCAGGATTGCCGCGGGTCGAGATGACGAACACCGGCGCGCGCGCGTCGGCGAACGCCGCCAGCGACACGCGCGTGAGGGGGACGACGAAGCGCACGCCGGGCTTCTCGATGGGCTCGACGAGGTACACCGCGGTCTCGGCGCGCTTGTTCACGAGGTGCAGCTCGAACGCGTTGCGAACGGTCGTGCCCTCGAGCGTGTACGGCGGACCTTGCACGCGCAGGACGTTGGCGGCGAAGTCCTTGCGATTGCGAAAGGCGATGCTGCCCGCGGTCGCGAGCACCAGGCCGATCGCCAGATAGAAGAACACGCGCCCGCGCAAGATGCGCTTCTTCTCGCCCGTGAGCCCGTGAAGCGAGTCGTAGCGGACGAGCCCGCGCGGTCGCTCGAGCTTGTCCATCACCTCGTCGCAGGCGTCGATGCAAGCCGTGCATCCAATGCAGTCGAATTGCGCGCCGTTGCGGATGTCGATGCCCGTCGGGCACACGACCACGCAGCGCTTGCAGTCGACGCAGTCGCCGACGGCGGTGGGGTTCTTCTGCTTGTCCGTGGCCTTGCCGCGGGGCTCGCCGCGCTTGGCGTCGTAGCCGACCGTGAGCGAGTCTTTGTCCGTGAGGACGGACTGCAGGCGGCCGTACGGGCAGACGATCAAGCAGGTCTGCTCGCGAAACCACGCGAAGTTGAAGTAGATGACGCCGGTGAAGCCCGCGGACCAGAGGAAGGTCGTCGGGGCCGAGCTCGGTCCGCGAGGAATAAACCTCGCGAGCTGCGTGGGCGGGACGAAGAAGCTCACCACCGCGTGCGCGACGAACGCCGCGGCGATGAACCACAGGATGTGCACAATCACCCGCTTCACCGTGAGCATCACGGGGGGATTGGGGTCTGCGTCCTGCGCGAGGCGCTTGGCTGCAGAGCCCAGGACGAGGCGCTCGATCGGGCGAAAGAGCCCTTCGAGAAACACCGTCTGGGGGCAGGTCCAGCCGCACCACATGCGGCCCGCGAGCGCGGTGACCGTGACCAGCGTCCACGCGATGGAGATCAGGACGAAGAAGAGCATCGCGCCGTCTTGCGCGTTGAACGTCCCGCCGAAGATGAAGAAGCGGCGCGCTGCGATGTCGAGCAGGACCGCAGGGTTGCCGTTGATCTTGATCCACGGCAACGAGAGCATGAACGCGACGAGGGCGTAGAAGAGCGCCTTGCGCGCGGTGTTGAAGCGACCGTGCACGTCCGCGGGGTGAATCACTCGGCGCGAGCCGTCGTGGCGGAGTGCTCCGCTCGTTTCGAGAACCGGAAGTCGGCGAGCCATCGCCTGTGTGCTCCTTGGAGATCGATCTGCGCGAGGCGCGCAGCGAGGTTTGTTTGTGCAGAGAACGTACCGATGCGCCGAGGCCGCGCAGAAAAGAGCGCTTCCTCGACGCACAGCGCGCCCGCAGCTCGTGAGAGCCCGGGCGCGTCGAAAACGATTCAGGTTTTGTCTACGCAGCGTTTGCGCCGCTCTGTGAGTGAGCCAGCGAGCGCTGCGAGACGAGCGCGGTCAGGACTCTGGGGTCCCTTGCGCGGCGCGACCACCGGCGACGTTGGTGTTGCGGATGGTGAGCAAGAACGCCGTGATGGCTTGGACGCGATCGGCGCCGAGCTGGGCGCCCCACGCGGGCATTCCCTTGTTGAGCACGCCGTTGCTGACGGTGCGGTAGATCACGTCCGCCGCGCCGCCGTGGATCCACGAGTTGTCCGTGAGGTTCGGACCGATGCCGCCGCCGCCGTTGGCCGCGTGGCAAGCCACGCAGTTGGTGGTGAAGGCGGTGCGTCCCTGCGCGACGATGTTCGCGTCGCGCGAGAGCGTGGTGAGCATCGCGGGGGTCACAGATCCCGACGCGCGAGCGCGAGCGGCCTCTGCGGCCCACACGGGCTGCATCTCTCGCTCGTACGCGGCGACAGAGCCTTCGCCGCCGAGCATCTGGTAGTGAAAGAAGTAGCCGACGCCGAAGATGATCGCTCCGTAGAACGTGATCAACCACCAGTTGGGCAGTCGGTTGTCGTACTCCTCGATGTCGTCGACAGCATGCACGACGGTGTCGGCCGGCGTGTTGGCGCCAACGCCCGTCGCGATGTGTGCGTGCTTCGAGGAAGCGGCGCTGTCACTGGACATTGCGGACCTCCTGGATTGCGTCGTGTGAAGCGAGGGGCGCGCCGTCCTCGAGCGGCAGGGCCGCCATGGGATCGAACGCGCTCTTGCTCTTGGTCATGAAGCGAAACACCACCGCGACGAAGACGGCGAAGAAGAACACCAGCGAGACGAGGGGCATGATGAGCAGAGGGCTCTCGCGAAACATTTGTGCGTACACGATCGTCCTCCTCTCTCAGCGGCTCGCCACGGCGGCGTTGCTGTTGCTGTTGTTGTCGTTCTGAGCGACCGGCGGCGGGTTGGCGACGCCGATGCGCTGCAGGTACGCGACGAGCGCGATGAGCTGGCTGTTCTCTTGCGCCTCGACGCCCTGCTCGCGCAGGTCGCGGACGATGGCCTGGGCCATGGCGCGCGCTTCGTTGGGCGCGTTGGTGATCTGCGCGTCCGTGTAGGGCACGCCCACCGTGCGCATCGCGGACATCGTCGCGGAGGTGCGAGCGAAGTCGACGGTGCTCGTGCGGAGGTGCGCGTACGGCGGCATGATCGAGCCAGGCGAAGTGGCGCGCGGGTCGATCATGTGGCGGTAGTGCCAGAGGTTCGGGTACTTGCCGCCTTCGCGAGCGAGGTCAGGACCGGTTCGCTTCGATCCCCACTGGAAGGGGTGGTCGTACATCGAGTCGAGGATGGTCGAGCGCTCGCCGTAGCGCTGCGTCTCCCAGCGAAACGGACGGATCATCTGCGAGTGGCACACGTAGCAGCCCTCGGAGATGTAGACGTCGCGACCTGCGAGCTCGAGGGCGCGCAGCGGCGCGGGCGCCGTCGTCACGCGGGGGTCCGAAGGCTTCTTCACGATGATCGGAACGAGCTCGACGATGCCGCCGATGAGCACGCCGATCGTCGTGAACGCGGTGAAGGCCAAGGGGCGGCCTTCGAGCAAGCGGTGCCAGCTGGCGCCGCCCGCTCCGCGAGAGACCTGCATCAAGATCGCGCCCACGATGGCGATGCCAAACGCGAGCCCGACGGTGAAGACGCCGGCCATGCCGTCGACGAAGGCGACCGTCCCGATCAGGGCCATCACGACGGCCGTGAGGATCACGGGCATGCCGAAGACGACCTGCGTCCAGCGAACGTTCGAGGGGGCTTCCTTCGTGAAGGTGACCTCGGTGGTGACCGCCGCGAACTTACCGGCGCGAGCGGTCATGACGAGGTTCCACGCCATGACGATCATGCCCGCGAGGTAGAGCGTTCCGCCGAGCAGACGCGCCCAGTACATGCTCTGGATCGCGACCGTGGTCTCGACGAAGTTCGGGTACTGCAGCGCGCCGTTGGAGGTGAGCGCGCGCCACATGAGTCCCTGCGTCACGCCGCTGGCCCACATCGAGAGGGCGTAGATCAAGATGCCGAACGTGCCCATGTAGAAGTGCGCGTCCGCGGCCTTCTGCGAGTGCAGCTTGGTCCCGTACATCCTCGGGATCAGCCAGTAGAACATGCCGGCGGCCATGAAGCCGTTCCACCCGAGCGCGCCCGAGTGCACGTGGCCGATGATCCAGTCCGTGTAGTGCGCGAGGCCCGACACGCTCTTGATCGAGAGCAGCGGTCCTTCGAACGTGGCCATGCCGTAGAACGTCACGCCCGCTGCGAAGAACTTCAGCACGGGGTCCGTGCGCAGCTTGTCCCAGCCGCCGCGCAGCGTGAGCAAGCCGTTGATCATGCCGCCCCACGAGGGCGCCCAGAGCATGACCGAGAAGATCATTCCGAGCGTCTGCGCCCAGTCCGGAAGGGACGTGTAGAGCAAGTGGTGGGGGCCGGCCCAGATGTACATGAACACCAGGGCCCAGAAGTGCACGATGGACAGTCGGTACGAGTACACCGGACGTCCCGAAGCCTTCGGGACGAAGTAGTACATGATGCCGAGGATCGGGGTCGTGAGGAAGAACGCGACCGCGTTGTGGCCGTACCACCACTGCACCAGCGCGTCCTGCGCTCCGCCGAACACCGAGTAGCTCTTCAGCAGGCCCGTCGGGATCGCGAGCGAGTTGACGATGTGGAGCATCGCCACGGTGATGATCGTGGAGATGTAGAACCACAGCGCGACGTACAGGTGCTTCTCGCGACGGATCGCGAGGGTCCAGAAGAAGTTGACCGCGAAGACCACCCAGATGAGCGCGATCGCGATGTCGATCGGCCACTCGAGCTCCGCGTACTCCTTGCCCGCCGTGATGCCGAGCGGCAGCGTGACGACGGCGCTCACGATGATGAGCTGCCACCCCCAGAAATGGATCTTCGAGAGCATGTCGCTCGCGAGCCGCGCTTTGCACAAGCGCTGCGTCGAGTAGTACACGCCGGCGAACATCATGTTGCCCACGAACGCAAAGATCACTGCGTTGGTGTGCAACGGTCGGAGCCGCCCAAACGTGGCGAAGAACGCGAAGTTCGCAGGCCACCAGGCGAGCTGGAGAGCGACGATCACCCCGAGCAGCATCCCAACGACGCCGAAGAGGACCGAGGCCCACATGAAGTTGCGGACGATTGCGTCGTTGTATTCAACGCGCTCCGTCTCGACGACCTCGGTTTCAGCCGAGGCACCGCCGCCGTCCATTCGCAGCACTCCTTTCATACCTTCTGTTTCGAATCAGTCACGCGTCTGCGAGTGGTCGTCCTCGAGAGGCAGCAGCGCGAGCCGATCCGCGTGCTCGGGCGTGCGCTTCTTCAGCATGTGGCCGAAGAGGAGCAGCATGCAGAACACGAGCATCAGGCTCACGAAGGCTTGAAGAACGATCACTTCCATGGCGCGTTGCTCCCGCCCAACTGCACCCAGGTCGCCAAGAGGAAGACCAACGTGCTGGCGGGCATGATCACGGCGCACAGCAGCGGGGACATCCCGCCTGCCAGGGCCAACGCCACCACCAGCACGTTGTAGGCCAGCGCAGCGGTTAGATTTCTCGCGTTGGTGCGCGCCAACATTCGCGCAGTTTTGAGCGCCGCGCGCACTGGATGCAGCCCCGCCGTCGTGAAGTAGAAGTCCGTTCGCGCGGGGAGGAAGGGTCGGTCGATCGCGGGCGTTCCCGCGCAGAACGCACGAGAAACTGCGGGCGCGTCGTTGACGCCGTCGCCCACAACCAGCGTGTCGCCGCGGTCGTGCGCCTCGACCCACTTCGCTTTGTCCTCCGGCGTGCACCCTCCGACCGCGCGCTCCTCGGCGATCCCGAGGGCGCATGCCGTGCGCTTCACGCGCAAAGGAGCGTCGCCGCTGAGCAGCCACACCTCGTAGCCCTCGGCCTCCAACGCCGCGACCTCGCGCTTGGCGTCCGGTCGCAGCACTTCGTCCGTGTTGACCTCAGAAAGGACAACGTTGTCCTTCGCGAACACCAGGACGCCTTCAGGGGATTGCTTCGCGCGCTCGGCGCCGAGCACCCAGTCGACGGAGCCGAGCTGATAGTGCGTCCCGTCGAGCAAGCGCACTTCGAGCCCCTTGCCCACGTGCTCGACCACGTCGAGCTTGCCGTCGAACACCGACGACTCACCGACGCTCTTCGCGCGCTTCTCGAGCGCGCGGCGCACCGCCGTCGCACGCGGGTGACTCGAGCGCGCAACGAGGTTGAACAAGATGTTGCGCCCGCTGTCGTCGAGCGCCTCGATCGGCGCGACGTCGGTCACTTCGAGCGCGCCCGTCGTCACGGTCCCGGTCTTGTCGAACACCACGCGGCGCACCTTCGTCGCGCGATCGAGAAAGCCTGCGGTCCGCACGAAGAGCCCCACGCGGCGCAGCCCCGACTGCGCGATCTCGTAGCCCATCGGCGCGGCCAGGCCGAACGCGCACGGGCACGTCACCACCAGCACAGCGGTCACGACCTCGAGCGCGCGAGACAGCCCCGCGAAGTACCACCAGCCCGCGAGCCCCGCGGTCGCGAGGGTCAGCACGCCGATCACGTACCAGCGCGCGAGCGTCTGCCACCACGGCGTCGAGCGCGCGAGGTCGTCGCGCACCGCGTTGCCCAAGAGCGCGCGCAGCGGAGACGCAGCGAAGTCCGTGCTCACCTCGAGCGTCATCGCGCGGCTGCCCGCGTTGAACGCGCCCGCAGGGACCATTTCGCCCTGCAAAACAGGCCGCGGAGCGCTCTCTCCCTGGATCCAGTCGAGCGAGACGCTCGCGTCGAGGTCGCGCAGCACCGCGTCGACGAGCACGGGCTCGCCCGGCGCGACGAGCACGCGATCGCCCTGCTTGAGCGCGCGGCACTCGATGATCTCGACCGAGTCCGCGTTGATCCTGCGCGCAGGGAGCTTCTCGACGCCGTCGTCCGCGAGCAGCATCTGACGATTGCGCTCGATCGCGCGCTCTTGCATCCAGCGGCCGAAGAGCATCAGCGCGATGAAGACCGCGACGGTGTCGAAGTACGCCGCGCCGTCGACGCCCTTCAAGTGATGCAGCGCAGAGCCCGAGTACGCGGCGATGATCCCGAGCGCGATCGGGACGTCCAAGTGCAGGATTCCCTTGCGCAGCGCGGTCCAGGCCGAGCGAAAGAAGACCGTTCCGCCGACGAGCACGCTGGCCGTGGACAGGCCGAAGGTGATCCAGCGAAACGCTACGTACGTCGGCCCTTCGCTCAGCCCGAGGTACAGCGGCAGCGCGAAGATCATCGCGTTCATCGCGAGCGCGACGCACACGCCGAGGCGCGCGACGAGCCCCGAGCGTCGAGGCAGCGCGCTGTCGCCGCTCTTCGCAGGGAGGCCGAAGCGATAGCCCAAGCGCCCCGCGGTCATCACGTACCCGCGCAGGTCGAAGCTCTTCTGCACGAGCATGCTCACGTGGCCGAGGCCAGGGTTGAGCTCGATGCGCAGCGCTCCTTCGGCGCGGCGAAAGAGCTCTTCGAGCAGCCACACGCAGGCCGAGCACTGGATGCCCTGCAGGTCGAGCGCGACCCGCTCGATGCCCTTGGCGCTCTGGATGCGCGCTTCGATGGGCTCGATCCACGCGAGGTCCTTCGGCGCCTCGGCGCTGCGCGACGGAGCCACGCTGTCGCCGCCGCGCAGGTCGTAGTAGCGCTCGAGCCCTTCGTCTCGCAAAAGCGCAGCGACCGCGCCGCAGCCGTCGCAGCAGTACGGCGCGAGCTTGGGGTCGTCGATCACGCCGCCGCAGTGCGCGCAGCGCGCGTCTGCAATGGAGACAGGCGCGAGCCGCGCGGGAGCAGGGCCAAGTGTCATCGGTGCAGATGCCATGGGGGCTGCCGCGCGGCATCGCAACGATGGTGCCAGCGACGATGACGCGCGAGTGCGTGCGCCGCGCGCGCAATGCGCGAACGAGCAGCGCAGCAGGTGCACACAAACGCAGGAGTTGCACCGCGCACAACGGACGGTGCGCGAGCGCTCTCAGCCTCGCGGCGCGCGCTCGCGGCGGCCGTTGGCGTGGACGGCGAAGCGGCCCTGGTCGCGAGGATGGACCGGGTCGGTGTCGCTCCAGGGCCAGCCGCCGAAGCGGGTGCGCTGGTAGTCGCTGTACGCCTGTCGGATCTCGTCCATGGAGTTCATGACGAAGGGGCCGCGCTGGGCGACGGGCTCGCCGATGGGGCGACCTTGGAGCAACAGCGCTTCGCCGATGGCCGAGCCGTTGACGAGGGTGGCTTCGCGCGCTGCGTGCAGCTCGGCCATGTGCCTCGAGGCGAGCGAGCGCTCGCCGACGCGCATCGAGTCGCCGCGAAAGAAATAGAGCGTGCGGTGGACCTCGGACGAGCTCGCGGGGGGAAGCGAGAAGCGCGCGTTGGGCGCCATTTTGAGCACCCAGATGGCGATGTCCGAGCGGGGGCGCGAGGCCCACGAGCGGGGCGGAGGCGCGAGGGGGTGCGCTGCGCCCAGCGCGCCAGCGACGACGGTCACTTCGGTGCGACGGCCGTCGCCGTCGAGCGCGACGTGGTTGGGGATGTTGTCGCTCCAGAACATGGAGAAGTGCGGGTCTGCGAACTTGTCCGCGCGCGGGAGGTTGAGCCAGAGCTGAAAGAGCTCGAGGGGGTTGTCGCGAGCGCTCGAGAGGAGGGGAAACATCTCGGCGTGTTGGATTCCCGCGCCGGCGGTGAGCCACTGAACGTCACCTTCGCCGTAGCGAGCGGTGGCGCCGAGCGAGTCCGAGTGATCGACGAGGCCCGTGCGCGTGACGGTCACGGTCTCGAAGCCTCGGTGCGGATGCTGAGGAAATCCAGGGACAGAATCGCCGTGGTACATCGACCACCCGTCGCGGCGGCTGAAGTCCTGGCCGATGTCCCGGCCCGCGAGCCCGTTGGCCGGCCCCATCGCGCCGTTGGCGATCGGGTAGGCGTCGTTGTGGTGCGCGCAGAACAAGAACGGGTCGCGCGTGCGCCAGAGCGCGCCGAGGGGCTCGATGCTCTTGACCACTTCGCCGCCCGATGTGCTGTGCTGTGCGAGCGCGCTCGGGGCATTTCGACTCGGCGCGGGGTCGACGCGCCCGCACGAGGCCACGAGGGGTGCGCTGGAGAGCGCGCGCAAGAGCGTTCGTCGGTCTAGCGGATCCACTGTGAAAAGCATTGTAGCGCAGGGGACGACGGGATTTCGCGGCTGGTACGATCGAGCCCGTGTCGTCCACTGCGAAGCAGCGCAGCGCCTGGCGTGACGTCCCTTCGGAGCAGTGGAACGACCTGCGTTGGCAGCTCTCGAACCTCGTTCGAACGACGGACGAGCTCGGCGCGCTGCTCGGTCTACCCGAGCGTGAGCTGTCGGCGATCCGCGCGCAGAGCCAGCGATTTCGCTGGGCGATCTCGCCGTATTACTTCTCGCTGATCGACCCGAGCGACCCGAGCGACCCGATTTGTCGCATGGTGGTCCCGAGCGCCGACGAGGACACGAGCGAGGGCGAAGACGACCCGCTCGGAGAGAAGCGAGACCAGGTCGCCCCGGGGCTGACGCATCGGTACCCCGATCGGGTGCTCTTCGTCGTGACCTCGTTTTGCTCGAGCTATTGCCGCTTCTGCATCCGCAAGCGCAACTGGCGCCACAGCGACGCCGCGCGGAGCCGCGCAGAGATCGACGAGGCGATCGCCTACCTGCGCGCGCACGAAGAGGTCCGCGACGTGCTGATCTCTGGCGGCGATCCGCTGACCCTGCCGCACGAGCAGCTCGAGTACATCCTGTCGCAAGTGCGCTCGGTCCCGCACGTCGAGCTCGTGCGCATCGGCTCGCGCGAGCCCGTGATGCTCCCGATGCGCTTCGACGACGCGCTCTTGCGCCTGCTCGACCGCCACGGGCCGCTGTGGATCAACACGCACTTCAACCACCCGAGAGAGCTCACTGAAGAAGCGGCTCGGGCCACAGAGAAGCTCGCGCGACTCGGGATTCCGCTGGGAAACCAAACAGTCCTGCTCGCCGGCGTCAACGACGACCTGCCGACGCTCAAGGCGCTGTTTCAAGGGCTGCTTCGAATTCGTGTGCGCCCCTACTACCTCTATCAAGCCGACCCCGTCGTAGGCGCGATGCACCTGCGCACCAGCGTCGAGCGCGGGATCGAGCTCATCGAGGGGCTGCGCGGACACACCACGGGCCTGGCCGTCCCGACCTTCGTCGTCGACGCCCCCGGCGGCGGCGGCAAGATCCCGGTCGGCCCCGAGTACGTCGTCGAGCGGCGCGACGGGGCGATCGTCCTGCGCAACTACGCGGGCGAGACCTTCGTTTACAAAGACCCAACCATGACCGCCAAATCGCCGCGCAAACGCGCGCTGCCGTTGATCCCCACCGCGGCCGAGCGCGACGGAGAGTGACGGAAGGTGACGGGAGGTAACTTCGTGACGAGCGCTGCGCTGGATATTGGCGTGACGTGCAACCTCAAGCGCGACGTCGCGCCGCGGCCCGGTCAACCGGAGGACGCGCTGGTCGAGTACGACTCCGATGCGACGCTGCACGCGGTGCTGAGCGCGATCGAAGCGGCGGGGCACCGCGCGCGCTACCTCGGCTACGGCGAGCCGCTGATCGACGCGCTTCGCTCTGCGCGACCGCAGCTCGTGTTCAACTTCGCCGAGGGCGTGGGCGGGCGTTCGCGCGCGGCGCAGGTTCCCGCGCTGCTCGAGATGCTCGGCGTCCCGTACACGCACTCGGACCCGCTCACGCTCGCGGTCGCCCAAGACAAAGCGGTGTGCAAGCACGTGGTGCGCTCGCACGGAGTGCGCACGGCGCGCTTCTGCGTGATCGAAGAAATCGCTGACATTTCTCTAGTGAATCTACGCTATCCGCTCTTCGCAAAGCCCGTCGGAGAGGGCTCGAGCATGGGCATCCACGAGGACGCGCGGGTCGAGGACGCGCGCGCGCTCGAAGCGCTCGTGCGACGACTGATCACGCGGTACCGCGAGCCCGTCCTGGTCGAAGAGTTTCTTCCGGGCGCAGAGTTCACCGTGGGGATCTTGGGGACAGGGCCGAGCGCTCGCGTGCTGGGCACTTCGTCGATCAGCCCGCGGCGCGTGAGCAACGAGCGCTTCGTGTACTCGCTCTCGGTCAAGCAGCTCAGCGACTGGCGCGAGCACGTCGAGATCGAGTGCCCGCCGCGCTGCGACGCGCGCACGCGGGACGCCGTCGAGCAGTGCGCGTTGGCGGCGTACCGCGCGCTCGGCTGCCGCGACGTCGGGCGCGTCGACGTTCGGCTCGATCGCGACGGAGAGCCCTCGTTTATCGAGCTCAACCCGCTGCCAGGAATCGCCCCAGGCTACAGCGACCTCGCGATGATCACCGAGGCGAGCGGGCAGTCACACCCGTGGCTGATTCGCCAGATCATCGACGGCGCGCGCGCGCGGCTCGGGCTGTAGCGTACGATCCGTCTCTTGAGAGCCTCACGCACAGCGTTCGCGCTCGCCGCGCTCGTCGCAGGATGCTCGACGCGCGTCGCGCCGCGATCGGCAGACACCGCAACAACGTCCTTGCGCGCGCCCACAGACGACCCCGATCGCGACGGCGTCCGCGGCGCTGCCGACCGATGCCCGAGCAGCGCAGAGGACATCGACCGCGTCGCCGACGACGACGGCTGCCCCGAGGTCGACCAGGACTGCGATCGCATCGCGGATGCAGACGATTTCTGTCCGACGCAGAGCGAGGACCGAGATCAGTGGCAGGACGACGACGGCTGCCCCGACCCGGACAACGATCGAGACGCCATCGTGGATCGCTGCGATCGCTGCCCGAGCGATCCTGGGCCGCCAGGATCGGACGGGTGCCCCGAGCCCAGGCGCATCGTGATCAACCAAGAGCGTATTCGGATCCTGCCGAACGTGTACTTTGCGCCAGGATCGGCGCGGATCGAACCAGCCAGCGAGCCTGTGATCGACGAGGTCGTGACGGTGCTGCGCGAGCACCGCGAGATCGAGCGGGTCGTCGTAGTGGGGCACAGCGATCGAGGCGAGCGAGGAGGAGCGCGGCTGAGCGAGGCCCGCGCGACGGCCGTGCGCGACAGGATGGTGCGCGGCGGGGTCGATGCTGCGCGGTTGACCGTGCGCGGCGAGGGCGCGACGCGACCGCTCGACGAGGGGACGAGCCCGACGAGCCGCGCGCGCAACCGCCGCGCGCAATGGAACATCGAGCGAACGAGCGACCAGACGCGCAGCGACCCCCCGCGCCCGATGGAGCGCCCGATCGAGTGCCCGCCCGAACCGACGATCGCGCCGGTCGCCGGCGGCTGCGCGCTGCCTCGCTCGCAGTGAGCTTTCGCTCGTCGGGCCGCTCAGCCCTTCGCGACGAGCACGCGATCGAGGCCGGCGAGGTCTTTCTTCACGACGGCGTCCGCGAAGCCGGCGGAGCGCGCGAGCTCGAGCACGCGCGGGCCTTGATCGTGACCGAACTCGAGGGCGAAGAGCCCGCCGGGCTCGATGGCCTTGCGCGCCATCACCACGAGCTGCTCGATGAGCTCGGTGCCAGACTCGCCGCCGTCGAGCGCCGCGTGGGGCTCGTGCAGGCGAACGTCGGGCATGAGCGTCTCGATGTCGCGCCGCGCGATGTACGGCGGATTGCTGAGGATCAGCGAGTATTTCTCGCCCTCGACCGGCTCGAGCAGCGAGCCGTGCAGAAAGCGCACGCGGCCGCTGACGCCCAGGGTCTCGGCGTTGGCGCGGGCGACGGCGAGCGCGTCGTGCGACAGGTCGACGGCGTCGACGACGAGGTCGTCTCGCTCGCAGGCGAGGGTGATCGCGAGGATGCCCGAGCCGGTGCCGACGTCGAGGGCGCGGCGCTTGGGCAGCGCTGAGCTGGGCTCGCTGGACACAGACTCGATCGCGCCGAGCGGAGGCAGGGCCTCGAGCGCGAGCTCGATGAGCAGCTCGGTTTCGGGCCGGGGGATGAGGACCCTCGGGTCGACGGCGAACGTGCGACCATAGAAACCACGGCTGCCGGTGATGTAGGCGACCGGTTCGTGTTTGCGCCGACGCTCGACGAGCGAGCGGACGCGCGCGAGCTCTTCGTTGCTGAGGGGTTGATCGAAGCGCACGTAGAGGTCTACGCGGCGGATGCCGAGCGCGTGGCAGATCAGCAAATCCGCTTCGAGGCGCGGGGAGCTGAAGCCACGCGCCGAAAAATCCTTACTCGTCCAGTCCTGCACTCGAGAGATCGTCCAGGTCGTCATGCGCGCGCCATGCACGCTCATACGCCAGGACGCGTTGGGGGGCCATCGAGACGGAGGGCGAACGCTCAAGACCGTTTACGGGCAGCGAGCGGTGCTCGTACAATCGCCGCCGCATGTGGCTTTCTCGACGGCGCGTACGGCGAGAGCACTGAAAGAATCGAAGGAGCATCGACGTGACGAAAAAGAATCCCCGTTGGCGACGGTGGCTGTCGCTCTGGACCGCGCTCGTGACGCTGCTGTTCGCGAGCTCGGCGTTCGCGCAGGTGCAGCGCGGGCCGCTTCCAGTGTTGGGATTGCGCGCGCCGGACGGCGAGGACGAAGCTGCGCAGGTGGCCACGGCGAGCCTGCGGCGCTCGGCGACGCGCGCGGGGTTCACGGTTCCCGACAACACTCCGGCGCTCGAGCAGCTGATCGCAGCGTTTGGCTGCGATGACGCGGTGCCGGTCGAGTGCCTGCGGCAGATCGCGGATCACATTCACGCGCCGCGGTTCTTGTACGGCGCCGTTCGTCGCGCAGGCGCGCGGCGCGCGACCGCCCCTGTGCGGCTCGAAGTGATCTTGTTCGACACGACCGCGGGCACGCCGACGCCGCCGTCGCAGACCGAGCTTCCGCGCGCGCAAGCGGTGGACGAAGACCGTTGGCACGCGGCCACCGAGCAGGTGCTTCGCGCGCTGCTTCCTTCACAGACCGGCTCGACCGGCGGCACCGGTGGCACGGGCGGCACGGGCGGCACCGGCGGCACGGGCGGCACGGGCGGAACCGGCGGAACCGGCGGAGCAGGGCCGACGGGTCCGGCGCAGCCCGGCGCCCCGATCCGCCGCTACATCGGCTTCGGCGCGATCGGCGCGGGCGCGATCGTCGGCATCGTCGGCGCCGTGTTGGGCGGCGTCGGTGTGATGAGCCTCAACGACGAGATCAAAGCCAACCAGACCGGGCGAGTGTTGGCGTATCAGTCGATCTTTCCGAACCCGCTGCCCAACCGCGCAGAGCTGAGCAGCAGCGACGTTTGCCCCGGCATTATCAACGGCGGACAAGGCGTGACGGGCACCGCAGCGGATCACAACGGCGCGCGGCCTTTGTGCGAGGCGCTCTCGTCGGCCAACACGACCATCGGCGTCACGATCGGCGTCGGCGCAGCGGTGCTCGCCGCTGGTGTGATCCTCGTGGTGACCGACTCGACCCCCGCCGCGCGCCCCGCGGCCACGCCCGCGACCGCGGCCGCAGCTCGCAGCCGCGACAACCTCCGCGCGCAGTGGATGGTCACGCCGAACCTCGGCACGCAGACCCAGGGCGCGGTGTTCAACCTGCGCTTCTGATGTCCCGGCAAAGCGCACGCGAGGGGGCTCGTTCGTGAGGGTGATCGCAGGCAGCGCGAGGGGGCGCAAGCTGCACGCGCCCCCGTCCGGCGTAGAGACGCGCCCCACGACGGACAAGGTGCGCGAGGCGCTCTTCAACGTCCTCGGACCCGTCGACGGCGCCTCGGTGCTCGACCTGTTCGCGGGCACCGGCGCGCTCGGCATCGAGGCCCTCTCGCGCGGCGCGAGCGCGTGCCTCTTCGTCGACGCGAGCGAGAAGGTCTGCAGCACGATCCGCCGCAACGTCGAAGACTGCCGCTTCGAAGCCAACGCGCGCGTGCTCGCGCGGGACGTTCGACGCGTGCTCGACAAAGCCCCTCAGGGCCACGGAGCGCCGTTCGACCTCGTGCTGATCGACCCGCCCTACGCGCACGGGCTCGAGCAGCTTGCGCTCGACGCGCTCGTGCGCACGCCCGGCTGGCTCAGCGAAGGTGCCACGGTCGTCGTCGAGCGCGCCACGCGCGACGTGATCGCGTGGAGCGACACAGCGCGAGCCGCGTTCGAGCAAGAGCCGTACGAGAAAGAGTACGGAGACACGACGCTCGTGTTCTGGTTCGGCTTCGGCGTACGCTCGACGGCATGACGCGAATCGCGGTGTATCCAGGCTCGTTCGACCCGCTGACCAACGGACACCTGGACATCATCCAGCGCAGCTGCGCGCTGTTCGACAAGCTCATCGTCGCGGTCGCGCACAACCAGCGAAAGCAGCCGCTGTTCTCGCTCGAAGAGCGGATCGCGATGGTGCGCTCGGTCTCGGACCCCGCGAAGGTCGAGGTCGACATGATCGACGGGCTGCTCGTTGATTATGCGCACACAAAAGGCGCGAGCGCCGTCGTCCGCGGCCTGCGCGCGGTGGCGGACTTCGAGTACGAGTTTCAGATGACGCTCATGAACCGAAGGCTCGCGCCGGACGTCGAGACCGTCTTCTTGATGACCCGCGACGACCACTCGTTTGTGTCTTCGAGCCTCGTCAAAGAAGTGGCGTCGTTTGGAGGCAACGTCGACGAGTTCGTGCCGCCTGCCATCGCCGCGCAGCTCAAGGCTCGCATCGCCGAGCGCGCGAAGAAATAAGCGCCCTGCGGCGACGATCGCCGCGCGCAGGATGTTCGTCGAACCGAGCAAAGCCGCTATACTTGCGGCGGTGAAGGCATCGCTCAACTCTCGTCGAGGCGCGTTTGCGCTCTGCCTCGGCGCTGCGCTCTGTGCTCCCGCCGCCGCGAGCGCGCAGGCGCAGCCGGGCAGCGCCGCGCGTCCAGGCAGCGCAGAGGCGGACCGACGCGCGCTGGCCCTCTACGAAGAGGGCAGCGCGGCGTTCGAACTCGAGGACTACAGCACCGCGGCGGCGCGCTTCGAAGCGGCGTTCAACCTCTCGCCCCGGCCGAGGATCCTCTACAACCTCGGGTTGACCTACGACAGGCTGGGCATCCCGCAGCAGGCCATCGACGCGTACGAGCGATTTCTCTCGCAGCTCCCCAACGCGCGCGAGCGCGAACAGGTCGAGGCGCGCATCCGTGTCTTGCGCGCGGACGCCGAGATGGCCCAAGAGCGCGTGCAAGGGTCCGGCAACAACGCAGAGGGCGGCGCGCGCACCATCGTGACCGAGCGCGTCGTCGTGCGCCCCGCAGAGCCGCCGCACACGGCGCGCACCGTGGGCATCGTGCTCGGAGCGCTTTCGCTCGCGAGCGTCGGCGCCTCGGTCGCGGTCTACGTCTACGCGCAGAATTACTACGTCCAGCTCTTGCGCGAGTGCGGCGATCGCAGACCCAACATCGACAGCACGCCGTGGTGTCCGCAGACCGCCATCAACGACCTGCAGCTGCGCGCCACGCTCACCAACGGGCTCATCGCGACGTCCATCGGCCTCGGCGTCGCCGCGGGCGTCGCGTTCGGAATCGAGATCGCCCAGAGCCGCCCTGCGCACAGCCCTCCGTCCACGCGCAGGGCGCGCGTTCGAACGGGGACCATCCTTCCCACTGCCGACGGCGCGACGCTCATCGTGGGAGGGACGTTTTGATGCGCTCGCGATGGGCTCGTTGGGCGCTGCTCACCGGCGCGTGCGCGAGCGTGGGCGCGTGCTCGTTCGACGTCACGCGGCTCTATCCGCCGCCGTCCGACGGCGACGCGGCCGTGGCGATGGACGCGAGCGAAGACGTCGTCGACGTCGTGACCGACACCGGTCCGCAGCGCACCTGCCAACAGCTCGCGGACGGGATGAACATCCGCACCATCGGCGGATCGCTCGTCGTCGAAGGGACGACAGCGCGCGCAGAGAGCACGGTCAACCCCATCGCCATGTGCACGATGATGTCCGACGGCGCGCCGGAGATCTTCTTCGAGTATCAAGTGCAGCGCGGCGGGACGCTCGTCGCCAGCACGGACGTGCCCAACGTGGGGATGGCGGGGTGCCCGCGCTTCGCGGACTCGATCGTGTCGATCCAGCGCGGCAGCTGCGAGATGCCCGGCGACGTGCTCGCATGCAACGACGACAGCGGCGAGTCGTTCGCGTGTCAGAGCGCGGCGTCGCGGGCGGTCGCGACGGGGCTCGCGCAGTTCGACCGCGTGATGATCGTCGTCGACGGCTATCAGGCCAACTCCGGGCCATTCACGCTGACGGTCACCGAAAACGCCCTTCGCGAAGCGACCGTGAGCGGCGCGATGACCGCGGACCCGTGCGGCTGCCCGGGAGTCACCACGACGAGCGCAGGGACAACCACGGAGGACGTCGCGATCTCGCTCGCAGCGGACATGGGCGGCGGCGGCCAACGCGAGCTCGCCATGCCAGGCGATAGCATTGGTGGCGCGCGTACGGTGATGGGCACGCGCGTCGTGGGGATCGCGGCGACGATCGGGCTCACGGCCAACGAGTTCAAGACGCGCGCGGTGTGCAACACGCACACGGCGACCTTCGACCTGGTCATCGGGACGCAGGTCGTCCGCTCGTTCGTGGTCGACCGCAACACGGACACGCTGCCCACGCCGCGGCTGATGTACCGCAGCGCGCCCAACATCCCGATCATGGCCAACACCAACGTGCAGATCCGGCTGCGCTCGACGACGGCGCCCGACCTGGCCGACCGGTGCAGCGTCACGTTCGGCTCGATGACCGGCGCCGGAACGATCACGCTCTTGACCACCCGCTGAGGTACGCTCCGCGTCCGCGATGAGCTACGGACCGAGCAACTCAGTGTGTGTGTTCTGCGGCAGCTCGCGGGTGGTCGACCCGCGCTACTTCTCGCTCGCCAGCGAGGTCGGCGCGCTGCTCGCGGCGAAGTCTCTGCGCGTGGTGTACGGCGGCGCGAGCGTCGGCATGATGGGCGCGCTCGCGGACTCTGCGCTGCTCGCGGGCGGCGCGGTGTTCGGCGTGATCCCGCAGTCGCTCGACCAGCGCGAGCTCACGCACAAGGGGCTCACCGAGCTCTCTGTCGTGCGCTCGATGTACGAGCGCAAAGAGCAGATGTTTCGCGCGTCGGGGGCGTTCGTCGCGCTGCCGGGCGGGTTCGGGACGCTCGACGAGCTGTTCGAAGCGCTGACCGAGCGGCAGATCGGCCTGCACGACAAGCGCGTGGTCTTGCTCGAGCACGACGGTTTTTGGGCAGGGCTGCGCGAGTGGGTCGAGCGCGCGGTGCGCGAGCGCTTCGTCCCCGACAACGTGGCGCACGCGCTCGAAGTCGTGGACGGAGTGAAGGGACTGGACGCATGGCTCGATGGTTGGACGAGCTCGAGCGCGCGGTAGCCGAGCGGGTCACCCCCGGCGCGCAGCTCAGCGTTCGCTGGTTTTCTCCTCGTGAATCGCGGTGGATGCGCGAGGACACCGTCGTCGGTCGCCTCTCGTACGAGCCCGACGCTGCGCCCGTGCGCATCGACACGCTCTACGACCTCGCCAGCGTGACGAAGGCCGTCTTCGCCCTCGCGGCGGTCTCGTTTGCGCATCGCGACAAGCTCTCGCTCGAAGGCACGCGCGCGAGAGACCTCTGGCCCGAGAGCGCAGGGCATCCTGCGGGGGACGCGACGCTCGACGCGCTGCTCTCGCATCGAAGCGAGCTGTCCGCGTGGGTCCCGCTGTTTCGTGAGATCGAAGCGCGCGAGGCGGGCACGGACGACGCGCGCGCGCGCGTGCTCGCGAGGCTGCTGCGCGAGCCGCTCGAGCCCAACGGACGCGCTGTGCGCTACAGCGACCTCGGGTACATCACCGCGGGAGAGTGCTTCGCGCGGGCGAGCGGTCTGTCGCTGGGGGCGCTGATCGAGCGAGAGGTGCTCGCGCCGCTGCGCGAGCGCAGCCCCACGCTGGCTCTACACTATCGGCCAGTGCGTGATTTTGTCTCTCAAATTTCAGGGGATTTGTTCGCGCCGACCGAGCGTTGCGCGTGGCGTGGCGGGCTCGTTCAGGGGCTGGTGCACGACGAAAACGCGTACTCGCTCGGGGGCGAGTGCGGGCACGCGGGGCTCTTCGGGACCGCGCGGGACCTGGCCGACCTCGGCGAAGCGTCGCTGCGATCGCTGGACGGCGACGAGCGCGGGTGGATCTCTCGTGAGGTCCTGCGGGCGATGACCCGCGAGCGCGAAGGCGGAACGCACCGGCTCGGCTTCGACGGCAAGAGCGCTGGCGCATCGAGCGCGGGGACGCTCGCGAGCGCGAGCACCTTCGGGCATCTGGGCTTCACGGGCACGATGCTCTGGTGCGACCCAGCCGCGAGGGTCGCGGTGGCCCTGGTGACCAATCGCGTCCACCCCACGCGAGAGAACAACGGGATTCGAGCGCTGCGTCCGCTGGTGATGGACGCGATCGTTCAGAACCTGGCTTGAGCGGCGACGCCGAAGCCGAGCTGATCGGGCGCTTGAAAGATGCGGACCTGACGCGTTCCGGTGTTGTCGACCTGGAGCAGCGTGGCGTTTTGATCGCGCACGTACTGGACCCAGCCGATGATGCCGAAGATGGACGAGAGGTCCCAGCGGACCGCGGCGCGCGCAGAGAAGATCGGGATCGCGCGCTCGCCGGGCGGGAGGATCGAGAAGTTTCCGGCGCGGCGGATCACCAGCGTGCGCGCGGACTCGAGCGAGCCCTCTTGCACGACGCTGCCGAACGTCGCGGGAAGCTGGAGGCCCAAGATGAGCGACGGCGTGAGGTTGGCGCTCGAGACGCGATAGTCGACGTTGGCCGCGAAGAAGAACTCGGGGCTGATCTGCGCGTCCGTCGGCAGCGTCTGAAACGGGATGAAGCTCGGGACGTTGCGCAGCAAGAACGCCACGTCGCGGTAGAGCGCGGTGAGCCCGAGGTTGAGGTAGCCGATCTTGACGCGGCCCTGGAGCGCGCCCGCGAGGCCCATTTGAAAATTGGTGCGCCCGGCGACGTTGACGTCGACGAGGTGCTGATCGATGAGGGCGGCTTCGGCAGAGACGTTCCACGTCACGCGACCGGGCGTGTAGGACTCTGGCCGAAAGAGCTGCATCGGAAAGTCGGGGTGGTTGCGATACAGCTGCATGTCGATCGACGTCGACGCGGGCATGCCCTGGTTGAGCACCGCGCGCACGCTGCCGCCGAAGATGTACGCAGGCAGCCCGCGCACGCCGGGGAAGTCGAACTTGCCCTGCTGAAAGAAGCCGCCCGAGGCGTCGATGCGAAAGATGTCCGCCGGGCGCACGCTGATGCCCGCGAGGCCCGCGAACTGCGTCTCTTGCACGCGGACGATGTCGATGTCGCCCGAGTTCACCATCACTTCGAGCGGGACGACGATCTGCGCGGTCTTGAAGCCGGCCCACGCAGAGAAGGGCCCGCTGTCGTACGAGAAGCGCACGCCCGGCGCGCCGCCTACGCGACGCGGAAAGATGTCGTTGCCGCCCCAGGACAGGTCCCAGAGATACCCCACGCGAAAGCGATCGGTGTCGAAGGGAAAGAACGTCACGCTGAGCCCGTCGTTGGGCCGCGCGAGGTTGGTCTGGTACTGCACGCGCAGGTACGTTCCTGCGTCGTAGAGGGCCTGCGTGAGGTTGCCCGAGTTGGTCGAGAGCTGCCCGAGGTCGAAGCGCAGCACCAGCGAGGCCTCGGTCATCACGCGCGGGATGAAGCCCGGCGCGCGCGCGTACATCACGAGGTGCGTGAGGTTCTCGCGTCCCGCGAAGCGCGAGTTCAGCGCGTCGAAGAAGAGCTGATACTGCGAGCGGTCACCGATCGAGGGCAGCCCCGAGATCGGCACGCGCTGCCCGGTCGCCTGCAGGATGTCGTCGTCGCCGAAGGTCCACGTCAGGCGCGTGTCGAGAAAATCGTGCGATCGCTCTTCGCTGTTGGCCGAAGACGAAGGCGCCGGAGCGTTCGCCGGCGCGCCCTGCCCCGTCGCGTTCGACGCAGCCTGCGCCCACGCGCTCGTCGGCGCGCTCGCTGCCAGCGCCAACGCAAAGGGAACCCAGCGATTCACCGCTCGACCGTTGCTCTCGTTGCCCATCGTCTCTGCACAGCCCTTTGTCGTCTTGATTGCTTTGAACTGTCTCGCGTCGCGCTTCATCAGCTCGACTCCTCGCCGATCGAACGCGGCGTCACGCACGCGGCGTTCGCCGGCTGCACGGTCCCCTGTCCCTCGAAGACCAGATCCACCGTGCACCGCGGCTCGATGATCCAGTTGGGTCCGACCTGCTTGAGCGTGCCCGTGACCGTCGCGCGAACGCCCGGCGCGGGTTGGTTCAGCGGGTTGAAGTTCGAGATCGCCTCGCGCGGCGAAATGATGAACCGCTGCACGTTGCCCGGCTGATTCTCAGAGAAATCCACGGCCATCTGCCCGAAGCGGATCCACCCCGTCCACTCGCTGCAGCCTGCGGTCTTCTGGCACGTGTTGCCGCAGAGCGCCTCGAGGGGGTTGTCGTAGTCGACGATGTTGTCCCCGGTGAAGTCGCAGCTCGAGCGCCCCGGCGCGAACGTGCACGTGCCCATCGCCATGTCGCAGCTCGCGCGCTCGGGGCCGACGTTCTGCGAGATCGTGACGTTTTGCAGGCGAACCAGCGCGTTTTCGAGGGGCTCGAGCGCCTCGTCCATCGAGGCCATGTCCAGCACTTCGAGCGCGGGCGCCGACGAGACCATCTCGCCCATCGCCCTTGGTCTCAGCACCACGGCTTCGGGGATCGGGCACGCGCCCGAGGTGTCCGTGAACAGCCCTTCAGCAGGGATCGTCCACGCCGGCTGCGCCATCTGCGTCGTCCCGACGAACTCTTGAATCGTGCCAGACAAGCGGCTCAATCGATCACACGGCCGCATGCCCTCTGGCAGACGAAAGTTGAACGAGAACAAGCTGTTCGCGCAGCGCCGCATCCCGCCGCCCTCGGCCGGACAGAACGTGCGCGACGTGTCCGTCACCCAGAAGCCGCTCACGCTGATGCGCGTGACGACCAGCGTCCCGGTGTCCACCGTCACGCGCTCGTTGAGCAGCGGCGAGACCGTCCCGGGCCCTTGAATGTCGTCCATCGTCGGCGTCCCGACGAAGATCGGCTGGCTCACGCCCTGCGCGTACGAGCCGCCGCGCTCGCTGTTGTCGTTGGGCGCGGCGCAGCCGAAGTCCGCGGGATAATCCACGCGCCCGTCGTTGTCGTTGTCCATCCCGTCCGCGCACGCGGGCGTCGCGCTGCCGTCGCCGAGGTCGTAGCCCTGCTCTTCGGCAGAGATCCTCGCCTCGCCGTACGAGCGCACGAAGCGCACCGTGACGCCCTCGGCCACGCCGTTGGTCAAGCGCACGAGGCGCCCCGCCACGCCGGTCCCGCTCACTTGCGTGAGGACGCCGGGGCTGACCGCGAGCTGCGCCGTTCCGTTGAAGGATTGAACGGGATTGCCGTCGAGCCCGAGCGCCTCGACGCGCACCGTGTACTCGTGCGTCGCGCTGAAGGACAACGGCGCCCCAGGCGCGCCCCGGTTGGCCTCCGGCGGGATCGTCACGCGCATCGTGAGCACGCCGTTGTTCGCCCGGTCCTTGGTGCCGGGATCAGGCAACGGAGCGCCTCCGCACGAGAGCGTCGGAGCCGCCATGGCGCAGAGCGCCAGCATGATGTTTCGTGTACGAAAGATCTTCATCGCCGCGACACCATCCGAAGTCGAGCGTCCGCATCCGCGCCGATCGACGCGTTGAAGCACGGGAGGATCCTGCACGTGTTCGCCGCGCGCTCGTTGCTGGCGCACAGGCAGCGCTCGCGCGCGTTGACGTCGGTGCTCGGCGAGGTCTCTGGGCAGTTCTGCGCGAGCTGCGCCGCGAGCTCGCGCACGCAGTTGCGCAGCACGCAGCGCCCGGCGTCCGCCGACGACGCGGCCACGGCCACCGAGCACATGGGCATTCCGCGCGGGTCGAAGGTCGACTGCCCCTGCCACGCGCACGTGTAGTCCGGGCCGAGCGTCGCGCAGTCACCTTCGGTCTGGCACGTCTGAAGGCCGTCGTCCGCGCGGGGCGGCTGCGTCGGATGCGCCGCGCGCCAGGTCGACTCGCGCCCCGAGTCCCACCCGCACGCCGCCTGCGCCTGGACGTAGTCGATCACCGCGTCGCGCAGCTCGACGCGGGTGTTGACCTGCGTCGTGTTGCGCTGCAGCACGAAGAAGCCCGAGCCGCCCGCGGCGATGAAGTCGTTGGCCGCGACGGCGTAGCTGCCGTTGGGGTTCACAGGCTCCATGCAACGGTGCGAGAGCGGGTCGCACAGCGAGCGAAACTGCGGGCTCGTTCGGTCCGCCGTGAGGGGCGGGCACTGGTCGTCGCGGTCGCAGCGATCGGGCACGCCCGTGGGCGTTCCGTTGATCTGCGTCTGCCTGAGCCCGACGTTGACCGTCTCTGCGCAAGCGAGAATGCGATTGCCAGCGGCGTCGGTGTCGTCGCCAGGCACGCCGTCGCGGTCGCACGAGCCGCAGGTGATCACCGCGCGCGCGCCTGCGATCTGCGCCTGCGAGTTGCAGCCGCGCGAGGTCGATCGGCGCGCGATGAAGTCGAACATCTCGAGCACCTCGCGCCCCGAGAGCTGCAGGGTGGTGATCGAGTTGTCGAAGGGAAACACGTTGTAGATCTGGTCGATCGTGACGGGCCCCGGGGGGATCGCGTCGCGGATGCCCAGCGTGTTGGTGACAGAGAAGTCCGTCTGCACGCCGAGCCGTCGCCACATCGCCGTGGTGACCAGGTTGCCCATCGGCGAGTCGCCGCCGCCGACGTTGGTGCGGGAGATTCCGTTGGGCGAGTAGCCGATGAGCGTGTCGAGGTTGGCCGCGGTGTCGAGCGTGCGCGCGTACGGCTCGAGCATCTCGCGCATCGTGGGCTCTTCGGGCACCGTCGAGTCCACGGGAAACAGCGTGAACCGATGCCCGATCACCTCGAAGCGATGGCGCACGAAGCGGTCGCCCGCGCCGTTGACGTTGCCCGCGATCGCCGCGAAATCCGCGCGCCCCTCGCCGATGCGGTCGATGTTGTTCGTCAGCGTCAGGTCGAGCCGGCCGAGGTACTTCATGAACGCGCCCGAGTGCTGCACGAGCACGCGACGCGACTCGCAGCGGCGCTTCTGGTAGCCAGGCGCGACGCGCCAGCCCGCGTAGTCCGCGCCCCGCGAAGGGTTGGGCGGACACACGCCCCACTGCGAGCAGCAGAAGGGCGCGACCGTGTCGTTGCACGAGGCGGCGACGCCAGGATTCGTGCGCGTCCCGCCGTTGCCCACGATCAGCTCGGGCACCCAGTGCGAGCCGTCCGCGTCGGTCGGCGCGCAGTCGGTCTCTTCTTGCGTCGGGTTGGTCACGATGTGCAAGTGACCGCCGAGCATCACGTCGATGCCGGTCGTGTACTGGATCGTTCGATGGTCGTCTTCGAGGCCGAGGTGCGAGACGCCCACGACGACGTCGGCGCCCTCGTTGACCACTTGATCGACGTAGAACTGCGCGACCTCGCGGGCGTTGAGGGGCGTGATGCCCGTGCGGTTCGGCTGGTCGAACACGCTCGAGATGGACGACAAGTTGCCGAAGCCGATGACCGCGACCTTGAGCCCCCGCAGGTTGAACATCGTGTACGGCTTCACGATGCGACCGAGCTCGGGCGAGCCGGCCGTGGTGGGGTCGTCGAACAGGTAGTTGGCCGCGAGCACCGGAAAGGTCGCCCAGCGGTTGAACTGCCGAAACACGTTGAGCGCGCCGCGGTCGAACTCGTGGTTGCCGATCACGACCGCGTCGACGCCGGTGTGCGCGAGCGCGCGAAGCTCGGCCTCGCCGCCGAAGAAGTTGAAGATCGGCGCGCCTTGAAAACAGTCACCTGTATCCAAGTGCAGGACGCGGTCCGCGTGCGCTCGCTCGCGCTGGATCAGCCAGTTGATGCGCGCCGCGCCGCCGAAGGGGCCGCGCTCTTGCTGCAGCCCGAGCCCGACGTCCGTCGCAGGCACCCTGAACTGATACGGAAACAGCCGCGAGTGCCAGTCTGCCGTGTGCAGCAGCGTGAGCCGCACCTCGCGCTGATCGAGGTTGGGAGAGTTGCCCGCGGCGGCGCAGCCTGCTCCGCTCGCGCCGAGCACGAGGGTGGCTAGCAGTCGGGGGACGATCGATGCGCGTGAGCGCGATGACGGACGAGAAGCCACGGGACCGCCGGCACGCTACGCGAACTGCACGGGCCCTCACAAGGCAAACACGTGTCAACGGCCGCTGCGAACCGCGCGACGCGCTCGGGACCGCTGAAGAACCGCCGCGCGCCGCACGATCGGGGGTATAAACCCGGTGTTTGATGCAGCGAAGAAGCATCTACGACCGCGTCACGCTCGCCCTCGCGCTGGGGTTGATGGCTCCCTCGGGATGCGCGCGACAGACGCCGCGCGCGCCGATCGCGACGCTCGAGCGAGGCGCAGAGGTCTCGTCGCCCGCGGCGGCGCCCACGGTGGCCGACAGCGGCCCTGCGGCGACGCTCGACGACGTCCCAGCGCTCGACGCGACGAGCGGAGCGGCGGCGGGCGACAGCGGCGCAGATGTGCTCATCGAGTCGGCCTCGCGATCGAGCGACGCCGCGCGCAGCGCATCGTGCGCGAGCGACGCGGACTGCGTGTTGGTGACAGGGGGGTGCCAAGGACCGATGGCGGCGCACCGCGACGAAGCCGCGGCGATCGACGCGCAGAACCAGCGGCTGCTGTCGGTCGCGACGTGCGACGGGCGCTTCGCGGCGCGGCCCGTTCGCCCGGTGTGCGCGCAGTCTCGCTGCGTGCTCGAGCCGATGGATCACCCCGAGTGGAGGCTCTGCGCGAGCGCGCGCGAGTGCCGTCCCGTGCATCGAAACTGCCAGCACTGGCAGGCGATCAACCGCAGGTTCGAGCGAGAGGCGCGCGACGCGATGCGCTTGTCGCAGCCGTGCGGGCCGGCGGTCGTTGCGCCGCCTCCGCGGATCGAGTGCCGCTATGGCTGGTGTGTGACGGGCTGGTCGGGGCGATAGTCCGACTGCGATGGGTCGCTCTCGGAGGGCGCGACGGGCGGGGCGGCCTCGAGGGCGTAGATGTTGTCTGCGTCGAAGCGGCGCGCGACGAGCGAGGCGAGCCCTGTCGCGAGCAAGAGCGGCAGCGTGAGCGAAGAGCTGCGCGAGAGCTCGATGATCAAGACCGCCGCGGTCAGCGGGGCGTGGGTGGTGGCGGCGACCATGGCGGCCATTCCGACGAAGGCGAGCGCGGCGGGGCTCGCGACAGCCCACGGGAGCAGCAGCGCACCAGCGCGGTGCACGAGCAGCCCGAGCGCAGCGCCCATGAACATCGACGGCGTAAACACTCCGCCCGGAACGCCCGCGCCCACGGTCGCGACCGTCGCGAGCCCCTTGCCCACGAGCAGCGCGACGAGCAACCACGCGGGCGGAGCGCTCGCGAGCTGCGCGAGGATCCCGTCGTGCCCGTTGCCAGCGAGCGTTGGTTGCCAGGCGATCACGAGTCCCGCCGCGAGTCCGCCGAGCGCCGCTCGCGCTGCGCGGGGCGCGTTCGACGACTCGACGCGCGCGTGCAATCGACGCAGCGCGCGCAAGAAGAGCACCCCGAGCGCGCCGGCGCTCAGCCCGACGACGGCGTACGCGAGCAGCTCTGCGCTGCGATCGAAGACGAAGGTGCGCGCGCCGTACAGCGGTCGATCCGCGGACAGCCCGTGCGCGAGGGTCGCTCCTGCGACCGTGGCCACTCCGACGCGCGCCACCGTCATGCGCGCAGGGAGGCCCGCGATCACCTCGATCACGAAGAGAACACCGGCGATCGGAGCGTTGTATGCCGCGGCGAACCCCGCGGCGGTGCCTGCGGCGATCAGCTCGCGACGACGCACGTCCGCGAGGCGCGCGAGCGATCCCACGCGCAGACCGAGCGCGGCGCCGAACTGAATGATCGGGCCCTCTCGTCCGATCGCGGCGCCCGAGGCCATCGCGACCAGCGCTCCGAGCGCGCGCCACCCCGCCGCGCGCAGCGACAGCGCCCGACCGCGAAACGAGATCGCCTCTGCGATCACGGGGACGCCTCCCCTCCCGCGCTTGGACGCCGCCGCCGCGAGCGCCGCGCCAAGCAGACACCCGAGCGCGACCAGCGCGACGCGGCCAGCGAGAGGCAAGCGCTCGATCAGCTCGATCACGGTCGCGCGGTGAAGGGCGCGATAGAGCCCGTGCAACGCTGCGCGAAAGCCCTCGGCGAAGAGCGCGGCTCCTGCGCCGACGACCCCGAGCAGCGCGACGTCGCGCGCCGAGAAGCCACGGACCGGCTCTTCGCTCATCGAACGCGACGATCGTACACGGATCGCAGCGGCGCGCCCGCTATGCGTCGTGCGCCCCGTCGATCATCGCGCGGGCGAGCATCGTGTACAGCTCCATCCACGCGAGCTCAGCGTCGTGGTTGAGCGCGGGGCCCAAGAACTCGCGCAGCGTGTCGAGCACCGCCTGGCCGAGCAATCGAAACTGCGCGGGCTCGACGCCGAGCGCCGCGTGCCGACGGCCGAGCGCGCGAAGCTCGCCCTCGATCGACTCGAAGCGATCGAGGGCGCGCACGGCCCGGTGCAAGACGCCCATGAGCATCGCGCGCTGCGCGCCCATGTCGCTCTCGGCGAACATCGCCGCGACGCTCGGATCCGAGAGAAATCGCCGGTACATCGCCAGCGAAAACTCGTCTTTGCGCTCGAGCACGAGCTCGTACGTCTCTTGGACGACCGCCGCGACGTCGGGCTTGTCGAAGTCGATCACCGACGAGAACCGCTCGGCGCGGTCGAGAAACTCAGCGCCGGTCTTCACCTCGCGCAGCAGGCCGCGCACCTTGTCGGTCACGACGATGGACGCCGCCTCGCGCGCGGCGATCATCGCTGCCCGGTTCGCTCCGAGCACGGCGTGGCCGATAAACGCGGGGTCTTTTCCGGGCACGACGGACATCTCGACGAGGACGACGTCGCCGACGTCGATGCCCACTGCGAGCGAAAACCGGTGCCCGAAGTGCCGCTGCGTGTAGTGGTTGATGTGCCGCAGCCGCGGGCGCATCCGAAGCGCGCTGCGCAGCGCCGCTTCGATCGCAGCCTCGATCGTGCGCGCGGTCGTAGAGTAGCCCAGCAGCACTCCAGCGGCGTGCGTCGAGAGCACGCGCGCGCCGTTGGGAAGCGAGGGCTCGATCATCTGGTGCGCGAAGCGCTCGAGCACGTGCAGCGTGTCGAACGTCAGGTGCTTTCGGCTGAACTCTTCGATCCCCACGAGCGTCGCCTGCGCGACCACGAGGTGCTCGGGCGGGTTGCGGTGACGCACCGACGTCGAGGCGCTGTCGATCGGCGCGTCGTCCGCGGACGAGACCATGCGCCGCACGGTCATCGGCCCGCGCACCTTGAGCTGGCACGACAGCCGCGTCGAGAGCGGCCAGCCTCGGTGCTGCGCCACGGTCGACTCGTTGCCGTCCCGCGCGCTCGCGTGCTCGAGCCCGTCGATCACGGACACGCGACAGGTCGTGCACAGCGCGTTGCCTCCGCACTCGGCGAAGAGCGGCGCGCCCGCGCGATGCACGGCGCTCAGCAGATCTTCGTCCGGCGCCACGTCGACCGCGTATTGCCGAGATACGTCGCGGTATTGCACGCGAAAGCGCCGTCGCACCGCGGAGGACGGCGCGCGCATGGCTCGCTCGTTGATCGCTCGTGGTGAGTCCACCACCGTGTTGGCCTCGGGCTCGAGCGGCACCGTCGGATCCGCCGCGTGCGATCGAAGCGCCACGGACGTGTGCTGCATCGCCGCCAAGAGCAGCTCGTCGAGCGCCTCGCACGCCTCGATCGCGCTCGCGAACCGCGCGCCAGGAGGCCGCTGCAAACACTGGTCGAACCACGCGTCGAAGCCCGGCAGCTCCAAGCGCAGGTCGTCGATCTGCTTGACCCGTTCGCTCGCGCGCGGGATCGGCTCGGTCAGCACTTCGCGCATCAGCGCGGCGATCGCAGGCGACTCCGAGCGCGACGAGAGCCAAAACGAATGCCCCGTCAGCATTCGAAACACGAGCAAACCCAGCGCCCACACGTCCGTCGCCGGGCTGATGAGATCGCCGGTCCCGCACTGCTCGGGCGCCATGTACGAAGGCGTCCCGAGGTTGGGCGTCGGCACCGACGAGTCCGTCAGCCATTTGGCGATCCCGAAGTCGAGGAGCTTCACGACGAACGGCAGCCCGACGGTCCTCGATTTCGCGAGGTACACGTTGGCCGGCTTGATGTCTCGATGGACGATCTGCGCCCGATGCGCCGCGCCGAGCGCGTGCCCCATTTGCTGCGCGATCACGCGCACCGTCCCGATGTCGAGCATCGCGTCGCGGTGCAGCCGCTGCGAGAGGTCTTCACCATCGAGCAGCTCCATGGCGATCCACGGCAGCCGCAGCGACGGGTCGATCCCCGCGCCCACCACGTACGCCACGTGATCGCTGTCGACCGCGGACGCGAGCTTCACTTCGCGCTCGAACAACGGCCGCCAGCGCGACTCTTCTTCGGGCGGCGCGCGAAGCACCTTCAGCGCGCGCCGCGCGCCGGTGCTCAGCTGCTCGGCCTCGAACACCGTCCCCATCCCCCCTTCGGCGACGCGACGGACGATGCGAAAATCGCCGCCTACGATTTGTCCGAACGCACCGTCGTCGCGCGACTGCATATCGCGAACACGCTACTACGTTTGGTTGGTCGACTTGCTATGCTATTCGTTTTGGCCCCCAATCACGGACGCTCAAAAATTGATCCGACGCATCACCGCGCGGGGCAGAGAGCGAATCGCGAGCATCACCGCGGACCACACGCGCGGCGCGTAGACCACGGCCTCGCCGCGGTCCATCGCAGCGACGACCGTGCGCGCGACGTCCTCGGGCTCGCCGGCGAAGGGGGGAGCTTTGAGACCCGCTGTCATTCCTGTTCTCACGAAGCCGGGCTTCACGCACAAGACCTCGAGCCCCTGCCCGTGAAACTTGTGGTCGAGCGCCTCGAGGTACGCCGAGATTCCCGCTTTGCTGCTGCCGTAGATCGCGACAGGCTTGCGGCCGCGCTCGCCAGCGACGCTCGAGAAGACCACGAGCTTGCCTCCGCCGCGCGCGAGCAGACGCTTTCGCGCGTGCTCGCAAAACACGACGGTGTTCGCGTAGTTGACCGTCACCAGCCGCCGCGCCAGCTCGGTGTCTGCCTCGAGCGCGTCCTGCGTCGCGTACATCGCCGCGGTCACGATCACCGCGTCGAAGCCGCCGAGCGCCGCGTCCGCCCGATCGAGCGCCGAGGCGAACGTGTCCGGGTCTTCGAGATCGCACACCGCGTGGCCCACGCTCGCGTGCGACGGGTGCCGCGCGCACAAATCCGCCGCCGAGCGATCGAGGTCCGCGTCGTCCAAGCCCAGCAAAAAGAGCTGATCGCCGCGCGCCGCCAAGAGCCTCGCGATCGCGCGGCCCATGCCCGTGGTCGCGCCGAGGAGTACTGCTTTCATCGTCCAGTGTTCTTTCGAAGAGGATATTTCAAGCGCGGTCGCCGAAGAGACGAACCGACTGAGCGCTGCGCAGCTTGCGCTGCGGGTCCCACTTGTCTCGCAGGGCCATGAAGCGATCGAGCCGAGGCTCCATCGCACGAAAGTGCTCGGGCCGCGTGAAGCGATCTTTCGTGAGGTACACCCGTCCGCCCGCGGCGATCACAAACGCGTTGAGCTCGTCGATGATGCGCTGAAGGTCCGGCGAGACCGCCATGTCCACGGCGATCGACGTGCCCTCCAGCGGAAACGACAAGACGCCCTTTCCTTCGGGGCCGCAGTCTTTGATCACGCACAGCGGAGAGGCGCCGCCGAGACGGGTGAGCAGCGTCATGAACTCGCGCACCGCAGGCGGGCCCGCCTTGCGCGGAATCACGCATTGGTACTGGGTAAATCCACGCGGGCCGTACACGCGGTTCCACTCGAGCACGGCGTCGAGCGGGTAGAAGAACGGCTCGGGCCCCACGAGCCGCGCCATCGTGCGCGCGACGTGCTTCCAGTAATACACCGTGTTGAACGCGAGCGCCGTCGCGGGGTTGAGCGCGATGTTCGGAAACTCGAACGGCACCGTCACGTCCGGCAGCCGCATCGGGTCCGTGCGCTTCGCCTCTTCAGCGCTCGCCCAGCGGCCCGCCATCATGATCCCGCGCCCCATGCGACGGCCGCGGCTCAAGCAATCGATCCACCCCATCGTCATCGGAAACTTCGGCGCCGCCGTGTTCAGCGCGGTGATAAACGAGTCGATGTCGTCCACGCGCTCGCTCTCCATCCAGATCCACTGGCTCGGGATGCGCGCGAGCTCGAACTCGACCTCGAGGATGTGCCCGAGCAGCCCCATTCCCCCGATGGTCCCGTAGAACAAATCGCTCAGCGTGTCCGGCGAACACTCGACGATCGAGTCGTCCGCGAGCCGCACCTTCATCGCTCGCACGTGCGCGCCGAAGCACCCCTCGCGGTGGTGGTTCTTTCCGTGCACGTCGCTCGCGACCATCCCGCCCAGCGTGACGAATTTCGTCCCCGGCGTGACCGGAGAGAACAGCCCCCGCGGCATCAGCAGCTTGTTCAGCTCGACCAGGCTCGCGCCCGCTTCGGCCCTGAGAATTCCGCGGGATTCATCGAACGCCAGCACGCGGTTCGCGAGCGTCGCGTTGGCCACCCGATCGCTCGCCGCCGCCGGCAGCGACGAGTCGCCGTACGACCGCCCCAGCCCGCGCGTCAGGTTCGCCCCGCGCGTGATCTTCGGCAGGTCTTCGCTGAGCAGCTCGCGCCCAGAGACGCCGATGCGCCCCCAGCCCATGATCGTCCCCATCGGCGCGGGCGCCTTCTCTGCTGGGACCGCCTGGGGCGTCGTCGTGGTCTTCGCTGCGTTCATGTTCTCGCTCGTCGTGTTCATCGAAACGTAGGGCGGGACTCTCGCGCGATCGAGCGAGACTTCAAGGGGGCCCCCTGCCCGAACGGTCCCAGCGCGCCCCCGAGCGGCGCGAGCACGGGGTCTGGCGGGCGCCCTCGTGCGCGCATCTCCCCGTCCGCGACCGTGCCCACCCGCCGCGTTCGCGCGGCCACGTGGTGGACCCACGAATTCAAGTTCGGTCCGTGCGCGCGATTCGCTCAGCCCGCAGACGCGTCCATCGTCGCAGACGCGTCCACGCTGCCATCGACTCCTGCGTCCCCGTCAGGCCCCGCGCACTCGACCGGAACGCACCCGCGCCCGCGCTCGTCTCCCGTGCACACCGCGCCGCTGCCGCACTGCGAGTCCATCGTGCACGGCTTGGTGCAAAACGTCGGACCGCCAGGGTCCACGTCCGCCGTGCACACAAACGCGTTGAGCCCGCCGCACTGTCCGCCGCCTGCCGTGCAGAAGCGGCCGACGCCGCGCTCGTTGCCCCGGTGGCACGTCCGCACGCACTGCTCTTCGGGCCCCGCAGGCGTGGTGCAGCCTCGGTTGCCGACAGGCCCAGCGTCGCCAGCCTCAGCGCCACCGTCCGCCACCGCCGCTCCGCCGCGCGTCGCCACGACGTTTTGACAGAGCAGCGCGCCGTTGGCCGGATAGTAATAGAGCAGCGCAGCGCACATCTCAGCGGGCGGCTCGAGGGTGTTGTTCGACGTGTTCATCCAGTCGCAGATGAGCCGAAATCGGTCCCCTCGCTGCAGCGCGATCCCGCCGTTCTCCGTAAACGTGTACGCCGGCGGGCTGAACTGCAGCCGGTCTCCGCCCGCCTCGTTGTAGATCATCCGCTCGGCCCCTGCGCCGTTGATGATCGACAAGCGCACGCGCTCGCCCATCGTGTGCGTGTGGCCGAGCACCGAGACGATCTTCATGTCTTGCTCGACCGCGCACTCGAGCGTTCTCCCATAGGAAGAGCGCGGCGGGATCGACAGGTCAGGGTCGTAGATGTTGAACGAATCGACGACGTTCTGCACCTCTCCCTCGGCCGCGCGGTGAATCACCAGCGCGTCTCGAACCCGCTGCGCGCTGCCCGTCGTGTTGAGATAGTGCGACTGCAACACCAGCTGCGCGCCGGCCGGGATCTTGATCCCGATGCCCGGCGGCAACGTCAGCGCAGACTCTTGCGACTCTTGCCCGCCGCCGATGAAGCGCCAGTTGGACATCTCGTCTTCGCTGCACTCGTGCACGCCCGGAGTCTGCCGAGCGGTCGTGTAAAAGAGCACGACGTGATGGCCGCCCGGCCCCTGGTAGTTGCGCAGCTCGCGCGTGATCACGTCGCTCGTCGCGTCCATCGCGGTGTACGTGCACATCGTGATCTCGGCGCCCGCGGCGACGGTGAACTCCGGCGTCTCGAGCAGGATGTCTCCGCTCGCGACCGTCGGGCGACGGTAGGACCAAGGCGCGTTGCTCGGACCGCACGAGAGCGCGGTGAGCAACGAGGTTGCTGCGAGTAGGCGAAGCTTCATGGTCTCTGTTTCTCCAGACAGAACGCTACCACATCGCCGCGCGCACGACCCCATCCAGAGACGCCCCGCAGCACGACGCAGACGGCGCGCCGCGAGAACTTGATTTCGTGCGCTCGAATCATGCCGCCCCGCTGCGCCCGCGCCTTCGTCGCATCGTCGCGAGCGCAGCGGTCGCGGCGAGCAGCGTCGGCCACACCGGCGACCGCGCAGCCGTCCCCGTTCGACAGCCGCACGCGCCGCCCGTCACACGCGGAAGCACCGCGCTCGCCCCGGCGTCTGCAGCGGTCCCATCCAGCCCGATCGCGTCGCTCTCGGTCGCGTCACTCGACGCGCTGTCGCCCAGCGGGGCATCGAACGAAGCCGTCGCGTCCACCGCAGCGACGTCCATGGCGCTCGCGTCCTGCATCGACGCGACGTCGATCGTTGGCGCAGCGTCCACGCGCGTCGCGCTGTCCACGCTTGCCTCTGCGCTCGCGTCTCGCCCCGCCTCGACGCCCGCGTCCATCGGCGGCGTCGCCAGAACGCACACCCCCTCGACGCACATGCCCGTCCACGTCGCGCCCTGGTTGAGGACGCAGTCGCTTCGCCCTGCGCACGAGTCCATCACGTAGCCCATCGCGCGCGGCGTCGCCGCGACGCCAGGCTCGGACATCTCGTCGAAGACCAGCAGCGCCTTCGGCCCGCTCGCGACGCGATGCGAGTTCGCCATCCCCACCGCGGCGACGCGATCGAGCATCCCGTCTGCAGCGCGATGAGCCACTTCGTAGCGATCGCCTCCGATCGGCACGCTCTGCAGCGGCATGCGATACAGCAGAGGGCCTTCTTGCCACGTGGCGACATACGAGCCGAACGCGCGCGCGATCCCGAGCGCGGCGAACGGGCTCGTGCGTCGCACGAGCAACACCGGGGCGCTCATCGCGCCGGGCGAAGGCTGCGTCGTGACGGCCATCGCCGAGAAATCGTGCACCGAGAAGCTGCCCTGCTTCGCCCACCCCACGATCATCGACCCGCCGAAGGCGCTGGCCACGATCGGCGCGCCGGGCTGAAACGTGGTCGGAGGAGACTGCGAGACCATGACCGGAGGCAGCATCGGTCGAGTGGCGTCGACGTCGTAGACGCGCAGCGTGTCCGCGCCTCCTTCGACGTGACGCCGGACGAGCAGGTACCGATTGGGTCCGATCGCGACCACCGCCGGGCGCGTCATCAACACCCCAACCACGGCCCCAGTCGGACCAAACGAGAAGGACCGCGACTGCACCGTAAACCCGTCGAAGAAGAACAACGCCGTGCGATTGTCGTTGTCGCTCACCGCGCCGACGCAGCCCATTGCAGAGCACGCGACGCTCGGCTCCGACCACTGCCCGCTCACGATCGCCGGCATCGTCATCGGCGACGCGCCGGTCACCACCCCGCCGCTGCGGTTGCTCACGAGCAGCACGTCGCTCGATCCCGCGCGCCCCACGGCGAGCGGAGAGCGGTCATCGACGGGCCCGCCGCCAGCGTTGAACCCAGCAGCGATCACCGTCGAAAACCTCGGCGGCAGCGGCTGCGCGCCGGTCGGCAACGTCGCCACGAACAGCCCCACGGTCCCCGAGTCGATCTGCGCGAGCCCGCGCGTCCATCGCGTGGTCGCGAGCGCGCCGCCCGGCAGCGCGTCGGCCGCTGATGCGTAGTGAGAAATCGGCCTCGACTCGCAGCCGACGCGCAAGCAAAACGGCTGCGCAGCGGCCTCCGTCGCGAGCAGGGCGCCCGCAGCCCCCATGAGCGCTCCCGCCACGCGACGCGCGGCCTTCATCGCGAACGCTCGGCGCGCTCACGCAGCGAACGGTCGCGCCGCTGCGAGGCGAGTTGAATCTGGGTGCGCAAGAACCCTTCGAGCGCGAGCCCTCGCGCCGCGACCTGCTGCGGGATGAAGCTCGCCCGCGTGAGCCCCGGCAGCGTGTTGGTCTCGAGAAACACCGCGCCGCGCTCGCTCACGATCACGTCGGTGCGCGTGTAGCCCTCGCACCCGAGCGCGTTGTGCGCGAGCAGCGCCAGCGCCTCGGCGGCGCGCACGACGGGCTCGGGCTGCTCGGCGGGGGTGAGCTCGATCGTCCCTTTGCCCAGGTACTTTCCTGCGAAATCGAAGACGCGGCCGGGGTCGAGCCGCACCTCGCTCGCGCACAAGACCCGCGCGACGCCGTCCTCGCCTTGCGCGACGCCCACCGTGAGCTCGGGCCCCGACACGAACGCCTCGCACAAGTACGCCACGGACCGCGAGACCACTTCGTCCGCGACCGACCTCGCCTGCGCCAGGCTCTCGACGTGATACAGCCCCACGCTCGATCCATCGGCCACCGGCTTGACCACCGCGCGCCCGTGCCGCGACACGATGTCCTCGATCGCCGCGCGCACCGCGATCACGTCGTCCGGCGGCAGCACGATCGACTCGGCCACGTGCCCCTCCGCCGCCCGCACGATGGACTTGGCCAACACCTTGTCGAACGCCCGCGCGCTCGCCGCAGAGTCCGACCCCGTGTACGCCAGGTCCCGCGCCTCGCACTGCCGCTGGATCGTCCCGTCTTCGCCCGATCCACCGTGCAGCGCGAGAAACACCACCGCGTCCCGCGCGCGCTCGCGCAGGTGATCCAGCGCCAGCTCGACCGACGCAAAAGCCCCCTCGTGCGACGGCTCGAAATCCACCTCGAACGCCCGCTCGTGCCCGAGCAACACCCCCCGCTCGCAGGGAATCACCCGCCCGTCCGGCGCCCAGAACCACGTCCGCGCTGTAGAGAAAATCCCCGCGACGTTCTGCGCCGAAGCGACGGAGACGCGACGCTCTCCCGACGTTCCGCCAAACAGGATGAACAGCGGCGGAGTGTCTCGATCGGCTGCGGCCTCGTGGGCGTCCTTTAGGTTGCTCTGCTCTCGCGTCATTGGGCGAGCGAGTGTACCTCTTCACTCGATGGGCGCGATCGCACACGTGCTCGACGGCAATGGCTACCGAGAGATCACCGACCTCTCGCTGGTCCAGTCGTTGTTGTGCCAACCCGGCACCACCGTCTGGCTCGACACCGACGCGCGCTCGCCCGAGGTCGACGAGTGCCTGAAGAGCGTGCTCAAGCTTCACCCCCTCGTCGTCGAAGACCTCTACGCCGACAGCAACACCCCCAAGGTCGAAGACTGGGGCGACTACCTCTACATCGTCATGCACGGCGTCGTGCGAGAGCCCGGCGCGCGACTCGAGCTCGCGCCCATCGAGGTCGACCTGGTGATCGGCTCGAACTGGCTCTTCACCCACCACACCGGCGAGCTGCGCGCCAAAGCCTCGGTCGAAGCCGACCTGCGCCGCAATCCGCGCGCGATGAGCCGCGGCCCCGCCTACGTCGCCCACGCGCTGCTCGACAAGCTCACGGACCTCTACATCCCCGTGGCCGAGCACGTCGACGAGATCGTCGACTCGATCGAGAAGGCCGTCATCGCTGACCCAGAGCCAGCGCTGCTCGAGACCATCCTCGAGCTCAAGCGCGCCGTTCAGTGGCTGCGGCGCATGAGCGTGTACCAGCGAGACATCACCCAGCGGCTGTCGCGCGGTGAGTTCGAGCACATCCCCGAGCCCGCGCTCGCGTTCTACCGAGACCTGTACGACCAGTTCGTGCGCGTCACGGACCTCACCGAGAGCAACCGAGAAATGCTCGGCGTCGCGCTGCAGGTGCACTTCACGGTCACCGCCAACAAGACCAACGACGCGATGAAGGCCCTCACGATCATCTCGGCCATCTTGCTGCCGATGACGTTCATCGCGGGCATCTACGGGATGAACTTCAAGCACATGCCCGAGCTCGAGTGGCGCTACGGGTATTTCTTCGCGCTCTCGATCATGGCGTCCGTGGCTGTCACGTTCTACGTCTACTTCAAACGCAAGCGATGGATTTGAGAGAGCACTCGTGAGCGCCCAGGACGACAGCCCCGAGCGCAAGGTCGCCACGAAAGAGCGCAGCGCAGACGCCTACGTCACGCCCACGTTCAAAGGGCTCGCCCCGTACCGCTCGGCGGGAGAGGGCGGCGGCGCAGATCGCACACATATTCAAGAACAGGGAGAGCAGAGCGCCCGCCGCGCGTGGGGCTTCGGCAGCATGCTCGTCTCGCTCGGCGCGTTCGCGTCGATCCCGTTCGCCCTTGCCGAGAGCGCCTTCACCGCAGGAATGGCCGCCACCATCGGCCTCGGGTTCGGCGCCCTCGCCTCGATGACCCTGCGCGCCTACGCCCGCGAGCGCGGCGCCTCCGTCGCGCTGTTCGACCAGCACATCGTCGTCGCGGCCGGCGGACAGCGCCGAGAGATCCCCTGGGACGCCATCACCGCGGTCAGCGCGGACTATCGCGCAGGAGAAGACCACACCCTGCGCGCCCTCGGGCTCGTCTCGCTCTCGCTCGCAGACGGCACGAAGGTCCTCGTGCCCCGCGCGATCAGCGGCGCCGGCGCGCTCGCCCACGAAGTGCTCGCGCGCACCAAAGAGCCCCTCGCGCGGCGCGCGCGTGAAGCGCTGGACAGCGGCGTTCGCTGTCCGCAGGGCGCCGTCGTCCTCGCGCCCGAAGGCATCATCGCGGGCAACTATCTCTGGGCGTGGATGGCCCGCCCCGTCGCGCACATCGACGGGCCGTTTCTGCACATTCGCGCGCTGCTCGACCCGATGGCGCCGTCGACGGTCCTCATCGAGAGCGTAGAGAATCTGCATGTGGTGCTGGACTTCATCGCCAACGGGTACACTCCGCCGCCCGCTCGCGACGCCGGACCTCCTCCGGCATCGGAGCCCCACAGCGAGGAACCATGATCCAAATCGGCGACCGCGTCCCCGACGCAACCCTCTTCGAGACCACTGAATTCGGCGAAGCCTGCCCCCTCAACCCGCAGCCGGTCCCCGTGGCCGCCGCGCTCGAAGGCAAGAAGATCGTGATCTTCGGCCTGCCCGGCGCGTACACGCCCACGTGCTCGGCCAAGCACGTGCCTGGCTACGTCGAGCACATCGACGCGCTCAAGGCCAAGGGCGTCGACGAAGTGTGGTGCGTCTCGGTCAACGACGCGTTCGTGATGGCCGCCTGGGGCAAAGACGAAAAGGGCATCGGCAAGGTGCGCTTCCTCGGCGACGGCAGCGCGGACTTCGCCAAGAAGCTCGGCCTCGAGCTCGACCTCACCGGCGCAGGAATGGGCGTGCGCATGAACCGCTTCTCGATGCTCGTCGACAACGGCGTCGTGAAGACCCTCAACGTCGAGAAGCCCCGCGCGTTCGAGGTCTCCAACGCCGAGACCATGCTCACGCAGCTCGGCTGAGCAGACAGCGCTCCCCCTTCAGGGGCGCAGCGTGCCGTTGCCGAAGGGGTCGCAGACCGTGATGTTCGCCGCAGTCATTCCGCGGCGAAACCACTCGACCCGCTGCGCGGACGAGCCGTGCGTGAACCGCTCGGGGCTCACGCGTCGACCCGCCATGCGCGCGATGCGGTCGTCGCCGATCGCCGCCGCGGCGTTCATCCCCTCTTCGACGTCGCCCGCGCGGAGGATCCCGCGCTGCGCCGCGGACGCGCCCCACACGCCCGCGAGGCAGTCCGCCTGCAGCTCGAGCTGCACGCTCAGCGCGTTTTCGTTGGCCCGATTGGCGCGCTGCGCGCGGCGCACCGCGGGCTCGATCCCCAGCACGAACTGCACGTAGTGCCCGAACTCGTGCGCGATCACGTACGCCTGCGCGAAGTCTCCGGGCGCGCGAAATCGCTGAGAAAGCTCAGCATAAAACGCCAGGTCGATGTACACGAGCCGGTCCGCTGGGCAGAAGAACGGCCCCGTCGCAGCCTCCGCCGCGCCGCACGCCGACCGCGTCTCGTCCGCGAACAACACCAGCTGCGTGCGCGGATAGCTCGCGCGCCCGCCGGTCATCTGCGGCAGCGCCGTCTGCCAGAAATCTTGGATGTCCGTCGTCGCGCGACGCACGAGCACCTCGGCCTGCCGCTCGGCGTCGTTGCGCGGCCCCATCGAGCCACCGCCCACTCCACCTCCTCGCGACGGCCCTTGCCGCTCGGCGCCCTGCTGCCCTTGCTGAACGGCGTTGATGACCTCGAGCGGGTTCTTTCGCAGCAAGAGCGCGATGATCCCCACCACCACGAGCCCGCCGAGGCTCAGCCCCGCGCGACGCCCGCCGCCCCCGCCGCCGGATTGACCGCGACGATCCTGGATGTCGCTCGCGCGACCTTCGTTGTTGAATTCCATAGCTCGATTGACTTCGAGACAGAATACACGAACCCGCACCCTCACCGAGGCGATTCTCATGCAGCTGCGATGCTCTCGCCGCGCGACGCTCGCCGTCCTCGGCCTCGCCGCGTGCCGCCGCGCCGACAGCGCGCCCCGCGATCGATCGACGCCCGTGCTCTTGGTGCACGGGATGTTCGCGGACCACACGGCGATGCTGCCCATCGCGAGACACCTTCGAAGCGCTGGATTTTCACAGCTCGAAGCGATGGACCTGCGCCCGGTCGACGGGTCCGTCGGCGTCGTCGCGCTCGCCGTCGAGCTCGACCGCGCCGCGCGAGCGCTGCGCGAACGCACGAGAGCAGCCCGCATCGACGTCGTGGGATACAGCCTCGGCGCCCTCGTCGCGCGCTTCTGGCTCCAGCGCTCTGGAGGACGAGACATCACCCGCAGGTTTCTCTCACTCGCTGGCCCTCAGCACGGCGTGCTCGGCGGAGCGCTGCCCATCGCCGCGCTCTCGCGCGACCTTCGCCCCGCGAGCCCGCTGCTGCTCGAGCTCGAGCGCGACCCCGACCCGTGGGGCCCGTGCGAAGTGGGCTCGTTCTTCTCGCCCTTCGACGCGGTGATCGTTCCCACCGAGACCGCGATCTTGCCGCGCTCGACGCTGGTGCACGCGTTCGTCGCGCCGACTCATCACCACATGGGGACAGACCCCCACGTGCTCGCCGCCGTCGACGAAGCCCTCTCTTCACGCACGATGCGCACGCCCCTCGCGATCCCCTCGGCGCGCCAGCTCGAAGCCGCCGTCGAGCGAGCGATTCGTCAACGATCGCTCACCAGTCGACGAGCGCCGCACCCCAGGTGAAGCCCGCGCCAAACGCCACCATCATGACCTTCATCCCGCGCTTGAGCCGGCCGTTCTGCTCGGCCTCGGCCAGCAGCGTGGGGATCGTCGCGGCCGTGGTGTTTCCCAACCGATGGATGTTGTGGACGAGCTTGGACTCGGGGATCCCCATCGTGTTCGCCACGTACTGATTGATCCGCATGTTCGCCTGGTGAAACGCGAACAGGTCCACGTCCGCGAGCTCGACGTTCTTCTCCCAGCACGCCTGCATGATCGACTGACACATGCGCTCGACGGCGTTCTTGAAGACAACCTTGCCCTCCATGTGGGGCCACAGCATCTCTGGGGGAATCGTCCCCGGCCCGTCCTTGCCGTGCTCGAGCGCCACGAACGGACGCTTCGACATGTCCCAGATGCGCATGCAAAGCGCCTCGGCATAGCGGCCGTCGGCGCCGAGCCACCAGCCGCGAATGCCGCGGTCTTCGTCGGTCGCGCTCACGATCGCCACGCCCGCGGCGTCGCCGAAGAGCGAGGTCACCGTGCGGCCGCGCGTCGTGAAGTCCAACGCAGCCGAGTGCGTCTCGGCGCCCACCACCGCGACGTGCTTGCACCCGCCGGACTGCACCATGGCCGCCGCCGTCGCGAGGCCGTAGATGAACCCCGAGCACTGGTTGCGAATGTCCATCGCGCCGACGAAGCGCGGCGAGTCGCCCTCGAGCAACCCCAGCTTGCGCTGAAGAAACACAGCCGATCCGGGGAAGTGCATGTCCGGCGAGAGCGTCGCGAACAAGATCAAATCCAGGTCCGACGCCTTCAGCCCCGCGCGCTCGAGCGCTTGCTTCGTCGCGGGCACCGCGAGGTCCGACGGCGCCACGCCCTCCGGCGCGAACCGACGCTGCTCGATGCCTGTCCGCTGCATCACCCACTCGTGCGTCGTGTCCACTCCGTACTTCTCGCGGAGGTCATCGTTGGTCACGACTTCATCGGGCACGTACATGCCCGTCCCAGAAATGTATGCGTTTGGCATGCGGATCGTGCGCTCGTACTACCAGAGCACTCGAAGCGTTGTCATCGCGCGACGGCCCGTTCGCACTGTAGAATCCGCGCCGCACCCGCGGAGGCAGTGACGCAACGCAGCGGAGGCCGAGCCGTGCTAGACAACGGCCCTGCGATCGATGGTCTCTCGCTCGAAGCTCGATGACGCGGCGCTCGCTGAAGCGCTGCGCGCTCTGCCGCACTGGACACTGGACGCCGAACGCCCCGCCCTGCGACGGCGCTTCGACTTCGCAGACTTCTCGGCGGCTTGGGGGTTCATGACGCGCCTGGCCCTGCTGGCCGAGCGGATCGATCACCACCCCGAGTGGTTCAACGTCTACGGACGGGTCGAGATCGTCCTGACCACCCACGACGTCGGCGGGATCTCGGCGCTGGACGTGACGTTCGCTCGCGCGGCCGACGCGTTCGCCGCTGCGAGCCCGAAGGCCCACGCGCAGTGAAGACCATCCTCCTCATCGAAGACGAGCAGGACATGATCCTCGGCCTGTCGGACGCCCTCGGGTTCGAGGGCTACCGCGCCGTCGCCGCCAGCACCGGAAAGCTCGGCGTCGAGACCTTCAAGAAAGAGCGCCCCGACCTGGTGATCCTGGACCTGATGCTCCCGGACACCAACGGCTACGCGGTGTGCGAGTCGCTGCGAAAGCTCTCGCGCACGGTGCCGATCTTGATCCTCTCGGCGCGCTCGCAAGAGAGCGACAAGATCCGCGGCCTCGACGCGGGCGCGGACGACTACGTCTCGAAGCCCTTCGCGCTCGGCGAGCTCGTCGCGCGCATCCGAGCGATCTTGCGCAGGGCCGAGCACGCCAAGGCCACGCCCGACACCGCGCGCGTCGGCGAGTGCGAGATCAACCTCGCGGGCCACACGCTCGTGCGCAAGGGACGCGAGAGCGCGCTCACGTTCTACGAGGTCGAGACGCTCAAGCTCTTGCTCGAGCGCGTCGGGATGGTCGTCTCGCGCGACGAGATCCTCGACAAAGTGTGGGGCGTCAGCGCGATCAACGCGCGGGCCGTCGACAACCTGATCGTGAAGCTGCGCAAGAAGATCGAGCTCTCGCCGGACGCGCCCAAGCACATCCTCACGGTGCACGGCGTCGGGTACAAGCTCACGCTGTAGGGCTTTTTGAATTCACAGCCATGAATTCAACTTCGACGACGCGAGGCAGGTCCACGGCGCAGAAGCTGGCGCTCTTCGCGCTGCTGCTCTTCTTCTCCGCGGGCCTGTGCGTCGGCGCGTGGTGGATGCAGCACTACGTCTCGTCGTCGCTGACGGTGCGGCAGCTCTTGCGCAGCGAGCCCTTTCACGTGTGCGCGCACCTCGGGCTGTACGGGACGCTCTACGCGATCTGCCGCGCGCTGATCGGGCGCTGGGGCGTCGCGGCGGCGCTCACGCTCTGCGTCGCCTTCGCGCAAGAGACGGTGCAGGTCGTGACGTACCGCAGGACGTTTGGCGGCGGAGAGCTCTTCGACCTGCTGGTGGACTGCGTCGCGATCGCGCTGGTCGAGCGTTGGTGGCGAAGGCGATTCCCCGTGAACGCCCCCTGACGGATCAAGCAGACTCTTCGGAGCTCACGCCCGCTTTGGCGGGCTTGTACGTGCCGAACACCACGTCCCAGAGCGGCGACGAGACGCCGTAGCGCGTGGGCGAGTGATCGAAGTGGTGCTGCAAGTGGTACATGCGCATCCAGCGGCCGATGCCGCCCGCGGGGCGCGCGTGGTGCGTGTAGTAGTGAACCCAGTCGTACGCGACGTAGCCGACGCACGCCCCAGCGAACGCGGGAAACCAGAGCGTCCCGCCGAGCACCAGGCGAAACAGGGTCGCGAAGATCACGCCGAGCGGCCACGAGCCGATCGGCACCATCACGAGGCGCGTCGCGTCGTCGGGAAAATCATGGTGATACGTGTGCACCAGATAGTTCTCGGGGTGATCTTCGGTGGGCGTGAGCGAGTGAAACACGAAGCGGTGCAGCACGTACTCGAGCAGCGACCAGAAGAGCCAACCCCCGAAGAAGAGCCCGACCACCGTGAGCGCCGAGAGCGCTGGGTTGGTGAAGCCCGTGTACAGCCCCCACGCGGCGATCGGAAGAAACCACAAGCCCGGCGTCACCCAGTGCGCGCGCGCGAGGTACTTCTCGATGAACTCGCTCTTGAACACGTTGATCGTCTTGGGGCGATCCTTGCGCTTGTCCGGGGGATTGCGCCCGAGCGCCGTGTCGATGAGCTCGTCGGTGAACAGACTCTTCAGCATGTTGGCTGAGCCGTTGGTAGCACGCACCCGCGCGGGATCGCGAGGGGAGCGAGTACGATTTCACCTGTGAATTTGCTGATGATTCACGCGCACTTCGTGCGTCGAGTGCGAAGAACATTTCGCACCAACCGCCTCACCTGCGGGCCGCGCGCGCGGCGTCCGCCCCAACCGAGTGCGTTGTGGTGTACACAGCCGCAGCGATGACAGAGCTGGCGCTGACGGCGGGCGTGGTCGAGACGGCGATCTTGGGCGTGGTGCAGGGGCTGACAGAGTTTCTGCCGATCTCGAGCGACGGGCATCTGGCGCTAGGGCAGAAGCTCCTGCGCACCGGGGGCAACCTCGAGATGACGGTGCTCTTGCACGCCGGGACGCTGCTCGCGACGCTGCTGGTGTTTCGCAAAGAAGTGCTGGGGTTGTTCAAAGAGCTCGCCGCGGTGCTGAAGGATCGCGGACGGTTGACGACTGATCCTGTGGCGATGGAAGGCGTCGGAGTGATCGTCGCGAGCGTCCCCACGGCGATCATCGGGCTGCTGTTGAAGAAGAGAATCGAAGCGTGGAGCCACGTCTCGTGGATCGTGGCGGTGTGCTTCATGGGCACGGCGCTGGTCCTGCTCGTGTCGCGGCTCGGCAAAGAGCGCGAGGGCTTTCGCTGGACCCCGAAGCTCGCGTTCATCGTGGGGCTCGCGCAGGGCGCCGCGGTGCTGCCGGGGCTCTCTCGCTCGGCGTGCACGATCGCGACGGCGCTCTTGCTCGGCGCGCCGCCGAAGGACGCGTTTCGCTTCTCGTTTCTCATCTCGTTGCCCGCGGTGGGCGGAGCGCTCTTGCTCGAGCTGAAGGACCCCGGCGCCCTCGCGCGCGCCGGAGGAACCGATGGGATCATCGGCGCCATCGTGGCCTTCTTCGTCGGGCTCGGCGCGCTCTACGCGCTGCGCGGCGTCGTCTCGCGCGGAAAGCTCTGGGCCTTCGCGCTCTACGTCATCCCCCTCGCGATCCTCACGTTCGTGCTGGGTTGATTCGACAGGTTGACCCTCAAAGGTTGAGCACTCACATGGATCTCTCGCACGTGTTCGTCGCCGTCCTCGCAGGCGGCTCGGGGACTCGGTTCTGGCCCGCCTCGCGCAAGAGCTGGCCCAAGCAGTTCTTGCCGCTCGGCAAGGACCCGCACACGCCGTTGATCGCAGCGACGCTGGCGCGCGTCGCGCCCCTCGCGAGCGCCGAGCGCACGATGGTCGTCACGGGCCGCGCGCTCGCCGAGCCCACGCGATCGATGGTCGCGCCCACGGTGGCGGCGAAGGTGCTCGCAGAGCCCGTCGCGAAGAACACTGCGCCTGCGGTGGCGTGGGCCGCGCGCAGCGCGCTGCGGGACGACCCGGACGCCGTGGTCGTGGCCCTCCCTGCGGACGCGTACATCGAGGACGAAGATGCCTTTCGCGCGGCGCTGGTGCGGGCGATCGAAGCGGCCACGGACGGCGCGATCGTGACGTTGGGCATTCGTCCGTCGCGCCCAGAGACGGGCTACGGATACTTGCACGTGGGCGAAGCGACCGCGCGAGCGGGCGTGCACCGCGTGCGATCGTTCGTCGAGAAGCCGGACCTCGCGCGCGCGCAGCAGTACCTCAGCGAGGGCCAACACTTGTGGAACGCTGGGATCTTCGTCTTTCGCGCGAAGGTCATGGACGACGCCGTGCGCGAGTTTCTGCCCGCGATCTGGGCAGGGATGAACGAGGTCGACGCGCACGTGCGCGAGGGCCGCGGGAGCGAGCAAGAGGCGATCGACCGGGTGTTTCACACGTTTCCGAGCGTCTCGATCGACTACGGCGTGATGGAGAAGGTCGCGAGCGTCGACGTGGTCC
>JAAFIF010000050.1 GCA_013298625.1 Myxococcales bacterium
CGCAGCAGGATCGAACGTCGGGGTCGTCGAGTATCTTCCCGCGCGTGGCGCTGTGACACCAGCAGGTGGGGTGCGCCTTGGGACGCTTCAGGAGCGCGATTGTTCTGTGCTTCGCGCTCTGCACAAACGCGGCCAGAGGATCACTCGTACACGAACAGCGTCGCGTCGTGCTGCGAGCCTGCGTACAGCTGGCCTCGGTACACGGCGAGCGGGCTCGCGCAAAACGCGTCGTTGACGGGAAAAGCCCTGCCTCGGTTGAATACTGGTGCGGGCCCGATGAGGGTCGGCGCGGCGTCGTCGGGCGGGTCCGCGAGGCGGTAGATCCCTGTTTCGGTGAGGGCGACGAGGGCGTCGCGAAAGCGCACGACGTCGGACACGCGGCCGGCGGCGGGGGCGAAGGGGACGGTGAGCCAGCGCGTTCCGTCGGCGGTGAAGCGCAGGCGCGCGGCGCCGCTGCGCTCGAGGCCGATCCAGAAGAGCCGACCGCGGTCGGTGTACCAGCGCAGCGTGAGCGCGGCGCCGTGGTCGGTGACGCGGTGCCCAGCAACGTTGTCGCGCGAGAGCTCGAGGTTGTCGTTGCCGCCGCTAGGCGAGGCAGAAATGGTGACGTAGTCGTTGGGCTCGCGGCCGTCGTAGTCTTGGATTCCCGCATACAAACGGCCGCGAAAGCGGGTCATGAACGTGAGCCGCCACACGCCGTTCTGCCACGGAAACGGATAGTCCACGGCGAACGTCCAGCGACGCCCTCGCGCGTCTGCGCGGTGCAGCGCGCCCGGCGACGGCCCGTACCACGCTCGCTCTCTCGGCGGAACGCTGCCCGTCGACGCATACACCGCGCCGTTGAACCGAATCACATCGAGCACGTGGTAGGCCCGCGGAAGGACTCCCGCGCCGAAGAACCCATTCGCGTCGGGCGGCGCGGGGGGACGCAGGTTTGCGCCGCGCGCGGCGGCGAAGCGCCCTTCGGCGTCGCTGACGAAGACGAGCCCTTCGGTTCCGCCTTCGCTGATGCCGAAGCCGTTGTACGGCGTGTCCGCGTCGGGAACATAGAGTCGGTCACCGATCGCGCGCACCCTGAGAAATCCCTGGCCACCACCGCCGCCGCGCGTCGGTTGACCCGGGCGGTTCCAGTTGAACGCGGTGGTCCAGCCCGTGCGCGAGCTGCCGGGTTGATAGCGACCGACGACGGCGCCATCGGAGCCGAGCGGTTGATTGGACGCAGCGACGAAGAGCGCGTCACGAAACACGGTGAGGTCGCAGATGCGATGCAGTCCGCCGGGCGCGCGACCGACGGCGCGCGCAGCGAGCGCAGCGGGCAGCGAGCCGACAGAGCGCTCTTCGTGATCGTCGTTTCCATCGGGGTCCGCGGCGACGGAGGGCGCAGCGGCGTCGGGCGCGACGGCAGCAGCCCGCGCGTCGCGATCGAGCGATTGCGCGCGCGCCTGCGCGCAGTGAGCCAACGAGAGCGCGACGATCGGGCAGAGGGTCCAACGCATCAGCGCGTACGTCGGAGGGACCATGGCAGAGTGTGACGCGAAAACGTCACCGGGCGGCGACCGCGTGGCATCCGCGCGCCATCTTGATGGCGCGCGGAAGCTGCACGCAACTTCGCCCGCAGCCGCCTGGATACCCCCCACTCGCGCGACACACGCCCCGTGTCGTAGAAAGGTCACCAAGGGATCCCCAATGGCTTCGAACCTGTCGTACGCGCTCGCAACGAGCGCTGGTCTGTTGCTCGCTGCGTGCACGAAGTATCCGCCCGACTGCGAGCCGCACCAGGTCTTCAACCCCACCGCCCGCTCCTGCGCCGTCCGCTGCGGAACACGCGAAGCCCCCGCCCACCCCCAGTGCTACGACGTCGACAGCGGCATGCTCGTCTCCACGATGGGCGACGCCGCCACGGACGCGCCCGTCACCGACGGCAGCCCCCAGAGCGACGGAGCCCCTGCGCTCGACGCCAGCGACGCAGCCACGGTCGACGGCGGCGGGATCACCGCGCCTCGGCAGGTGTTTCCCATGAGCCTCGTCGTGCTCTCGGGGCAACAGCCCACGCTCAAATGGGCCCTCGCCGAAGGGACCGACGGCGCCGCCATCGAGCTCTGCCGCGACCGCGCGATGAGCACCGACTGCCAGCGCTGGACCGCCACCGGAAGCGAGAGCCGCGTCCCCGCTCCCCTCGCGCGCGGCGTGTGGTTCTGGCGCCTCGCCGGCCGCTCGGGCGCCCGCGAAGGAGCATCCAAGAGCCACACATGGTCCTTCTGGAGCAGCGGCCGCCCCAGCGCGCGCGACGCTTCGTACGCGCAGATCCCCGACATCAACGGCGATGGCTTGGCCGACGTCGTGTTCGTCGAGCAGGACAACCGCGACACGATCCCCGACGGCGGCGCACCGCTGCCGTTTCAACTCGCGGTGCAGCTCGGACAACGCGCGGCGGCTCCGGCCCCACCTGTGCGCCTGTCCGCACCACTCGGCGGAGTTGTTGGTGGTGGACGAATCGCCGACACGAACGCCGACGGCTTCGGCGACTTCGTTGGAACTTTCGTCACGGCAGAGGGCCGCTCGGCCGTGGCCGTGTATTTCGGCGGTCCGACAGGATTCGAGCCAGTCCCGCAAACGATCAACAGCCCCGACGCGACTCCGTCGTTCTTGTTCGGCCTCGTGTCGTTGGCCCTGGGCGACACAAACGGCGATGGGTTCGCCGAGTTCGCGTTCTGCTCGCCCGCCGTCGAACGAGACGCCGCGACACCAGGACGCTGTCACATCTTCACGTCGTCCCGAACTGGGATTGCGAGCGCTCCAACCACCACGATCTTCGCTCCGAGCATCGGGCCGGGGACCTCATTCGAAGTCGTCGAAACAAACAGCGGCGCGCAGGGAGACATCAACGGAGACGGCTTTGGAGATCTCGTTCTGGTCTCGAGCCAGTACACGAGCGGAGAACGAGTGCCTGCGCGAGTTTGGGTCTTCCCTGGCTCGCGTTCGGGGCTCCCATCCGCGCCCGCTCATACGATCGTCGCCCCCACAGCCGCCTCCAACTTTGGGGGAATGCTCTCGGTCCTCGGCGACCAGAACGGCGACGGAAGGCTCGAGGTGTCGTTCAGCGCGCTGCTCGAGAACGGCGGAACGCTCTATGTGTTTCGCGGAGGGCCCGAAGGTCTCGTCACGCCGGCCGCGCAGACGCTGCCCGCAACGGAGCCGGGCGAATCCACCCGGTACGCGCGCGTCGTCGGCGACATCAACGGCGACGGGCTCGGTGACGTTTCGTTTGGTCGTGTCCTGTGGCCGATGTTCAGCGCGCCCAAAGACGTTCAGATTTCGTTCCTCCTCGGCGGAGCCGCGGGAGTGACCACGACTGCAGCGCCGTTCGCCTCTCGCACCGAGCCATCGACTGCGTTCATTCTCTTTCCCGAGCTGCCGCGCGGCATCGGAGACGTGGACGGCGATGGGCTCTTCGACATCATCGACAGCCGACGTGATCGCTTGTGCTTCGGGCACGCGACAGGGGTCCCCGATCGCTGCGCCCCCCTCTACGCGAGCCCTGCGAACTACGGGCGAAACGCCGCTGGGATGTTCTGACCCCCCGCGCTACTTCTTCTCGCCCTCTGCCTTCTTCTTCGCCCCGACGCTCATGAACTTCGCGAACGGCTCGATCGCCTTCGCCACCTTCGCGTCCTTCTTCGCCACCACCTGCGCAACGCCGTAGATCTCCAGCACATCCATCCAAGCGTTGCTCGCGAGCAAGAGACGAGTCTCTTCGAGCATCTCGAGCTGCTTCTTCAGCGGAGCGATGCTCGCGTCGAGCTTCGCCACCGTCGCGAGGCTCTGCCGCACTTTCGCGGCATCGACCTTCGCCGAACTCAGCTCGTCAGCGAACGTCGCCTTCGCGGCCAGAATGCCCTCGACGTGCGCTTCGAAGCCCTGCCTCGGGCGCGCCAACGCCGACACCTCCTCGGCCGTCAGGTCCACCAACGCCGGGGATTTCTCCGCCTTCTTCGCAGCTTTCTTCACGGTTGCCATCGAGATCTACCTCCAGCGGGCACAACCAGACCGCGAGGGCGACGTCCTCAACGTTGTTAGCGTCCTCCGCGACCGTCCCGCCGTCGAAGGGTACGGCAAGACCGCCTCCATCTACGACACAACCGTAGATGGAGGCGGATTTTCGGCTCGGGACGCTCCTCCCGCGCGGTCGCGCGTCGCGGCGTCCGAAACCGTATCGCTCCCATCGCTCGCGCAGAGTTGAGCGCGACCCGTGCGAGGGGCTACCCTCGGTGTTCCCTCGCTCTTTCTGCGTTCAACCGAACACAAGGACGGTTCGCTGATGCCGCGATTTCTTCTCCGAGCGCTGACGTTCGCGCTCTTGTACATGACCCTCGCCGCATGTAGCGGCGGCGGCTGTGGAGGCAGCGCAATCCCACCCATCCGCGGTGGCTATCCACTGCCGCCCGCCGCGATGACAGACAGGCGCATCCCGCACGCGATCCAGGTCCGACTGACGGACCAGGGCCTGCGCAGCGTCGAGGCCATCGGCCCGAGCCTGTTGGGCTCGTTCTTGGGAACCGGCATCGCCGTCCCCACCGCGGCGCAAAACCTGACTGTCGGAAAGGCGATCATTTGCCCGTCCGGCATGTGTCGCTTGACCATCTCGATCGCGACGACCGTAAGCGGCGGACGTGGATTCGAGCTCTCGTTGGCGCCGCCCGAGTCGCTGCGTATGCGCGTACGCTTGGTCATCAACGGCAACATCCCGACGCGCGCGTGCATCGGGAGTTGCAGCGATTCGTGTGGCGGAACGCTATGCGGGACCATCGCCTCACCGACGCTGCAAATCGACACCCGCCGCGGCACGCGACAGTACATCGGACTCGAGACCTCGGTCGCATTGCGCCGAGAGAACCGTCCCAACACGAACCGCCAACACTACATCCGGGCGGATCTCACGGCAGCGCCGGGTCAGACCGACAAGGTCGCCCTCATCCGAGGTGAAGACATCGAAGACGCGGACATCAACTGCGATGGCAGCTGGGTCTGCGGCATCATCAACCTCCTCAAGGGCACCATCATCGATCAGGTTCGCGGCCAACTCGCATCGGCTGTCGCGCCCATCGAAGACGCCCTCGCTGCGACCTCCCTGCCCGATCCGCCCGGTTGCCCGACGGGCACCCGCGCGGACGGGACGCGCTGCCGCTACGCGGACAACTCGCTCGTCCCGATGCTGCTCGGCACCGACGGCGAGGGAAACTTCGGCTCGCTGCTCAACTCGATCACGCCCGGGATCCGCGCGCCCAACCGCTTCGTCGTCGCCGCCGGTGACCCCGCGCACGGCGCCGAAGTCAGCGCGACCGGCGCCACCATCAACGTGTTCGGAACGTTCGAGTCGCTGCGTCAGGCAGCGTGCGTCCCGGCCGCGATGCCGCCGGCGATGCCCAACGTGCCCGAGTACATGGCGCTTCGCTCGAACACCATCCCCGGCACGATGACCACGACCGATCTCGGCATCGGCGTGAGCGAAGAGTTCCTCAACAACATGTTCTGGAACTGGTGGAACAGCGGCATGTTCTGCCTGGGAATCACCTCGCGCTTGTCGCAGCAAGTGAGCGCCGGTCTGCTCACCGCGCTGCCGCAGCTCGCCTCGATTCGTCAGGCGATCTTCCCGGCGAACCCGCCCATGTCCAACGCGCCGATCGCCATCACCTTCCGCCCGCAGCGCGCGCCCACCGTGCGCCTCGGCGGCGGAACGAACCTGATGACCGATCCGCTCATGACCCTGCGCTTCGAGAACCTCGCGCTCGACTTCTTCGTCTGGTCCGAAGAGCGCTACGTCCGCATCTTCACGCTCAACAGCAACCTCTCGATCCCGATCAACCTCACCCCCAGCGCCATGGGCCTGCAGCCTGCGCTCGGGACCGTGGGCGTCGAGATGGCCACTGTCACCAACGTCGCGCTCATCAACTCGCAGCCCACGCAGCTCGCTGAGCTGCTCCGCGAGCTGCTCGGCACGATCGTGCAGCAGTTCGCTGGCTCGCTGCCCGCCGTGAGCCTGCCGTCCATCCCCCTGCCCGGCGGCGGCGGCGCGATGATCAACATCCAGATCCCCGCAGGCGGCGTGAAGGGCGTCACCGAAGGCAGCTCGCGCTTCCTCGGCCTCTTCGCCAACCTCCGCTGCTCCGGCGGAATGTGCCCCATGATGAACACCGTCGAGATCGCTCCGACGGTGCGCGCTGAGCTGCTTCCGTTCGACGCAGACGTCCTGCAGTTCAACGGCGCGTGGCGCTCGGACCTCGCGCCGCGCGTTCGCCTCCAGATGGGCGCGCTCAACACCTTCGGCCGCGACCTCGAGTACCGCTACCGCGTCGACAACGGCACGTGGTCCGAGTGGACGCGCAGCGCCACCCTCGACGTCTCGACGCACGCCTTCGCCTTGCAGGGCCGCCACACAATCGAAGTGAGCGCCCGCATCCAAGACGAAGTGTTCAGCGAGAGCCGCAACTACGCGAGCGCGCAGGTCGTCATCGACGCCGCAGCGCCCACGCTCACGGTCTCGCGCAACGGCACCGAGGTGATCGCCTCGGCGCACGACGCGGTCACCAACGACGACGCGATCGAGTACCAGTTCAGCTGGACCGGCCGCGACGGAGCGTGGGGCCGCACGAGCCGCGCCACGCTGCCCGCCGACGCGCAGAACATCCGCGTCCGCGCCCGCGACGAGTCCGGCCGCATCGCCGAGCAAGCGCTGGCCGCCAACGACGCGCTCACCATCCGCGGCGGACCGAGCACGGACACGAGCGGCTGCGGCTGCACGACGCCCGGCCGCTCGAACACCGACGCGCGCGGCAACGCCGTGCTCCTCGCGCTCACCGCTGGCTTCGCGGCCACGCTGCTCGCGCGCCGCCGCAAGGGCAACGCCGACAACGACCGCGCGAACGAGAGCGAGGCGTCCGTGGCTTTATCAACGAGCGCGAAGAGCGCATCGAAGCGAAGCGCCTCCGTCGCCAGCACGAAGCTCTCGAGCGTGCTCTTGCGCTGGGGCGTGGTGACCTCGTTCTTCATCGGCTTCGGCTGCAACTGCGGAGAGCCGCCCGTCCCGAGCCGCGACGGCGCGGTCGAAGCGGGCTCGGACGCGTCGATGACCTGCGAGAACGGCGCGCAGTTCTGCCCGTCGATGCGCACGTGCATCGCGCAGCCGATGTGCGGCGCGTGCATGCCGGGCTTCATGGCCGGCGGCGCTCCGGTGTTCGACCCGGCGACGTGCATGTGGCGCACGACCGGTGACGGCGCGTGCACGTGCACGCCGCTGCCGCCGCTCGCGCAGGGCATGGCGGGATCGCACTTGGACCTGGCGGTGCACACGGACAACACCGTGTGGCTCTCGGGCTACTCCGCGGGCGATCCCTTCGCGCGCAAGCTCTACGGCGACCTCGTCGTGGGCCGATGGAACATGGCGATGTCCCGCGTCGATTGGACGCACGTCGATGGTGTTCCCAGCGGCGGCACGCCGGCGGGCGCAGTGGACGGCTGGCGCGGCGGCATCGACACCCCCGGCCCCGACGTGGGTCGATGGAACTCCCTCGCCCTCGACGCGATGGGCCGTCCCCGCGTGACGTACTGGGACACGACCAACGAGAAGCTCAAGTTCGCGAGCTACGACGGGACCAACTGGAGCTCGCACGTCGTCGACGACACCGGCCGCAACGGTCGGTACTCGTCGATGGTGCTGTTGGCGGGGGATGTTCCGATGGTGGCGTACCGCGCGACCGTCACGGGCGCGATGGGCGAGGTCACCACCGAGCTTCGCGTCGCCCGCGCCGCGAGCGCCACGCCCACGCGCACCGCCGACTGGACCGTCACGCGCGTGTTCTCTGCGACCACGTCGTGCCGCGCCAACGACTGCGCGATGGGCCAGGTCTGCCTCGCCGGCGGCCGCTGCGCCGCGACCACGATGGGCTGCGCCGCTGCGTGCCCCACGGGCAAAGCCTGCGTCGCTGGGATGTGCCAAGACGTCATCGCCGCGGGCTACGTCGAGGACTTCTCTGTAGGCGTGCTCTTCCCCTCGCTGCGCGTCGACGCCATGGGCCGCGGCGGAGTCGTCTTCTACCACCGCGACCGAGGCAACCTCATGGGCGCCTCGTTCAACGGAACCATGTGGGCGACGCCCTTCATCATCGTCGGCGAAGCGATGATGCGCGACGAAGGTGACTTCGGCGCGTGGAGCTCGCTCGCCATCGGCACCGACGGCACCTGGCACGTCGCCTACGTCGACGGCTACGACGAGACCCTCAACTACGTGCGCGTCCAGGGCACGACCCGCATGGGCAACCCCGAGATCATCGACGACGGCTCGCGCGTCGGGATGACCATGTTCGACGACGGCAAGCACATCATCGGCGACTCCGCGATGATCTCGCTCGACGCGATGAACAACCCCCGCGTGGTCTATCAAGACAGCAGCGTCGGCACCCTTCGCTACGCCTCGCGCGGCGCGATGGGCTGGGAGACGCGCGTGCTCGACTCGATGGGACACACCGGGTACTGGTCGCGCATCCGCGGCAACCGCGTCGCGACGTTCTTCCGTGACCTGCGCAACCCGATGGCGGCCAACCGCTTCGGCGTCCGCGTCACGACAGCGCCGTAACCAGCGCGGCGACGCTACGCAGCGACGGGGGGAGTGAGCGCGCGAAAGCGCCGCAGTCGCAGCGCGTTGAGCACCACGCTCACGCTGCTCGTCGACATCGCCGCCGCCGCGAGCGCAGGGTCCAGCGCGACGCCGAACCACGGGACCAGCGCGCCCGCCGCGACGGGGATGAGCACCACGTTGTACGCGAACGCCCAGCCCAATCCCTGGCGAATCGTGCGCGCTGTCCTGCGCGCGAGCGCGATCCCCGTGGCCACCGCGCGGATGTCCTTCGTCAGCAGCGTGAGGTCCGACGCCGCGCGCGCGACGTCCGCACCAGAGCCCATCGCGATGCCCAGGTCCGACGCCGCCAGCGCAGGAGCGTCGTTGACGCCGTCCCCCACCATCGCGACGCGCCTGCCCTTGGCCTTCAGCGCCGCGACGTGCGCCGCTTTGTCTTCGGGCAGCGCGTCGGCGATCACCTCGTCGATCCCGAGCTCGCGCGCGACGCGCTCGGCCACCGCGCGTCGGTCGCCCGTGAGCATCACCGATCGACAGCCGATGTCCTTCAACAGCGCGATCGCCTCGCGCGCGTTGGGCTTCACGCGGTCCTCGAGCGCGATCACGCCAAGGGCGCGCTCGTCGCGAGAGAAGACCACGGCGCTGCGTCCCTCGCGCTCGATCGCGTCGAGCGCGACTGAGAGCGACGAGAGATCGACGCCCTGCTCGCGCAGCCAGGCGGCGCGGCCTGCGCGGACGAGCGCTCCCTCGATGCGCCCTTCGACGCCGAGCCCAGCGCGCTGCGCGAAGTCCGTCACGCGAAGCAGCGCGTGCCCTTTGCTCTGGCCGAAGGAGACCACGGCGCGCGCGAGCGGATGCGACGAGCCCTCTTCGACGCTGGCCGCCCACTGAACGAGTTGCGCCTCCGTCGCGCCCTCGGCGACGTGCACCGACGAGACCTCGGGAGATCCCTCGGTGAGCGTCCCCGTCTTGTCGAAGACCACCGTGTCGATCGTGATGGCGCGCTCGAGCGAGGCCGCGTTGCGCAGAAGAATCCCTAGCTCCGCGGCGCGCCCCGCGCCCACCATCACGGCGACGGGGGTCGCGAGGCCGAGCGCGCACGGGCACGCGATCACCAGCACCGCGATGCTCGTCGAGACCGCGCGCCCCACGTCGTGCCCGAGCAGCGCCCACGCTGCAAAGGTCAGCGCGGCGATCACCAACACCACCGGAACGAACCAGCTCGCCACCTCGTCGGCCAACCGCTGCGCGTCGGCCTTGCTGCTCAGCGCTTGATCGACCAACGCGACGATGCGCGCGAGCGTGGTCTCTCCGCCGACGCGCGTGACGCGGACCTCGAGCGCGCCGTCGATCACGAGCGTTCCGCCGAGCAAAGGATCGCCGGAGCTGCGCGTGACCTGCGCGCTCTCGCCGGTGAGGATCGACTCGTCCACCGCGGCGCGGCCGTCGATGATCACGCCGTCCGTCGCGACGCGCTCGCCGGGCCGCACGACGAACACGTCGTCCGCGCGCAGCTGCGTGAGCGCGACGTCAGTGATCGTCCCGTCGCGCTCGCGTCGATGCGCCACGTCGGGCCGCAGCTTCGCGAGCGAACGAATGGCCTCGCTCGCGCGGAGTCGCGCGCGATGCTCCAGGGATTTTCCGAGCAACACGAAGCCGATGACGAAGACTGACGACTCGAAGTACGCGCGGTGCCCGAGCTTGAGCGCGTGCGCGAGCGACGGAGAGACCGTGATCACCACGCTCACCGCGTACGAGACGATGGCGCCGAGCGCGACCAGCGTGTGCATGTTGGTCTCGCGGTGCCGGATCCCGTGCCACGCCTGCGCAAACGTCGTTCGACCGGCCCAAGGCAGCACCAGCGTCGCGAGCGCGAGCTCGACCCACATCCACCGGTGATGCAACGCCGCAGGGACGAGGCCCATCGCGACCATCATCACCGCGCCCGACGCGAGCGACGCGATCGTCTCGGGCCACGGGGCGCGCTCAGGAGCGATCGCCTTCGCGTTGTACCCCGCGGCCTCGACCGCCGCTTCGAGCTTCGCGACGTCGCACACCGCGCCGTCGAACTCGACCCGCGCGCGCTCGGTCGCGAGGTTGACCGACGCGTCCTTCACGCCAGGAACCTTCGCGAGCGCGCGCTCGACGCGACGCACGCACGCGGCGCAGGTCATTCCTCCGACGGCGAGCGAGGCTTCAGCGCGAGCGTCACGATCAACGGGTGCAGTGCTCACGATGGCCGCGAGCATGGGCGCTCACCCCGCGTGTTGCCAGTGCACATCGACGACGCCGTCCGAGAGCGAGTCGAGCGCGAGCGCGATGGTGCCCACGCAGCGCGTGTACCGCAGCGCGCTCTCGACAGAGCCCACTTGAAACGTCTCGATGAAGATCGGCATGCGCGTGACGAACAGCCGACAGTGCCCCTGGCCCACTTGCTGATACTCGATGCGACCGAAGTTGAAGAGCGTCGCGTACAGCTTGGGCGCGAGGCGAAAGAGCACGCTCGGATCGACGTCGAGCGCCGACAAGATCGTGCGTCCGAGATGGCTCCCGAGAAACGCGTCGAACGCACCGGCTCCCAGCTCGCGCAGCCCTTGTCCGAGCGGCTTCATCGGGTACATCACGCGCGCGACCTCGACGGTGAGCCGCATGTTGTCGGCCATCGAGTAGTCGCCAAAGGGCAGGTAGCTCACCGGAGCGAGCCCCGCGCGCTTGGCGAGCACCTCGCGCGGCACCCGCGCGCTCGCACGCTGAAAGAGCGCAGAGAAGAACATCCCCTTGCTCGTCGCGCCGGGCGGCAAGCGCTCGATCTGCGCGGCGAAGTCCACAGGCGCGTCGAAGTCAGCAGGTCGAAATCGGTAGCTGTCCATCGCGCTGAGGCAAAGATATCGCACGACCCGAGCCCGCCGCGGAGCCGCGAATCACCGCAGCAAGAGCGAGCAAAGCGCTCTCGCGCCGTGTCGTGCGAAGCATCGCAGCGCGTCGCGAAGGCTCACCTTCGGCAATCCGCGCTCACTGCTCTTCGCCCCCCAACGTTGCCCCCGCTGCCCGTTCGCTCAGCGAGCGACGCTCACTTCGGCGGCGCTGCGGCCGCTCCGCCGTTCGCCGGTGCTGCTGCGGGGCCGTTCGCTGGCGCTGCCGCGGGACCGTTCGCCGGCGCTGCGGCAGGACCGTTGGCCGGCGCCGCTGCAGGACCGTTCGCAGGCGCTGCGGCAGGACCGTTGGCCGGTGCTGCTGCGGGACCATTGGCCGGAGCGCTCACGCTTCCGCCGCTCTGCACGCTCTGGCCCGCAGGTCCGACGAGGTGAAACTCGACGCGGCGGTTCGCAGCGCGTCCGCGGCTGCTGGTGTTGCTCTCGATCGGGCGATCGGGGCCGAAGCCGCGGCCCGAGAGGCGTCCTTCGGCGACGCCCTTGGTCATGAGGTACGCGCGCACCGCGAGCGCGCGGCGGTTGGACAGCTCGCGGTTGCGATCGGCGTCGCCGCGGTTGTCGGTGTGGCCTTGGATCTCGACGTTGGCGAACTCGGGGTGCGCCGCGAGGATGGACGCGACGGCGTCGAGGATCTGGAAGCTGCGACGACCGACGATGCGATCGCTGTTGGTCGCGAAGTTCACCTGCTGAAGGATGCGGATCTGGTCGCCCTGCAGTTGAACGAGCGACGGTCCGCGCTCGGGGCAGCCGTCTTCGTCGGTGACGCCGTTGTACGTCTCGGGCTGATCCGGGCACTGGTCGCGATCGTCGGTGATGCCGTCGCTGTCGCGATCGGGCATCGCGTCGGGGCAGCCGTCGTCGTCTTGAAACCCGTTGTACGTCTCGGGCTGCTCGCCGCACTGGTCCTGCGCGTCGGGGATGCGATCGTTGTCGTTGTCCGCGTCGGGGCAGCCGTCTTCGTCCTGAAATCCGTCGGTGTCTTCTTGCTCGGTCGGGCAGCGATCGCGCTCGTCCGGAACACCGTCGCGATCACGATCATCATCGGGGCACCCGTCGGTGTCGCGGTCGCCGTCGCGGTCCTCGGGAGCGCGCGGGCACGAGTCGTATCCGTCGGGGATGCCGTCGTTGTCGTTGTCGCGATCGGGGCAGCCGTCCTGGTCTTGGAAGTTGTCGCGGTCTTCGGGCTCGTTGGGGCAGCGATCGACCGGGTCGAGCATGCCGTCGGCGTCGTTGTCGGCTTCGGCGCAGCCGTCGTTGTCTTCGAAGCCGTCGCGATCTTCGGCCTCGGTGGGGCAGCGGTCGTCTTCGTCGCCGATTCCATCGCGGTCAGTGTCCGCGAGGAAGGGAGCGTACACAGCGCCAGCGAGCACGCGGACCGCGGGCGAGCCGAAGCCGCGCAGGACGCTGGTGCCGCCGCCGAGGGTGAGCGTGAGGTGACCGATGCGATAGCGCCCCGCCGCGTTGATCTCGATGTGGCTCTGCTGAACGACGGAGATGTCCGTCTGCCCCTGGCCCGAGAGGTCGTGCGAGCCGAAGCCTTCGAGCAAGAAGTTGAGCTTCGGCGTGGCGTCGACGCCGAACGCAGCGCCCCACATCAAGCGATGGCCGACGTACGTCGAGTAGAGCTGCACGGGCTCGAGGCGCGCGATGGCTCCGACGTTGCCGGCCATCGAGAAGCGACCGCGGCGAAAGTCGACGATGGCGCGACCGCCGAAGGCCGCGGACGAGTCTCCGAGGTAGCCCTGGTCTGCGACGAAGCGACCGATGGGGGCCTGCGCAAACGCGTTGAGCGCGATGGCGACGCCCTGCAGTCCGTCGCCGACGAGGCGCACTTTCAAGTCGAGCCGCGGGTCGCCGAGCGCGAAGCGCGTCTGCGAAGGAACGGTCGCGTCCCGATAGCCCGTCGCCGGGACGATGTTGTCACCGGTCTGCAGCTGCACCGGCAAATCGAGGCCGATTTGCAAGCGGCGAAACAGCGTGACGCTGCCGAGGACGTTGAGCGTCGCGAGGTGCTCGACGGGGACCGAGCGCACCTGCGTGGGCGAACAGTTCGTCGCCATGTCCGCGGGCGTACAGGTGGCGCTGAAGATGACAAACGGGCGATACGCCCAGTTGACGAAGCCGCCGACCGAGAAGCCGGGCATCCCGTCGACGCGCGCGCCGTGGACGGTGAGAAAATTGTTGGGCCCCGGTGCAGGCCGAAACTGCTGCACGTCGACGTTGGGGTTGTAGAAAGACGTCTGTCCCCACGCCGAACCGGTGCTGAGCACCGCTCCCACCGCTGCCAGACAGGCCGCTCGCTTCGATCGCATCTGCCGCTCCAGTTGAGTTGTTGGAGCGTCGATACGCACCCAACGAACCTCGTGGAGTATCAGCGACAGCCCTCGCTCGCGACAAGGGTATTTGCGTCACCGTCAGGTGCCGTCATCGCGACGCATCCGTCCCCCCGTTGATCCGAGAATCCCCGACACGATCAAGTGGGCGGCTGAAAGCTCACCGGCCAGGAGTTGAACGTGAACGGCGCGGGCTGCCCAGCTCGGTCACGGGCGACGGTGACCGAACAGCGTCCGCTCATCAGCAACCGACGTCCCGCGCTCGCGAGGCCATAACCAGGGTCGTTGTTGGCGCGGACGCTGGTGATGCGGCCCTGGGCGTTGACTTCGATGTGATAGCGGACGACGGCTTCGATGCCGCCAGCTTCGTTGGCCTCGTCGGGATAGAACTCGGCGAGCTCGTCTTGGTTGCACTCGATGCGGGCGCGCTCGGAGTAGTCGACGGCCGGGGCGGGGGCGGTGCCCGTGCCGCCGGGCGTGCCGCCGGGGACGCCGCCGAGGCGACCGCCGGGGCGACCATTGACGGGGTCACCACCGACGACGCCGCCGGCTTGTCCGCCCTGCACGCCGCCCGATTGCCCGCCGGGATGCGGCGTGGTGTCCACGGTGTTCGTGTCACCGGGCTCGGGCTCGTCGTTGCTCACCACGACGTTGCGCATGTCCAACGGCGGCGGGGGCGGCGGTGGCGGTGGCGGGGGCGGCGGCTCATCGCGTTGCGCCCGCGGAACGGGTCGCGCCTCGGGCTCAGGGACCGCGGCCGCGGGCTGCTGAACCTCGGGCGGCGGGGGCGGCGGGGGCGGCGGAGGCGGGGGAACCTCGACCTCGAGCACGCTGGTGATGCGTCGGACGCCCTCGATCACCTGCGGCTTGATCGCGACCAACGCGAGCGCTGCGCTCACGTGAATGGTGCCAGCGATCGCGAGGACAATGCCGAGCTTGTCCCGTTTGCCTGACCGCATGATGAGCTGTTCAGCCTGACCGCCGACGAACATCGCGACGCACCCTTTGATGCCGCTGCGCTGCTCGCGTCGTGCGGAGCTACCGAGCGGACAGTTCGGGCTTACTGCAACTCGCCTGCACGTGCAAGAGTACTTTGAGAACCATTCTCGATTTTGTACCCCATGGGGACGGTGTTCAATAGTTCACGAACTCGGTCCATCGAGCGCTCGGCGGGACAGCGTTCGAGCGGTTCACCAGCGCGGACGGGGTCGCCAACAGGGGACGGCGCAGCGTGTTCTCGAGGGGTTATCTCGCTCTCGTGAACTATTGAACACCGTCCCTCTCGAGCTGCCTCCACCACGCAGCCCGTTCGAGAACGATTGAACACCGTCCCCGCTGGTCCGTCCCCGCTGGTCCCCGTTCCCTCTCCCCGTCGCGATCGCCCCCGCGTGTCGCTCAGTTCGCGCCGGGCGGCGGCATCTCGGTCTGGATCGCAAACCGCGAGATCTCCGCGTTGCGAATCGTGTCCACCACGAACACGAACCGCCCGTGCGGAACCGCCCTGTCCGCGCTGATCACCGCGCGCACCTCGCGGTTCTGCCGCTTGCGCTCGCGGGCGATCCCGAGCAATTGCCCTTCTTCGACCCGCTGCGTGTCCACGAAGATCTGCCCGTTGCGGTCGATGGTCACCGCCATCGTCTGGTTGTCCTGGCTGTTCTGCCCGGACGACGCCCTGGGAAGATCCACGGGGATCTGCGGCTTGGACACGATGTACTTGGCCGTCACCATGAAGATGATCAGCAGCACGAGGCAGATGTCGACGAAGGGCGTGACGTTGATGCCCGCGATCATCCCGTCGTCATCGGACGAAGCTCCACCAGCCATCGTGTGACCTCAGTCCTTCTTCGAGTCGCTCGACTCGGTCTTGCTCTCGCCCTTGGACTCGGCCTTCGACTCGCTCTTGCTCTCGGCCTTCTTGCTCTCGACGGGCTCGCTCTTCTTGGTGTTCTCGCTCTTCTTGCTGTCCGACGGCTTGCTCTCGCTCGGCGCAGGCGCGCGATGCGAGACCTCACCAGGCCCCTTGGCCTTCAAGTGCGCGAGCACCACGTGCGAGATCGTGTCCCCCGAGGACAAGATCGACTTCACCTTGCGAGAGAAGTAGTTGAACGCCGCCACCGCGGGGATGGCCACCAACAGACCGATCGCCGTCGCTACGAGCGCCTCTGCGATCGTCCCCATCACGCGGCCCGCCGCGTCCATGCCCGCCGCCGCTTGCGCCGCTTGCGCGCCGCCCGCAGCCGCCGCGGTCGCCGCCGCCGCCTGCTGCGCCTTCAACGCGTCGAACGCCTGAATGATGCCGATGACCGTGCCGAACAGCCCCACGAACGGCGCGTTGTTGCCCACCGTCGCGAGAAACGCCAGGTTGCGCTCGAGCACCATGCGCACCCGCGCCGTCGCGCCGCTCATCGCTTCTTCAGCGCTCTCGGCGCCGCGATCGGACTCGTTGAGCCCCGCGAGCGCGACCATCGCCGCAGGAGACGGCGAGCGCGACAGCCGCGTCTTCGCCCCGTCCATGTCCGACGCGCGCAAGAGGTCCCGCACTTCTTCGGCGAGCTTCTCGAGGTCGTCGTCCATCTTGCGGTAGAGCACCGCGCGCTCGAGCATCAGCGCCACGCTCAGGACCGACAAGAAGATCAAGAGCCACATGACCCACTCGGCGCCAAGCATCGCGAACTTGGTGAACTGGTGGATCAGGGAGAATCCCACGAGGGCGAGCGCGGTCATGCAGTGAGCCTCTAAGGTGCGGGGACGGTGCTGTCGTCCTTCGTGGCGCGTCGGTGAGCCTCGGCGCTCAGTGATTTCAGGACTGTCCCGTAGGTTCGTTTGCGGTCGATCGAGCGATCAGCGCCAGAGGGCGGCCAAGAGCGAGAGAGACCCGCGCTTCAACGCGCGAGCGGCCCGCTCATTCCTCGGCCGCGGTGTTGGAGGCGGGTTCGATGCCCCACATCGGCTCCGAGCGCAAGCCTTCCGCGTCGGACTTCCTGAATTCTCGCAGGACCGCCGTCGCGTACGCGCCCGCAGGCAACTCGAAGCGAAACCGCAGCACCGATGGCTCTTCTTCGCTCACTTCGATGCTCGCCGGGCACACCCGTGTCGCGCGACGCGTCCCTTCGGCCAGCCCACGCGCCCGCGCGAAGTGCTCGATCCCCAAGCCCGACGCGCCGAGCACCCGCTCTTCGCGCGCCCTCGCCGCCCCTTCGGGCCAGCGCATCTCGGGGCCGAACATGGGCCCCGTCGCGCTGCACGCCCGGGACGCATAGGTCGACAGCGCCTCTTCTTCGGTAATCGCGAACACCCTGTCGCTCGGGTGCCGCACCGCCAGGTCGCCCTCGACGTACAGCGCGAGCAGCCCGTCCGTCACCCGCTCGGAGAGATACTGATTGAACAGCCAGCTCTGCACGCTCGACGCGAACATCTTGCGCTCGAACCCGTCCCGCGGCGGAGCGTCTTCGCCCTTGAGCCAACGGACGCCGCGCTCGACGTTCTTTCCGTCGCGGCCGAAGCGCTGCGCGCCGTAGTAGTTGGGCGCGCCCTCGAGCGCGATCCGCTCGGCCACGCGCTGGGCGATCGCCAACGCGCCCTCGACGCAGCCGCGCACGCGCAGGTCGAAGCGGTTTCCGTACAAGTGCCCGGTCTTCAGCTTGTTGCGGTGCCGCGAGACCTCGAGCACCGTGATCCCGTCCACCGCGAGCGCCCGCGCCTTCTCGACGTCCGCGCGAAGAAAGCTCGCCCACTGAACGGTCACCGCGTTCTTGTCCTTCAGCCCCGCCCAGCCGCACTCGCGGCCGTCCACGCCGAGCGCGCGCGCGATGGCCTTCACCGCGTCGGGCGTCGCCATGTTGCGCTTGGCGAAGCGCACGTACACGTGATCGCCCTCGCCCGAAGGGAGGTACGCAGGGACCTCTTCGACCGCGAAATCCTCGGGGACCGAGCGCATCACGCCGCCGATCGACCGCTCGTCTCGCGTGAGAAACGGAAGCTCTTCCATCACAGCCCGCGCTCAGCCCTTCACCGGCAGAGACTTCTTCGCCTTCGCCGCGATCTCTGCGAAGAAATCATTGCCCTTGTCGTCCACCACGATGAACGCAGGGAAGTCCTCGACCTCGATGCGCCACACGGCCTCCATCCCGAGCTCGGCGTAGTCCAGCGTCTCGACCTTCTTGATGCACTCCTTCGCGAGCCGCGCCGCAGGGCCGCCGATCGAGCCCAGGTAGAACCCGCCGTGCGTCTTGCACGCGTCGGTCACCGCGCTCGAGCGATTGCCCTTCGCGAGCATCACCATGCTCCCGCCGTGCGCCTGAAACAGATCCACGTACGAGTCCATGCGCCCAGCAGTGGTCGGCCCGAAGCTCCCGCTCGCGTAGCCGTCCGGCGTCTTGGCGGGCCCTGCGTAGTACACCGGGTGGTTCTTGAAGTACTCGGGCAGCGGCTCTCCGCGGTCCAAGCGCTCTTTGAGCTTCGCGTGCGCGATGTCCCTCGCCACCACGAGCGTCCCCGTGAGGGCCAGCCTGGTCTTGATCGGGTACTTCGACAGCTCAGCCCGGATCTCGCTCATCGGGCGGTCGAGGTTGATCTTCACCGCGTCCGAGCTCAGCTGCGAGCCGTCGATTTCGGGCATGAACTGCGCGGGATTTCGCTCGAGCTGCTCCAAGAAGACGCCCTTCTTGTTGATCTTTCCGAGCGCCTGTCGGTCGGCGCTGCACGAGACCGCGATGGCCACCGGACACGACGCGCCGTGCCGCGGAAGACGAATCACCCGAACGTCGTGGCAGAAGTACTTTCCCCCGAACTGCGCGCCCAGGCCGACGTTGCGGGTGAGCTCCAGGATCTGCGCCTCGAGCTCGACGTCCCTGAACCCGCGGCCGAGCTCGTTGCCCGTGCGCGGGAGGCGATCGAGGTACCGCGCGCTCGCGTACTTGGCGACCTTGAGCGTGTACTCCGCGGACGTTCCGCCGATGACCACCGCGAGGTGATACGGCGGACACGCAGCGGTGCCGAGCGAAGCGAGCTTGCTCTCGACGAACGCCAGCAGCGACTTCGGGTTGAGCAGCGCCTTCGTCTCTTGAAACAAATAGCTCTTGTTCGCGCTCCCTCCGCCCTTCGCCATGAACAAGAACTTGTATTCGTCCCCGTCCGTCGCGGCGATTTCGATCTGCGCCGGAAGGTTATTGCCCGTGTTCTTCTCTCGGTACATGTCCAGCGGCGCGAGCTGCGAGTACCGCAGGTTCGACCGCTCGTACGTCTCGTGGATGCCCTGCGCGATCGCCGCTTCGTCCCCGCCCCCCGTAAACACGTACTGCCCCTTCTTCGCCGCCACGATCGCCGTGCCCGTGTCCTGACAAGACGGCAGCACGCCGTCCGCCGCGATCACCGCGTTGCGCAGCAGGTCCATCGCCACGAACCGGTCGTTGCCTGACGCCTCGGGGTCTTCGACGATCGCGCGCAACTGCTGCAAATGCCCAGGCCGAAGCAGGTGGGCGATGTCGCGCATCGCCTCGCTCGTGAGCAGCGTCAGGGCCTCGGGGGCGACTTGGAGAAAGGTCCTTCCGTTGGCCTCGAAGGTCGAGACGTGGTCCGTCGTCACGAGCCGGTACGGGGTCTCGTCGGCGCCCTCGAGCGCGAGCATGTCCTGAAACTCAAAGGTGGTCATCGCGCGCAGACGATCGCGCAAACTCCCCTCTCGGTGGAAGCCCCAACGCCACGGCAAAGCTTGCGACCTCGCGCGCAAGTGATATACGGGTCGCGCTCGTCGAGGTTGGGGCCTCGGGTTCGGTCCTCGTCGAGCACGACTGCGAGCGGGGGACGGTGGGTCTCTCCCTCGCTGGGAGGACCGATGAAGACGTTTCGAAAGTGTGCGGCGCTCGCCGCGATGGCGATCTCTCTCGTGGCGTGCGGCGGCAATCCGCTCACCGGCCGATGGACCAACACGCAGAGCTATCCCCCGCCGCCCGTCGGCGACGGCATGGGCATCCTCACGACGACCGTGGATTTCACCGCGGACAACAAGCTGAGCTACAGCATCACGGGCAGCGGCCAGTGCTCGGGCGCCCTTCGCCTGGACAACTACGGCATCTCGCTCAACGCCGCGTCGGCCACCTCGGGGACGTACACGGCCAGCACGCTCGGGACGTGCTCGGGGGGACCGGTCAACTGCGAGTTCGGCGGAAGAGCGGTCCCCGTCGCGATGTGCGGCGGCGGAGGCAGCGCGGCGGTCACCGCGATGGCTGCGCAGTACGTGCTCAGCGCCGACGGCCGCACGCTCTCGCTCAACGGGCAGGTCTACACGCGCGCCAACTGAGCGCGCTGCGGGGGCGGCGGGGGCTTCGAATTTACGCACACGCATTCAATTCACCTTTTGGAGGGGCGATGAACGCTCGTCTCATTTCGTTGAGCTCATTTCTTTCGTGCGCAGCGCTCTCGCTGCTCGGCTGCGCGCCGACCAACACCCCCGCCGCGGGCGAGCCGCCGTCGCTGCTCACCGTCCCGCGGCCCGAGTCGTGCGCGGGCGCGACGCTGACGGGCAACACGTTGGACGTCGATCTCTCGCTGGTTCACCTGCGCGGTTCGATCACGCTCAACGGGCAGCCCTTGCCGCGCGCGGCGCTCGAGCGAGGGGCCATCATCCTCGTGGACACGCGCTCGGCGTCGGTGCAGCGGATCTCCCTCGGCACCAGCTCGGCCGGCGCGATGGACGTGATGATCCCGAAGGGGACGTACGAGGTTCGCTATCTTCCGCCGCGGTGCGACCTCGCGCGGGACGACGCGATGCCGTGCACGCCCATGGTGATCGAGCGCGCGCTCGAGGTGCAGTCGGACACCCGGCGGGATTTCGCGCTGAAATCCGTGACGGCGACCTTCGTGGTGACCCTCGACGGAGCACCCAGCGCCGCGCCCGAAGGCGCGTTGGTCATCGAGGGCGACGCTGGGGCGTCGAGCCAGCTGCAGCTCGCGTCGCTGCGTCCCGTGCCGGTCTGGCCCGGCGCGTATCGCGTGCGCTACGCGAGCGCCAGCAACTGCAGCGCGATGGAGCAGCGATGGCCCTGCAACAACGGCGTCGTAGCGCGAGACGTCCGCATCGACGAGCCGCGCGCGGTCTCTGTGGACGTGCGAACGACGCTCGTGACCACGCCCGTGACCGTCAACGGCGCGCCCGCCGCGTTCAGCACGCCGCTCTCGTCGATTCAGCTGCGCGACTCGTCGGGAAGGCTCTTCACCACGCAGGTCGCGACGAGGCTCGGGTCGCTGGGCCCCATGCGACTGCTGCGCGATCGGTACGAGCTGTTCTGGGCTCCGCAGGCGTTCATCACGTGTCTGCGAGAAGGGACGATGCCGTGCAACCGCGGGCGGCTCGCCGAACTCTCGCTCGAGGGCCAGACGTACACGAGCGCGATCGCCGTGCAGACGGTGCTCGCGCAAGGCACGGTCACCGTCGATGGCGCGCCCGCGGTCACCATGGGAAGCACCGCGTCAGGAGAGGTCTTCTTCGTCGACGACGAGAAGAACCGCGCTTCGACCGACCTCTCGATGGACTCGCGCTTCGCGCTTCGACTCTTTCGCGGAGCGCGCGGCGCGCTCGGGTACAACACGCGCAGCTCCGCGTGCGGCGGCACCAACATCAGCGGCACGACGCTCCTGCCGTGCGGAGAGGGGACGTTCGCCGAGGCTTCGACGTTCGACGCGGATCGCACGGTGACCGCGGCGGTGGCCACGCACAACGCGCCGCTCTCGCTGACGGTGGACGGGCAAGTGATCACGTCCAACGGCGTGGGCGAGCTGTCGACGGTGTCGTTTGCGTCGACGATCGCAGGGGCGCAGCCGACGTCGCTCAGCCTGTCGAACAGCGCGCGGCTGCGGCTCGTGAAGGGGTCGTACTCGATCACCTCGGTCAACGGGTTCGGCGGCGCTGGATGCAGCGCGAGCATGGCCCTGCCGTGCGGGACGCACGTGCTCGCGAGCGGGCGCGCGGTGACCGAGAGCGGGCCGATCGCGCTGTCGGTGACGACGCGGCGGATCGCAGGGGCGGTGCGCATCAACGGCACGCCCGCGATGTTCGCGCCCTCGCAGTCGGCGACGGTGGGACTCTTCTCGATCGGAGCGACCGCGCTCACCACAGGCGTAACGACCGAGAGCCCGGCGACGTTTCGCGCGCACGTGATCGACGCGCCGATCGTCGGGTACATCACCCACGTCGACGGCTGCTCGCTCGACGAGCCAGCGGGGACCACCACGCTGTGCGGCGTGAGCTTCTTCGCGGGGTGCGCAGCGCGATAGCGGCGCGTGCGACAGTCGCGTGAACAGCGAGGAGAATGACCGATGGCCAAGGACAAGGGATCGAAGGCGAGCCCCCACCGCGCGACGGACAAAGCGGTCGAGCGATTGCGCGACATCGCGACGGGGTGTGATGCGCTGCGACGGCAGTGCCCCGCGGCGTCCGCCCTCTCGACGGCGGATCGACAAGCGAGCAGCGGGCGGTTTCGCGTCGGAGAGGCAGCGGTGTTGCGCGCGATCCTCGACGTGGTCGACGCGCGACCGGCGCTCTTCTCGGTGCTCGCGGCGCACGACGGCGGACCGAACCCCGCCGCCGTCGAGACCAGCCCCGCGCGCGAAGCGCTCGCGCGCAAAGAGGCCGCGGACGAAGCGCTCGCCGCGGCCGAGTTGCTCGTGAAGGCGCTGCGCGACGACTCGCTGGTGAGCGGCGAGGCCGTGCGCGCGCTCACGACTCCCGCGTACGCGATCATCAAGGCCAACGCGACCGTCGACGCCGCGCTGCGCGACGAGGCCTCTGAGGCGATCGGGTTCTATCGCGACAGCGTGAAGCCGAAGTCGAAGAAGCCCTGACGCGCTCGCGAAGCATCCACGGGGGTGATCGACACATCAACGGCGGGCTCGACGACACCGCGCGAGACGGTAAAGAGCCCCGAAGGTGTGCTCGAACGGCCGTAGAGGGGTATTCGAAGGGCCCGGGGAGGTGTTCAATAGGCCCGAAGGGGTATTGGATACGTCCACGGGTCGATCGGCGATGGTTCAGGCGAACTCCGCCTGGGTCGACGCCGCTGCTTCGTGAACGAGCGCGAGTGATCCCGCGCAGCGCGTCGTGATCACCGCAGGGTCAGGATCACTTCGACGCCATCGACCTGAGTGTTTCCGTGCAGGCTTCGGTCGCGGGGCGAAGTGTGAGTGATGGTCTTCGTCTGGTAGAGCGGGTGCGAGAACTCGACCTCGTACGACCCGCTGCAGAGCGGCAGGGAGAGGTACCAGTTCTCGCGACTGAGCACCGGTTGATCGCCCCACAGGCTGCGAACGCGCGCCGCGACGCCGGTCACGGGTGATCGATTCACAGATTCGCGAAACGCGAACTGTGCGCAATCCACGTAACCAGGGCCGCTGCAGCCCGAGACGACGAGCGCGAGGGACGTCACGAACACCGAGATCCGTAGGAAGACGACAGCAGAGCGCATCGCGACAGCTCCTTGTTGGCTGATCTTCAGACACTCGGACAAGGACCGTCAATCGATCGAAACACAACGCTCGACGCTGTTGCGGTTGATCGCCGCAGCACGTTCGCCTACCGCGCGCCGCCGCGCGCTTCGCGGTTGGGCACTTCGACGACGATCTCGTCGGGGCGGACCCAGCCGAGCTCTTCGCGCACGGCGCGCTCCCTCGCGCGAGGGTCTCGGTTGAAGGCCTCGAGCGCGGCCTCGAGCTGCTGCACGTCGCGACCGAGCCGACGGTTCTCTTCGCGCTGCGCGTCGAGCTGCCCCTGCAAGCGCCGGTGCCGCGGCAACCCCTCGCTGCCGAGCACCATCACCGGAACACCCACCACCGCCAGCACCAGGATCGTCGTCGGGACCGCCAGGGCGATCCTCTCTCGGATGTTCGACACGATGGTCGCTTCTGCCACGCGGGCCGTGGCGCCGCTGAATTTCTTGCTACCTTTCGCGGGATCCATGTCGACGACCGAGACCGCGCCGAGAGATTCCGCTGCAGAGACCCCGTACCGACCGAGGGACAAGAGCGCGGACTGGGCGATCCCGCTGCGCAGCGACCCGCCCTGGCTCACCGCTGGGCTGCTCGGCTCGACGGTGGCTTCTCTCGCTGGATTCGCAGCGATTTTTCACTTCTACGACCCGCGCGTCCCCGTGGCGCTCTCGCTCTTGCCTGGGCTGACGTCGGCCACGTTCGTGGGCTCGGCGCTCTCGTTTTGGGGGCGACGCAAGGGCGGGACGCTCGAGCTGATCGCCCGCAATCGCACGCTGCGTGTGCGAGGAAAATCCGAAGACATCCCCTGGCTCGACGCGAGAGACGGCTCGACCTTCGGCGCGATCGTGCTCGAAGACAGCAAGACCGGCGCGAGAGTGTTCGTGTTTACGCAGGGCGAAGAGCCCACGGTCGTGATCGATCGCAGCGGCGCGCCCCTGTCGGACGCGTGGAAGCAGCGCGTGGTTCGCCTGGACTTCTCGGGCCTCGCCGTCTCTGCCGAGAGCGCGGGCGCCGTCGAGCTCGCCGTGGGCAGCTCGTCCGCGCCGATGCTCTCGACCATCGAGCCAGCGCTCGAGGACGCCCTGTGGATCCGTCAGCGATTGCCCTCAGGAGAAACGCTGCTCGTCAACGAGCGCGAGCTGCGCGTGGGCGATCGCGTCGTGGCGTTCGACGGGCAAGCGACGGCGCGCAGGATCGCGATCGCGACGCCCGCGGGAGAAGTGCTCGGCCTCTCGATCACCCAGGATCTCACTGGGCTCTTGTTCGCCTGCGTGGACGCCACCGCGCACGGCGCGACGGCCGACGTCGACGCGCCCGACGCGTACCTGCACCCGGCGCTCTTCGCGGCGCTCGCGGCGAAGCTCAACGCGCAGGACGGCAACAAGGCGAAGAAATAGGCCCGAGCTGCGCGGATCCGAGGGCCGCCCGCTCGCGCGAAGCCGCGCACGGCCATCGCGCCCGCGGATTGTCTGTCGCGCGGGTTTCAGCTACCTACACGCGCTCGATTCTCAGGGATTGACCGCGTTCACACCCCCAATGGCAACAGCTTCGCAGAGACGACGTCGTCAGCGAGGCAGGGCGCAGGCCCATATTTTCGATCGGAGTCACGGATGGCAGAGACCGAGCGTGTCTGGCACGCGATGCCCGTCGCTGAAGTGCTCAAAGAGTGGGAGTCCGACGCAGATCGCGGGCTCTCGCCAGAGGCGGCCACAGAGAGGCGCCTGCGCGTCGGGTTGAACCAGCTCCCCGAGCCCCCCAAGCCGAGCTGGATCAAGCAGCTGCTCGCGCAGTTCGTGAACCCGCTCGTCGGGACGCTGCTCGCGGCGGCGGCGATCGGCGTGGGCGTCGCGCTGTACGAGAACCCACCGGGGCAGCGCGGGATCGCGAAGTTCAGCGACGTGATCGCGATCTTGTTGATCGTGATCGTCAACGCGATCATCGGGTTCGTCCAAGAGCGCAAGGCCGAGAAGGCGCTCGACGCGCTGCACGCGATGAGCGCCCCGCGGTGCAGGGTGATCCGCAGCGGCGTGCTGATGACGATCGACTCGGTGCAGCTCGTCCCCGGTGATCTCGTGGACCTCGCCGAGGGCGATCAGATTCCGGCGGACCTGCGACTGATCTCGACGTCGGCGTTCGAGACCATCGAGGGAGCGCTCACCGGCGAGAGCACGACGGTCGCCAAGGACGCGCGCAAGGTGCTCGACGAGAGCACGCCCGACGCGGACCTGGTCAACATGTCCTTCATGGGGACCAACGTCGCGAGGGGCTCGGCGCGAGGCATCGTCGTGGCGACCGGAGCGAAGACGCGCCTCGGTCACATCGGCGACATGCTCTCGAAGAGCGAGAAGCCGAAGAGCCCGCTCGAAGAGCGGCTCGAGGACTTCGGCAACAAGATCCTCTACCTCTGTCTCGGGATCTCTGCGGCGCTCTTCGTCGTGGGGATCGTGCAGGGAGGCAAGTGGCACTTGCTGTTGCTCACGGCGGTGTCTGTCGCAGTGGCCGCGATCCCCGAGGGGCTGCCCGCGATCACGACGATCACGCTGGCGCTGGGCATGCAGCGGATGGCGAAGCACAAGGCGATCGTGCGCAAGCTGGCCGCGGTCGAGACGCTCGGCTGCGTGCGCGTGGTGTGCTCGGACAAGACCGGCACGCTCACGATGAACGAGATGACCGTGCGCGCGCTCTTCGCCGACGGCATCGAGTACGAGGTCACCGGCGAAGGCTACGGCGGAAAGAGCGAGATCAAGCTCGACGGCAAGGTGCTCGAGGACGTCCCCGAGTGTGTTCGTCGCACGATCGAGATCGGCGCCGTGGCCAACACCGCGATGCTCGAGCTCACGCAGTCGGGCGTGAAGGTCGCGGGAGATCCCACGGAGGGGGCGCTGCTCGCGCTCGGTCAGAAGCTCGGATACCCGAGGGACTCGATCGTGGAGGCGGCGAGGACGGCGCTGCTCGTTCCGTTTACGAGCGAGCGCGCGCGGATGACCATGGTCCTGCACAAGGGCGATCGGTACATCGCGCACAGCAAGGGCGCGGTCGAGCGGCTGCTGCCGCTGTGCACGAGGATCCGCGGCGAAGGCGGGACGATCCGACCGATCACCGACGAGGACCGAAAGCTCATCGACGAAGCCACCTCGCGCTTGAGCGAGAAGGCCCTGCGCGTGTTGGCCTTGGCCGAGCGCGAAGGGGGAGAAGAGCTCGTGGGCTCTCACGACCAGAGCGACCTCGAGCGCGGCGAGCGCGCAGAGCAAGAGCTGGTGTTCGCGGGGCTCGTGGGCATGAAGGACCCGCCGCGGCCCGAGGTGAAGACGGCGATCGCCGAGTGCAAACACGCGGGCGTGCGCGCCGTGATGATCACCGGAGATCACCGAGCGACGGCCGTCGCGATCGCCAAGGAGCTCGACCTGTGGGAGCAAGGCGACCTGGCGATGACCGGCGCCGAGCTCGACGACACGAGCGACCAGAAGCTGCAGTCGATCGTGCACAAGGTCCGCGTGTTCGCGCGCGTCTCGCCCGAACACAAGCTGCGGATCGTGCGCGCGCTCGTGCACCCGCCGAACAGCGAGGTCGTCGCGATGACCGGTGACGGCGTCAACGACGCGCCCGCCATCCGCGAGAGCTCCATCGGCATCTCGATGGGAAAGAACGGCACCGACGTCGCTCGTCAGGCCTCGGACCTCGTCCTGGCCGACGACAACTTCGCGACCATCGTCGAGGCGATCCGCGAGGGCCGCGCGATCTTCAGCAACATCAAGAAGTCCATCTTCTTCTTGCTGAGCTCCAACGCGGGCCTGTGCATCACCGTCTTCGTCACGAGCTTCTTCAAGGACATGCCGCCGCTCACGCCGCTGCAGATCCTGTGGATCAACCTGGTGACCAACGGACTGCCGGCGCTCGCGCTCGGCGTCGATCCGCCCGAGCAAGGGCAGATGTCCAAGCCGCCGCGCCCGCCGGGCGAAGCGTTTCTCACGCGCAAAGACTGGTGGTCGATCCTGTGGATCGGCTCGATCATGGCCGGGAGCGCAGTGGCTGTGTACATGATGCCCTGGTGGCCCGGCGCGACCGCGGCCGAGGCGGCCAACTCGAAGCTCACGATGGTGTTCACCATCCTGGCGCTCGGGCCGCTGGTGCACTCGTTCAACTGCCGCAGCGAAGACGAGTCGATCTTCAAGCTGGGCTTCACGAGCAACCGTCTTCTCGTCCTCGCGGTGATCGCGAGCGCGACGGTGCACATGGTGTCGATCCTCGTTCCCGCGTTGCAGCCGGTGTTTCGCGCGAACCACGTCTGGGAGGGTCGCGAGATCGGCATGGTGCTCGCGATGAGCTTGTTGCCGCTGCCGTTGGTCGAGGGCTACAAAGCCGTCGTTCGCGCGCGCAAGAAGAAGTAGCCAGCGCCTGACTGGGGGAAGACACAGCGCTCAGCGGGGGCGCCCACCGGGGAGATCCGTTGTTGTTTCAAGCAACTACGCGATGGGGCCCCGCGCCCGTGCGACCCTTGCCTACACCGCCCGCTTTTGTATTGAATACAGGGGCGAAGTGTAGTTGTATTCCGTCCACCTCGGCACAGTGGGCCTGTTGCTGCTCACGCGCGAACCGAGGACATTCCGCGAATTCAACTGAGCTACGCGCGACGTCCGCGACGAGTACGCGAGACGCGCAGCAGAGAGACAAGGGAGTTGCGAGACATGAGCCTCGAGTGGATGCGTCGTCAGGCCCGTTTGATCAGCGTTGCGACCATGGTCGCCCTCAGCGTGGGCGGATGCGCCCCGCAAGAGGGTGAGCTGGGTCCGATCTCCGGAGAGAACGCGAGCGAAGAGCCCACCGAAGGCACGACGGTCGACGAGGTCACCAACCTCACGCACACGTCGGTCAAGCGCCAGTCCATCGGCAACTGCTGGATCTACGCCACGACGGGGTGGATCGAGTCGCAGCGCGCGAAGTACACGCGCACGACGGCCAACCCCAACGGCGAGCAGGTCAACATCTCCGAGAGCTGGATCACGTACTGGCACTGGTACAAGCACATCACCGACGGCAGCACGTCGGGCGAGATCGAGACCGGCGGATTCTGGGGCGAAGCTGGCGACCTCATCCTGACGCGCGGCTGGATGACCGAGGGAGACTTCATCCCCGAAGAGGCCAACAGCGAGATCTCGCAGCGTCAGTCCTCGGCGCTCAACTACATGAACACGTCGATTCGCTCGGGCATGCTCTCGACGCCGGCCGCGCGCGCCAACAAGGCGCTGGTCCGCGACGAGCTCGACCGCGCGTTCGGTCTGCGCCCGGCGATCATCGCGGAGATGGACACGGTGTTCGGCGCGGACGGCGCACGCACGCTCGAGACCGCGCGCGTGTCGCGACAGTTCATCAAGCGCCCGACCGAGCTGGTCATCGGCTCGGCGCGCACGAGCACGGGCTCGACCCGCCGCCTCAACCTCAGCGACGTCTTCGGCCGCGGCGGCAGCTACTGGAACCCCGACCTCCGCTCGGGCACCTACGCGTGGCGCTCGATCAGCTACCCCTCGGACACGACGGGCCGCGCGCGCTTCTGGCAGCGCGTGCTCAAGGCGATGAACGACGGGCACCCGGTGATCGTCTCGTGGCTCGTGGACTTCAACGCCCTGGATTCGATGGGCAACTTCACGATGACCCAGCTCAACGCCGCGCGCACGCCCGGTCGTCAGGGCGGACACCTCACGGTGACCGAGGACTACACGGTGGACAACGTTCCGGGCTTCGGGACGCTGGGCATCGGGCAGCTCAGCGCCGAGCAGCGCAACGCCGCGTTGCAGGGCACGCTGCGCTTCCTCCGCATCAAGAACTCGTGGGGCACCGACCGCCCCGACCGCGCGTCGCACAACGGCTACTACGACTTGTACGCGGACTACATGAACGGCCCCATCGCGTGGAAGACCAGCGAAGAGCCCAACGCGCCGACGCGCCAGCAGACCCCGCTCGATCAGGCCATCATCCCGCCCGGCTATTGATTTCGTGGGCGTAGTTTCAACGCCGTAGCGCGCGGCCTTCGGGGGAGGGATTCCATCACAGCGCGTACGAGCGCCAGCGGGGGCGCGGCGCGCTCACAGCGGCGCCGAAAACGGCCCGGTGATCTCGTACGTCGTGCCGCCGGTCGGGCCGCGCTGCGAGCTGAAGTACAAGCGCGTCCCGCTCGGGTCCAGCGCGGGGCCCGTGATCTCGCTGCTCGGCTCGTCGACCACTTGCAGCAGCGGGCGCGAGCTGCCGTCGGGCAAGATCGCGACGACCTGCATCGAGCCGCCGTCCTCGGCCACGAGGACGTCGCCGCAACACGTGACGATGAGGTTGTCGACGCCGCGCAGCGCGTCGAGCTCTGCGTGCTCGTGCGCCGCGTAGATCACGGTCAACCGCGCGCGCGCCACGTCGTAGGCCCACACCCGATCATCACCCTTGGTGCTGAAGTACACGACCCCGGCGTGGTACCAGATGCCCTCTGCGCCGTTGAACGCGGTGCTGTCCGGCAATTGCTCGCGCGTCGGCAAGACGCCGGTGAAGCGCGGGTCGGGGACGGCGTCCCAGCGCACATTGCCGAGCGCGTCGACCGTGGCGGCCTCGAGCGTTCCGCTGCGAAGGTCCGCGTAGCCGGCGGGGGTGCGGGCGTCGGGGACGAAGCGGTAGAGCCGGCCGTTCCACTCGTCTTCGGTGAGGTAGAGGTGCTGGCGATCGTGGTCGACAGCGACGGCCTCGTGCCGAAAGACACCGAGCGCAGGTCGCGCGATGGCCGGGCTTTCTCCCCAAGGATCGCACTCCCACACGAGCCCCCGCTCGATCTCTTCGCACGAGAGCCAGGTGCTCCACGGCGTCGGACCTCCCGCGCAGTTGAAGTTGGTCCCGTCCAAGATTCGATGCGCGCCCACGATCACGCCGTCGCGATCGAAGCGGATCGCGCCGACGCCGCCCACGTCCCCGAGCACTTCGGAGTTGGACACGTAGATCCACCCGCCGTCCTCCGTGATGAACGTCGCGCCGCCGTCGGGATAGATGTGCCACGCGTACGTCGAGCGCTCGACCGCAGCCCCAGTGCGAGCGATCACGCGCGAGCGAAAGCCAGGCGGCAAGCGCACTCCGTTGGCGTCCGCCGGCTGCAGCGCGCCCACCGAGGCGATCAGCGAGCGCAACGGCGGCCGCGGCGGCAGCGTTCGCAGTGGAAACAGCCCCGCAGAATCTCTCGCGTCCAGCGAGGCGTCCGCGTCCGCGAGCCCATCGGGCGCTGCGTCCGCGAGCGCATCCGGCGCGGCGTCAGCGTCGGCGAGCGCGTCGGACAGCGCGCGCGCATCGCTCTCGCGCGCGTCGGGGCCTGAGTCCATCAGCGAACGAACGGGACTGCATCGCGCCATCGCCGCGGCGAGCGCCACGAGCGAAGAGCGCAGCAGCGTGCGGCGCGAAGAAGAATGGCTCAAAGCGATGGACTCAGCGTGCCACAACAGAGCGACGCCGAGCAGTCGATCGACGGTTCACGCTCGGGCCCCACGGGGACCGGTCGCGAGAATTGAGTGCGCTCGATCGTGGATTGAGGCATCAGAGCAGCGCTTCGACCATGACCGCCCAAAGAAGAAACGCCGCGATCGATGCCCTGCGCGGCGTCGCTGTGCTCGGGACCTTCGCGTCGAACATCTGGATCTTCACGACCCGTCACAACCTCGCGGCCGCGGCCGCTGAGCGAGAGAGCGCGCACGGACAAGCGGGCCTCGCGCCGACGCACTTCGAGCCGCTCTCGCACTGGAAGACCCTGGACGGCGCCATCGCCCTGATCTTCGAGTGCCTCAGCAACGGAAAGTTTCTCGCCCTGCTCTCGATCCTCTTCGGCGTCGGGATGTGCGCGCAGTTCGAGTCCGCCCAGCGCCACGGATACCGATGGCCCTGGCGGTACTACTGGCGCACCGCGCTGCTCTTCGTCGACGGGCTGCTGCACCACTTGTTCGTCGTCGAGTTCGACATCTTGATGGGCTACGCGCTCGCGGCCTTCGTCGCCGCGCCGCTGCTGCTGCTGCGCGGCGCGTGGCGCTGGGTCGCCGTCGCGCTGGCCGCGGGCACACACCTCGCGCTCGAAGCGCGGCGCGCCGTCGAAGCGTTGCGGACGTTGGGCCAATCCCTCGGCCGATCGGACGAGACGCTCGAGCTCGTGAGCGCGACGTCGCTCACGTACGGCGCTCAGGTCAGCGCGCGCTGGGAGCACTTCTGGGCCTATCGACAAGAGGCCTTCGTCCTCACGCCGCCGCTGTCGATCACGCTGTTCTTGCTGGGCGCGCAGCTCTGGCGAAGCGGCTGGTTCGACGACACCGACCGAGCCCGCGCGCAGCGCAAGCGCCTCGCGCTCGTGACCCTTTGCGTCGGCGCGCCGCTGACCGTCCTTCCGACGCTCGAGCTGTTGCCCGTGGGGATCAATTTCGCGCTCTACAGCCTGCAGCGCTACACGATCGCGCCGATCGTGGGGCTCGGCTACCTGTGCGTAGGACTCACGCTGCTCGAGCGGCGGCGCGACGGCGCGACCTTCGCGCGGTTGAGCGAGCTCGGGCGCTCGTCGCTCTCTGTGTACGTGCTGCAGAATATCCTGTGCTCTGCGCTGTTCTACCGCTGGGGCTTCGCGCTCGCGCCGCTCTCGTCGCTGCAGACAGCGCTCGCGTGGATCGCGCTGAGCGTGACGCTCACGCTGTGCGCGCGATGGTGGTCGCGCGGGCAGCGGCAAGGCCCGTTCGAGCGGCTGTGGCGCTGGCTCTCGGACGCGCCGTTCGCGCAAAGGTCAGTCGAGGATCATCGCGACCCAAAGCGCGACGAGCGAGGCCTTGGCGACGACCGCGACGAGCGCCGCCTTCGCTGAGCGATCGGCGACCACGTCGGGGCGCAGCATCGCCGCACACACGAGCGGCAGGACGAAGCCCACCGCGATGACCGCGAGCAGCACGAACTTCATGGGCGCCCCCTGCTGCGGCGCCCAGCGCGCGCGCGCCCCTGGCGGTTGAGCCGCTCGACCGCAAGGCTCACGGCGGCGTACGCGTCTGCGCTCACAGCGCGGGCGACGCGCGCAGACGAAGCGCTGCGCTCGATGACCACCACTTCTTGGTCCGCTCCGCCCTTCGGGCCGTTGAGGTCCCGCAGGCGAACGTGCACCGTCAGGTGCGGCTCGCGTCGGTGCGCCATCGCAGAGGACACGGTCCGCTCGACGTGTTCGGCCATCGCCTTCGTTGGAGCGACGCTGATCGATCGAAAGAGCACTCGCATAGCACCTCATCCTCGTTGTGACTGAGAATCTCCTACGCCCTCGCGAATTCGAGCGGCAGGATGGGCAACCTCTCGATGAGGCGTTCTCTTTCAACGAAGACGTTCGATTCGGTTAATACGAATCGAGACAGCGCGAGAAGTCCTCCGCAAATGCCCTGACGCGGCCCGCGCGCATCCCGTCGCCGCGCTCACCGCTGCTCGTCGAGCGCGGCGCAGAGCGGGTCGAGCTCCGCGGCGTCGAGGAGCGTGCGTGCGCCGAGCTCGTCCGGCCCGTACACGATCAGCGCCGAGTCGCCGACGAAGCCCGCGCGGTCGAGCTGGGCCCGAAAGTACGCATCGCGATCGGCGCCGGCGCGCGCGCCGAAGAGCCACAGGACCGGCGTCGGCAGACCCATGGCTTTACACTCTATCAAGCGATCCAGCTGCGCCTTCACGACCTTGCTCGCGACGTTCACGGCGAAGACCGACGCTGCGGTCGGCCGCGACGGGTCCCGCCAGGGCGCGAGCGAGCCGATCCACGCAAACACGTACTCGCGCTGCGAAGAGCGCCACGTGTGGTGCCGCACCGCCGCGCAGAACTGATCCCACGCGCGCTGGTTGAACGCGCTTCCCACGATCAGCGCGGTGATCCTCGGACGCCCCCACGGGTCCGTCGCAGGCTCGATCTCGACCGCGTCTCGCGAGCGAAAGGCGCGCCTTCGGCCCTCTTCGCGCTCGGTCGCGAGCCGTCGCAGCGCGTCGCGCTCGGCGAACTCGTGCGCCGTCACGTCGAGCGCGATCTTCGCCCAGTACGAATGCACGTCGATGGCGCAGCGAAGATGAAAATAGTGCCGCGTCGAGCGCGGGTTGCTCGGGTGCGGCTCGACGTTCATCACCAGCGAGCCGGGCTCGAGCGGGCGATCGCAGCGATCGCAGCGCACGTCTCCATCGGGGCATCGGTCGACGATCATGCGCCCCGCTGTGTACTGCGCGTCTCGAACGAGCACAAAGCGAGAGCGCTCGGATGCTCCGCAGCCGAAGGCGAGGACTGCGTTGTCGAGGGCCTCAGAAATGCCGTGGAATCGACGAAAAGCCGAGCCATCGCTACCTTTGCCCTCATCGTGCAACGACATGCTTCGCGCTTCGCTCGCCTCGCGCTGAGCGCCCTTTCGATCGCCGGCTGTGCGCAGCTTCGCCCCGCGACAGATCGACGCGACGTCTCGAGCGCTCCGGACTCGAGCGCGCCCCCCGACGTGATCGGTGACGCGCCCCCCATCGACGCGATGTCCATGGACGCCGCGCCCGACGCCGCGCCCGACGTGATGGCCGTGGACACGTTTGTTGCTCCAGACCCGGCGACGATCGAGCCGCCGCGCGCGCTCGCGCCGCTGAGCGGAGCGCTGAGCAGCACGCACTCGCCCGTCGTGCGATGGACCTTCGGCTCGAGCGCGACCACCGGCGCGCGCGTCGAGCTCTGCGAAGACCGCGACTGCGCGCGCCCCATCGACAACGTGGCCGTGGCGCCCGGCGCGACGCAAGCGACGCTCACCATCGCGCCCACGCGGCGGCGCGTCTTCTGGCGACTTCGCGGCCTCGTCGCTGGCGCTCCCGGGGCGCGCACGAGCGCCCCGTGGCTGCTCAACATCAACCCCACCCCGACGCCGCGAGCGCGCTATCAGCGCTCGATGTCGGACGTCAACAACGACGGCCTCGCGGATGTCCTCGTCGGCGTGGTCGGCGGCATTCAGCTCGGACGCATGAACGCAGGCCGAACGACGCTGCACTTCGGCACCGCTGCAGCGCCGGGCATCAACACGACGCCCGACCTGGCCTTCGAGATCAACGGCAGCTGGGACAACATGCGCGGGCCAAACGAGCTTGGCGCGTCCGTCGCCATTGTTGGCGACATGAACGGCGACGGCTTCGCTGAGATGATCGCGGGCTCGCCCTGCGGCCCGTACAACGACACGACGATGATGTGCGGCGCCGGCCGTGCGCGCATCGAGTTCGGCCGCGCGACGGGCCCGGCGACGCAGTCCGCTTCGTTTGTGGGCACCACCGGCGGCTCGCGCTTCGGCACGTCGGTCGCGGGCCTCGCGGACTTCAACGGAGACGGCCTCGCGGACGCCGCGATCGGCGCGCCGCTCGGAGGGACCTTCGGCGAGCTGTGGCTCGTACGCGGGACCGCGACGGGCACGCCCACCATGGGCCTCGGACCTGCCCCGAGCGAGATGAGTCTCTCGCGCTACGGCACCGCCGTGGCGAGCGCGGGTGACGTCAACGGCGACGGGCTCACGGACATCATCGTGGGCGCGCCGAACTCGCAGGGCCTCACGGGGCGAGCGCACCTGGTGTTCGGCAACGCGAGCTGGGTCAGCGGCCCGCCGCCGATGACGTTGGTCGCAGTGCGACTGCCCTCTCCCACGCTCATGGGAGCATCCATGTTCGGCGCCGCAGTCTCGAGCGTGGGCGACGTCAACGGCGACGGCTACGCAGACGTGATCGTCGGCGCGCCGGGAAACAACAGAGCGTTCGTCTACCTAGGCCGCGCCGACGCGGCGACCGCCATGACGTGGGACATGCTCACGCTCACGGGACCCGCCGAAGCAGCGCAGCGCTTCGGATCAGCGCTCTCGGGTGTGGGCGACCTCAACGGCGACGGCTTCGACGACCTTGCGATCGGCGGCGCGAGCACGACGGACATGATCGACACGCCCGTGCGAGTGTACATGGGCGGACCGATGGGGCTCGCTGGGGCGCGGCCGGAGGTTCCGTTCGTGACGCTGAACCCCGTCCCTGCGATGACCCTCAACAGCACCACGGGCAAGTTTGGCTCTGCGGTCGCGGGTGGTGGAGACCTCAACGGCGACGGCTTCGCAGACCTCGTCGTCGGCGCGCCGCTCGCGCCCGCCTTCGCCGACCCCATGTCAGGAACGTGGATCACCATCGGCGGCCGCGTGCTCGTGTACTTCGGCAGCGCGACGGGCTTCGGCAGCGCCCCGCCCGTCGTCCTGAGCACCACCAACGGTCCCGGAACCCGCTTCGGAGGATCGCTCTCGTGACGCAGCCATTCGACGTTCGGCATCAGCCGCAGAGGTCTCCGATGAATCACCGTTCAGCAGCGCGCGCGCTGCTCGCTTCGCTCGCGATCGGCGCCGTGATGGCTCCCGCGCAAGCGCGAGCGCAAGCGCAGACGACAGCGCCCAACGACGAAGCCGAGACGCTCATCCGCCGCGGCGTCGAGCTTCGCAGCAGCGGACAAGACGCAGAGGCCCTCGCGCTCTTTCAGCAAGCGTGGACGCTGACGCGCTCTCCTCGCGCGCGGGCGCAGATCGGGCTCGCAGAGCAAGCGCTGGGGCGCTGGATCGACGCAGACGACCACATCGGCGAGGCGCTCGACGCGTCGTCGGACCCGTGGGTGCTGCGCAACCGCGCGGCGCTCGAGGGCGCGCGAGTGGCGGTGCGACGGCGATTGAGCACGCTCGATGTGCGCGACGCTCCTGCGGGCGCAGAGCTGTGGGTCAACGGGACGCGACGCGCGACGCTGCCCCTGCGAGAGCCGATTCGGGTGGTGGCCGGCACCGTGGCGATCGAGCTGCGCGCGACGGGCTTTCGCACGGTGCAGCGCGACGTGATCGTCGAAGCGGGCGTCGCGGCGCGCGAGTCCGTCACGATGCTCCCGAGCGGCGCAGAGAGCGCGGGCGGCGCGAGCGGCGCAGGGTCAACCGTCAGCGCTTCAGGCCCGTCCGTCGCGCCATCGCCTCCCTCGCCGCTTCGCACCGCGGGTATCGCCGCGCTCGCGGCGGGCGGGGCCGTGACGATCGGGGCCATCATCGCCCACGCCGTTCGCGAGAGCACCGCTGGCCGATGGAACAGCGACGACTGCCTCTCGCCCACCGGCGCCACCCGCGGCGAGACGTGCCCGAGCGAGTGGGCGACGTTGCAAACCACCAGCACGCTCTCGGTCGTCTCGTACGTCGCGGGCGGCGCGCTCGTCGCGACAGGCGCGGTGCTGCTCGGCCTCGGCTCGGCGCGGGACTCGCGCGAATCCCCCGCGCGGGCGAGCGTTCGATGCGCGCCGGACTTCACGCGTCCCGGGCTCGTGTGCGGGGCGAGCTTCTGAGTCGACAGCTCAGGGCATGATCACCAGGCTGCCTGGAAATCTCCCGAAGTTGCTGCTGTTCACGCCGTTGCGCGCGCTGCCCTGGTAGCGCGCGAAGCCCTGCGCGATGCGCGCCGTGACCACGCCGCCCGTGGCGAGCTGAATGCGTCCCGCGTGCACAGCGGCCGTGCAGATGGACGAGTCGTCCGTGTACGGACCGCTGCCCCACACGCTGCCAGCCGAGCCGCCGGGCGGGCACCACAGCCGGTGATTCGAGCCATTTTGCCCGCGAAACTGCGTCGCGGTCGCGCTCCACGTGATGGCCTCGGAGCCCTCGGGCGCCGTCGGCTCTGCAGGCAGCACAGCGTCGAACGAGAACGTCCCAGGGTACGTGCCAAAGTTGCTCGAGCGCACACCGTTGGCCTCGGTCCCGGTGAAGTTGGCGCGCCCAGGGTGAACGAACACCGTCACAGGGCCGCCGCTCGCTTGCTGAATGCGCCCCGCGTGCACGGCGGCGGTGCAGATGGACGAGTCGTCCGTGTACGGGTTGCTCCCCCACACGCTGCCGAACGAGCCGCCCGGCGGGCACTGGTGCACGAAGCTCGTCCCGTTTTGTCCGCGGTGCTCTCGCGCGTTCTGCGCCCACGGGTTCGCTCCGCCCGCGCCGCCGCCGATGCCGATCTGCAGCCCGCCAATGTTCACCCCCTGCGCGTTGACGTTGACCGCAGGAACAGGGATCGCCACGAGCCCCGGCGCCGGCCCTCCCACAATCGTGAAGCTCCCCGGGTACGAACCGTAGTTGAGCGACCCAACGCCCCCGCGAATCGTGCCCTGATAAGCCCCCTGGCCGGGCGCGATCTGGATCTGCACCACGCCGCCCGCGGCGACTTGAATGCGCCCCGAGTGCACTGCAGCCCCGCAAATCGACGAATCGCTCGTGTACGTGTCCGTGCCCCACACGGTGCTCGCCGTGCCGCCTGGCGGACACGAGAACGCCAACGTCGCGCCGACCTGAGCGCGGTAGGCGTTGGCGTTGGCGTTCCACTGGATGGGAGTCGCCGGAGGCTCTTCGGGCTGGGGGCTGCGCTTCTTGCAGCCGATCATCGCTGAGGCCAGCACCGCAGAGAGGGTGAGCAGCTTCGTCGCGTGGTCCATCGTCTTCATCACTGTCGTACTCCTCCGATGGGCAGCGCCCTCGCGCACCCTCGCGACGACCCTTCAGAGCACTCGCCGTGCCATCACCACCCGCTCGCCCTCTCGACGCCGCGTCGCGCGACTCAGAACCGCCCGTGCACAGCAACGCCGCGCCCCGCGATGGACAGCCCCACGCCCACGCCCGTCGTCACCGCCCCCGCAGCGAGCAACGCCCACCCCACGTCGGTGACAGTCCCGATGACATCCAGCGTTCGCTGGTCTTCTCGCAGGCGATTCGCACACGCATCGCGATCGGGCGACGCCGCGCCCGGGCACTGCGCCTCGTACGCGCCCGCGATCGATTGCCCAGCGCCCCACGCGATCACCACCGTCATCGCCGCGACGCCCGTCATCGTCACGCCGACCCACGTCGCCGGATGCGCGCCACGCTCGGTGAGCAACCTCGGGCTTCGCGCCGCTGCGGATGGCGCAAAACGCCGCGCAGGCTGCCCCACGGTCCCGCTCGGCTCGACCGGGCGCTGCGCTGCGGTCACCTCCGCCGCGGCCCGCGCAAAGTACACGCGCTCGCGGCCCCCTGGCGCGAGCTCGAGCACCCGCGCGACGGACATTCCTCGAGAGCGATGCTCGACGCGGGCCGTGCCGGCCACCACGCGCAGAGTTCGATTCGCCGGCAAAACTCCTGCTCGTTCGCCGTCGACCCACAGCTCGGCGCCGTCGTCTCCGCCGACGACCTCCACCGTGGCGAGCCTGCGCCCCGCCGCGGCCAACGAGCCCTCGAGCGTCGCGCGGTTGCGCTCGACCCACGCGTCGCCCACAGCCGACAGAGACTCTCGCAACAGCGCCTCTGCAGACGCCCAGCGCCCGATCGCCTGCTCGGCGAGCGCCAACTGCCCGCACGCGCGCGGCGACCGCCGAAGCTCGTACGCCCTGCGCAACAGGGGAACGGCAGCCTCGTGCCGCCCGCCCCTGCGCAGCTCGATCGCCTGACGCACCAGCGACTCTTCTTCGTCCGGCGCGACCGCGGATTGCGAGACAATCTCCTGTGTTTGCTCAGCGGAAACCGCGCCCTGCCCCAGCGCCACGCGCGCGCTCAGCGCCGTCGCCGCGACGCTCACGAGCGCCGCGCGCCTCGCGCCCATCCGCACTCCGCCGACGCTGTTCATCGCCTCATCACTCGAACCGACACCACTGTACACCGCGCCGCGCGCGCCCTCGGTCGCCCCGTGCAACATGCGCAACGTGCGCAACTTGCGCACGCGCGGCGGGCGGTTGGTGCACGCGCGCCCCAAATTGTGCACGATCAGCATCGTCCCCCCCACCGATGCTCTCTGCAGGACGAACCTTCGGTCGCTACCTCATCGTCCGCGAGATCGGTCGCGGCGGGATGGGCGCCGTCTTCGAGGCGAGGCACCAGCAGCTGCACAAGCGCGTCGCGCTCAAGACCCTGCACAGCGCCGCGCTCGACCCGCGCTCGATCGAGCGCTTCTTGCGCGAAGGACGCGCCGCCGCGAGCCTCGCCCACCCGCACGTCGTCGATGTGTGGGACGTCGGCGTCGAGGACGGGACGCCCTTCATCGTCATGGAGCTGCTCGACGGAGAAGACCTCGCCGCGCGCATCGCCCGCGCCGCGCCGCTCTCGGTCGAGGCGACGATCGACGTCGCGCTTCCTGTGCTCGCAGCGGTGGCCGCGATGCACGACAAGGGCGTGGTGCACCGAGACCTCAAACCCGAGAACATCTTTCTCTCGAAGGGGCTCGGCGGACAGGACGTCCCGAAGGTCTTGGACTTCGGCGTCTGCCTCGGCGTCGAGAGCGACGCGCGAAGGCTCACGGACGGCGGGATCGTCGGGACGCCGGACTACCTCAGCCCCGAGCAGGTCGAGGGCGCCAGCGGCGACCCCAAGAGCGATCAGCACGCGCTCGGCGTGATCTTGTTCGAAGCCCTCACCGCGCGACGCCCCTACCAGGCCCCCACGCTGCTCGGGCTGCTCGCGGCGATCCGCGACGGGCGAAGGCCCACGCTTCGGGAGCTGCGCGCGGACGCCCCTGCGGGCCTCGCCGTCGCCGTCGAGCGCGCGCTCGACGTGGATCCATCGCGTCGCTTCGAAGACGTTCGCGCCCTCGCGCGGGCGCTGATCGAGCACGGCAGCGACGCCAGGCGCGCCGAGTGGCGCGCGGTCTTCTCGGCGGAGACCGAGCGCCCTTCGACGCCCGCGCCCGCGCCGTCGCGCGTGAAGAGCGTCGATCCCGCGGTCGCGCCGCTCGCCGTCGCCACGCTGCGCTTCGGCAGCCCGCTCAGCGAGCAACAGCCAGAGCACACACAATCAAGTGAGCCCCGCAATCGCAGCGCGCGCGCGGCCATCATCGTTGTCGCCGCCGTCGCCGCGACGCTCGTCGCCACCATCTCGCTCATCGCAGCGCGCGAGGCGCCGAAGGCCCCGAGCGCCCAGCCAGCGCCGGGTCCCCCTCCTGCCGCGCCGCTCGCGCAGCCGCCCCCCGCAGAGCCCGCGCCGCCAGCGCAGCGCGCCCCGACAGAGCCCCAGAGCAGCCCCTCGATCGTGACGCTCGTCGCGCCCCCAACGCAGCGCGCGGCGACGGCGCGAGGCCGGCCGCGACCACGAGCGAGCGTTCGCGCCCCATCGGCGACGACGGTCGAAGAGCCCGCGGTCAACGCCGCGCCGATCGTGGACTGACCGATGCGCGCGCAGGTCGCATCGATCATCGCCGGACGGTTTCGACTCCTCGAGCGAGCGGGGTCGGGCGCGACGTCTTCGGTGTGGAGGGCTGTCGATGCTCGCATCCATGATCAAGTGGCGCTCAAGCTCTTCGTCGCCAACGCCGAGAGCAACGCTCGCTGGCGAGGCGAGGTCGCGGCGCTGTCGATCGTGCAGCACCCGCGAGTTCCGTCGCTGATCGCGGCGGGGGGCGACGAGGCTGACGGAGTGCGGACGCCGTACATCGCGATGAGCTGGACCGAGGGGCGGTCGCTGCGCGAGGCGCTGCGAGGGCCGATGAGCTCGAGCACGGTCCAGCGGATCGGGCTCGCCGCGTGCGATCCGTTGACGGCGCTGCACGACAAGGGGCTCGTTCATCGCGACATCAAGCCCGAGCACCTCATCGTGGACCCCGCGCTCGGACTCGCGCACCTCTCGTTGATCGACCTGGGAATCACCTCGCGCATCCACTCCACGCCCTCGCTCTCGTCCGACGCCATCGTCGGAACGCTCGGCTACCTCCCCCCCGAACAACTCATCGATCCCCCCGCCGCCGTCGACCCACGCTGGGACGTCTTCTCCCTCGGCTGCGTGCTGTTCGAGTGCGCCACGGGCGTCGCTCCGTTCGGCGGACGCGACGCGACCGACGCCCTCGCCCGCACGCTCGTCGCCCCCGCGCCGGACCCGCGCTCGATCGAGCCCTCCGTGGCCCCTCCGCTCGCCGCGCTGATCACCGCGATGCTCTCTCCGCGCGCCGCCGAACGCCCCGCGGACGCACGCGCCGTGTGCACCTCGTTGTCCGCGTTGTCCCTCGCGCCCGACGAGCCCGCGTCGCGCTTCGAAGCGCGCGGACACCTCGCCGTCATCGTCGCCCTCCCCGACGCCACGCGGGACGCGCGCGCGACGACCCCGCTGCTCGTCGCCTCGCCCGAGAGCGAGAGCTGCGTCGAGCGGACCTTGCTGCCGAAGGACGCCCGCGCCCGCGCCCTCGCAGACGGCTCCATCGTCGTGTGGATCGCAGCCAACGTGCTCGACTCCGCGCTGGCCGTTCGCGCGATTCAGTGCGCGCTCCTGCTCGCGCAGCGCGACCCCGCGGCGCGCTTCTGCGTGGCCCTCTCCGAAGGGCGCACCCACGCCGGGTGGCCCGCAGGCCCCGCCTTCGAGCGCGCGCTCTCGCTGGTGGTCGACGCCGAGCCCGGCAGCGTCTCGCTCGACCCGGTGTGCGCTCGCTTCGCGGACGGCGTGATCCCGATGAGCCCGCGCGGCGGAAGGTTCGTCGTGCGCCGCGCGATCGCGGTAGATTGCGGATCGTGACCCGCCAGTGGGCCCATCGCAGCTGCGTCATCTTGATTGTGTGTGCGTCGTGCTCGGCGCCCGCACCGCCGATGGACGCGGGCGACGTGCCCGCCACAGACGCCGTGATCGACAGCGCTGCGCTCGACGTCACAGCCACCGACGCGCGGCCCCTGCGCGACGCCGCTGCGATCGACCGCGCCGACGTCGCCACCGCCCCGCGCTGCTACGGGATCGCGTCGACGCAAGGACTGCTACAGCACGTCGGATCGATCCCGCGCGACTCGTGGGCGTCGTCCAACGGCGCCAGCGGCTGCGTCGGAGACGTCGACAACGACGGTCGCCGCGAGTTCATCCTGCTGCGCATGAACGAGCCGTCCGAGCTCATCGGCGCCGACCTCTGCTCGCGCGGCCGGGTGCTCTTGCCGGACTTCGCCCGCGACTGCGTGATCGCCGACGTCGACGGCGCGCCCGGCAACGAGCTCGTCGTGCTGAGCAGCGTCGGCTGGACCGCAGAGAGCTTCGTCACCGTCGGCCGCGTGCGCCCGTCCACCACCATGGACCAACGGCTCGAGCCCTACGTCTTCGCCGACAGCACGCGGCTCGACGATCGCCGCCCCGTCTCGCCCATCGGCGCGCCCCACATCGCGATCACCGACCTCGACGGAGACCGCTCGCCCGAGCTCGCCGTCAGCGGAAACTACCCCGCTGCCTTCGCCCGCGTATGGCAGCGGTCCGGCGCGCAGCCGTGGACACCAGTGTTCGCCCAGGACCTCGTCACGGTCATGGACGACAGCCACGGGTGGCTCGTCGGCGACGCCGACGGCGACGGCGCCCCCGAGGCGCTCTTGCTCACAAACTGCAGCGCCGGCGGACAACATTGGATCCGCCGCTTCGACCGCTGGTCGAGCGACGCCGCGCACGACACACCCGTCTCGGGCCCCGTGCACGCCGCGCTCGCAGAGCTCGACGGCGTCGCCCCGCGCGAGCTCGTCACGATCGAGCGCGTCCACTGCAACGAGCGCCGCCCCATCCCGTCGACCGCCCTCCGCGTGCGCCGCTGGGACAGCGCGACGCGACAGTTCGCCCCGATCGCCTCGCTCGTCGCCGAGCGCCCGCCCAACGAGCTCGTCTACGTCGCCGCGATGGACGTCGTCGGGACCGACGCACACGAAATCATCCAGTGCTCTTCGCCCGTGGGCGCGCCGAGCTTTCCGCGCACGTGCCGAGCGTTCTCGTTCGACGCAGGGCGATCGCCTGCGCTGCGCCCAGAGCCGTCGCAAGAAGCGCCGTTTACCTGGGTTTCTCCAGCGCGTCGCGTGGTGCTGAGCAGCGTCCTCGTCGACGACCTCGACGGAGACGGCGCGCGCGAGCTGTTCTTGATGGGGCAAGACCACGTCGACGTCCTTCGAGGACCGCGGCGATGAGCGCTCGCCTCGCGCGGATCTGCGCCGCCGCACTGTCTCTCTCCGCCTGTCGATGGCAGCTCCGTCCGCTGCCCGAACCGCCGCAAGACAGCGCCGTCGCCGACGCAGCGCCGTCGCTCCCGCAGTGCACACAGGCCGCGAGCGCCCCCGTCCGGCCCGCCGACCCGAGCGCGCCCTTCGAGTACCGCGCGGTGCTCTCGCGCCCGACCGCCGCGGACATCGGCCGAGGCGCGTGCCTCGGAGACCTCGACGGAGACCGCGCTCCCGAGCTCGTCGTCCTGCGCGCCGACTCGCTCGCCGAGGTGTACGACCCCCGCACGCTCTGCCTTCGAAGCACCGTCGTCGTCCCGCCGCACGCGCGCGCCTGCCTCGTCGACGACCTCGACGGCGACGGGCGACCCGAGCTCGCGCTCGCGCACAGCGTTCGCTTCTCGGCGCGATTTCGCGAGCAGTATCAGGGTCGCGCGCAAGACAGCGTCACGGTCGGCCACGTCGAGCCGCCCGCCGCCGGGCAGGCGCAGTGGCGCTGGCGCTGGCCCGCGCAGTGGTCGCTCGGCGAAGACCGTCACGTCCGCGGCGTCGGTCACGTGCTCGTCGCCCTCGACCTCGACCGCGACGGAGACCGCGAGCTCGCCGTCGCAGGCACCATCACCTCCGACGAACGAACGCAGCGCGCCTTCGTCCGCGCCTGGGAGTTCACCGCTGAAGGCTGCGCCGACGAGCGACGCTGCCCGCGCTCGGCGTACGACAGAGACTTCTTCGACGCGCTCGACACCAACGATTTGTTCGTCGTGTCCGTCGACGACGACCCCGAGCCCGAGCTCGCCCTCGACCTCGGCTGCAACGGCGGCGGGCTCTTCGCGATCGACCGCTGGGATCGCGCGCCCTCGATGCTCGCGTCCGTCGGGCAGCCCTCGCACGGAGCGTTCGGCGACGTCGACGGCGATGGTTCGCAGGACTACCTCGCAGCCATCACCCCGCGCTGCGCCGGAGGCGCGGACACGTCGCTGCGCTGGCTGCGCCCGAGCGGGGGTTCGTACCGGTACTTCAACGAGGCGATCACCCCAGAGCACCGCAGGGCCGCGCAGCACATGGTCGCCGCCGTAGACGTGCTCGGCGACGCGCGCCCCGAGGCGCTCGCCTGCACGCGCAACAGCGACGCGGTCGGGACATATCCTGTCCGATGTGATCTGTACGCGTTCGACCCGCCGCACATCGACCGGGTGTGGTCGTGGGTCGAGCCCGACGCGCACGCGGACATGATCTCTCGCTTGCTCGTCGGCGACGTCGACGGAGACCTTCGCGACGACGTGTTGATCGTCACGCAGTCGCGCGTGCACTTGTTGCTGGGGCGCTGAGCGCGCTCACTCGTCGCGCGCGCCGCGGGGGCGGGCGAGGCCGTAGCGCTCGATCCAGTTGACCAGCGTTCGCCTGGATATTCCCAGTGATTTTGCAGCGCGCGTCTGGTTGCCCGCGTGCCGGTCGAGCGCCTCGGTGATGCGCTCTCGCGTGAGGCCGAGCGGGTTGCGTCCCGTCGGCGCAGGCTCGTCGACGCGCGGCGACGCGCTCGCGACGGGAGCCTCCGGCGCCGCCGTCACCGGCGCAGGGCGCGGGGCGCTCGCGAGCGCGGGCCCCGAGAGATCGAAGTGCTTTCGCTCGAGCGCGGGACCGTCGCAGAGCAAGAGCGCGCGCTCGACGGAGTGGCGCAGCTCGCGGATGTTTCCTGGCCACGCGTAGGCGCGCAGATACGCGAGGGCGTCCTCCGAGAGCACTGGCTCGAACCCGCGCTTGTACCGCGCGCATGCGGCGCGCAAGAACAGACGCGCGAGCGGCAAGACCTCCGACGGTCGCTCGCGCAGCGGCGGGACGCGCAGCACGACGCCCGCGAGTCGAAAGTACAAATCCCTGCGAAACGCCCCAGAGAGCACGGACTGCTCGAGGTCTCGATGCGTCGCTGCGACGAAGCGAACATCGATGGGGCGGGGCGTGACGCCGCCGACGCGCAGGACCTTTCCTTCTTCGAGCGCGCGAAGGAGCTTGGCTTGCGCGTCGAGGCGCAGGTCGCCGATCTCGTCGAGCAGGACGGTGCCTCCGGTCGCGCTCTCGAGAAGGCCCACCTTGGCCGAGCTCGCGCCGGTGAACGCGCCCTTCTCGTGGCCGAACAGCTCTGCTTCGACGAGCTGCTCGGACAGGGCCGCGCAGTTCAAGCGCAGCAGCGGCCGCCCACGACGCGTCGAAGCGTTGTGCACGCGCTCGGCGAGCACTTCTTTGCCGACCCCCGTCTCGCCGAGGATCAACACAGGGATGTCCGACGGCGCGACGCGCGCGAGCAGCCCGTGGATCTCTTGCATCCGCTCGTCGAGCGCGATCGCCTCAGCCTCGACGCTCGCCCCCGCCGCCTCGCGCACAAACGACGGAACGAGCACAAACGTCACAGCCCCCAGCCGCACCGTCGCCCCCGCCGCGAGCGTCACTGGCTTGCCCTGCGCGACCCGCGTCTCCGTCGTGCTCCCGTCCGCGTGCATCACCCGCACGAAGGTCCCGTTGGTGCTGCCCAGATCCTCGAGCACGAGCTCGGGCACGGTCAGCGCCGCGTGCTCTCTCGACAGCGATCGGTGCGAGACGCACACGCTGGTCTCCGCTCCTCGACCGATCACCAGCCGCCCCGACGCGGGCAACGGACGCGCCGTGCTCTGACCGTCCACCACGCACACGAGGTCGACGCGCTCTCCCGTCGCGAGCGGCGGGAGCGCTGCGGTCGTCACTGGCTCCTGCATCGTCTCGGCTCGCAAGCGATCGTAGCGCACTTCTACAGCAGCCTCTCGACGATCGGCCACACGGCCATCAGCGCCAGCGGCCCGAGCCCCAGCGCCACGACCAGCAGCGACGGCGCGAGCGACCGACGATCGGCGCTCTGCTCGATCACCGCGCTCGACTGCGCGACCACCGCCACGCCGAGCCGCTGCGAGAGCGCCGCGACGAGGGCGGCGTCGGGCTCGAAGGCGACCCGCGCTCGACGGCCCGCGCGCGTGCGAATCCACAGCCCGAGCTGCGCTCCGGTCGCGACGGTCTCGATCGCGTCGATGTCCGAGAGCGCGCCGTCGAGCGCAAACGAGCCGAGCCGCACACCCGACGTGCGCACCGAGAAGCGACCGGTCGAGAAATCGAGCTCGATCGAGCGACGTTTTCCGAGCAGGGCCATCATCGCGCCGATCGCCATCGCGAAGACCGCGAAGAACCCGCCGTGCCCGATGTGCACTTCGGCGCGCGACATCGTCGGCTCGCTCGAGCGCCGAAACGCGATGAACGCCTCGCGGATCCCGTCGCCGACCAGCGCCGTGCGCGACGCGGGCTCGAGGTGAACCGTGCGCCCGTCGCGCATCACGAAGCGATACCGCGCGCGCACCGTCCGTCGGCTCGGCCCCGTCCGCGTCACCGACTCTGTGTCCACCAGGTAGTTCACCTGCGAGAGCTGAACGCCTCCCTCGTGCGGCTCCCACACGAGCGAACGGCTAGAAAATTCGCAGCGATCTGCGGCTCTATTGCACGAGAGCGAGAGCCAGTCCGCCGTCGCGAGCAGCGCCGCGAAGCACAGCGCGTACATCGTCACGCCCGCCCACAGCGCGCGGTTTTGCTCGTCGAGTCGCCAGCGCTGCGGAGTGTCTACGATCGCCACGCGCGCTGTCTGTGCAACGAGCGCGCCCCTGCCCGATGCAGCCGCGCGCGTGCGTTCGTGCGCAGCTTGCGCACAGAGCGTGCTCGGACTGTGCACGCTCGCTACGCAACACGCGCACGAGCCGCGCGACGGCTCACTTTTGCAGCTTGAGCCAGGCGACGGCGCTCGCCTCGTTGTTGAACAGCCGCGTGGGCGCGGGCGGGCGGTTGAGCGTGATGAAGAAGTTGCCGATCATCTCGCTGAGCGAGCCCTCGACGATCATCGCGCTCGCGATCAAGTGCACCGCTTGCTTGGCGTAGTACTCGCGCACACCCGGGCCGGTCGGGCCGCTCTTTCGCAGGTCGACGAGCAGACGGCGCTTCTCGCCACCGGCGAGCGAGAAGAACACCTCCATGTTCTTCTCTGCGTCAGGAACGTCTTGGCGACAATTGGGCTTGACCGTCTGCTGAATGATCCCGTCGTCGCGAAGGACGTAGAAGCACGTATCCGTCTCTGCCGTTTGCACCCTCACACCTCGCGCCGCGCGACTGACGCGCTCGGCCGTCGAAGAGTATACGGTCACGAAGCGCGCACGAAGACCGAAGTGTTGCGGCTCACGCGGCGAGCGAGGCGGCCTGCTGGTCGAGCTCGCGGATCATCTGGTCGCCGCTGAGCTTGTCCGCGGCCACGCCGTCGAAATACTGCATCAATCCGACGCGCTCGTAGTGCTGCAAGATGCGAGGGCTCATCAGGCCGATCTCGCGGAGGTTGGGCACGAGCCGCGAGAACATGGTCTTTCGAAACTCTTGCAGCCCCGGGGCGCCGAGGACGAACTCGCGCCATTGCGCGCGGGTCAAGATGCCCTCGAAGTGCTCTTCGAACACCTCGTACGCCATGAAGCGATTGCGCATGAGCAGGGCGACCTCGAAGGCCCAGTCCTCGCGCTCGCGCCGCTCGGCCTCGGTGATGTGCTTGTTGAAGTGCTCGCGCAGCGCGCACACGCCGTAGTGCACGTGGCGGGCTTCGTCTTGGATCACGTTGCGCAAGAGCTCTTTGAGCAGGGGCTCTTTGGTCATCTTGTACATGAGCCCGAAGGCGCCGAGCGCGAGGCCCTCGACCATGATCTGCATGCCGAGAAACTTCATGTCCCAGCGCGAGTCGGTCATGAGCGAGTCGATGATGACGAAGAGGTTGTCGTTGATCTGGTAGAGCTTCTCGAGCTTGCTCTCGAGGTAGCGGCGAAAGACCTCGACGTGGCGGCCTTCGTCCATGACTTGCGTGGCGCCGTAGAGCTTTCCGTCGAAGAACTGGACGCTCTCGGTGACCTGGGCGGCGGCGAAGAGCGCGCCCTGCTCGCCGTGCAAAAACTGGCTCAACATCCACGAGGCCATCGAGTGGGTGAGCACCAGCTTCATCTTGGAGTCCGCGCGGACGCCGAACTTCTCCAAGATGCTCAAATCCACAAACGACTCGGGCAACAGCGGAACGTTGGGGTTGTACGGATCCACCGGCGTGCCCCACGCGAGCATGTCGCCGTCCCACTGGCCCTTCTTGGCGCGGCGGTACAGGTCCTCCATCTCAGCGTTGTCGTGCGGGTACGACCAGTCGAAGAAGGCGTAGTGGCCCGAGGTGATCTTCGTGGGGACGCCCTGCTTTCCTCGCTGGAGGATCATCCCGCGGATGCCCGAGGGGCCGAGGGCCGAGAGCACCTTCGGGTCCTTCACCTCGGTCAGGATCTCGAGCGCTTCGAAGTACGACTCGAGCTGGTTCTTCACGCGAGTCGGAAGCTTGGCCGTGAGCGACTGAAAATCGAACATGCGCGTTCTCCCTCTACAATTGCGTACCCAATTGAATACTGGTGCGTCCCGTGCGAGCCCGCTCGCTCACATGGCGGCGAAGAAGTTTCGGACCTTGGTGTCGTGCGCGCGCACGAGCGCCGCGCTGAGGATGGGCAGCGCCCGCTCGACGAGCGCCGCGATCTCGTCTGGCGGCAGGTGCGCGAGGCGCCGCGCGAGCAGCACGGTCTCTTTGCGAAACAGCGTCGTGACCGCCTCGTCGATCATCGTGAAGTCCTGCGCGGTGAACCCCAGCTCGCGCGTGAACCCCGAGGCGCGCAGCTGCCCGAACAGCTCGAGCATCCACAGGTCGTCGCGCGACAGGCTGGGCTCGGCTCGATCCGCGTCGAGCACCGCGATCAACCCCACCTCGGCGAGCTCTTCGACGTCGCGGCGAGACAGCCCGCAGCGCGCGAGCGCGTCGGATAGAGCGATGGTGGGCGTGGGGTGCTCGCCGGCGAGCTTCGCGCCGTCTGATGTGCGCGCGCCCACGAAGGACAAGTGCGCTTTGACGTCCGAGAGCATCCGCTGCTGGTCCGGCGAAAACGCGTCGTCGCGCTCTTCGAGCAGGGCCTTGATCGCCTTGAGGGGCAAGAAGCGCTCGTGCTGCAGCTTGCGGATGAGCTTGATGCGCTCGACGTGCTGCTCGCCGTAATAGGCCATGTTGCGGCCGGTCTTCTTGCCCTCGGGCAGAAGGCCCTGCTGAATGTAGAAGTGAATCACCTGTCGCTCGAGCCCAGTGCGCTCGCACAGGTCCTTCATCTTGAAGGGAAACTCACCGCGATCGACGTCGAGCTCGACGCTCATTCGGGGATCTCCACGATGGCGTCGCTGGTCGTGCAGCCGACGCACGCGAGGATGGCACCGGCTTCGCGCTCGCTCTCGAGCAAGCAGTTGGGCTCGACGACGTCCACGGTGCCCGAGACGAGCGAGAGCTTGCACGCGCCGCAGCCGCCCATCGTGCACGAGAAGGGCATGTCGATGCCGGCTTCGAGGCCTGCTTCGAGGATGGACTGGTCGGGGCGGGTGGTGAGCTTCTTCGAGGATTTTCCGTAGCGGATCTCGAGCGAGTGGCCGCCGCGGGACGCGGGCGCCTCGTGCGTTCGGCGCTGGGGCGAGCTGAAGCGCTCTTCGTGGATGTTCGCGCGGTCCACGCCTCGCGCGAGCAGCGTCGCGCGCACGGCGTCCATCATGGGCTCTGGGCCACACACGAAGCACCGCGCGTCCGTCGGAACCTCCAGCACCTCGCACACCGCCGCGCAGTTCTCAGCGTCGAGCCGCCCGGTGAGCTGCGCGTACTCGTCGCTCTGCTCGAGGACCGAGAGCAACGTGAGCCGCTCGGGGTTGTCGCGCACGAGCTCGTCGATGGCCTCGCGAAAGATCACCGCGTCCTTCGATCGGTTGGCGTACACGAGCGTGACGCGGGCGCGATCGTCGTTGGCGAGCACGTCGCGCAAGATCGCGTACACGGGCGTGATCCCGCTGCCGCCCGCGAAGAGGTACAGCCGCTCTGCGCTGGTTTCTCCCAAGCAGAACGAGCCCGACGGCCCGAGGATCTCGAGCGTCTCGCCCTCGCGCACCCGGTCGTTGAGGTGGTTGGACACGACGCCGCCCCGCACGCGCTTGACCGTGATGGCGAAGCGCGGGAGCTCGCCGAGCGCGCTCGAAATCGAGTACGCGCGGCGGTGCGCCTCTCCGTCGACCGTGACGATCACCGTGACGAACTGCCCAGGGTGAAAGCTCAACGCCGCGCCGCTGGGGTCTTCGAGGACGAACGTCGTGGCGTCCTCGGTCTCTCGGCGCACCTCGAGCACGCGCACGGTCCGAGGGTGCACCGCGCGCGAGGCCTCCTCGACGAGAGGGACCGCTGGCGCCGCCGCTGCGGCAGGCGCGACGATGGGGACCACTGCCGCGGGCTGCGCGCGGATGGGCACGACGACCGGGGATTGCTCGTTGCGCGCAGGGCGGGTCATCGCGCGCACGTCACGGCGGACGGCGTCGACGCGCTCGGCGAGGGGCTTGGGCAGCAGGGCGTCGAGCACCGAGATCTCGTCGAGCGACGGGGGCACCTCGAGCGGCTCGCTCGACGATGAAAACGGGTGCGTCTTTTCAACGGTCAGCGAGCGAACCATCTGCCGCAGATCGAGCCGCACGGCGTCGATGCGGGGATGCAGCGCGCGCGGCGTGACCCGCGCCACGGCAGCGGCGAGGACATCGATCGCAGTGGGCCGGGAGACACGCGGGGCTTCGCTCATCGGTCTGCGAGCGGTTCTAGCGGCCGTCTGCATACTGTGTCAAGTAGCACTAGACACACTGCACATTAGGGACGGTGTTCAATAGTTCACGACCCCGGGATAACCCCGTGAGATCCCGTCGGCGCCGCGCCAGTCACCCGACGCCCCAGCCCCGCTCGCGAGCGATTGAACACCGCTCCGTCGCCCCCCACCCGGAATACCGGCGCTCGCCAGCACTACGTAACTTCACGCAGTTATCCCGGACTCGTGAACTATTGAACACCGTCCCTGAACCACCAAAACCCCCGCCCGACGTCCCCGAACCCCCCGCTGCCGTCTCGCGGCCCGCATCGCCTGACGCAACGTCACTTCGCGCAGTTATCCCGCGCTCTTGAACTATTGAACACCGTCCCCATCGCCCGCGCCGCGGCGCCATGATCCCGCCTCTCCCCATGCGCATCGACCCGAAGTCCAAGCTCCCCCTCGCGCTGCTCGCGCTCTTGCTCGCCATCTGCCTGATCACCGGCTGGGCGCCCCCCGCGGGCCGCAAGAACTGGGCGCTCGAGGTCGTCCCTGGCCTCTTGCTCGTCGCGTGGATGGTCGCCACCCACAAGCGCTGGCGCCTCTCGAACCTCGTCTACGGCGGAACCTTCGCCCACATGCTCGTGCTCATCTACGGCGGCTACTACACCTACGCCAACACGCCGCTCGGCAACTGGGCGCGCAGCGCCTTTCACCTCGCGCGCAACCACTACGATCGAGTCGGGCACTTCGCGCTCGGGTTCTTTCCTGCGCTGTTCGTGCGCGAGGTGCTGCTCAAGAAGACGCCGCTTCAGCCCGGAGGATGGCTCGCGTTTCTCGTCTGGTCCGTCGTCTTCATGGTCGGCGCCTTCTGGGAGCTCATCGAGTGGTGGACCACCCTCATCGTCGCAGGCGACGTCGGTCAGGCGTTCTTGGGCTCGCAGGGCGACGTGTGGGACGCGCAGTGGGACATGCTGCTCGTCGGCGTCGGCGCCGCGGTCTCGCTGCTCACGCTCAGCGGCGCGCACCAGCGCTCGATGCAGCGCGCCCTGTAGATCCCCTCACAAAACGCCCTTCACCGCCGCGCGATCCAAGAACCCGTCGACCTTCGCGAAGGTCTCTCTGTTGCCGTCCTGCTTGTACTCCGCGAGCTTCTTCGCGCACGCCGGAATGCGCTCGATGAACCCATGGATCACCGCCGGGTCGTCGAGTGACTCGGCCATCACGCCGTAGCCCTCGTGCTCGAGGTACCGCGCGTTCATCACCTGCTCGAACTGCAGCCCGAGCGGCACCGACAGCATCGGCTTCTGCAGGTAGACCGCCTCGCCCATCGTCGTAAACCCGCCGCCCGCGATCACGCCCAGCGCGCTCGCCATGTCGTCGATGAAGCCCTTCTCGCTGAACGCCCGATACAGCAGCGTCCCCTCGCGCTGATCCTCTTTGAGGTCCCTACGCGCGCCGTAGATCCTGCACTCGATCCCCGTCTTCGCCAGCGTGTCGAGCATGCTCTGATAGCCCTCGCCCGTCTGATACACGAGCAGGTGCGCGCCCGCCGACGGCTTCGCCGCCAGCACTTCGGGCCGCAAAATCGGCGGAACCAAAACCGTGTCCGCCTTTCGCACCGGCGGCCGAAAGAACGTCGTGATCACGTACTCGTCGCAGAACGGCAGCTTGCTCTTCACGAACGCCTTCGTGAGCTGAAACTCCGTCTCGTGCCCCTCGATCACCGCGTCCGGGTGCGTGCAGCGATTGATGATCTGCATGTTGTCGATCGACAACACCGGCAGCCCGTGGCTCTTCGCGTACAGGTACGTCCAGCTCTCGAAGTCCGAGATCACCACGTTGGGACGAAAATCATCGACGAGCTCGAAGTACGCCTTGATGTTCTTCGGCACGCCCGTGATCCCCCCGAGCACGTTGGACCACAGCGTCTTGCCCCGACGAACGCGGTTCTCTTCGTAAATCATGTGCAGCCCGTGAATGCGATTCACGTTGGGAAACCGCTTCGACAGAAACTCCACCGCCCGCCCCGACGCCATCACGTGCACGTCGTGCCCCTGCGCGGTCAAGTGCTCCAAGATCACCCGCGATCGCATCGCGTGCCCCATCCCCTCGCCCACCACGCCGTACAGGATCTTCATGGCCAACGAGGGTACCTTCTGCGCCCGTGCTTCGAAACGCCCTCTGGAGCGAACTGCTCTCGCTCGACGCCGTCCGCGAGCCCGCCACGCTCTCGTTGCTCTCTCGCTACGCGCTCGAGCTGCGCCTCGCGTGCTTCGCCGACGCCCCCGTCGACGAGCTCGCTCGCACCATCGCCGAAGCGCAGTCCCGCGGCGTCCCCGTCGCCCTCTGGCCCATGCTCGACAACCGCGAGGGCCGCTGGGCCTCCGCGCACAACGGCGAGGCCTTCGCCCGCTACGTCCGCAGGCTCTTCGCCGAGCTCGCCGCCCGCGGCTGCGCCCCACGCGCCGTCATGATCGACATCGAGCCCCCCATCGACGTCATGCAACGCTGGGCTGATCGCGCGCGCACACGTTTTCAACGCGCCCGCGCCCGCGCCCGCGCCCGCGAGCCTCACGCCGTCCCCGCCATCGACCAGCGCGCCGACGGAGACCGCGCCCTCGCCGCGCTCTTCGACGAGCTCACCCGCGACGGCGTTCGCGTCGGCGCAGCCCTCGTCCCCACGGACCTCCTCGGCGCGCCCGTCGCCCGCGGCGTCGAGTGGCTCCTCGGCTTGCCTAACGGCGACTCGCTCTACGAGCCCGCCAGCTCGATGCTCTACAGCTCCATGCTCGAAGGCTACTCGCGCGGATGGATCTCTCGCCCACGCGCCCTCGCCCTCTTGCGCCGCGGCGCCGCCCGCGCCCTCGCCCGCTACGGCCCGCGCGCAGAGGTCTCGCTCGGCGTCGTCGCCACCGGAGCCCTCGGAGACGAGCCCGTCTACCGCAGCCCCGACGAGCTCCGCGAAGACGTCGCCGCCGTCCGCTCACTCGGCATCGAACGCCTCGCCCTCTTCGACCTGCGCGGCGTGCTCGAGCGCCCAGCCCCCGAGCGCTGGCTCGAGCCCCTCACGCGATGAGCTTCAGCCCGCGCAAGTACCGCTCGATCAGCGCGTCGTCCGCCCGTGCACAAGCCACCCCCAGCGTCGCCAGCCACGCCCTGCTCGCTGCGTCCGGCCACGGCCCCGAGCCCAGATAGAACCCCGCCTCCGTGAAGTACCCCGCCAGCGCTCGCAGCGGGCTGTCCGCTGGCTTCACCGCGCGCTCGCGAAACGCTTCGTAGCGGACGCTCTCGCAACGCACCCCCGCGCGACGCACGCTCTCGGCCAGGCGAGCCAACGTCATCGAGCCGCGAACGTTGTTCACGTGAACCACCCGCCCCATCGCCGACGCTCGGCCCACCGAGCGCGCGATCGCGAGACACACGTAATCAACGGGCGTCGTGTCCATCACCGCGCCGTGCTCCAGCGCCACGCCGTACTTCGCGCAGGCGGCGAGGTAGCGATGGACGAAGTCGTCGCGGTTTCCCACGCCGCGAAGCGCGTGCCCCGTCACGAGCCCGGGGCGGTACACGCACGCGCGCAAGCCCCGTGAGATCGCGCGCTTCACCAGCATTTCGGCAGCCCATTTACTCGCGCCGTAGCCCGATTGCAGCGCCGCCTGCTCGATCGCGAGCGCCGTCGTCTCGTCGCCGTCCGCCGCCGCCACACTCACCGTCGAGACGTAGTGCAGCTCGGCGCCGCTCTCTGCCGCCAGCGCCAGCATCCGCCGCGTGAGCCCCACGTTGCTCTCGCGTACGGTCTCCCAGGTCGCCAGCCAGTTGACCGCCGCCGCGCAGTGCACGATCGCCTGCGGCCGCTCGCCCGCCCCGTCGCCAGCGATGGCCTCCCAGCGATGCGCAGGCAGCCCGGTGATCGCGTAGCGCGCGAGCGTGGCCTCGACGCGCGCCCGCGCCTCGCGATCGCTGTCGGCGCGCACGAGGCAGCGCACCGTCGCGCCCGTCTCGCTGAGCAGCGCTTCGAGCGCGTGCGCGCCGATGAAGCCCGTCGCCCCCGTGAGCAAGACCTCGCGAACGCCCCCCGAATCGCCAGGCGCAAATCGCGTGGGAACGTCTGTCGCGAGCTCGGCCCGCAGCGCTTCGAGCAGCGACGCGGGCGCGGGCGACGGATCGATCAACGCGCGCAGCGTCGGCGCCGCGGACCACGCGCGCAGCGACAGCTCTCGGCCGAGGGCCGCCCCCACGGCGGCGATCAACTCGGCCGCGACGAGGCTGTCCCGCGCGAGCGCGCTGTCGTGAAGGGGCTCGTCCGCAGACACCGCTCGGCCGAGCACAGAAGAGACCGAAGCGAGCACCCGCGCGAGGGGCGAGCGGTCGCCCTCGCTCACTGCCGGCTGCGCGAGGTCGAGCGCGTCGATCTGCGCGCGATAGCGAGCCTCTGCAGCGCGACGCGCGAGCTTGCCGCTGGTGGTGAGCAGCCCGCTCTCGACGGCGAAGGGCCGGTGGTCGAGCACGATCGCCGACGGACGCTCGAAGCGCGAGAGCCCCGCTCGCTCGCAGTGCTCGCGCAGCGCAGCGCGCGCGCGCTCGACGGCGCGGGGATCTTCGATCAGTGCATGGAGCGCGAGCGCGTCGCTGGCGTTCAACAGCGCACAGAGCGCTTCGCGGTGCGCGACGACCACGGCGACGAGCGAGGCGCGGCGGCGGTCGAGCGAGACGAGCACGGACTGAACGAGGGACGACGCGGCGAGCACGGACTCGACGCGGTCGAGCGAGACGAACTCGCCGCTCGCGAGCTTGACCGAGTTCGAGCGACGGCCGATTACGCGCAGAGAGTTGACCCCGTAGCGCTCGACGATGTCCCCGGTGCAGAAGTAGCCCTCGCTGTCGAAGCTGCGCGCGGTCGCCTCGGGGTCGTTGAGGTAGCCGTCGATCAAGTGGGGCGTGCGCACCCAGAGCTCGCCGCGCACGACGCCTTTGGGGTCGGGCCCGAGCTCTTCGAGCGGGACGATCTTCACGTGGACGTTGGCGACGGGGAGGTCGCTGCCGGCGATCGTTCCGACCTCGGTGGTGCCGTAGCCGGTTTGGACCCAGAGGCCCGCGAAGAGCTTCTGCAGAAAACGTAGCAGCTCGTCGCTGACCGGAGCGCTTCCGACGGACACGCCTTGCAGCCGCCGGCCGAACTTCGCGCGGGTCTCGGCGAGCGCTCGCCGCTCGAGCTCGCTCGGATCGACCGCTGGATGCTCTGCGATTTCTCGACGCAATCGCTGCTCGTGGATCGCGTGCGCCGCCTCGAACAACCTCGGAACGCTCGACAGCCACGTCGGCTCGAACGCCTCGATGTCCGACAACACGTGCGCCGCCCCCGAGCTCAACCCCACTTGCGCCCCGTTGAGCACCGCCGCCGGAAGATAATTGCGCTCGGACAAGTGACTCAGCGGCTGAAACGACAGATGAAACGAAGGCTGCCCCGCCCCGTAGCTCGCGATCACGTCGTTGAAGCGCCCGTAGCTTCGCATCGCTCCCTTCGGCGTCCCCGTGCTTCCGCTCGTAAAGATGACAGCGTGCAGATCAGTCGCCGCCCGCTGCGCAGCGGGCGGGACCTCGGCGCCAGGCTCTTCGACCAACGCGCGAAACCCCAGTATTTCTCCCAGTGAATCTCGGGTCGAACCGAGGTCTTCACCGTCGATCGCCACGAGCAACCTCGGCCGATCCGCGCGCGACGACAGCCGCGCGAAGCCCGCGCGGTCGCAGAGCACAGCGTCCAGCGGGCAGCGCTGCAAGATCGCGTCGAGCCGCTCGTCGGAGTCTTCGGGCGAGAGCGCGACCATCACGTACCCGCGGTGCACCGCGGCGAGCTCGGCCGCAAACCACTCGGGCCGGTGCCCTGTCATCACGCCCAAGAACACCCGCTCGCCCCGCGCCGGCTCGAGCCTGCGCGCGAGCCCCGCGGCGAACCGCTGCGAGAGCGACCACAGCGATCGGTACGTGTGCGTCGGCGCAAACGGACCTTCACCGGGCGCGCGACGCTCGCTGAACAGCGTCCGGTCCGCGAAGCGCGAGAACGCGCGTTGATAGCTCTCGCGCAGCGTTTCGCCGTACAAATCGCTGGCGTCCACCGAGAAGCCCCGCACCCCGAGCGAGAGCTGCGCGGCGCCGTCGAGCGTGACCGCGACGCGCACGAAGCGCGCGACCCAGTCGACCGAGAGCTCGAGCGAGCGAGCCCCGTCGGGCTCCATCGCGAACGCGCTGAGCGCGACGGTGATCGACGGAGCGTTGTGCGGCGGCTCTCCATCGACCGCGGCGTACGTGTACGCGGTCAACGTCACGGCGGCGCCCTCGGGCAGCGGCGCGAGCAGCAAGCGCACGGACTCGAGCGCGTGCGCGGCGGCGAGGTCGATGGTCCACCAGGGGTTCGCTTCGAAGCGCGTCGGACGTGCAAAATGCCCAGCGCCGTACGGCTCGGCCACCGACGATTGCTTGGTCCATTTGGCGCCTGCGCGGTTGTGCACACGGATGGGATCCGCGCCCTCGACCGGCGCGAAGCGCGAGAACTTCGGCGGCTCGTAGGGCGCGCCGGGCGTCCAGGACACTGGATCCCACGGGTCGACGCTCATGGCGCGAGCAAGAATCGCTCGAGCGCCCGCGCGCTCGGCTCGGGCTGCTCGGTGGTGAAATCGTGGCCTGCGCCCGGCAAGATCACGAGCTCTGCGCCGGGGATCTCTTTGGCCAATCGGCGAGAGTTCTCAGCGGGGATCAAGCGATCGACGTCGCCGGTCAACACCAGGGTCTTCGCGCGGATGTCCCTCACGTCCTTGTGCACGTCGTGCTCTGCCGCCGCGAGCAGCTGCAGCGCGCTCCCTTGCAGCGGAACGGGCTCGCTCACCGCGATCGCCCTCCACGCCGGAACGATGTCGTCGCGCTCTCGCAAGAACTCTGGCGAGACCACGATGGGCGCCGTGTATTCGAGCGCGTCCGCGAAGCTCATGCGCCCCGCGGAGAGCAGCTTCGCTACAGAGCTCACGGGGATCTTCTTCGCCCCGCGGCCGCCCATGGTCGTGCATCCGAGCACGAGCCGGTCGACGCGCTCGGGGTGTCGTAGGGCGAAGCGCATGGCGATCATTCCGCCGAGGGACATGCCGAACACGTGGGCCTTGGCGATGCCCGCGTGGTCGAGCACTGCCTGGACGTCGTCGGCCATCGAGCGCGTGGTGTACAGCCGCAGGGGCTTGTCCGAGCGCCCGACGCCGCGGTTGTCCATGACGACCACGCGAAATGACCGCGCCATCCGCGCCGTAAAATCCAGCCAGAACCGCGCAGACCGCGCCAGCCCTCGGATCATCACCAGCGCGGGGCGAGCGGGGTCTCCGTGCAGCTCGTAGTAGAGCGAAACATCAGCGTGCTTGGCGTGTGGCATCCGTGCGAATGCGCAGATGCAACCACCGCCGGGGATCATTGCAACCTTCTTGTGCAAGCGAGCGTCAGCGTTCAGCCCCGCCACGACCAAAGCCTCGCGCGCTGGGTGTGATTGCCGTTCGTGGTTTGCGACCGAAGGCCGTGCCACCCTCTCGACGTGACCACGCTGGCCGTCGGGGACATCGTCGAAGCGACGATCACACAGGTCATCACCGACGCAGCCGTCTTGCTGTCGTATGGCACGATGACAGGCACGCTGCAGCTGCCCGAAATCTCGTGGCTGCGTGCGCGGTCGACCGCGCAGTTCTCCGCGGGGGACACGGTTCGAGTGCGGGTGATCGCCGTCGACCACGCGCGCTTCTCTGCGTCGATTCGCCAGCTGCACCCCGAACAAGACCCTTGGCTCGAAGCGCGGACGTTGGTCGTGGGCCAGCTCGTCGAAGGCGTCGTCAGAGTCGTCGTCGAGTGGGGCGTGTGGTTTCGCGTCGGCGCCGGACTCGATGGGCTGTGGCTCCATCCCGAGCGCAACGTCGCGCTGGTCGAGGGAGAGCGAGTCACGCTCGTCGTCCACGCCATCGACGACGAGCGGCAGACGATCATCGTTCGACCCGCGCGCGTGTGAGGTCCGCGCTGAGCCGCGCGAAGACAGCCGCGCGCGGCGTCCGTCGGCGAGGCTTCGAGTGCAGCGCTGTCAACGAGCGCCGTAGGCCCTCCGAGAAGACCGCTCCTTTGCGACGGGAGTTTTCGCGTCGCTCGCTTATGGGAGGGGCGTGATCGCGGATCGTGCGGCGGGGTGAGCGACCTACGTCGACGGCTTCTACCAACCCGTAGTTCAGCCGATCCCACAACCACGTCTGCAGAACAGCGCACTCGACGAGCAGAGTCACCACCCCCATCACGGTCGTGGGTTGGACTCGTCGTCGCTCGACAACGACCCCGCAATGCGGCACACGCTTGACGATGGACGAGCAAAGCGCGGCTGGGTTTCGCCTGCGGCTCGGGCTCGAGCCGTACCTTCGACTGATCCTGTTTTCGCTGCTCGTGGGGTTTGCCCTCGCGATGTTCGCGTCGCGAGGGATCCTCGACGCCGCGATGATCTGGCAACGGTCGCGCGCACCGAATGGTTCGGCGTTCGACTTCGGGCTCGTCAACCGGCTGATCGGCGTCATCCCGCCGCTGTTTTTGCTGCTCTCTGTGCTGGTTCCCGTGCTGTGCCTCTCGCTGCGCAGCCAGGGACGCGCGCGCATTTCGTGGGACGAAGAGGGCGTCACCGAGTGGGATGGCGACGCCGTTCGAACGTTCATCGCCCGCGCAGACGCCCGCGTCGCCACCGAAATGAAGAGCGACGTTCGACGGTATGGACGCCGTCGCTTCGAAGAGAAGCTCTCGCACGTCGTGCAGATCTCGGACAGCGCCGGTCGTCGCATCACCGTCGCGTGGCGCGCGCATCGCTTCGTGTTCTTGTTCGGGTCGCTTCCGTCGTGGACGCGCCGCCGCGCCGTCGTCACCGACGACGCGACGATCACCGCGCTGCTCGCGGCGTATCCTCCGCGCGTCTCGCAACCGTCGATCGAACCCGACGAGCGCAGCGCGCGAAGACCGTTCGGCCCGCTCTCGCGCTCGCTCACCGCGCTCGCCATTGTGTTCGTCCTCCTCTCGATCGCATCGATCGGTGTGAACAAGAGGGCCGATGAATGGACCGGACTCTCGCTCTTCATCGCAGGGCTGTTGTTCTTTGTGCTCGTCCTTCGGCCGCTCGGCGAGCTCCGCGCGGTCGCGCTCACAACGCGGCGCTTCGCGCGCGCCCGGCGGATCTCGTTCGCGCGCGCACCGGACGGCTCGTCGCTGGTCCGACTCGAAGACGGCCGCGCGCTGCCGTGCGACGTTAGCGAGCTTCGACACCCCGACGCGCGGGCGCACCAACGAACAGCGCCCGTGCACGCGCTCGTCGACCTCTCGGAGAGCGAAGGCAGCTACCGAGAAGCGCCTGCGTACGCGATCGTTCGCGCGATCGACACCGATGCCGAGCGCGCCGAGCGACGGCGTCTCCTCGTCGCCAACGGCCTCGAGATCGCCTCCCGCGTCGCGCACGCCGCGCTCGTGACGACGATCGGGGCCCTGGTGCTGCTCGAGCGGCAGCGGTTTTGACTGCGATCGCTTCATCGTCGCCGGGCGCAGCTCGTCCACGACGCTCGTCTGCGCGGCTCGCAGGTCGCGATCGAACCTCGGTTGTCGACCGCCGATCACCCCCGAAAACGCTCTGACGCGACCAAGCACTCACCACAGCAGGGATGCGGTGGATCTCTTCAAGCGCTGTAAGGATTTCGCGACGCAGCGCGTTATTTTACTGGGTTCTCCCCGTCGCGCGGCGAGCGATCGTCACCCGCGAGGACCTGCCCTTCGCCCTGTTGCGCGGCGAACGCGCTGAGCGCCGCGCGAAGCAGCGGACTGTCTGGGCCAAACCGCGCGCGGAGCTGGTCGTGCAAGCCGACTCGCGCCCGATCGACGCGCGGGTCGTCCACGCGGATTCGCGCGAGCTCGAGTCGAACGCGGAGGGTGTCAGCGTGCATCGCGCCGAGCTGCTGTTCGAGGGCGGACGCGGCGTTGTCGAGTAACGAGAGCGCCCTCTCGAACGAGCCGAGCAGCGCGTACATCCGGCCTTGCATCGCTCGCGCGACGAGCGTCATCGGGTGCGTCGGACCGAGCCAACGATCCATCGCGTCCACGCCAGCGTTGAGCTGCTTGTCGGCGAGATCGAAGTCGCGACGCTCCATCGCGACCTCTCCGCGCAGGACGCGCGCGCGCAGGTCGATCAGGCGCCCGCGGCGCTCTCCTGCGGTCGGTCGTGTTTCTCCGACTGTGCTCGGCTCTTCAACGTGCGGAGCCGGAACGTACTCGTCGTAGCGCGCCATGTGCACGATCGGCAGCCACTCCTCCGTCGCGTCGATCTCGACGACGTCGAACCGCTCCCGCGATCGCAGGTGCTTCGGCGTTCCCGTCCGATCGAGCGACTCTTGTTCTGCGAGCCACGCGAGCATCGGCGGCAAGTCGCGGAGCTCAGTGAGCTCGTCGTGCGCTCTCGATTCGCCAGCAATCCACCGCGCATACGACGCGAACCAACGCTCCACATCGCTGGCCAGCGATCCGAGCGTCGCTCGCTCTGCTTCGAGCCAGCGATACGGCTCGCGATATCGGCCGGACAGAAGAGCGCGCTGGAGGCGCTCGATCAGCGAGAGAGCCTGCGTGGCGCCATTGGTCGAATCCGCGTCGCTTCGCGCTCGCGCTTCGATCGGAGCCAACTCGAGCAAGCTCTGCTCTTCGGCGCCGATCAACAGACCGCGGACGAACTCTGGATTCGCCCCGACGAACGCTAGATTCTCGCGGGTCCATGACGCGAAGATGTCGCTGAGATGCAGCAGCTCCCAGCTCGAGATCGCACGCCACCACTGATCGATCGACAGCTTCTCCGCAGAGCGCCCGCTGCCGATGAAGCTCGCGAGCTCGAGCAGGCGGTAGCTCGGATCCATACCGATGGGGTGGTTGTCTTCGCGGTCCGAGTCGTGTTGATCCCAGAGCGCCTCGAGCAGCCGATCGCCCTCGGATGGGATCGGACTCTGCGCGCCCGCAGGATGCTCCCGCTCCATCAACTCGCGCCCGAGCGCGGCAAATTCACTGAGAGCGAGCGGCGAACGAGCGGCTCGGCGCGCCTCGTTGATCTCTCGAAGCGACGGAGCCTCGCTGTCGATCTGCTTGAACCAACGCAAGCGTCCGCCGACCAGCACCACCGGAAGCGGACATCGTTCGGTGAGCGCTGCGGCGACGAGCCGCACACCCGCGAAGTAGTCGAACGCACGGCCTGGCGCGCTCGACGCGAGCCGCGCGCCGGGGTGCGCGCGAACAAAGTCGACTGTGCGCTGGTAGTCATCGAGCACGTCTGCTGGCACTTCGATCCACGGCTCGTTCATCGCGTCGAGCACCGCGCGCCAGTCTTCGCCGCGCAGCTCGATGTACGGCTCTTCGCGCTTCGCCCAGCGTCGCAGCTGCCACAACGCGAGCTGATGGACCGCGGGAGGGCACTCGATGTAGCGAGAGATCCAGTCGTACACGTCCGGCGCACGCTCCGCGAACAGTCTGCTTCGGCGCGGATCACACCAACACAACACACGCAGGCGGCTCTCGCGAAGCAGCGGTCGCGCTCGGTTCAACGTCTCGAACTCATCGAGCGCGGGCGCGAACAGGACGATGCGATGCGCGGGCAACGCGCGCAGCTCTGCGACCGTCGTGGCGAGCGCGGGTTCGCCGAAGCGCTGATGCAATGCACGAAGCAGCGCGGGCAGCTGCGCGTCGTGCGCTCGATCAACGAGGACGAGCGTGGGCGCTTCGTCCGCTAGCGCGAGCTCGTCGCAGATCTCATCGAGCCACGAAACGCTCATGGGCTCAGTCCATCGTCGCGCGAATCCCCAACAGCTTGAGCAGAAGCGGGTGTGGAAAATACCACTCTGAGTCGTTTGGATACGGCAGCAGTCGCTCGGTGTCGATCAACATCCACGTGGATGGATCGTCCTTTGGAAGCAAGCGATCCTTCGACGCTGCGACGCGTCGGAGCAGCTCGACGTGTTGTTCGTTGAGTCCTGTTTCTCGCAGTCTCCGGCGCTCATCGAGCGCCTTGTCGATCATCGCGTCCGTCGCGAGGTCGCTCTGCGCGAGCACCGCTTGTCGGGCCACGAGACGCACGAGCGCGACGAACTCACGGGCGCGGCCCCCAGAGTAATACGCAAGACGCGAGAGCTGCGCTTCGGTCAGCGGCTCGAGCGAAGGCACATCAGCAGTTCGCCTGTGAAAAAGCTCAACAAAGAACGACACGCCGTCGCCGCGCTGCAACGGGTCGCTCTTCTGGAGCACAGGTTCGTTAACCAGGACCCGCGGGCGAAACCCACGCACTTGCGCGAGCTCGGGGCGGTGTCGAAGCGCGAAGGGGCCGGTGATCACGACGCTGCAAGCGAGCCGCGACAGCAGGGTAGAGTCGACGAAGAGCGTCCGTGCTTGAGCTTCGTTTGTGATGCGGTCCAGCCCATCGATCAAGAGCAGCACGGGGTGTCCTCGTTGCGCGATCTCGGTGACGATGCGGTTCACCAGGGTGAGCATCGACTTGAGCTCTTCGGTCTGGTCGCTGCGTGGGAGCATCGAGCGCGCGAACGGCAGCCATGACGTCTTGGTGCTCGCAGCGTCCGCCGTCGCTTCGAGCAGCTTGAGCCCTCCCCCGAGCAGCGAGCCTGTGCCGGGGTGCGCCACGGTCGAGGCTGTCACGACCAGCCCCTTCGCGAGCTTCGCGAGGTCGATCGAAGTCTCGGGGATGCGGTCGGTGTTGGTGGCTCGGGCAGCTTTCGTCCACGCCTCAGCGAGCTGCTTGTAGCCTGCAGATGGTGGGGAGAAGTCGAGCTGCTCCTCTGCGGCGCGCAGCACCTGCAGACCGGCGAGAAAGCACACCTCCCACGGAGCGATGTGATGCAGCGCCGCGTCGTCTTCGATCACCTTGTTGAAGTGAGCGACGAGGTCGACGAGCACGACGAAGTTCTTCTGACTGCGAGCGTGCGCGAGCTTGAGCAGCTCAGTACTCTTACCGGTACCGACGGTTCCCGTGAGCAACACGTGCGATCCCAGCGGATCGAGGTCGGCGTCGAGTTCGGCGATGATGTCCGCGATCGGGCTGCGATGACGCTCGACAAACCACTCGGGTCGATCTTCTGCAGCTTCTGGGTCGAAGCGCCGGTACACCTCACGCCACGGACTCGTCATCGGGCGTCACTGTACGGAACCGCGCGCGGTGTAGCCAACTGCAACGTGGGCCTCGCGCCTCACCGTTGAGCAGCGATCACACCGCCGCCGAGTCTCCATCACCCCAATCCCCCCAGTTCGCCAAACCTCAGTTGCTCATCGCCGCCGCGGCGCTCTTGGCCGCGCTCGCTTTCGCCACGGACTCGATCGACGCGAGGCCCTTCTCGAAGTCCGCGCCGACCATCTTGTCCATGTCCACGAAGACGCCGAACGCCTTGGACATGAAGCCGTTGCTCCCCTCCATGCGCCAGGTGACCGTGACCCCTTCGGCCTCGCGCGCGATCGAGACGACGGTCGTGTTGTGCGCCTCGAACGGCTTGATGAAATGCAGGTCGATCACGATGCGCTCCGGCGAGCTCTCGGTGATCTCCATGCGGCCTTCGCCGACCTTCTTGTTGCCGAGCCAGTGGTACTTCGCGCCCACGCCCGCGTCGGCGCCCGAGTAGTTGCGCTGCTGGCTCGGGTCGAGATTCTCCCACGGCGACCAGCGCTCCCAGCGACGAAAGTCGTTGACCAGCGCGAAGACCGCCTCGGGATCGAGCTTCATCGAGCGCTTTCGCTCGATCGAAAACTGCGACGGGCGCGTGGCCACGTACGCCAGAAAGCCCACGAACGCGAAGGAGAGAACGGCGATGAACGGCATGCAGAAGGTCATGCACGGAGCGAGCGAGCCGCGCCAAATTTGCAGCGAACTTTCTCAGCGCTCGTGCTGGTTCAGCGCGGTTCCGTCGGGCGTGCGCGTCGCCGTCACCACGCGCGCGGCGCACTGCTCGGCGAGCAGCGCGGCGAGCTTGGGCGAGTGCGTCGTGACCCAGAGCTGCGTCTGTTGCGCAGCGTAGGCGATCGCGTGCGCGAGGGGCTCGATGGTCGAGTCGTGCAGGCTCGACTCGGGCTCGTTGAGCGCCAGCAGCGACGGCGGACGGGGCGAGTAGAGCGCGGCGAAGAGCGAGAGCAAGCGCAGCGTTCCGTCGCTCCACTCGCGGGCGTCCATGGGGCGCAGCATCCCGGGAACATGCAGCGCCAGCGACAGCGTCCCGCGCTCGTGCTCGACCGAGACGCGCGCCCCCGAGAGCGCGCGGTGCACGGCGCCGTCGAGCGCGCGGCCGTCGCCGTTTTCGTGGACCGTCTGCCACGCCGCCGCGAGGTCCGCGCCGTCCCCCGCGAGCGCAAACGTGCGAATGGCAGTGCACGGCCGCCGCGACGGCGCGCCCGCGTCCACGCGAAGCTGGTGATAGAAGCGCCAGCGCAGCACCGCCTGCCGCAACGCCGAGAGCACCGGAAACCGATGGGGGTCCCCCACTTGCGACAAGATCGACTCGCTCTGATCGAGCGCCGTCGGGTACTCGACCCGCGCGCCGTCCGCGTCCCGCGCGGTCGCCGCGTGGTTGGCGCGGTCCATCATCAAGTGCGCCCGCGCGCCGTCGTCTCGCAGCCACGCGCGCTCGGATTTCACCAGCGGGTCGAGCGAGAAGAGCGAGCCCGACTCGCCGCCGCCCGTCGGCAGTCCGAGCGCGATCTCATAGGCAAAACGCTGATCGTCGACGCGCACGCGCACCCGACGCGGCCCGCTCTTGTGCGCCCCTGCGAAGAGCACCGAGGGCAT
>JAAFIF010000231.1 GCA_013298625.1 Myxococcales bacterium
AGGCTCGCGTCGGCCGCGACACGACACCGCGCCTCCCTCGCTTTCGCGAGAGCTGCGCAGTGCTACCCCCCCTTTGGGTAAGACAATCCCGCAGCAGAACTGCGAGAAATATGGCGTCCCTGACGGGACCCGCACAGTCCAGGGGTCTGGTTCTGCCGTTCTCGATCCTCGCGGGCAAGGCAGCGTAGGTCGACGATCGGCCGAGAGCTCTCGCCGCCAGTCGTCGAGAGCCGAGCAAAATCGGGGGTCGTCGGTGGGGGACGTGTCTCGCGCGGGCCTGTTGTTTCAGCGACCGATGCGCGGACATACGCCGTCCGAGGCCGTTTCGCCGCTGTGCCATGCTCGTGAGCAGAGGTACACCGATGGACGAATTCGAAACGCCCAGGCAATTCCCCGGCAAACGTCAGCTCGCGCAGATGGCGGCGCGCGTGTTCGGCCACTGGCACCACGTGCTCAACCCGGACGTCGAGACGCGCGCGCTCGGTCACGGCAGCCCGGACGAGCTCGCCGGCGCCCGCGGGTGGAACGTCGTGCACCGCCACGGCAACACGCACGTCTTCGCGGTCGAAGGCGAGTCGACGCTTTGGGCTGTGGGTCCCTCGAAGGACGGCGCAATCGTGGCGGTGCGGCTCGAGGGGGACTGAGCGTGGTCAAGCGCAGCGGCTGGCGAGCTCGCTGGCCCGGCGGGGTGCCAGGTCGAGTGCCCTGCGCGTCGTGCGGGTACGTCGTGCGGGCCGTCGAGGTCTGCGCGGAGTGTCGCCGCTGCCGATCGTGCGCGCGCGGAACGTGGCGAGAGTGCGGAGAGCGAGCGAAGGACTGCGGGCCGTTCTGCGCCGAGTGCCCGCCCGTGCACTCTCACTGAAGTTCACGCGCGCCCGATCGGTGCCCGCCCGGCGCCGTCGCCTCCCGCCGTCCGCCACCAAGCCGAGAGCGCGCAGCCGGGGCAGAGGACGACCACGAGCGCGAGCGGGCCGCAGCGGAGCGTCAGCGTCGAGAGGCCGTCAGCGCCGAGGGCGAGGGTGGCCGGGGCAGGGCGGAGGGGAGCGGCGAGGGCGATCACGCGCGGGGTATCGGGGCGCGCCGCACGGAGTTGCGTCCGCTCCACGTCGGAACCACTACTACCATGCGAGCATGAACATTCCGCAGGTACAGCGGCGCCTCCAGCAAGTCTACGCCGCGCTCGGCGCCACGTGCAGCGCGGACCTCTCGAAGAGCAAGACGACGACCACAGTATCTGCCACGAGCATTACAATTCGCCTTCAGTTCTCGGATGGGCGCGACACGCTCGAGTTGACCAACGCGCTCGAGTCTGTGATCAGCAACATCGCGTGTATCAAGGACTACTTTCATCAGTGGTGCAACGCGAACGGAGTGGCGAAAACTGGCGACGCGTTGATCGACGCGAATCGCGACGTCGCGCTGGTTCACGATCTGTGGAACACGCAGAAGCATGGAGTGCTGAAAAAAATCGCGGTCGTCCTTGTGGCCCATCATCGACAACGTGCGCACGTGTGTTTCTCTCTCTGCTGGGACCCAAGCAGGCGGCGCGGCGCTCTTCACTTGGGATCCGGCGAGCGGTCAAGTGATGTCGACCACCACCAATGGTGGATCCAGTCACCTTGAGGCGACTGCTGATGTCCGAAACAGCAAGGTCCTTGAGACGACTGCTGATGGTCTCAACAAAAAACCGAAACAAATCGACGATCTTTCCTCTCTCTGCGAGCGCGCGTTAGCGTCGTGGGAGAAAGCACTGGCCGCTGCTGGTGTGCCATTGCCAGTGCGTTGATTCGCTCGCGCAGCGCCGCTTCGGCCGCGGTCGCCACGCTGATCACGCTCGCTCGAGCAACGCCCGCAGCGCCTCGGGATCGCGCGCCACGATCGCCAGCACGCGGCGGATGAGGTCCGTCCGCGTGACGGCGTAGCCCGTTCGCTCGGCCTCCTCGGCCGCGCGCGCGTCGAGTCCAGTCAGCGTGTCGGGGCGCACGGTCACGTTGAGCTGCGCGGTGTGGGGGTTGTCCGCAGCGATCGGGCGGGGCTTGGGCTTCGGCTTGGCCATGCGCCGAGTGTGCGGCCGCGTGTCGATTCTGTCTAGGTACACCCTTGCCAGTGCCTAGTCAGTGCCTATGCTGTCGTCATGGACGAGATGCTGCTGACCTTCGACGCCTTCGCCACCCGCACCCTCCGCGCCATGGCGCACGAGTCGACCGGCCGAAAGGGCTGCGAAGAGCTGCTCGCGACGGCCGAGCGCCTGCTCGCGATCCGCGCGGCTCGCCCCGCCTCGGTCGAAGCGCGCCTCGATGCCGCGCGCGAGGACTGGGAGGCCGCCGAGCTCGCGAAGGTCGCCAAGCAGATCGAGGCCGATCGCCGCCGCGCGCGGCGCTGACACCACCCACACCGAAGGGACCAACGACCATGAGCATCAACGACAACAGCGCCGCGAACGACAACAACAGCCCCCGCTGGACCGCCGAGCGCTGGGCGCTCCACCTGCGCAACCACCACCCCGCGCACGCGGCCGCGAGCTACGCGAAGCACCGCGAGGAGATGGGCCGCC
>JAAFIF010000036.1 GCA_013298625.1 Myxococcales bacterium
GGTGGTCGACAATGCGTCACCGGTTAGGCCAGGCGAACGCCTCGCCCGCTCCGCGACGCTGCGTCGCGCAAAGGCCGGAGGCTTGTCCTCTGGCCGTGCGTCCACGGAGCGTTTCTGCCGCGCGTCGCACGGCTTGCCCTCTGGCCGCGCGCCCAACGGGCTCGTTGCCGCGCGACGCGCAGCTCGTCCTCTGGCCGTGCGTCCACGGGGCGTTTCTGCCGCGCGTCGTGTTGGCCGCCGTGAGTCCACCGGGCTCGTTGTTGCGCATCTCGTGGGTGGGGGAGGGGGGCACACGAAGCGGCTCTGCCAACTGTGTTGGCAGGTGAGTCGTCGCGCGAGGCGGGGGATCGCCCAGAGAAAACGCGAGAATCCCGCGAGAAACTCAGGGGCGAAGCGCGGGCCCGGCGATTGCTTTTCTCACCGTGAGAGTGCGGGCGAAAGGGTTTGACCCTTCTGTCCGCGGGTCGGTAACGTAGGCGCCCACTGAGCGTTCGCCGGTGTTTCGTGCACCGGACTGACCGCGCAGAGAGTGTCGAAAGAGAGGGCCGCTGTAACCGCGGCCGTCGGAGGCAAGAGAAGCGATGATCGTGGCGCGAAAGAGAGCTGGCGGAGTGAGATCCGCGCTCGCCGTCGTTGGAGCGATGGGCGCAGTCGCGCTTGGCTGTCTGGATCGACCGGTGGCCGCCGTTGTTCCGGTGGTGCAGTCGGGCGTGTCCGAGGTGGTCAAGAACGAGGGCGTCGAGAAGGTCGACCTGCTCATGGTCGTCGATAACTCGGGCTCGATGGCCGAGAATCAGGCGAACATCATGGCGCAGCTCGGTCCGCTCATCGACCAGCTGACCAACCCTCCCTGCATCTCGCGCAGCACGCCCGGCGGAGGCACGCCGCACACGTGCATGGCGGGCAACATGGACGACGTCCCTGCGTACCCCGCGGTGAAGGACCTTCACGTGGGCGTGATCTCGACGGACCTCGGGACGCCTGGGTTCATGGTCCCCGGCTGCGACGACACGGACCGCGGCGACAACGGGTTGCTCAACCCGATCCGCAGCGGCTTCGCGCTGCAGACGCACTTGCCGTGGGCCCCGCGTCGTCCGAACGCGGTGACCGCGCCTGCGGGCTTCCGCCCCGCCGCGTGCACCAACGACATCAACCAGTTTCCGAGCTTCATCACGTTCTGCTCGAACGCTGCCGACGCGTCCTGCGACGTCCCGGGGATGAACGCGTCGACGCGCGACCCGATGGTGTTCGCCGACTGGTTCAAGTGCAACGCGGGCATCTTCATCAACGGCTGCGGCCTCGAAGCGCAGCTCGAGTCCGTGTGGCGCGCGCTGGTCGAGAACGACGCGCGCGCGGTGCCGGGCAACACGTCGCCCAACGCGGGCTTCCTCCGCGAAGACGCGCTGCTCGCGATCGTGATGCTGTCGGACGAAGAAGACGGCTCGGTGCGTGACTGCAATCACGACAACGGGTTCTCTGCGGCCGCGGGCGGCTCCTGCACGGACGCCAAGGACGTGTACAACACGGCATCGGGCGCCTGGGCGCACCCGACCAACCCGGACCTGCGCTTCTACCTCTACACGCCGGGCGACTCGCGCGACCCGAACTGGAACCTCGATCGCTACGTCAACACGGTCCCCTCCACCCCGGCCAACGCCGCGACCCGGTGGAACAAGGACCTCCTCTCGCTCAAGCCCGGACGCCCCGAGCGCATCATCTTCGCGGCGATCGCCGGCGTTCCGCTGAACATCCAGACGACCATGTCTGGTGGCAACACCGTGATCAACTGGGACTCGCTGCTCGGCGCCCCGGCCGCTGGCAACCCCAACGACTTCCTCGGTCGCGACTCGAGCATGTCTGCCAGCGGTATGCAGGAGACGGCTGGTCCGTTCTCGATGCGCGCCGCCAACATGGACCCGATGTGCTCGCACGTCGTGCCCGCGTGCCGCCGCCAGGGCAGCACGTACGACATGACCCGTCCGTGCTCGAACGCGCAGTACATGGCCTTCCCGTCGCGCCGCATCGTCGAGATCGCGCGTCGCTTCGACGAGGCCCCGCTCTGCGGCGGCCAGGCGTGCCGCAACGGCGTCGTGACGTCGATCTGCTCGACGAACTTCGGCGTCGCGATGCGCACCATCGTGCAGAAGATCTCTGCGCGTCTCACGGGCAAGTGCCTGCCCCGCGTGCTTCAGGTCACGCCTGACTCCGCGGGCAACAACACGGTCTCGTGCCTCGTGCGCGAGATCCTCCCGGTCGGAACGGCCACCTGCGACACGACCCGCGGCCGCCGCGTGCCCGAGCTCGACGCGGATCGCACCTTCGTCGACGCAGAAGGAACGCACACGGTCTGCGACATCAACCAGATCGCCACCAACCCGATGACGATGAGCCCGATCAGCACGGATCCGGGCTGGTACTACGACCGCTCGGTGGATCCGCAGAACCCGACCTGCACGCAGCGCATCTCGTTCACTGGCTCGGGCGCGCCCGGACCGGGGACCACGACGCGCCTCGAGTGCATCCAGAGCGTCGGAACGGGCAGCTGAGCCCGTAGCTGACACGAGGGCGGGGACAACGAAGGCGACGGTGAGCGGAGAGCTCATCGCCGCCTTCGGTGCATTTGGGCGGGCGCGAGGAGGCGCGAGGGTGCGCGAGGGGGCGCGCCATCAAGATGGCGCGCTTGCGCGTGGCAGAGCCAACGAGCGCCCTGGCATCCGCCAGGGCTGAGGCAACCGGGAGTTCGCTCTGAATCACCAGCACTTCAGCGCGCACGAGCGGCGCAGCGCAGATGCTGACCTGCCTCAGCTCGGGCTTCATGCCCGAGCGCTTGTCGGCCGTGCCGCACGCGAGCGCGCCAGCGTTGATGGCGCGCCGAAGTCCCGCTTGTGCGCAGTCGCCACGCGGGCGTCCCTACCCTTTGCTCGCGCGGCGCAGCTCGGCGCGCGTGAGCGGCCCGCGCAGCCACGCGATGGTCTGCCGCGGTTGAACGAGCCGCGTCCCAGCCTCTCCCTGGTGCACGTTGCGCGCGAGGAACCAGCGTTTTCCCAGGCGCTTCACGCTGTCCGAGAGGGCGCGCTTGCTGGTGCGCTCGCTCGCCGCGGCGTCGGACTCGCACAGCCCGTCGACGACGCGCTCGCGGTCGGCGTCGGTCTGCAGCCGCCCGATGAACCACAGCCCTGCGTTCGAGAGCGCGCGGTAGTCGAGGTCCATGGGGTTTTGCGTCGCGAGCACCATGCCGACGCCGAAGGCGCGCGCTTGCTTCATCAGCGCGACGAGCGGGCGCTTCGTGGGGGGATTCGCTGGGTGCGGCGGGAGCATTCCGTAGAGCTCGTCGAGCACGACGAGGGCTTTGAGCGTGGAGGTTCCGGGAAGAGAGCGGACGTAAGCGAGGGTCTCGTCGAGCACGAGGCCGAGCACGAGCGAGCGTTCGACGTCGTCGAGGTGGGCGACGCTCACGACCACCGCGGGCACGCGGCCGTCGTCGCTGCGCAGCCACGACGCCACGTCGAGCGCCGCGCCTGTGCGCCACGAGGCGAAGCTGGGCGACGCGACGAGGGCGTTGAGCGCGGCGGCGAGCGCGTTGCGATCTTTCTTCGAGATGAAGCGATCGATGGGCATCGCGCCGATGTGCTCGATGGGCGGCGCTTCGAGGTCGCGCATGAGCGCGGGCAGGTCCGCGCTGAGCCCTTCGCGCAAGCGTCGCTCGGCGAGGACCGAGAGCACGACGTGCTCGCGAGAGCGCGCGGGGTCGGCGTCGCGACCGAGCACGCGCAGGACGAGCGAGACGGCGGAGGCGAGGCTGTCGCGCGCGGACTCTTCGTCGGTGTCCCAGAGCGCAGAGCGGCGCTCGAGCGACGAGAGCAGGTGAACGGGCTCGGCCGCGGTGGTGGCCGGCGTGAGCACGCGCACGCGGGTGCGGGCGTTGAACGCCTCCACGTCGGCGGCGGTGATGTTGGCGCGAGCGAGCCCGGCGTCGCGGGCGCGGCAGAGGGACTCGGTGTGAGCTTCGATCGACTGGCCCTCGGCGGTCACGCTGGCGGCGTCCACCCACGGAGCGAACGCCGCAGGGGCGCCGGGCGCGAACGTGAGCAAGAGGTTGGTCAAATCTCCCTTCACGTCGACCATCAGCACCGGAACGCCCGCTCTCAGCGCCTCTTCGACGAGCACGAAGAGCAGCCCGGTCTTTCCGCTCCCGGTCATTCCGGTGACGACAGCGTGGGTGACGAGCTCGTGAGGGCGAATCGAATATGATTCGTGCGCGCCTTCGCCAGAGAGCGGCAGCGCTCGGCCGATGGTGAGTGCCATGAATGGGGTGACTCCTGTGGTGCGGTCGGAGCGCGCGGCGATGAATGATACCGCGCCCGCGACGAGCGTCGAAGACGCGCGGAGCGGAACAGGTGTTGGAAAGACCGTTGAAATCAAGTCAAACCACTGCCGCGCATTGGGAAAACTACGAACCCCGTCGCGGTAGTGGTTTAGCTCACTTCTTCTCGTCGTAGGGGCGGTCCGAGGGCTCTTCGGGCACGAGCGGTCGCGCGGGGCTCACGGGCTTGGCGTCGGGTGTGGGCGCGGGCGCGGGCTTCGGCGCGCTGTCCGCGTCGGGGGCGTCGTCTTTCTTGCTCCTCGTTCCGACGACATACAGCGTGGGGGTGAGCTTGTCGGCGTCGCCGTCGTTGCGGCGGACGAAGGCGACCGCTGCGCGCAGCTCGTTGTACGCGCGCTGGAGCAGCGCTGCGACCTTGCTGCGCTGTAGCAGCCTCGGCGCGAGCTCGGGGTTGCCGAGGTTGCGCTGCGTGAGCGCGTTGGTGAGCCGCACGACGAGGACTTCGGCGCGGCGGACGGTGTTCGAATCGACGACGCCTCCTTCGGACTGAAAGGGCGCGACCATCGTGACGAGCGCGCCGAGGTCGTTGATGAGATCGCGGTGTCCGACGCCAGCGCGGATTCGTTGAACGTTCTCGAGCGAGAGCTTTCCTCGGCGCGCGAGCAGCGCGGCGCCTTCGAGCAGCTCTTCGCGCACGGGGCGGGCTTCTTCGAGGTCTTTGTCGAACGTGGACGTCCCGGGCTGCAGCGCCTCGACGCGAAAGTTCGTTTGCTGCAGCGCGAGCGCGAGCGTGGGGAGCCGCTCGATGGCCGCGCGGTCGATCGTGGGCAGCGAGGCGATGAGCTCGTTGAACGGCTGCGTGCTCTGGACGGCAGCCTGAACGACGGCCGCGGCGAAGTTGGCGTCCATGTTGTACGGGCCGACCGACTGGGGCTCGATTCGTTCGAGCTCGGGCTGCAGGGATTCGAGGGCGGCGTGGTGAGCGGCGAGAGAGGTCGAGGGGCTTTCGATGTTGTTCATGGTGTGACTCACGTTTTCTGATGGGTTGGGGGTGGTGGTTGAAACGGACCCGCGAGGTTGGTGCGGGCTCGCGAGGTCATCCGCGGTGCTCGCGGCATGTTGCGTGGGCTTCGCGAGGTCCTTTCGGGCGCATCCAGCCGGTCATGGATAGGTCGCGACCCCGATCTAGAAGCGGAACCACTGCGGATTCGGCTTCGCGACCCCTGTGAGAGGATCAGCGTGACGCCTGAGATGGAGTCACGAAGTCTCCGCGAGAGCGTCGGAGGCTTCGGGGAGGGGTCGCGAGGCACTCTCGGCCGTGGAGAAGTGCTGCGAGAGAGCTGCGGAGGTCTTCCAGAAGAGATCGACGAGCAGGTCGTGGGTGGTGGAGGTTTCGGCGGAGGCGTGAAGGCGAGCGACGCGTTTGTCGAAGGCGCTGGCGGTGATGGAGAGCCTATCGGCGGCTTCTTTCGACGAGTGGCCCGAGAGCAAGAGGTAGAGGGCGTCGAGCTCGGCGTCGGCGAGGTCTGCGATCGAGTCACGGGCTGGGCTCGCGCGTCTCGCGCGGAGCTCGACGGACGATCGGCGCTTGGGCGCGCTGCGGGTCGAGAGCAGCGCGTCGATGAGCAAAATCGTGGGGTCGATGGCCGCGAGAAAGCTCGGAATCACCTGCGCGAGCGAGGACGGAGAAGCGTGAAAGACCGTGGGCGCGGCGGATTCATCGGGCGGCGGGCGCTCGTCTCGGGCTAGCACGAGCACGGGAGTAGACGGCGAAACGCCGGCAAACGCGCGCCAATCGCTGAGCGAGTCGTGTGCGTCGAGGACGAGCGCCGACGGCGGCGCGCGGCGTCGTGAGCGGAGCGCGCGCGATGGAGCGGGGGACGCAGCGACGAACGTGGCCTTCGCGAGCAAGAGCGAGCGATGGCGCAGCAGCGGGCGAACGTGCGGAGCGTGGTCCGAGACCAACAGGTGTGCCGTCATGCGCGGGCCTATCAGCGTGGCCGATGCGAAGTTGCGTGGGGAGTGACGATTTTGTGTCAGGCGCGGAGGGTTGGTGCCGTGACCGGGAAATCTTGGAGAAACTGGTGATAGAAGTACCCGTTGAGCGGGCAAGGGGTGAGCGGCAGGCTCGGGTATCGCGCGGTGGCGCAGTGAGGATTCGGGTGCGGTGGATGATTGCGCCTACGGGACGAGCGAGAGAGCGAATGGGCGGGGCGGCGCGCGTGCGTGGTTGCTCGGTCCGCGGCGAGGCGGGTACAGTGCCGGCAAAGGGGCGGTTCGCCCACGTTCGGAGGGATGAAACGATGCCGAAGCACTCTGGATGGCAGTGGTGGTTGGTGATGAGCGTCTCGGGCCTCGTCGCGTGTGGAAACGGCACCCGACCGTCGGATGACGGCGGAAGCGGCAGTGAAGGCGCGGCGACGGATGTCATTCGTCCGCCGAATTCTCGGTATTGCCCGCTCTTCGCCGGGACCGACAGAGGCGCGCTTCGCATCATCGCGGGACGCGCGACGGATCTGCCGTTCGCTTGGCGGATCCTGTGTCATCCGAACATGCGTGCCGGTGATCCGTGCCGAGCCAACGGAAACGAGCTCGGTGTGTGCGTGTGGACTTCGAGTACGAGAGTAGCAGAGCGGTGTCTAGGATCGCCTTCACGAACTTCTGCTCGACCAACTCCAGGGCGCCAAGAAGCCCGACTGGAGTGCAGGCGTCCTCGACTATTCGTCGGTGCCAGCACAATGGGGGCGAACCCACCGGGAAAGAGCCGACGGATCGCGCGCGGCTCAGTACAACGCACCAGGTCGTCACCGACCGGCAAGGACTCCCGCTCTGCCCGCCGAACATCACCGCGGCCAACGTCAACGACAGCACGACGCTCCGCATGATGCTCGCGCGGATCAAGCCTGTCGCAGGACGCGTCGGCAGACCGCAACGGCGGCCCAAACAGCTGCACGCAGACAGAGGGGACCACTCCAAGAGCAACTCGCTTCACGTGCGCGTGCATCGCATCGGCTGCCGCATCGTGTGCCCGATGATCGAGAGCAGCGAGCGCCTCGGACGCAAGCGATGGGTCGTGGAGCGCACCATCGCTTGGCTTCATCGATTTCGCCGCTTGCTCGTTCGGTGCGAGCGTCGAGCCGACATTCATCAGGCGTTCCCGAAGCTCGCCAGCTGCTGCATCCTCTTGCGAGCTATGAACTGACGGTTTTGAAACCATCTCTTAGTCAAAACGCCGAAGCGATGGTCGCTTCGGAGCCAGATAGACAGCGATAGAAGTAGAGCGGGAGTGTTCGATGACGAGCGATAAGAACGACACGACGGACATGGGCGAGGCGATTGACGCGGTCGATGGAGGGCGCCGTTCAATCGGTGCGACGATCGGTGCGCTGCTTGGATTCGCTGCGGTAAGCGGGTTGAGCCGCGAGGCGCAGGCGCAGTCCGTGCCGATCTTTCCGACAGGAGCGGGGATGACCGATGTGTTCTGGGCTGAGGATATTTTTGCGCTTCGAGAGTACTCTAACGCCGCGCAGTACCAGATGGCCGTGCTCAAAGGCTTCTCCAGCATCGGCGATGGCGGCGAGGGGGTGTTCGTTTGGGACGCTCTGTCCACGGCTGCTGACAACACCGGAATCGTAATTTGTCCAAATGCCAATAAAGATGGCAATCTGCCGGGACGATGGATACGAGTGGTTGATGGCGACTGGAACGTATGCTGGTTCGGTGCTAAAGGTGACGGCATTGCGAACAACGATGGGGCGTTTCGAACGGCGATTGATGAGATGGCATACCTTGCTGCGCTGCAGGCAGCGAACGGCCGCGTATTGTACGTTCCTCCAGGAAAGTACAACTTCGCTCAGACCCTGTACGTAGATAAAGCGATCACGTTGAAGGGAAGCGGAGGGGTGGGTGCGGCTTCTGTTTTCTCTACGTGGCTGCTGTTTCCACCGGGTGTCACCGGAATTGAGATCGGTCGCGTCAATGCCAATTCCGTGGGCAACGGTGCCACGATCCGTGATGTGTACATCGAAGGAAAGAAGACTGGAGTTGCGAACGCCAATGCTCACGGAATTAAGATTCGACAAATTTCGCTGATAGATAATGTGCGCGTCTCGAACTTTGATGGAAATGGAATCGATATTTTCGGCGATATTGTCCGTACTCAAACAAATACAGCACACTCGTCCATCCAACACTGCCAGGTTCAGAGTTGCACGATGAATGGCATCTACGTGGACGGCGACGATGCTAGCGCCTGCCTCGTATCACACACAGACGTGCGCAATTGCAGCGGTTGGGGCGTCTATGACACGAGCTTCTTTGGAAATACGTACGTTGGACTCATGTTGCATACCAACGCCGCAGGCGCCTATCGGGTGGATGGCACGAGCAACCGATCGCTGCTTCTCGGTTGCTATTCAGAAGCAGATCAACCTACGTCCAACTTCTTCGACTCGTTGGCCATGGCGATCGGAGGGCTCCACGCAGCGGGCGTTGTGGGCTGGCAGCAGAGCCGCGGGGAACTGTCGAGCCACCTCGTGAATTCTGTGAATACCGTGGTTCTGCATGACGCGAATGGAAACGCGTATAACGCCAGTGAGGGCTGGGCTGGATTGGGCTCGCCTCACCTTATGTCGATGAAGGGGGCAGACGACGTTCAACCATACAGTATGGAGTATCATTCGAGGTATACGAATTCTCCAGCGTACATGGGTTGGTACGCTTGGAAATGGGCAGGGAGCAATAGCCACGTTGCGTTCGCGATTGGTGGAACGCAGGCAGGCGATGCATTCGTGGGACGAGCGTGGGTGCCGTTCGGTATGTACTTCGGCGTAAACGCTCGTCTTCTAGTCTCCTCCACGGCGACGAAGAGCGGGCTCCCGACCAATCCGATCCGGGGGAACGTGTACTTTTCGAACAACGCCAGCGCGACCGGGGATGATCACGGTGTCGCGTTTTGGCAGTGCGTTGCTGAGGCTGTGGGCGCGACCCCAGCGAAGTACTTGCCGGTGAAGCACTCGGTCTATGCGACCGCCTCGTCTCTGCCACGGAAGGCGCAAGTGGGCGATGTCGTCTTGAATGCTGCGCCTGGTCTCACGAGCGGCAGTTCGCACGTCGCGCAATGGCACTGCGTGCAATCCGGGGATGGCGTGTCAACGGTTGCTCGCTGGCGCGCTGTCAAACTCGAGGACGGAGACATCGTCGGAATCGTGTAGAGCATTATCGCCAAACACCACCGCGACGGGGGGCGTAGCTTTCTCGGTGCGCGGCAGTGGTTTGCGTTGACTTGGGCCGTGTTTCCCGCACCTGTTCCGCTCCGCGCGTCTTCGACGCTCGTCGCGTTCGCGGTACAGTAGCGCAAACCGCGATCAAGCCTGTAGACTCGCCCCGTGGCGGTCACGCAGCAGCTTTGCAGGACGAGCGCGGAGATTCTTGGCGACGCAGCGAGCTCGCTCGAGGCGCTGCGGTCGATCGTGAGCTTCGAGTACAGCACGCCCCCTTACGAAGTGCTGGACTTGGATTGGGCCCCGGCGATGTTGACCTCGGCGTTGCGCGCGTCGGGCGAGCCCGCGCTGGCTGCCGCGGTCGAAGCGGCGTGCAAAGGCAGCGAGATCGTCAATCCTCGGTTTCCGGAGGGCTGGGGCGGCGATGTGTATTCAGAGATTCGGGTGAACTCGGCGGCGCTGGTCGAAGCGCTGAGCCTGTCGCTCGACGGACTCTCGGGCGACCGGTTCGTCGGCGTCGGCGCTCTGCTGCCCGATCTCATCGTAGATTTCGGCAGCGTGCACGTGTTCGAGCGGCATCTCGGCAAGCATACCGAGGAGTTGAAGTAGTTCTACGCTCGCGCCGCGGCGGCGCGGCAGCTGGTCGTGACCTGGTGGGACTGAGCCGCCAGTTGGGGACACTTGTGCCAAGCTCTGCAGGCGAGACGCGCCGGCGTTGCGCGGTGGTGGTACAAGAAGGCGCTGTGTACTTCGCAGACTTGACTCCATATCAGTACCATATTTGTCCCGTACTTTGGGACGACTCTGGTCCAGCGTCGCTCCTACCCGAGGACCAATACGTCAACATGGCGGATCCTCAGTTCGAGGACGACGAGCTCAACATTGGCTGGCTCGACGCACAGCACCCGTTTCCGATCTACGAGGGGCCTGCGCCGCGGTGGGTCGAGCAGCTCGAGGAATACGTGCTCGCTCATCTTTGCACGGTGACGCGCGGCGTGCATTCTTGCGAGTTTTGTCCTCCGGGTTCAAGATCACCGAGCGCTTCTCGCGAGGTCGTCATCGGGTCTGCAGAGATCGCGGTGCAGGGTACGTCCGTAGTTTACCGAGCGCCATCGCTCGTCGCGCACTACTGTCGCGCGCATCGCTATCAGCCGCCAGAGGACTTCGTAAACGCTGTGTCGCGTGGCGATCGATCGGTTCCCGTCCCGACCGACAAGCGACGGCCCGTTCGAATCGACGATTTTCGTGGCCCAGTGAACATCGACGTGATTGCTCGCGAGCTGCGCGAGGGATTCTTGGCGAGCGTCCGCGCGCCGGACTACATCCGCTTCGACCTTCGGCAGGCTGGAGACTCGGTGCATGTGAGCGCCGAGACTTTTTTTTCGCCCACGCTGGTGACGCGAGCGTGGACGGTGCCGAACGAGCTGTTGATCAACCAACGGCAGGCGACGTTCGCGCTCCGCTCGATGATCGGGTCGGCGTATACCAATTTTGCCAACGAATCATTCTTTGTTGAAATGGCCCGCCGCCGAGTGATGCGTGGACGGTGAGTATGCTCCGGCGCGTACGGGCGGAGGTGTGGATGGCGGTTGGTGCTGCGCGGTCGTCGCCAGCGGCGGCACGTGGTTCGACGCTGTCACGACAGCTGAGCGCGGGCGACGAGGCGCAGCATGGCCTGCTGGCTCCCGATGCGCCGCGCGCTCCTGGCGCTCTCGACGCTGCTCTCGGCTCGCTGCGGCGTACGCGGTTCACCGCACGATCACCGGGTCCGGGTGGAAGCGCGCCCGAAGCTCGTAGCCACCGCGGTCTCGACGTGCGCGGTGGGCGAGGGCGGAGAGCCGCGGTGCTGGGGGCTCGTCGGGCACTCGGTCGATGGAGCGGCGCTCGGGCAGCTTCCGCGCTCGCCGAGGCAATGGGCTGCGCTGCAAGAGCGAGTGTTGCCGAACGCGCAGGTGGTCGCGGGATTTCGAGGCAGGCGCGCGGAGGCAGCGGTTCGACGGCGGGAGGGCGCGTGCTTCGCTCTCGGCGGTGGCCGGTGGGGATGCGTGGAGAGCGTTCGTGGGTTCTCGCTGGACGGGGGAGAGGTCAGGGATTCGCTCGCGCATCCTTGGGTGCAGTGGCCGTCGTGGCAGAGCTGCGAGTCGAACGCGGGGTGGCTCGAGTGCCTCGCGTACGACGAGTCGGTGCGTCGCGCGCCGTTGTCCTCTCGGGTCGCGGCGTTGCTCGACAACGGGCGATCGCGCTGCGTGTGGTTCGATGGCGATCTTCACTGCGATTTCTCGGGCTCGCGACCGGGCGAACGAGCGACGTCCGTCGACATGGCTGCTGCGTACGCGGGTGCGTTGACGGTGGTGCCCGTCGCGACGGAGATCGCTCATGCGTCGATGGACGGCGGCGGTGTCTCGTGGCTCGACGCGCGTGGAGCGTGGTGGATGCGACGTGACGGTGAAGAGGGCAGCGCGTTCGCAGTGGGTGAATCTGCGGCGCCTTTCGTAGCGCTGGCGTCGTCGCTGGACGAGACGTGCGCGCGGTCGAGGGATGCGAGCGTGTGGTGCGTGCGACGCGAGCAACGCGCGGCGCGGCGGATGCTCGGTGACTCGCTCGAAATCGCAGCGGGGGCGCGGCACTTCTGCGCGAGGCAACGCGGCGACGTGGTGCAGTGCTGGGGCGATCCCGCGCTTGGTCGGCTCGGTCGACAGACGGCCAACGGATGGAGCGCGGAGCGTGTGGCGCTCGATGAGCCCGTGCTCACAGCGAGCGCAGGGTGGGGGCATTCGTGCGCGATTCTTCGAAGCGGGCGCGTCGTGTGTTGGGGACTGCGAGACGTCGAGACGACGGAGGATGCCGAGGCGGGACTGTCGATCGGGGCGCGGTATCGAACGGTGTTTGTTCCGACGGAGATTCGGGCGGTGCGCGGGGCGGTCGCGATCGCGTCGAGGGGCGCGGTGACGTGCGCGACGATGGCCGACGAGCGACTGTGTTGGAGCGGGGCAGACGGCGGTGCGCTGCGACGCGTGACCGAAGGCGAGCGCGACGCGCTCACGCGCGGGGAGTTTCAGCGAAGCCCGTGGCTGGACGACGGGCTCGATGTGATCGACGGGTGCTCGGGGGCGGGCTATCGATGCTTGCTGCTGCGCGGCGGGGGTGTGCGTTGCTCTGTTCCGTTTTGCGGCAGGGTGGTGGGCGCGAGGCCGACGTGCACGCCGCTGGTCGCTGTCCCCGTCGATCGCTTGCCCGACGCCATGACCGGGCTCACCTGCGGCAGCGCCCACGCGTGCGCGTGGAACGCGAATGGGGAGCTCTTTTGCTGGGGAACCGACGTGTTCGCGCAGCGCGCGACCAGCGTCGATCGGGGCTCTGAGACTCCTCGCGCCGTGGATGTTCGATTCGACGAGCCGCCGCGCGAATGGTGAGACCATCGTGAGCGCGCTGCGCCATCAGCCGCTCAGAACGCCGTCGGCCGCTCGCGTCGCGTGGCGAACGAATACACGCCCGCGATCGCGCAGGCGACGAGCGTGGCGAATCCGTTGAGCTCGATCCACACGCGGTTCGTCCACGGCAGCGCCTCGATCGCAGAGAGCAGAGCAACGAGCACGACGAGCTCGAGCGCCCGCGTTCGCGTTGCGCGTCGCGGTCCTCGGGCGATCGACGCGAGTCCGTACAGCAGCGCGATCGCTGAGAACACCAGCCCCAGCGCGGGCGACGGCATGCGGTCGAGCGCGGGCTGCACGGACCAATACGCGGCGCCTGTCATCAGCACGCGCGCGAACAGCGCGACGGCCGCGGCCGCGAAGAGGGCTCCTGGTTGCAGCGGCGCGAGCGGCGGCGCCTCGGGCAGCGCTGGGGTCGTCGTCGCGAGCGAGCTGTCTACGCGATAGGGATGCTGCGCGCGATCGTGCCGCTCGGCGGTTTGCGTCGCGGTCTCGGGCTGGCGAAGTGGCTCGGTCATCAGCGTTGCAGGGCCTCTCTGCGCTTCGCAGGGTGCTGTCGTTGCCCCCCATCGGTTGCGCGCGGCGGGCTCTATCTCGGTGATGCGCGAGCGGTTGCCTGCCGAACGCGAGGCGAGAGAGGCCAACGGCGACAAAAATGTTCGTGGCTCCGCAACCGCGACGCGCGCGCGGTGATGAGTCGCCCCACGCGGGTTGAACCGTTGCTCACGCGTCGTGAGCGCCCGCGCGAAGGAGCAGGAGAGCAATCCATGTCCATGTCGATTTCATTGCGCCGTGGCGCGCAGGGCACGAGCGAGACGCAGGGGGCGGAGAGCGCAGCGCCCGCGACGGGTGCGCAGTCGACGCCGGCGCAACAGGCGGTTCGGCCGCGCGGCGGCGAGCGCGGACCGGACGTCATCGTGGGCGGAGGACGAAGCGAGCAAGCGCGGCGGCTCGAGCAGGCGAGCGGACAATCGCGCGCAGCGACGTGCGTGACGCAGCACAGCGACGCGCAGCTGGCGGCGCAGTACAGGATGATGATCAACGCTGGGGTGACGCCGCGAATCCCCGACGCGCTGATGCTTCCGCGTGGAAATGGGGCGGCGTTGATGAGGGAGCTCAACGTTCCGGCGCCGCGCTTGCCGGCCGCGTATCAGCATGCGCTCGATCATCATGGGGACGTTCATTCGCCCGTCATGGGGGCGATCGTGAACGCGTTCGCCGGCGGACACGCGAGCGATCAGACGCACGCGGTGGCCGACATCGGAACGCACGCCTTGGTCGGCGCGATGGAGCTCGGTGCGCATCACCTTCACCTCGCCGCAGCGGCGGGCGCGGCGACGGCCGCTTCGTTGCTGCTGACCGCGGACGCGACCGTCGGGCGAGCTCTGGTGCTCGCGTATCAAGTGCACCACAACACGACGCCGACGCCCGAATCGGTGCGTGCTTTTCTGCAAGAGCACGCGCCGCAGGTGTTGGCGCAGCTTCGCACGAGGGTCGAGCAGCAACTCGAGCAGCAGTTCAACACCGGTGCGCGCGCGGCGGCGAGCCAGCAGCCGCTGCCCGCCGATGCGAGCCCTGCGTTTCGTCGCGGCTACGAAGAGGGGCAGCGCTATCGGGCGCAGCACGGATGCGCGTTCGACGCCAACGCGCAGGCGCTTCGCGTGCTCAACCAGGTCACACGCGGAACGGAGCGAGACGCCTCGGTCGGCGTTCGACCGCTCAGCGCGCGCCCCGAGCGCGTCGCCGCAGAGATCAACCTCGACGAGTAGTCGACCCACCCTGAGGGGGCGCGGACGCGCGATGAGCGCCGCGGTCGCGATGGACAGTGCGACGGGTGTGATCGTGGGTCGTGCACAGCGAGCACGAGCGAACGACCCGGTGAAGAAGCGATCTTCTCCACGGCGGGTTGTCAAACCCGCCGCTAGCGACGGGAGAACGAGAGACCGGTGAAACCCCTCTTCGCTCCACGGCGGGTTTGCCAACCCGCCATGGAGCGAAGAGGTGCCTCATTGGGCTCTTGTTCTTCCGTCGCTCGTCGCCCGTTGCCAACCCGCCGTGGAGAAACCCACTTCTTCACCAGGTCGTACGCCCGCCCGCCTGCCGCGTACGAACCGCAATCACTCGCAGCGCGACGGCGCGGTTTGCGCTGAGAGGGGGAGAGTTCTTGAACTTTTGAACACCGTCCCCGGTCGCTGCGGCCCCTACAACCGGCCGCCGGCGGCTTCGAGCACGGTCATGAAGTCCTGCGGGGGATCGCGGCGAAACGTGAGGACGCGCTCGGGGTCGCCTGGGTGCGTGAAGCCCAATTCGTGCGCGTGCAAGAGCGCCCGCGGGTGCTCGATGGGCTGAACGACCCCGCGGCTGTACACGCGCTCGCCGATCAGCGGGTGGCCCCACTCCGAGAGGTGAATGCGGATCTGGTGCGTCCGCCCCGTCTGCAGCTGGCAGCGCACGAGGGCGACCGAGCCCGTCGGGAGCAGCAAGCGCGAGAGCACTTCGACGTGGGTGATCGCGCGCTTTCCGACGCCCGGCGCGGGGTTGCGCGCGGAGCCGCGGAGCCGGTCGCCGCGGTCTTCGACCAGCACCGTGTCCATCGTGTACTGGTCGCGCGCGGGGTGACCACAGACCAGGGCGAGGTAGCGCCGCTCGATCGCGTGCGCGCGAAACAGCGTCGCAAGGTGACGCTTCGCCACCCAGGTGCGGCCGAAGACCACCAGCCCCGAGGTGTCCTTGTCGATGCGATGAACCACGAAGAGCGGCGCGTTGGAGCTCACGTCGCGCTTGCGGTGGAGCCAGTGTTGGACGCGGTCGACCAGCGTTCCGCGCTCGCCTTCGTCGAAGGGAACGGTGCTGATCCCCGCGGGCTTGTTCACCACCACCACGTGCTCGTCGATGTGGACCATCGCGTCGTCGGCGATGTCGAGCGCCGGTCGGTCTGCGCGCTTCGCGTTGGCGTGGTGCGCCACCCGCTGCCCGAGCACCACCCTGTGCACGGGGTCCGTGATCACTTCGTCGTTGACCGTGATTTTTCCGCGGCGAACGAGCTCTCTCGACTGCTCCCACGAGCCCGACGTGAGCTCTCGAACGATCGCTGCCAGCGTCGCGCCGTCTTGCTTGCGCGTGATCGTCAAGCTCGGAGCGTCCGGATCGCGCACCTCCACCACCGTTGTCGCAGGCGCTGGCGCTGCTGCGGATGTCAGCGGCGTCGCGGGCGCGCGCGGCCGGTCCATCACTGCGATACTGCGGTCTTTTGCTGGGGGTTGAGCGCTCGCGTCCGTCCGTTCGGGACGGCGGGGCGGGGCAGAAGCGCCTGCGGAGGGCTTCGGTGTTCGACGATCGCGACGAGCCATGAACCGCGATGGTACAGTCCCGGGCGATCGTCGATGAAGATCTGCCCTACGTGTGGACTGCGATATCCGAGTGACGCCACCCAGTGCTTCGTCGACCGCGCGACGCTCGTCGCCGCGCCCGACCCGTACATCGGCCAGCTGATCGGCGGGCGATATCGCATCGAGTCGCAGCTCGGCGAAGGCGGGATGGCCATGGTCTACGCCGCTCGCTCGGCGCTCGATCAGAAGCCCGTCGCCATCAAGATCTTTCGCCGCGAGCTCGCCAAGGACAAGAACCTCCGCGAGAGGTTCAAGCGCGAAGCCACCAGCGCGCAGCGACTGTCGCACCCGCACATCATCGAGATCCTCGGGTACGGCGAGACCGACGACGGGACGCAGTACCTGGTGATGGAGTTTCTCTCTGGCGAATCGCTGGAGAGCGTGATCGAGCACGGACCCGTTCCGCTCGCGCGCGGGCTCGACATCATGCTGCAGACGCTCGACGGCCTCGCGCGCGCGCACGACTTCGAAGTGGTGCACCGCGACCTCAAGCCGGACAACTTGTTCGTCGTTCGCAAAGAAGACGGCAGCGACCACGTCAAGATCTTGGACTTCGGCATCGCGCGCTCGATGCACGACCCCCGCCTCACCAAAGCAGGCGAAGTGTTCGGAACGCCCCAGTACATGGCCCCCGAGCGCATCACCTCGATCGACGCGGGCCCCGGCGCGGACCTCTACGCCGTCGGCTGCATGCTCTATCAGCTCGTCTCGAACCAGCTCCCGTTCGAAGCCAACGACATCTCGGGCTTCTTGCTGAAGCACCTGCGCGAGATGCCTGTTCCTCCGAGCAAGCACAACCCGCAGATCCCCGCGGCGCTCGACAACTTGATCCTCAAGCTGCTCGAAAAAGACCCCAACAAGCGCCCCGTCGACGCGCACGCGGTGATCAAAGAGCTGAGCGCCATCTCTGCGCAGGTCCCGCGCCCGCAGCAGGCGCGCAAGCCCCCGCCGCCGCCGCCGCGCCGCAGCGCTCCCCAAGCAGGAGCCGCCCTCGAAGCGACGCCCTTCGACGGACAGCCCAGACCGCAACAAGCAGCGAAGGGCACGCTCGCGCCGGCGACCTTCGAGCGCTGGGAGCGCCGCGTGCAGATCTTCGCCCAAATGATGGGCCGCGCGTACCCCGATGGCCGCGCGCGACCCGAGCAGATCCAATTGCTCGAGCGAGTGCGCACGGCGGTCGGCAGGATGGGCGAGCTTCGTCAGCGTTCGCTGCGCGAGCAGATGAAGCTCGAGGCGATCCGCACGCAGGCCCGCGAGGCGCAGGCGCGCTTCGGCCGCGCGATGGACACGATCGGGCAAGACCTCTCGCGCGTGCGCGAAGAGCTCGTCCGCGCCAAGCAAGTGCGCGACGAGTACGCGCAGGTGCTCGCGCGTGGAGGCGCTCCGTTCGCGCAGATCCACGCGAAGGTCGTCGCGTCCCCCGCGGCGCCCACCGGCGAATTGATGCAGCTGTACCGGCAGGGCCTCGAGGCGCTCGAGAGCCTCGGCCGCGCGATGCAAGAGCACCAGCGGTCCGTCGCGTGGCTCGAAGCGAAAGAGCGCGAGGCGCCGGACCTTCAGCTGCAGATCGACACGCTGCGCACGCAGCTCGCGAAGCTCTCTCAGTCCGCCGAGGACGAGAGCGCGCAGGTGCAGCAAGTGGTCGGGACGCTCGGCAGCGAGATGGCGCAGGCCGAGCAAGGGCTCATGGCGGACGCGGGGCGACTCGCGGACGAGCTGCGTCCGGACCCGCGGATGCGCGATCTGTTCGCAGAGCTCGAAGCGAACTAAACCAATACCGCGACGGTCGTCGTAGTTTTCTCTGTCCGCGGTCTTGGTTTGACTTGATTTCGACCGCGCTGATCCGCTCCGCGCGTCTTCGACGCACGTCGCGGGCGCGGTATAGCGGGGCGTACGGCTATTCTGCGGCGTCGAGCGCGGCGCTGGGGGCGGACTCGATCAAGCGCAGGGCGGGGCGGGCCTTGGCGACGGTCATCGTCGGGCGCTGAATCGTGCGCGCGGGGGTGATGCCTTCTTCGCGCAGGATGCGCTCGGCGGCGAGGCGGCCCGAGAGCGCGACGAGGGGAATGCCCGTCCCCGGCTGCGTGCTCGCGCCGGCGAAGTAGAGGTTGCCGAAGGTGTTGTCGCGGTTCTTCGGGCGAAACGGGCCCACTTGATCGAGCGTGAGCGAGAGGCCGAAGGCCGAGCCGTGCGTGAGGTTGAAGCGCGAGGCCCAGCCGTTGGGGTCGATGCGCTGCTCGTACACGATGTGCTTCTTGATTTCGGGTGCCACATTTCGAGACATCGCGTCGAGGACGCGCTCGCGAAGGATGTCTCCTGCGGCGCTCCAGTCGATCTTGGAGGTCTGGTGGGGCACTGGCACGAGCACGTAGAGGCTCGATCCGCCGGCGGGGGCGACGGTGGGGTCCGTCACGTTGGGGGCGGCGACGTAGTAGTGCAGGTCGCGCGGCAGGACCTTGTCGTTGAAGATCTCGTCGAAGCTGTCCTTGAAGTTGGCTCCGAAGAACGTGTTGTGGTGCTCGATGCCCGGGTACTGCTTGTCGAGCCCGAGGTAGAGCATGAACCCGCTGGAGGTGAACTTCAGCGAGTCGCGGCGCGGGAGCTTCGCCTCGGGGATGAGCTTGTCGTAGACGAACGGCAGGTCGGCGTTGGCCAGGACGATGTCCGCGTCTTCGACGGCGTCGTCGCTGTAGCGCACGTTGGAGACGCGGCCGTTGCCGGGGACGAGGCGCGAGACGGAGGTGTTGTAGCGAAACTCGACGCCGAGCTCGCGCGCGAGCCGCTCGAGGGCGCGGGGGATCTCGTAGAGGCCGCCGCGGACGTAGAAGACTCCGTGGGTGAGCTCGGTGTGCGGGAGCAGGCCGTAGATCCCGGGCGCGGCGTAGGGCGAGAGGCCCAGGTACATGGTCTGGTACGAGAAGGCCATGCGCAGGCGCTCGTCGCGAAAGTACTTGGCGACGTTGCGCGACACCGTGGTGTAGGCGCGGGCGCGAAAGAGGTCGATCGCGGTTCCGACGGACATGAACTCGCGCATCGAGCCGTAGTGGTTGACGATGAAGCGCGACATGGCCGCGTCCATCATGGCGCTGGCGCCGTCGTCGAACTGCAAGAACTTGTCGAACGAGCCGGGCTCGATGCGCTCGAGCTCGTCGCGCAGCTTGTCGCGCTCACGATAGAGGGCGAGCGACGAGCCGTCGTCGAAGTGGATCCTGTAGTTGGGCGAGAGCGCGATGATGTCCAGGTAATCGTCGATGTTGCGGCCGACGTCGCTGAACAGCTCGCGCAGGACCGAGGGCACCAGGAGGATGGTGGGCCCGATGTCGAAGTGAAACTGCCCGTCACCGACGCGGCCGCAGCGGCCGCCGGGCTCGCTGTTCTTCTCGACCACGGTCACGCGCAGGCCCGCGTGGGCGAGGCGAATGGCAGAGCAGAGACCGGCGATTCCCGCGCCGATGATGGTGACGCGGCGGGTGCTGGCGATGGACGAGCTTCGCATGGGTGTTCTCTTGGATACCGGATCGAGCGAAACGTCGCGCGGTTCTCCGACGTAGAGCGAACGTGAACGTCCTGCGCATCATTTGGCGCCGGCCGGCATCGTAGGTAGGGAGTGCGAGGAGACGTTGAGAATGAACCGACGCGAAGTGCTGGGAATCGCTGCAGGAACGGCGGGTGCCATGTTGATCGGCGATGAAGCTTCGGCGCAGCAGGCCCCGGCGGTCGTGACCGCGCCGCCTGTGGATTTCTCGCTTCCGACGACGGCGGGGCGCGACCGTATGCTCTCGCAGCTGCGGGGCAAGGTCGTCGTGCTCTTCTACGAGACGCGCGGGACCATCACGCAGAACCAACACGTGAAGGACGCCATGGGCGTGCGCTTCAACCGCGACCGCGCGCTGGCCAATCGCATCACGCTGATCGCGGCGTGCAACGTGGCCGAGTACAACTCGTGGCCGTCGCAGTACTTCGCGCGAGAGGCCATCAGCGCCGTCGCGCGCAGCCAGCGCATCGAGCTCTGGCTCGATTGGAACCGCACGCTCATCCAGCGCCTCGGCCTGCGCGACGGGGCGTCCAACATCGTGATCGTGGACCGCACGGGCGTCGTCCGCGAGCGCCACGCTGGACGGCTGGCGGACCCGCAGGTGGGCACGTTTCTCGATCGCGTGATCGCGATGGGCGACGAAGGTCGCGTCGCCGCGGCGAGTTGATTTCAGCGTCGCCAACGGTGCTACGATCGACCTCGCGATGAGCGACGCGTACCGAGACGAGCACGAAGCGGCGCTGCGACAGCTGGACGCCCTTCGCCGAGAAAACGACGCGCTGCGCGAGCAAATCGCCGGCGCCAACGCCGAGCGCGACGCCGAGCCCGAGGCGCTTCGCGCCAAGCCGAGCGCGGTGATCGCGTTGATCACTGGGGTGTTCTTCATGGCCGGCGCGGTCACCGTCGCCGGCGCCTCGCGCACGCGCTGCGTCGCTCGTCGTGGAGCGGCGCCGTGCCCGTACATGGCCGCGCACGGCGCGGGCGCGTTCGAGCGGGGCGAGCAGCTGCTGCGCAACGAGCCCGGCACCATTCGCGTCGAGCTCGCGCAGGGCAACCAGACCGCCACGGTGCGCGTGGACGGCATGGTGATCCCGCGCTCGGGCGCGATCGCGCTCAGCGGTCCGCTCGCTGGCGGAGCGACGCACGTCGTCGACGTCAGCGGCGGAGGCTTCATCCAGTCGCGCACGCGGGTGTGGGTCGTCCCCGGACGAACCGAGGTCGTGCGCGTCGCGCTGCAGGTGGACCCGTCGCCCAAGCACGTCGAGGCCGACAAAGACGCCGACGATTGACTGGGTATTCAGGGCTCGATTGATTGTGTGGGCGTAGATTCAACGCGCGGGGGCGCGCTCTACGCTGAGAGCTCGGGCGGAGGCAGCGGGCCCATCACGCGCATGGGAAGTTCCGAGCACGACCAGGTCGCGCTTCCGGCGGCGCCGGCCGTGCATTCGCACATGCTCTGGGTGCCCGGCTGCGACGCGACGCCTCTGCTGGTGGCGCCCACCGTCGTGCATGCGTTGCCTTGCGCGACCGGCGCGTCCGCCGGCCGCTCGGCGCTCGCCGACGTGCCCGCGTCCGCTGCAGTGGTCTCAGCGGGAGGTGGGGTCTCGTTGCCAGACGAAGCCGTGGTGGTCGTGGTGGTCGCGCTGCCAGTGTCGCTGCTCGCGCTCGAGCCCGAGCACGCGGCGATCGCGACGCCGCCCGCGGTGACGCCGAGCGCGAGCGCGCGAGCGAACTTTGCAAAATGGGGGAGGTCGTTCATCGCGACGATGATACGCCAGCGCCCTGCGCGAGCTTGGGGGCAAAGCGCGGCCCCCAGCGCGGGTTCACTCCGCGTCGCCGATGGACGGAGGCGCTTCTTTGGTGGGTGTCTTCGCGCTCGCGATGCGGACGGCTTCTGCGATCTTCGCGCAGAGCGCTGCGTCCCCCGAGAGGGTCTCGCGCACCCGCTCGCGGCCGTTGCCGAGGTGCGCGCCTGCGAAGGACAAGTGGCTGCCGGACTTGTCGATCACGCCCAGGTCGACGCCCATGTCGATGAGCTCTCCTGCGCGGTCGATGCCGTTGCCGTAGCGCACGTCGAACTCGGCCTCGCGAAAGGGCGGGGCGAGCTTGTTCTTCACGACCTTCACGCGCGTGCGGTTTCCGGTGACCTCTTCGCCGTTCTTGAGGGCGCCGATGCGTCGGACGTCGAGGCGGACGCTGGCGTAGAACTTCAGCGCGTTGCCGCCGGTCGTGGTCTCGGGCGAGCCGAACATCACGCCGATCTTCATGCGGATTTGATTGATGAACACCACGGTCACGTTGTGCTTGTGCGCGAGCGCCGTGAGCTTGCGCAGGGCCTGGCTCATCAAGCGCGCTTGCAGCCCGACGTGCTGATCGCCCATGTCGCCCTCGAGCTCGGCCTTCGGGACGAGGGCCGCGACCGAGTCGATCACGATGAGCTCGACCGCGCCCGAGCGCACCAGGGCGTCGGCGATCTCGAGCGCTTGCTCGCCGGTGTCCGGCTGCGAGACGAGCAACGTGGCCAGGTCGACGCCGATGGACCTCGCGTAGCGAACGTCCAGGGCGTGCTCGGCGTCGATGAAGGCCGCCACGCCGCCGGCGCGCTGCACTTCGGCGATGGCGTGGAGGGTGAGGGTGGTCTTTCCTGAGCTCTCGGGGCCGTACACTTCGACGATGCGTCCGCGGGGGTAGCCGCCGCAGCCGAGGGCGCGGTCGAGCGCGAGCGAGCCGCTCGGCACCGTGGCCACGGCTTCGGCCACGCCGTCTTCGAGGGACATCACCGAGCCCTTGCCGAACTGCTTCTCGAGCATCGAGATCGCCGCACGCACTGCCTTCAATCGCTCTGTCGCTGTTGCCATGACTGTTGCCGTCTTTCGCTGTTGTTCTGCCGTTGCGTCAGTCAGCGATCACGCTCGTGCGCACCGTGCGCCTGGCGTCGATCGCGTCGCGACGGAGGGCATTGCGCGCGGCGTTCCAACGAGAGGCGCTGGAGAAACACAGTGGATTTCGGGGCCAGACTGGCGGTCCTCCATGGCGGCCGCCAGTGGCGGGAGCGTTCCGCCAGTGGCGGTGAAGCAGTGTTGATGGTGGGACCTACGCATCTGGTAGACTTTCAAAATGTCGCCGCTGCGCAGGTTCGTGGGTCCGTTGCTCTCTGTCGCGCTCGCCTCGTGCGCCGGAGAAATCGCCGGTGAACCGTTGATGGACGCCACGCGAGACGCGCGCGTGCGGGACGTCGTGGCGGCGGACAACGCTGCGCAGCCGGACGCGACGATGCGCGAAGACTCCGCCGCGAGCGTGGATGCGAGCGAGCTCGACGCGATCGATCCGCCGATGGATTCGGGCGTGGTCGTTCCCGTGATGGACTCGGGGGTGGTCGTTCCCGTGATGGACACGGGCGTGGTGGTCCCGCCGATGGACTCAGGAGTGATCGTGGACACGGGCGTGCCTCCGCGGGACACGGGCGTGCCGCCGGTGGACACGGGGATCCCGATGCAGCCGCGGTTCTCTGCGGTGTTCTCCACGCGCGTCGCGTCGTCAGCGCAGAGCACGGCGATCGAAGACACGATCGTCACGCTGATTCGTCAGGCGATGCCGGGCTCGCGCATCCGCATCGCGATCTACAACTTCTCGCGCAACAACGTGTCGGCTGAGCTCGTCGCGGCGTTTCGTCGCGGAGTGGACGTGCGCATCGTGCTCGACGGCGGGACGCCGAGCGACCCGGGCACGGAGGTTCCCGCGCTGCGCGCGGGCCTCGGCGCAGACCGCGTCACGGTGTGCGACGCGCCCGGAACGAGCTGCATCGGCTCGGGCATCATGCACCACAAGACGTTCTTGTTCTCGCAGCTGAGCGACGGCTCGCGCAACGTGGTCGTGCAGGCCTCGCACAACCTGACGACCTCGCAGCTCACGATGCACAACAACGCCGTGATCGTGCGCGGCGACGACGCGCTCTTCGCGGGCTACGAGAGCGTGTGGGACGACCTTCGCCGCGACGTCGAGAACCCGAACTACTACCGGATCATCGACGGCATGTTCGACACGCGGGCGTATTTCTTTCCGCGCGCGAGCGGAGACACCGTGGTGTCGATCTTGGACAACGCGACGTGCGACGCGACCTCGAGGATCCGCGTCGCGATGGCGTTCTTCACCGACGCGCGCATCGCGATCGCCCAGGCGCTCGCCCGCCGCGCGCGCGAGGGCTGCTCGGTCAGCGTCGTGATCGGCAACGGAGAAATCCCCGCGGGCTCCAGCGTGCTCTCGACGCTGCGCGCGGCGGGGGTGGTCGTCACGCTGTACCCCACGCGCACCAACGGCTGGGGCCTGCACTCGAAGTACCTGCTCATCGACGCGCCCTACACGGGCATGCGTAGACAGTTGGTGTTTACGGGGTCGCACAACTGGACGGGGCCAGCGCTCGACACCAACGACGAGTCCCTGTTGAAGCTCGAAGACGCCACGCTCTTCAACACGTACCTCAACGATTGGAACCACGTGCGCAACGCCGCTGCCATGCCCTGAACTCCGTGCGATAGTCCGGCTCGCTGTGGACGAAGAGAGAGAGAACGACCGCGTCGCGTGCCCCAATGATTTGTGTACCGGGGCGCTCGACCGCGACGGCCGCTGCGGGACGTGCGAGATGGTCTTCGCGCAGTACGCGCGGCGCGAAGACGTGACCGAGGCTGCCGCGAGCGTTGCAGAAGAAGCCAGCGATCCCGCTGCGATGCCCGAGGCGAGAGCGATCCGCGCCGACGGCGAAGAGCCAGCGACGGAAGCGAGCCAAGAGGTCGAGGGCGCGGCGAGCGACGAGACCGAAGCGAGCCAAGATGGCGAGCGAGTGTGCTGCCCGGACGACCTGTGCACGGGCGTGATCGGCGCCGATGGTCGCTGCGGGACCTGCGGTCGCTCGGAGGCGCAGGCGCCCGAAGAGCAGTGACGCGTGGAGGCCTTCGGTGCGCTGTGCGTCGGTGCGGGGGCGCTGTTGGCGGTGCTGTTCGCCGTTCCGTTGTTCTGGTGGTGGCTGACGGTGAAGCACGCGGCCGAGCGGTGGCCGGCGATCGAGACCGACGTCGCGCGCCGTGAAGTGACCGTGGGAGAGGGCGCGTTTCGCTCGGGGACCGTGGCCGAGCGCGAGCGCGTGGTGATCCCGGCAGGAGTGCCTTCGTCGCTCAAATCGCTGACGTTTGTGTCGTACTTGATCGGGCAGTTCGTCGCGCCGATCGCCGCCGTGGCCTTCGGCTTGATCGGGATGATGCTCGACGAGCTGTTTCGCGGCCGCGCTTCGATCGGATCGATGCTGTACGGCGCGCTGGTGCTCGCGCTCGCCGCCGCGCAGGTGTACGCGCTCGCCAACGTGTGGAGCACCGGGACGCACGCGACCGAGGGCACCTACGAGAACGCCTCCGAGCGCGCGCGGCGAACGATGCGGGCCGTGCTCGTGGCGAACGTTCCGCTCGCGCTCGTGGGGCTGTTTTGGACCGTGACACAGTCGCCATGCGGCGCCGCGATCGTGCTGGTCGCCCTGGCCATCATCGCGTTTTCTCGCAGCGCGGCGGCGACGATCGAAGAGCATCGCGGTCGCTACGCCGCGGCGGCTCGGGTCCGCGCAAGATCGACGACGGACGTCCGTGTCGAGCCCTCGCTCGCAGCTCCGAGCGTGCACGGATTGTCCGAGCCCGTGGCGGTGATGGTCGAGCGCGACGCGGTGCTCGCAGAGGCCGCGAAGAAGAGGGAGTGAGCGTGCGTCGTCCTCGGGGCGGTGGGACACTCTGCGCGTGGAGTTCTTTCTCCTCGTCGCGCTGATGGCGATCTCGATGGTGATGTCGATCCCGTGGGTGCTCGCGTACTCGCGCAAGCAGCAGTCCTCTGCGCGTTGGCCGCGCAAGATCGTGACGTCGCACAGCGCGTCGCGCGCTGGGGGAGGCGCGTATCGCGCTGGAGAAATCGCGGTCGAACGCGTGGTCTCCGTCGAAGAGGGCCCGCCGCTCGCCGTCGCGCGGTCGGGGCGCGCCGCGTTCTCGACGGCGTCGGGGATGTTCGTCGGCGGCGTGCTCGTGGGCGCGTGGATCCCCGTCGGGCTGTGGCTGCGCACGGACTCGCAGCTCGCGATGGGGATGACCGCGGCGTACGCGATGGGCTTCGCTGTGAGCGCGTCGTGGATGTTCGCTGCGTTCGCGCAGTTTCGCGCGGCGTGGGACCGCTGGGATCCTTCGCTCGAAGAGGCTCGCGCTACGGCGCGCTCGGCGTTCTCTGCCGCGGTGTTCGCGTCGGTCGTGTCGGTGCTCTCGGTGCTCGGGGCGAGGGCGGTGTACGGGCTCGGGGCGTCGGTGGTTCCGCTGTGGTTCGCGTTGGCGGTGTTGGGGCGGGCGTGGATGTCCAAGCGATCGATCGAGAGCAACGCGGCGCTGTACACCGCGGCCGAGGCCAACGAGCGCGCGCGCAGCGAGCGAGCACAGACGGGAGTGCGCGTCTCGCTCGGCGACGAGGGGGAGGCCGCAGAGGGGCCGCGCGAGGACGAGCCGGTCGCGGAGGCTGCCGTCGAGAAGGCGCGCGTTTGACTGGCCTGGTTGCGGTAGAACTTCGCCCGTGAAGCTCACAGGCAAGCAGAAGCGCTACCTCCGATCGCTCGGCAACCCGCTGAATCCGGTGGTTCGTTTGGGAAAAGACGGCCTCGACGACGGCGTGGTCGGCGCGGTCAACGAGGCCCTCGAACGGCACGAGCTCATCAAGGTGAAGCTCGAGCTCGGCGGCAGCGAAGATCGCTTCGAAGCAGCGAATTTCCTCGCAGAACAGACGAAGAGCGAGGTGGCTCAGGTGATGGGCGGGACGATCTTGCTCTATCGCAAACACCCCAAGGAGCCGAAGATTTCGCTGCCGTGACCGCCGCTCAAAGCGCGCGGGGCGAATTGACAATGTGCGCGTAGTGGGCAACACCCCGCAGCTCATTTGATGTCATTCGAAGCCCTGTCGCTCAGCGACGAATTGTTGCGTGCGGTGCGCGCCGCCTCCTACGAGACTCCCACCCCGATCCAAAACAAAGCGATCCCTCCCGCGCTCGAAGGCCGAGACGTCCTCGGCTGCGCGCAGACCGGCACGGGAAAGACCGCAGCGTTCGTGCTCCCCACGCTTCAGCGCTTGATGGCGCGCGTGGCGAGCGCGCCGGCCAAGGGCGTGCGGCCCATTCGCATGCTGGTGCTCACGCCGACCCGTGAGCTCGCCGCGCAGATCGCAGAGACCGTGCGCACGCTGGGCAAGTTTCTTCCGCTTCGCTCGACGGTGGTGTTCGGCGGCGTGGGCTACGAGCCGCAGGACCGCGCGCTGCGCGCCGGCGTGGACGTGCTCGTCTCGACGCCAGGCCGTCTGATCGACCACTTGAGCCGCGGCGTGGTCTCGCTCTCGCACGTCGAAGTGCTGGTGCTCGACGAGGCTGATCAGATGCTCGACATGGGGTTCATCCATGACGTGCGTCGCATCGTGGCCAAGGTGCCGCGCGAGCGTCAGACGTTGTTCTTTTCGGCGACGATGCCGCCTGCGATCCGTCAGCTCTCGGACGAGTGGCTGAAGGACCCCGTCGAGGTCAGCGTCGCGCCGCCCGCGACGACCGCCGAGCGCGTCGCGCAAGAGCTGTACTTCGTCGAGACGGGCGACAAGCGCGCGCTGCTCGAAGAGCTGGTCTCGCGCAGCGAGGTCACGCGCGCGTTGGTGTTTTCTCGCACCAAACACGGCGCCAACAAGATCGCGCGCTGGCTCGAGACGGCGGGCGTGAAGGCCGAGCCCATCCACGGAAACAAGTCGCAGAACGCGCGCACCCGCGCCCTCGCGAGCTTCAAGAGCGGCACCACGCGCGTGCTCGTCGCGACGGACCTGGCCGCGCGCGGCTTGGACATCGACGAGGTCTCGCACGTGATCAACTTCGACTTGCCCAACGTTCCTGAAGTGTACGTGCACCGCATCGGTCGCACGGCGCGCGCAGGAAACGAAGGCGTCGCGTGGTCCTTCTGCAACACCGAAGAGCGCGAGTACCTCTGGGACATCGAGCGCACGACGCGCCAGAAGATCCCGGTCGTGATCGATCACCCGTGGGCGTCGACCGTCCCGGTCGTCGAGCGCGGCGCACGGCCCGCAGGCGCGAGCAGCGCGCGGCCGAGCAACGGTGGCGGCGGCGGACGAGGCCCTGGTCCCTCGCGCGGTCACGGCGGTGGCGGTGGCGGTGGCGGCGGCGGTGGACGCGGTCCGTCGCGCGGTCACGGTGGCGGCGGTGGCGGTGGTGGCGGCGGCGGTGGCGGTGGTCGTCGCGACCACGCGCCGCGACCGAGCAACGGTGGCTCGCACTCGTTGGGTGATGACAACCGCAGCCGCAACGAGCCCCGCAACGATCGTCGCCCCGACGCTGCGCACAGCAAGCCCGCGCACGCCAAGCCTGCGCACAACGGCGGCAACGGCAGCAGCAACGGTGGCAACAACAACGGCAGCAAGCCCGCGCACAACGCTGGGCACGGACGACCGACGCCCCGCTCGTGAGCTGTTCGTGAGCCGTTCGTGAGCGAAGCTCCCCGTTTTTTGTGCTCGCGGCGCGGCGCGTAGTAGGCACCGTGCGCATGCACGTTCATCTCATTGGAGTGGCGGGGACCGGGATGGGGGCGTTTGCGGGGCTGCTGAAGGCCGCGGGCCACCGCGTGACCGGCAGCGACACCGCGTTTTATCCGCCGATGGGTGACGCGCTGAAGGCGTGGGGCATCGAGACGCTGACGGGGTGGGACCCGAAGAACCTCGAGCCCGCGCCGGACCTCGTCGTGGTCGGAAACGTCTGTCGCAAGGACAACCCCGAAGCGCGCGCGGCGATCGACGGCGCGATGAACGTGCGCTCGTTTCCGAAGGCGCTCGGCGAGCTCTTTCTCGCCTCTCGCAAATCGCTGGTGATCGCCGGGACGCACGGAAAGACCACCACGAGCACGCTCACGGCGTTCTTGCTCGACCGCGCGGGGCTCGACCCGAGCTTCCTCGTCGGGGGCGTCCCGAAGAACTACGGCGAGAGCTTTCATCTCGGGACCGGCAGCGCGTTCGTCGTCGAGGGGGACGAGTACGACTCAGCGTTCTTCGAGAAGATCCCGAAGTTCTGGTCGTACCGCCCGCACTCGGCGATCATCACTTCGCTCGAGCACGACCACGTCGACATCTATCCCACGATGGACTCGTACCGAGACGCGTTTCGCGGGCTCGTCACGCGCATGGACCCGGCCGGGGTGATCATCGCCAACGCCGCGGACGCCGAGGTCGTGCGCGCGTGCGAGAAGGCGCCCTGCCGCGTCGCTGGCTACGCGCTTCAGTCCGACGAGACGCACGCGCAGGCCGAGTGGATCGCCGCGCCGCTCAAGCCGCAGAACGGAAAGCAGCCCTTCGAGGTCTTCGTCGGCGGCGCGCGCGTGGGCATCGCTCACTCTCCGTTGATGGGCGAGCACAACGTGCGCAACGCCCTCGCGTCGATCGCGCTGCTCTCGGAGACGATGGGCGTCGCGCCCGAGCACTCGATGCGCGCGCTCGGCGGTTTTCTCGGGGTCAAGCGCAGGCAAGAGCTCGTCGGCGCGCCGGACGGAGTGTTCATCTACGACGACTTTGCGCACCACCCGACGGCCGTCGACGTGACGCTGCGCGCGATGAAGGGGCATCACCCGGACGCGCGCGTGTGCGCGATCTTCGAGCCGCGCAGCGCGACCGCTTCGCGCGCGACGCACCAGCGGGACTATCCCGCGGCGTTCGACCCGTCGGACTACACGATCCTTGCGCCCGTGGGGCGTCCCGAGATCGCCGCGAGCGAAAAGCTCGATGTCGACCGCGTGGTGAGCGAAATCCGTGCGCGCGGCAGGGTCGCGGACACCGTCGCTGCTGGCGCGACGAGCGTCGACGAGATCGTCGCCAAGGTCGTCGCGTGGGCGCGGCCCGGCGACGTCGTTGCGGTGTTGTCGAACGGAGCGTTCGGAGGCATCCACGGAAAGCTCGTGAGCGCGCTATCCTCGCGCTCTCGATGACTGATTCTCCGCGCACGTCGGACGAGGGCACGCCTCCGCCGATCGGCAACCTCGAGCACCACGCTCCTTCGAAGCTCATCGCTGCGATGGAGCGCATGCGCTTCACGGGCGAGCTGCGCTTCACCGCTGGACAGAAGACGCACTCCGTCGATGTGCGCGGCGGTGTCGCTGCGGACAGCGGGGAGGACGCGCGCGCGATGGAGCTCTTTCTCTCTGCGGTCTCGGGCCCGTACGAGCTGCGCGAGCAGCTGCCCGTGCTGCCCGGCGGCGTGCGCAACAACGCGCTCTCTGTGGGCGGCTCGCTCGCAGACACGGCGCCGTCGGAGCTGCTCAACTTCTGCGAAGGCATCGGCCTGACAGGAAAGCTCTCGCTCGACAGCGAAGGTCGCGAGTGCGTCGCGCGCTACGTCAAGGGCGAGCTCGTGAGCCTGATGCTCGACGGGCAAGACGACGGCGCGCTCGACGCGGTGTTCGCGTGGCGCGCGGGGCGCTATCAGATTCAGCAGCGCAACGCCTTCGACGAAGAGGGCCCGTCGTCCATCACGGACTTGCGGCCCGCGCTGGGCACGATCGAGCTCGCGCTGTCCGAGATCCTCGCGCGCAGCAGCAAGGGCAAGCCCGCCGCGCCGTCGAAGCCGAGGCCGAAGACCATCCCGCCGAGCATCGCGCCGCCGTCGCCGGATCAGAGCGTGAAGATCATCTTTCGCTCGCCGAAGCTCGAGCGAGACTCGAAGACGGCGCACGCCTCCGCGCACGTGAGCCGCGAGGTGGTCGCGCTCGACACAGCGACGACGTCGGGGCCGCTCGACGACGCCAAGGCCGAGGCCATCGTGGCCAAGGCGCGCGCCGCAGAAGCCCAGCGAGAGCAGGCGGCGCGCGACGCTGCAGCCGCGCAATCGACAGAGAAATCCCAGCCGAAGAGCGATGCTTCTGCGAGCGTCGAGCGCCCCGCTCGCCCTGCGTCCAACGCGCTGTCCGGCGCTGTCGCCGCGGTGCTCGCGCTCGGACTGCTGCTGGGGCTGTGGTCGATCGTGTCCATGGCGAGCGCTGCGCGATGAGCGTTCGCGCGGGGCTCGCTTCGCGCGTCGCGTTGGTGGTCTCTGCGCTGTCCGTCGCGCCCGCGCTCGCGGGTGTGCTCACGGGCGGCGCGACGTCTGCGTGGCTCGGCGTGGGCATCTTCGCCGCGAGCGCGTGCGGCGCGGTGATCGCGTGGTGGATGTGTCGAGACGCGGTCGAGCGCGTCGCGCTCTTGGCCAGGGCGCTCGAGCGCGCGGGCGCGGGGGACGGCGCTGTGCGCGTGCGGCCGCGCGGCGAGGACGAGGCGGGCGCGGCGCTGACGGCGTTCAACGCGATGATGGACAGGGTGGATTTGTTGCGCGAGCGCGCAGAGGAGCTCGAGCGCATCGGCGCGTGGCAAGAGTTCGCGCGCAGGCTCGCACACGAAATCAAAAATCCCCTCACGCCCATCCAGCTCGCGGTGCAAGAGGTCGCGCGCAAGTACCGCGGCGACGACGCGGCCTTCGGGCGCACGCTGTCGACGGCGCGCGAGATCGTCGAAGAAGAGGTCGAGACGCTGCGGAGGCTCGTCACGGCGTTTAGTGATTTTGCGCGGCTGCCGGAGGTGCGAGCGGTGCACGCGGACCTCGCGGAGTTTGTTCGCGACGCGGGCGAAGGGCAGGGGCTGCTCGCGGCGTCCGACGAGAGCAGCGCGGTGGCGCGCGTGCAGTGGGTCGCGGGGGAGGGCGCGGTTCCGGTGCGCATCGACAGGATCATGCTGCGACGGGCGCTCGACAACCTCGTGCGCAACGCCGCGCAAGCGGGGGCGAAGACCGTGACGGTGCGCGTCGAGCGGCTGCCGGTGGCGCGCGCAGAGGTTCACCTGGTGGTCGAGGACGACGGGCCGGGCGTCGCGCCGAGCGACCGAGCCAAGGTGTTCGAGCCGTATTTCACCACCAAATCCGCGACCGGCGGAACGGGCCTCGGCCTCGCGATCGTGCGCAAGATCGCGCTCGACCACGACGGCGACGTGGTGCTCGACGAGACGCACGAGAAGGGCGCGCGCTTCGTGCTGGCGCTGCCCGTCGCCGACGACGCGCGTCGGTCCTCCCCCACGTTTGTCACGTTGCGCGCGAAGCTCCCCGACGCGCGCTGAGCGATCAGATCGGGTTTTCGGGGACCGCGCCGCCAGCGCCGCCAGAGCCCGAAGAACCGCTCGAGCCCGAAGAGCCGCTCGAGCCCGATCCGCTGCCCTCTGCTGGGGCTGCGGCGGGCGTCGGGGTCGGGCGCGGGCGCGGGCGCGCACCGGCGTCCGATGCGGGGCGCGGCGTCGGCCGCGGAGCAACCACCGCGGGCGTGGGCGTGGGCGTCGGAGTTGGGATCGGATCCGCAGCGGGCGCTGCAGCGTCGGCGCTCGCTGCGGGCTCTGCGCTCGCGCCCGCGTCTTCAGCGGTCGCAGCGGAGGGCGCAGCGCTGTCTTCTGCGGCCGGCGTGGGAGTGGGCGCAGGAGTTGTCGCGGGGGCAGCGTCTTCTTCGACGACGGGCGCGCTGGTCGCGACGCCCGAGTCGACGACGGCCGGCGGGTTGTTGCCGTTGGTCGCGCCCTGGTTGCTCTGGTTGTTCATGTAGAAGAACGCGCCTGCGCCGATGCCTGCGGCGACGAGCAGCCCGACGATGAGCCCGGTCGAGCTCTTCTTCTCGGGCTCTTCTTTGCGCGGCGTGGCTGCGACGGGCTCTTCTTTCTTCGCCTCGGGCTTCTTGGCTTCGTCCTTCTTGGGCTCTGCCTTGGGCTCGGGCTTCTTGGGCTCGTCCTTCTTCGCCGCGGCCGCTGCTGCGGCTGCGACGTCCATCGCGCTGGCCGTGGTCGGAGGCGTCTCGGCAGGCTTCTTGGCCTCCGCGACGGGCTCTTCTTTCTTGGGCTCTTCAGCGACGGGCTCGGGCTTCTTGGCCTCGACGACGGGCTCTTCTTTCTTGGGCTCGATCGTCTCGGCGCCGCTCTTCTCGAGCAGCCGGTCGAGCTCGCCCTTGTCCGCGACATGGGTGGGCTCTCCCTCGATCTCTTCAGCCTTTTCGGCGTCGGCGAGGGCCTTGTCGAGCGCGTCCTTGCTGGTGACAGCGGTCGCTGCTTCGACGATCTCTTCAGTGAACCCAGGGACAGGCGGCGCGTCGATGACGGTCGCTGCGGGCTCTTCTTTCTTGGGCTCTTCAGTGGGCTTGGCGGCTTCAGCGGCCTTGGCAGCTTCGGCGGCCTTGGCGGCTTCAGCGGCCTTGAGCATTTCTGCGGGGTTGACCGGCGCCATTCCGACGAGCGTGCCCTTGGGCATGGGCTTCTTCGGCGCTTCGGCGGGCTTGGCGGGCTCGGCCGCGGGCTGCTCTGCGGCCTTCGCGGGCTCTGCTGCGGGCTTGGCAGCGTCGGCTGCGGGCTTGGCGGGCTCCGCGGCTGCGGGCGCTTCAGCGGCCGCGGGCTTGGCCGGCTCGGCCTTGTTGAAGGCCGCAGGAGAGACCGCGGGCATGCCGATCATCGTGCTCTTGGGCACGGGCTTCTTGGGCGCGTCGGGCTTGGGCTCTTCTTTCGCTCCGCGGAGCGCTTCGCCCAAGAACGCCGACATCTGCCGCATCATCGTGCGGTCTTGCTCAGCGGGCATCTCGGCCTGGGGGTTGGTCTGGCCGAAGAACTCGCTGTTGGTCTCGCCGCCCGCGGCGGGCGCGGCGGTCTCTGCCGGGTCGTCGAAGTGCGGTCCTTCGCCGGGCGCTTTGCGCTCGACGATGCGCTCGATGACGGGGACGGACTCGGGCTCGAGCTTGATGAACTTGATGCCCATGCCCGCGGCTTGTCCGCCTTCGGGCTGCTCGCGGCGCCACACCACGCGACCCACTGCAGCGATGACGGGGGCGCCATCCTTCAGTTGGATCTCGATCTTCAAGAGCTGCCCGATGTTCGAGGGCTTCGGGGTCTTGATGAAGATTCCGCCACGCGAAATATCGCCTGCGTACTGATCGATGAACTCGTCGACGGTCGCGCTCTTGTACTTGGCCTTGAGCGTCGGAACCTTGACTCGCTGATCCTTGCGGTCGTCGGACATCGTGCTGCCTCTCCTCTTCACGCACGGCAGTAGGCTCGACGGCTTCGCCTGCGCAGAGCGGCCGGAGCATACCGTTCGCGCTCGCCAAAAGGCGATGAAACGACACGAGACCCTGCGAGATCTGTCCGCGAGCCGCCGTTGGCCGGCCGGGCGACGGGTCTGAGGCTCAGAGTCCTCGACGACCTTCGAGCGCGCGTCCGAGCGTGATCGGGTCGACGTACTCGAGGTCGCCGCCGTGCGGGACCCCAGAGGCGATCCGAGTCAGCGAAATCCCCAGCGGTCGCAGGGATTCTGCGAGAAACAGCGCGGTGGCCTCGCCCTCGACCGTGGGCGGAGTGGCGACGATGACCTCGCGGGTCCGACCTTCGCTTACCCTGCGCATGAGAGGGTCGAGCGGAAATTGTTCGGGTCCCACTCCAGAGAGCGGGTCGAGCAGCGTGTGCAGCACGTGGTAGCGCCCGCGAAACGTCCCTGCGCGCTCGAGCGCGTCGACGTCCCAGGGGCGGGCGACCACGCAGAGGATCTCTTCGGTGCGCTGCGTGTCCGAGCAGATCGCGCAGGTCTCTCGGCCCGTGTACGTCCCGCAGATCGAGCACGTGCGCACGCGCTCGGGCAGCGTCGCGACGGCCTCGCCGAGGGCCTTGGCGAACGAAGGTCCCGAGGCGAGGAGGCTGTAGGCCATGCGCCGCGCGGACTTCTCTCCGACGCCGGGCAGCCGCGCGAGCAAGCGCACCGCCGCGCCGATGGGGTCGTCGTCGCTCATCGGGATGGGTTAGTACAGACCCGGGATCTTCGCGCCGCCCGTGAGCTTCTCGAGCTCTTGGTCGAGCGACTTGGTCGCCGTGGTCAGCGCGGCGTTGACCGTCGCCGCGATGGCTTCGAACACAAACGAGCGGTCTTCGCTCGCGTAGAACTCCGGGTCGACGTGGATCGACACGATCTCACGCGCGCCGCTGACGACGACGGTGACCTTGTCGTTGGCGCCTTTGACCTCGAAGGTGTTCTTCTTGAAGTTCTCTTTGGTCTCTTCGATCTTGCGCTGGACCCGGCTGGCCTGGCGCATGAGCTCGTTCATTCCGCCGCGAAAATTCATGATCGCTGGGGGTTTTACACTCACTCAGCCGGGGATGTCTCCCGGCAGTTCGATCTTTCGAATCTCTCCGCCGACCAGCGCGAGAAACCTCGACACCAGCGGGTGCGTGCGGGCCGCTTCGATCTTGCTCGCGCGCTCGGCCTGCCGGTGCGCTTCTTTGCGCGCGGCGATGGACGGCGCGCGCTCGGGCAGCGCGCCGGTGATCAGCTCGAACACAGGAGGATCTTCGCTCGCGAACGCCTTCTGCGCCGCCCGTCGCACGGCCTCTTGCACCTCGGGCGCCGAGACTTTTCGCGCATAAAACGAGTTGTTCTCGAACGCGAGCGAGACCTTCTTGGCGCTGACCTCGAGCGGGACGCCCTGCTCCAAGATCAGCACCGGCGCCGCTTCGATCACGGCGAGCACCGAGGCCCACACGTCCACGTTGGGTTCGGCTCCGCTCACGTCGAGCAGATCGACGCGCGCCGGCGGCGCAGAGGGCGCAGGGGCGGCTGCGTCCTCGCTCGATGCTTGCGCGGGCGGCGCGGCGGGCGTGCTCGCGCGCGTGCGCACGTTTTCGAGCCACTTGGGCGCGGGGCCTGTGTTGTTGCTCTGCACGGGCGCGGCGCGCGCGGGGGTTGGCGCGGGGGTTGGCTCGACCGCTGCTTCGACCGCCGCGGCTTGCGCGCCGCGGACGATCTCGAAGCGCGGCGCCGCGCTGGTGGCGGGGCTCGGGACGGGCGTCGCGCTCGCGCGCGGGGTCGTCGGGGGCGTTGCCGACGGCGAGACGGGCGCGCCGTGCGCGCTGGCGGGCGCGGTAAACGACCCGGGGCCCGGGCGCGTTGGCGTGGGCGGAGCGCCGCGCGGAGGGCCCTTGGGATCTCCGCCGCCTCCGCCGCTCGCGAGCCTGCGCTCGAGGTCAGCGAGGCGCGCGATCAGCTCGTCGACCGGGACGAGCGCTGGCCGATGGGACAGCCGAACGAGCGCCATTTCGAGCACCCAACGGGGCTCTCTCGCGCGTGCGATCTCGTCGACCGTGCGCGACCACGCAGCGAAGAGCCGCTCGAGGTCCGAGGGCTCCGAGGACTTGGCGATGGCGAAGACGTCCTCGCGCTCTTCGTCGGCGAGGTCGAGCATCGCGCCGGGGTCGGGGACGATCCGCGCCACGACGAGGTCGCGCCAGAGAGCGAGAAAATCCCGAGAAAACGCCAGCAAATCATAGCCCTGGTCGGCCACTTGCTGCACGATCGAGAGCGCCTTGGTCGCGTCGGCTTTGAGCACCGCGCGCGCGAGGTCGTAGAGCACCTGGCGGTCGGCGACGCCGAGCAATCGAGCGACGTCGTTGCCGACGAGGGCGCCGGTTGATCCGGCGATGACCTGGTCGAGCAGCGAGAGCGCGTCGCGCATCGAGCCGGCGGCTTCGCGCGCGACGAGCGAGACCGCTGCGTCGTCGAAGCCGACGCCCTCCGCGCCGAGGATGTGCTCGATCCGCGCGCGGATCTTCTGCGCGGGCAAGAGCTTGAAATCGTACCGCTGGCAGCGGGACAGAATCGTGATCGGAACCTTGTGCACCTCGGTCGTCGCGAAGATGAACTTCACGTGCGGCGGCGGCTCTTCGAGGGTCTTCAGCAGGGCGTTGAAGGCGCCCGGCGAGAGCATGTGCACCTCGTCGATGATCACGACCTTGAAGCGATCGCGCGCGGGCAGGTACGGCAGCGTCTCTTGCAGCTCGCGGATGTTCTCGACCTTGGTCCACGTGGCGCCGTCGATCTCGCGCACGTCGACGTCGGACGAGCGCGCGATCTCTTCGCAGGCCGCGCACTTTCCGCAAGGGTCGACGGTGGCGCCGTCGGACGAGAGGCAGTTGAGCGCTTTCGCGAGGACGCGGGCGATCGTGGTCTTGCCCACGCCGCGCGGCCCGGTGAACAAGAACGCGTGCGCCACGCGTCCCTGCGTAAAGGCGTTTCGCAGCGTCTGCGCCACGTGTTCTTGGCCCACGAGGTCCGTGAACGTCTGCGGTCGCCACTTGCGCGCGAGGACGAGATAACTCATCGCGCGTTCACCGTACCCACTGCGGTCGCGACCTGTCCATTCTATGGCTGCCCGCGACGCGCCCCGCGCGCGAAGGAGTGATATCTTGTGCGGGTGTTGGGTGCACATCGGGTCGCTTCGTCCACTGCTCGAGCTGTCTCTGCCTCGGCGCTGCTCGCGGCGCTGGCGTGCGGCGCTCCTTCGGTCTTCGCGCAGGGGACGCCGCGTGCGCAGCGGACGCCGGTCGAGCTCGCGCCGATGCGCGTGGTGGCGTCGACCGCAGTGATCGAAGTGTCTGTGCCGATGGTGATCGAGGCCGCGCCCGAGCCTGCAGACTCCTCGACGCGCGATCCTCGGCGCGAGAGCGATGGACGCGCGGTCGAGAACCCGTTTGGATCCGAGCCCAGCTCGAGCGAGCCAACGCTCGCGCAAGCCGACGACGAGGTTGCGCTCACGGTCCGTCGCGAGCGCACGCCGGGCGCCTCGGGGCGTCGCTGTTCGAGCGGGGCGCGATCGTACTTCGACGAGCGCTCGCAGCTCTTTCGGCCGTGCGTTGCCAACGAGCCCGCGCAATCGACGCCGGCGCGCCCGACGATCGCGCCTCGAACCGCGACGAGCGCTGCGTGTCGGCCTGGGCAGCGAGCGTATTTCGACGCTCGCGAGCAGCTGTTTCGTCCCTGTCCCGAGCCCATCTCGGTCGGGACCGAAGAGGCTCGCCCCCGCGTCGAGCCGCGAGCCCCCGGCGCGCGTCGCTGCTCGCCGGGCGTGCGAGTCTTCTACGACGAGCGAGAGAGGCTCTATCGCCCATGCCCTTGAACCTTCGCAGTTGTGCGCTCGCGTTGGCTGTGTTTTCTGCGGCCAACGTCGCGTTGGCGATCGATGGAGTTCGCTGGCCGTCCTCGGCGGTGGCGACGCGCACGGACCCGATCGCCGCGCTGCGCTGGCCCAACGGCGGCTGGACCTGCGTGCTCTCTCGCGACACGGTCAGCGCGCCGCGGGCGGCGCAGACGGCGCTCGCGCTGCTGGATCGGCGCGTGGCGGACAACCCTCGCGACGCGCGGGCGCACGCGGCGAGGTCCGTCGCGCTGCGGTTGCTCGAGCGTTCGGACGAGGCGCAGCGCGCGCTCGATCGCGCGCGGGCGATGGACGCGACGGTGCTCGATGACCCGGACGTGGGGCTGACGCACGCGTTTTTGCTCGCGCGATCGGGGCAGTTCGAGCAGGCGGTGGCCGCGGCGCGGCTGGTGTTGCCGCGGCTGTCGGGCGCGATCGACGCGCGCGTCGAGGCGAGCGTCGAGGTCGCGCGATGGTCGTTGCGTCGCGGACAGCCTGGGGTCGCTCCCGCGCTCGCGATCCTGCGCGAGGCCGCGGCGGTGCAGCCTCCTGACGCGGCGCTGCGCGCGACGTTGGCGTTTGCGTTGGCGCTCGCTGGCCGCAGCGCCGAGGCGCGCGAGGTGGCTCGCTCGGGGCCCGTCCCCGCCCCCGGCGCCCTTCGCGCCCTTCGCGGAACGATCGCTCCCGACGTCCTCGACGCCTCCGTCGGCGTCGCCCTCTCGCTCAGCGACCACGCGTACGACGCGGCGCCCGTGCTCGAGCGGGCGAGCGTGGCGCAGGGCGTCCCGGAGGCGTTTCGGCCGGCGCTGACGAGCGCGCTGCAGGTCGCTCGCAGCACGCCGAGGCCTCCTCCGCCTCCGCCTCCACCTCCGCCGCCGCGACGGCGCGCGTACGAGTTCGAAGAAGACTGAAAGTGCGATCCGCCGCTCGAATCGCAGTGTTTGCAGCGCTCGTCGCCGTCGGCTTCGCGCCCCTCGCTCACGGCCAGCGCTCTCCGCTGTGGACCGATCGGTGGACCGTCGCGCGCGACCCTCGCGCGAGCCGCGCCGCCGTGCTCGCCGCGGACGCAGAAGAGTCCCTCGAAGAGTCCCTCGTGCGTCAGGCCGAGCTGCGACTCTCGCAGCGCCCCATCTCGCCGTTGACCGCGCAGCAAGAGGTCGCCATCGCCCGCACGCTGCTCGACGCCGCGCTCCGTGACGCTCGCGCCTCGCTCGCGCTCGCGCCAACCAACGGGCTCGCCCGCTTCGTGATCGCGCGGGCCCGCGAGCAGCTCGACGCCGCGCCGCAAGAGGTCGTGACCCTCGCGCGCGCCGCGCTCTCGGCGCTCTCTGAGGACGATCGAGACCGCCGCGCGACGCTGCTCTTCTCGCTCGGCGTGGCGCACACGCGCCTCGAGCAGCACGCGGAGGCGCGCGAGGCGTACGAGCAAATCGTCGGCGATTCTTCAGCGCCTTCGCGCGCGACCGCGCTGTGCAACCTCGCCGAAGTGCACATGTACTTGAACGAGGTCGACGCCTCGCTCGCCCGCTACAACGAGTGCGCGCGGCTGATGCCGACCAACGCCACCGCGTGGTGGGGCCTCGCCGTCGCGCACGACCGCGCCGGGCACGAAGCGGACGCGCGATCGAGCGCCGATCACGCTGTGTCCATGGACCCAGACCTCAACGACATCAACGGCGAGGGCGTGTTCTACGTCCCTGCGTTCGAGCGTCACTACTATGTGGCGATCGCGCGCGAGGCGCAGGCGCGACGGCCCAGCTCGCAGGTGCCGCTCACGCAGGCGCTCGCGTCGTGGCGCGCGTACGAGACCGACGGCGGCCCGCGCGCGCCGTGGATCGCTCGCGTCCGCGCGCACATCCGCGCGATCGAGCTCGAGCTCAGCGGCCGGGCGCGCTCCGCTCCTCGTGCGACGCCAGCGCCTCGCGCAGCTTCTTCGCGGCGCTGAGCAGCCGCGTCTTGATGGTGCCGAGCGGCTGCCCGAGCGCCTCGGCGATCTCCGAGTGCGAGAGCCCGGCAAAATACGCGAGCTCGAGCGCTTGCCGTTGCTCTGCCGACAGCTGCGCGATCGCCTCGCGCACCGCGAGCGCCCGCTGGCTCTGCGCGACCTGCGCCTCGGGCGACTCGCCCGCGCTCGGCCCGTGCGCCTCGGACTCGACCACGAGCGAGGCGTCGTACTTGCGCTTTCGGCCGCGCGCGCGAAGCACGTCGATCGCCCGGTTGCGCGTCAGCGTCGCGAGCCACGTGGCGGCGCTGCCACGGGAGCGATCGAAGGACGGCGCCTCGCGCCACGCGCGGACGAAGGCGTCTTGCACGATGTCCTCTGCGTCCGAGCGCGAGCGGATGATCCGCAGCGCGAGGCCCAGCATCGCGGGAGCGAAGCGGTCGTACAGCGCGACGAGCGCCGCGCTCTCACCGCGGCCGGCGGCCTCGATGAGCCGCTCGGGCTCCATATGCTCTTCGCTTGCTTCGTTCACCCTCTGCGAACCTTCGCCCGCGAAGGCCGCGGGCAGCGTAGGTTCATCGCGGCGAGCGCGCAGTGTCAACGACGCTCGCGGTCGCACACGGCAGCAGCGCGACTAGCCCTTGCGTCGAGCGTCCACACGACGTAGTGTCCGCAACCCTGCGCAATTAGCTCAGTTGGATAGAGCGTCGGCCTCCGGAGCCGAAGGCCACTGGTTCGAATCCAGTATTGCGCGCCAAGGTTTTTCCGAAGCGGGGGAGTTTGAAAGCGTCACGAGCCAAAGGCTCGAGTCAGCGCTTCTTTGCTCGGCGCGCAGCGAGCGAGTGCACCGTCGCGATGGGGGCCGCGACCGCGATCCGCGGCCGCGTGCGCACGTCGTCGCCGCGCATGATCCGCTCTTGCAGCGCTTCGCCCGAGAGCCGCTCCCACTGCCACGGCTGCGCGTCCTCAGGGACGATCGCCCTCCAGCGCCCCTGCCTCGCGCGCGGGTCTTCGAGGTCGACGCCGAGGCACTCGACCACGAGAAACCCTGCGCGACGCAGCGAGCGCTCGTGGCCCACCACGGCTCGCTGCGCAGCGCCGTTGCTCGCGGCCGGGCCCTCGATGCGCAAGACCGACGGCTCGCCCACGACCGCCGCGATCACCACGTGGTGCACCTGCGCGCAGAGGTCCTCGCGGATCTTCTCGACGACAGTGCGGTGCTTCTCTTTGCTGCGCATCGGCTCGTCAGTCGAGCTCGCCGACGCGAGCGATCGTCTCTTCGCCTTGCAGCAGCTCGAGGACGTGCGCCTGCGGCCTGAGCACGCGGCCCTCGCGCGAGACAAACGCGTGCCGGGTTCGCCCCGTCGCGGCCAGGGCGTTGTCGCTCACCCTGCGCAGCGAGTACTCGAACGCGATCGACGCGTGCTTGACCTCTGCCAGCACCAGCTCGAGGTCGACGACGTCTTCGTAGCGCAACGGCGTCTTGAACTGCAGCTGCGCGTCGACGACGACCACGAGCACGCCAGCGTCCTCCATCTCTCGGTACGCCGCGGCGCGGCGACGGCAAAACTCTTCGCGGCCGCGCTCGAAGTACCGCAGGTGGTTCGAGTGGTGCAAAAAGCCCATTCGATCGACCTCGACGTAGTGCACGCGCATGCGCACGACGCTGCGCGCTTTGGGCCTGAGCGAAGAGAGATCGTCGCTCATCGCGCCCTCTGCACGCTGCTGATGGCGCGCGTGCACTGGGCGCGGCCCGCCGTGTCGTCCGTGCGAAACGCGCACGCGAGAGAGATCGTCTTGCCGTCCTGATGGACGAACAACATGAGCTGCGAGACGCCTGCGCGCCGAAGCTGCGGCTGCTCGACGGAGAACTCGTAGCCCCGCAAGTCGTTGACCTCGCGCTCGACAGCTTCGCCGACGGTGGCACCGTTCGCCGAGAGCCGCGCCCGCAGCGCCGCGGAGTCGATCGCCGTCAGCCGTGTCTCTCTCGGTGAGAGCGCGGCGCTGAGCGCGATTTGTCGTTCGGGCGGGTCTGTCGACGCGAACACCAGCACGTCGCCCTGGCGCGAATTCGTCCAATCGCTCGGGATCGCGGCGGAGAGCGAGCCGAGCGAGACCGCGCGCGCGCCTTCGGGCGAGGGCTGAGGCGAGCGCGAGATGCTGCCCATGATCCGCGCGCAGATCGGCGAGGCTCGTTGTTCGTCGACACGGTCGAACGCGCACGAGACCACCGCGAGCTGCCCGTCCACGAGGGTCACCCACGTGGACATCTTCAGGATCCCCAGCAGCGGAGCGATGGTGACTTCGAGCGCGAGCGCCGCGCGGCCGAGGCCCGGGGCGCGCTGCTCGTTCGAGAGCGTCCAGCGCAGCTGCTCTGCGCGCGCGCGCAGTCCGCCGACGACCCGCTCGTGCGCGCTTTCGTCCGGGGCCGGGTCGCTGCCGACCAGAAACGCGGTGTTCGCTGGGCCGTTCCACTGAGCGCCGATCGAGCCCGTGGCGGGCTGGGCGCTCCAGTCGCTGGGCAGGCGAAACGCGAGGCCCAACGCAGCGCGCGCGACGGTGCCGTCGCTCTCTGCGCCGCTCGTCGTCGCGGCGGGCGTCGTCGGCCCGCTCGTCGCTGCCGCGCTCGCGCAGCCCGCGCAGCACAACCCCACAAACACCATCGCTCGGCAGTCCATCGTGAAGATGGCTACGTGGGATAGCACAAGCGTCAGACCGCGAGAACGCGTCCCCGATCATGCCGCGCGAAGTGGCCGGCCGAAATCAACGTCGAACCCCCACTCCCGCCAAGGGCCGCGCAAGAGACCAACGACGAGCCCTCGCGCGGGCGGAGGCTCAGAGCGCGCTCTCGATCGAGTCGAGCGCCATGCGGGCCTTGGCGAGCGCCATGCCGAGGTTCGCGTTCTTGCGGCACACGAACACCGCGGCGTGCTCGTTGTTCTTCTTGCCGCGCATGAAGATGTGCAAGAGATTGTCGCTCGTCACGAGCATCTCTTGAAAGTAGTGGTGGCCGTCGTCCTTCACGCCGCGCGACTTCTTGAACATGCGCTCGATCGCCGTGACGTTGGAGCCCTGAAACAAATCCGCGGTCGCCGCTGCGACGAGGTCGAGCACCTCGCGCGGGTGCGAGTCGACGGTCTTCACGGCGAGGAGCATCCCCGTGCTCATGTCCACGTAGCCCGTGGCGACGCACTCGGGGACGGAGTTCTGGGCGTTGGTCAGGGCGCGGTCGAGGTTGTTGATCATGGGTCGAGCGATCTCCGATGAGGGGGTGGGCGGTCGCGCAGCGTCGCGAGGCAAGCTGGGCTGGGGGATGGTGAGTTTTGTTATCTTACAGTGTCAATGGGACCCAATCGAGTCCTACAGCACTTTTCGAAGTTCAATTCCCACGGCACCCCAACAGTCGCTGGCTTCGAGCCTGGCGTACGAGCGTATAGACATACCGATCCGAGCAAATCGTGTCCACCGGCTTTTGCGCCGCATGTGCAACATTTGCCTGCCCCTACACCGTACGATGACCCCCGTCATCGGGGGCGCTCCTACCGCGTCGTCTCCCCCTTCACGACGCGCCAGAAGTGACCGAGAAACTCGAGTTGAGCGTCCGACTCGACCCAATACCGCTCGACCGAGCGAGCGCGCTCGAGCGCGCCTGGGCCGCTTTCGCCGCGGTGAATGAGCCACGAGACGAGCACGGTTCCGGTGCGTCCGAGGCCAGCGCGGCAGTGGAGGCAGACCGGTTTGCCCTCGGCGATCCATCGGTCGATCGCTTCGCAGAGGTCGAGCGCCATGACGATCGACGGCGCCGCCATGTCAGGAAAAGGGCGGTACACGGACTCGATCCCCAATCGTGCAAGTTTTTCGCTGGGGGGCTTTGGCTCTTCGAGCGTGACGAGCACTTTGATGCCCAGTCGCGAGAGCGCCTCGAGCTCTTCGTCGACGTCGCCCAAGAGCCCTGGCCTCGCGCAGCCAGCGAGCTGATTGGCGACCAGCCAGCGAAAGCTCCGCGGTCCTTGCTCGTGCGCTGGCGCGACCTTGGCAGCCGCAGGAAGCGGCGGCGGCGGCGCGACGTCGTCCGCGAGGTCTTCGGGCTTCGCGTCCGGCGAATACGTGGGGCACGAGCCGGTCTTCAAGAACTGCCGCGTGAGCTCGTGCTTGGGCGCCTCGAAGAATTGCCGCGCGGGCCCCGATTCGACCACGCGTCCGCTGGCGAGCAACACTGCTTGATCCGCGACGGACTGCGCTTGGTCGATTCGATGCGTGACGAACAGCACCGCGCGCCGCTTCGCCTCGTCCCGCAGCTGCGCGAGCAGCGCGCTCGCCTCGGCTTCGTTGAGCCCCGTCGTCGGTTCGTCCACGAACAGCGCCAGCGGCTCGGGGACGCACGTGCGCGCGATCGCCACCCGTCGCTGCTCGGCCGCGCTGAGGTCGACCACCGGCGCGTCCAGCCGGCTCGCCAGGTGCCCGAGACCCGCGCGCTCGAGCGTCGCGATCGCGCGCTGCCGCTTCGCGCTTCCCATCGGCAGCCCCGCGGGCTCGTGCGCGAGCACGTTGTCGAGGACCGTCCCGAGCATGAGCTTCGCGCTCTGCATCACCAGCGCTGGGCGATGCCCCTCGCGCATCGGCTCGCCGAGCAGCGTCGCCTGTCCCCACACCCGCAGCGATGGGTGCGCGTCGTTGATCCCCGCGAGCGTGCGCATCAGCGTCGACTTGCCGCCCCCGACCGGCCCGAACAGCGCGGTCAACGACCGCTGCGGAAGCTCGAACGACACCGACGCCAGGATGACTCGCGCGCCGAGCGACACCCCGAATCCGTCGAGTCGCAGCAACGGCGCTGCTGTTGTACTCGCCACAGACACTCCTTTACTTGAATGCGCTGCGTCGCGCTACGAAGGACTCGGCAGCGCCGCTGGCCACATTCTTCGCTCGCCCGCGCGCAGCGCTCGCCTGTGAAGGGAAGCGTATGTGCTTGCGCAACAAGGTCGGTCGAGCGTAAAAAATCAGTTTTGGTTTGACAACATAGGAGCCTGAAGCAGCATTCTCTGACCACGTGAACGCTGCGTCCGTTGTGCCCGCGATGGGCATCGAAGTTGCCCGAGCAGCGCGCGCGGTTGAAATCCACGCAAGCCCGGGGCGCGCATCGGCGCGATGGCCACGCTCGTCGCGGTCGTGTCGCTCGGCGCAGCAGCGCTCGCATGCAGGTCGCGCGGCGCTCGGGCACCGGCGCAGATCGCCCTGAAGAGGTTCGTTCGATGGCTCGTCCGCTCGTGATCGTGCTCGGTGAGAACGCAGAGACCACCCGTGCGTTGGCGCATGCGTGGGCGGCGGAGATCTCGGAGCTCGAGATCGTCGCGGTCACCGACGCGCGCGCGATGTTGCAGGCGCTCTCGGCGCGCACGACCGCTGCGTTGGTCGTGTGCAGCGACGCCATCGTCGCGGCGACCGCGGCGCTCGGCGACGTGGCGCGGAGGTTTCCCTCGACCGCGGTGCTGGTGCTCGGCGGAGACGTCCCGAAGAGCGCGCTCTCTCGCCCCGCGGTGATGGTCTCGCTCGCGTCCGAAGACCACGACGCGGTGCTCTCGTTCTTGCGCGAAGACGTGCTGAAGGCCGCGCGCGGCTCGCTGAGCGGCGTGGCCCTCGCGAGCGTCCTGCAGGTGCTGCACTACGAGGGGCGCACCTGCGCGCTGCGCGTGCGCTCGCATCGGCGCAACGGCTCGCTGGTGATCCGCAACGGCGCGCTCGTCAACGCTTCGTACCGCGACCTCGCGCCGCAGCACGCCGCGCTCGAGCTGCTCTCGTGGAGCAACGCCGACGTGGTGTTCGAGCCCGCGCCGCCGTTCGCGACGCCTTCGATCACCGCGTCGCTTGATTTTCTGCTGCTCGAAGCGGCGCGGTTGCACGACGAGCAGTCGCTCACCGGCGCGAAGAGCGAGTCGATCTTTCCGACGGGTTCGTCGGTGTCGACCAGCGATTGGCGCTTGCCCGCGCTGCTGCGCGGCGACGCTGGACCGATGCTCGACGAGGTCATCAAGATCCCGGGCGCGCGCATCGCAGAGCTGGTCGACACAGAGAACCGCTTGCTGCTCGGTCGCCGCGCGGCCGAGGGCGAGACGTTGATCGCGCCCGACCGCGTCGCGGCCATCGCGCGCGCCGTGTTCGACATGGTGGTCGACCAGGACATGAGCGACTGGATGGAGGAGATCGTCCTGAATTTCTCCACGCGGTTTACCATTGTGCGGCCGCTGCGCGTGGCGCCGAGCCTCGTGCTGTGCGCCTCGTTCGCGCACAAGGGCATCACGCTCGGGCTCGCGAAGACCATGGTCGCCCACGCGATCGAGAAGGCGACGGCGGGCAACAACACCGGGGCGTGACGAGGGCGGTCGGCGTCGCCCTTCAGTCCGCGTCCCAGTCGGCCTGGTACTTGTCAGCGTCGATGCCGTTGTCGATCAGCGGCTTGCGGTTGCGAGCGCGCGTGACCTTCGGGCTCGCGAGGATGAACCCGCGGATCACCTCTTCGCGCGACACGACCCGCGTGCGCGCCGCGAGCGCCTCGGCCTCGCGCGTCACGCGATACCTCGCCAGCGCCCTGAAGAGCGCCGGAACGGACTTGAGCAGCGCCTGCAACAGCGCCTCTGCGTCCTCGGTCCACGAGAGCTCTTTGGGCAGCGCCGGAACGAAGTCGTACTCGTCCTCGCTCAGCTCTCTCCACACGGTGATGATGTTTCCGTCCGGGTCGCGCACAGAGCCAGCAAGCTCTTGCTGTGGTGTGCGCGTCGCCGGATAGAGCAGCGCGCAGCCGGTCTCGATCAGCGCGTCGATCCCCGCTTCGACCTGCGGCGACTGGATGCGAACCGCCGCGCGAGCCTCGGGCTTTCGCGTCGCGAGCAGCCTGATCTTGATGGGCGTCGCCTCGAGGTCGGCGAACCCTTCTCCCCGCTGCACCACCGCGAACCCCAAGCACTTCTCGTAGATCGTGAGCGCCCGGTCGAGGTCGGTCACCGCGATGTCGACGTGCGACAAGCCGAAGAACTGCGCCATGCTGCGGCGCACCGTACATCGGTTCGCTGCAGCCACGGCGATATTGAGTACGATGGCTCCCAACGAGGTGAGCGATGAGGTTGTCGTTGGTGAGGTCCTATGGAGGGCTGATCGTCGGTTCGCTGCTGTGTGTCGCCGGCTGTTCGTCGGAGCCGATGCCCGCGCCCGACGCCGCGATCGACAGCGGCTCGGGCATGGACGCGAGCGTCGTCGACACAGGCGTCGCTGACACGGGCGTCCCGAGCGACACGGGCGTGATGGACGACCGCGCCGCGCCGCCGACGGACACCGGCGTCGTCGCGGACAGCCGTGCGGACGTGAGCGCAGACGGCCCTGTCGCGCGCTGCGCTCCCGGCGTCGACAGCGATGGTGACGGGCTCACCAACGAGGCCGAGTGCGCGGCGATGACCGACCCGTACAACCCCGACTCGGACATGGACGGGCTCTCGGACGGCGCCGAAGCGCGGTATCCGCGCGTGTGCGTGGCCACGATGCCAGCGATGCAGCGCCGGCCGCCGGTCGCTTGCTCAGCGATGGCGCCGTGCATGGCGGGCGAGCGCTGTCGCGGGTTGGACCCGACCGCGCGCGACAGTGATGGCGACGGCGTCTCGGATTTCGAAGAGGACCCCGACGCAAACGCGACCATCGAGACGAGCCGCGGAGAGACCGACCCGCGCCTGGTCGACACCAACGGCGACGGCGTCAACGACGGGATGAGCGGCATCGCGATCTGTCGCTCGTCGGGGCTCGCGACGCTCGTGCAGGGCGGGATCCCCGCGGGACCGACGCAGCTCGGCTACGCGCCGACCTGGAGAAACTCTGGCCGCGTGACAGGAACGATGATGCGCGGCGGCATCGCGCTCGAGGACCCGGCGGCGGGCGTCGCGGCGTTCGCGGCGGTGCTTCCTGCGATGGGCGACATCGTCGCGGAGTCTGCGCGCATCGAGCGCGTGGTGACCACAGCGCTCGGCGCGGGCGTGAGCCCTGTGCTCGTGGGCCGCGGTCTCACGACGCACGAGATGAACCCCGCCGTCACGAGCACGTACCGCGTCGCGCGCATGACCAACGCGAGCGCGCTGCGCGACTCGGTGATCAACCCGCTCGTCGGCGCTGCGGCGCCGCCGGCGATGCCCGCGGTGGGCGCGTCGACCGAGTTCTACGTGGACATCACCACGGTGCGCAGGACCATGGGCGCCTCCGCAGGCAGCGACGACGTGATCGTCGCGGTCTCTCCGCGCGCGAGCTACGACAACGCGGCGATGGCGACGGCGACGCGCGCGATCGACCTGGTCAACACCACGGCGGTCGCGCAGAGCGACAAGGGCCTCGGGTTCAACTGCCAGACCTTCGTCGCGGGCGGGCCGCCGCAGGTGGACTTCTTGTGGACCGTCGACACGTCGGTCTCGATGGACCCGCACCAGCAGCGGATCGGCAACACGGCGTCGCTGTTCTTCACGAACATGGCCGCGGCGGGCGTTGATTTTCGCGTGCTGGTGCTGTCTGCCGAAGGCGAGCGCGGCTTCAATTTCACCGCGAACAACGCGGTGTGGGTCGCGGGCTCGACCGCGGGCGGCGCCAACCAGCTCGCGTATCGCGTGACGGTGGATCCGTACGCGGCGATGGCGGCGGACACGCTCGCGCCGTACCCCACGACGTCAGGAAATTTTCAGGTTCAAATCGGCGAAGAGCCCATCGCCTCCGCGGTGCGCGCGCACCTCTCGCTCGGGCCGATGGCGCCGGCGACGACCCACGCGAGCTGGCGCTTGCGGCCGCGCGCGCTGGTGGCGGCGTTCTTCGTCGCCGACGAGACCGGCAACAACGATGACGCTCGATACTTCGCGATGGATCAGCCGCGCTGGGGCGCGACGTACGCCGCGCGCCTCGCGAGCGCGACCAATTATTTTCGCATGAACAACATCCTGACGTTCGGGATGGTGAACACGCCAGACCCCGCGGTGATGTGCGCGCCGGCGACGTCGGCGGACATGCGCCGGTGCGTGATCGTTCAGAACGGCGGGGCGTACTTGGACATCGCGCGCGCGACGGACGCCGACGCCACGGCGGCGATGGCGCGCATCGTCTCAGCGGTCGCTGGCGCGGCGAGCCCGTATCGACTCACGCGCGCGCCCATCACGTCGACCATCAAAGTGCGCGTGCGAGGGATGGACGTCCCGCGCTCGCGCGCGAACGGCTTCGACTACGACTCCGTCGCCAACTCGATCGTGTTCTACGGCGCGATGTATCGCCCGAACATGGGCGACGAGGTCGTCGTGTCGTATCGACTGTGGCAGCCGTGCCCCTCGCGCGGCGCGACGTGCCGCACCGACTCGGAGTGCTGCTTGCCCTTCGTCTGCAACGCCGGTCGCTGCGACACGCCGTGCGTCAACCTCAACGGGACGTGCGTCGAGAACGCCGACTGCTGCGGCGCGAACATCTGCGTGACGGGGCGATGCGTTCCGCCCACGACGTGCAGGCCTGCGGGCGACGTGTGCATGCGCAACGAGGACTGCTGCGCGCCCAACTCGTGCTCGGCGGGCCGATGCACGCCGCCGCCGCCGTGCCGACCGCAAGGCGACGTGTGCACGAGCAGCAACGACTGCTGCGATCGCAACTGCGTCGGCGGCCGCTGCGCTCCTCCGCCGTGTCGAACGGTCGGTCAGAGCTGCAGCACCGCCTCCGACTGCTGCGACCGCAACTGCATCGGAAACGTCTGCGCCCCCGGCTGATCCCCTCCCGCCGCCGCGCGCTTACTGCGCGCGGTTGACGACCTGCTGAAACACGACGTTGGTCGAGGGCGATCCGACGTTGGCGTCAGCTTCGGCCGTGATCTGCAGCTCGAACGTCGTCTCGGGGACGGTGGTGTCCCGAAGATCTCCGGTGCGATTGCCGTCGTTGTACGACAGGCTGCCGACGCGCGACCACGCGACGCTCGAATTGCGGCGCTGCCACACCATGAAGACCGTCCCGTTGGTGACGAGGCGCGAGGCCGGCGCGAGGTTGGACGCGCGGATCTCGAGGCGGGTGTTGTTCTGCCCGCTGTTGACGTTGGCGATCACCTCGGCGTCCGAGCCGGGCGCGCGCTGGGTGCTCTGCACCTGGTAGCGAAGCGGACCGCCACAGGCCGAGAGAAGAGCGACGAGCGCTGCAGCCGAGAGTGAGCGAGTGATCGCAGAGCGAGATTGCTTCATGACGCCTCCTGTTCAAGTGCGCGAGCGGCGCGCGATCCGTACGAAATTCGTATCCCCTGCGGTAACACGGCCGCGTCCGCGTCGTCGAGGGTGTTGACAGCCTGCGTGTGCGGCGCGCACACACCGTGGCGTGCGCGTCTCGTGCTTCGCCATCAGCGCTGCGTGCGCGCTCTTCGTGAGCGCCGCAGGGGCCCACCCGCTCTGGCACGGCCGGAGGCTCTCGGCCCGCGTCGAGGGGCCGGTCGTCGAATCGCCCAGCGCGCTCGTGATCGAAGACGAGCTCGTCGTGATTCGCTGCAGGACCGAGGGCGCGCTCTTGCGCTGCTCGCTCGAGGCGACGCTGCAGGTGCGCAACGATACCGCCCGCGCGCAGAGCGAGCGCTGGGTGTTTTATGGAGCGCGCGCGACGGCGTTTTCTCTTGGATCAGCGCGAGAGGCTGGTGTCTCTGTCGCGCAGGGCGACGAGCGGGACCTCGATCGCGCGCTGCGCCGCGCGGAAGGATTCTCGCCCGATGAAGCAGGGTGGGCCGCGTGGGAGCAGGGATTTCCACGGTTGCAGCGGAGTCGCCTGGGGATTGATTTGTTGCCTGGCGAGAGAACGACGGTGCGCGTTCGCGCCGAGCTCGCGCCATCTCGACGATTCGAGGCGCCGGTGGCGCAGTTCGACGGGATCACCGCGCGGCACCCGCTGCTCTCGCCGCGGCGCCCTCTCAATGTGTTCGACATCGATTGGCTCTGCTCGTGGTCCGGTGACGGTCCGCCCGTCGAGCGATCGCGCTTCGACGTGGCTCTGCCCGACGGCTGGCGCGTCGAGCTCAGCGCGGTCGCGCCTGGGCGAGACGCGGGAGACCCGCTCGATTTGCAGATGATCAGCGCTCCTTCGGGCAGGGCTTCGATCGCGTCTGTCGATCCGCGCGCGCTGCGGGCGGCGCGGGTCGCGCTCACGTTCATCGGCCCGACGCCGGTGTTTCGTGGGGGTGGGCCCGTGCTGTCCGCGGGCTTCGCGATCGACCGTGGGACGCCGCGCGCCCTCGTGCGCGCGGGATACGAGTTCGGGCTCGGCCGCTTCGTGCTTTGGGAGAACGCGATCGAGAGCAATTTTGCAGACAGCGTGACGTTGTCGTCCGTGATTCAGCTGTCGAGCCCGTGGGTGGTGTCGCTGCCGTGGCTGCTGCCCGCGTCGATCGGCGCAGGCGTGGCGTGGCGGCTGCCGACGCTCGAGCCCGCGCTGCGATTGCAAGCAGGTCTGCAGTTTTTGGGCGTAGGCCTCGTCGCGCACGGCGACGTCGTCGCAGACCGCGGGCCGCTTCGCGAGTGGGGCCTCGCCGTCCGAGGTTCGCTGTGAATCCATCGCCGCCGTCGCTGGAGGTGTCGCGGCCTTCGTGCTATCCGAGATGCCGCGCGCACGAAGAATCGCCGCGCGCAGATCGAAGGGGTCATCGAATGAGTCGTGTTGTGCGTGGGTGCTTTGCTCGTGCGTTGTGCGCGCTCTCGATCGTGGCGAGCGCCAGTCGCGCAGCGCAAGCGCAGTCGCAGGAGGTGCCGCCTCCGCCGCCGCCCGAGCTGCAACCTGCGCAGCCCCAGCCCGGGCCGACGAGCGTGAGCGTTCGTCCAGTGGACGCACAGCCCGGCGCGTTCGCCTCGATGCGCGTCGACGCTGCGCCGCAGCAGCGCGTGGTGCTGCAGCTCGACTCGCACATGCCAGCGCTGCCGATCTTTCGCAGCGGCGCCGGAGGCGTGCAGCGGCTCTGCGTGACGCCGTGCGCGCTGCAGGTCGCGCCGGGGCCGTTCGACTTTTCGACCGACGCGGCGGGCCGCGATCTTCGGGTGATCAACGTGCCTGCCTCGGGTCTGCAGATGTACGTCGACGCCGAGGCCGCCGGCGGGATCGCCGCGCAGCGCGTCGACGGCCGCGCTGTGACGGGCAATCAGACGGTTTCGTACGATGGGCAGGGGCGAGACGTTGGGATCGCGCTGATCATCACGGGCGGCGCGGTCAGCGTCCCGTCTCTGATCGCGGGACCGGCGTATCTGGTCACGTTCGCGGGCGTGGGGCGCGCGGTCGGCAGCGGGGGAGATTCGTTCTTGTTCTACGCGGGCGTGGGCTTCACGACGCTCGGTCTGGTCGGCGCGGGCGTGGCGGGGCTCGGGTTTTATTTCACCCAGCAGGGCACTCGGCGCGTCGCCCCGCGCGCAGCCACTGCAGCCGTCGTCCCGACGCCGACGGGCGTCGCAGTGGCCGGCGTGTTCTGAACTCCGCTCCGAGGATCTCTTGCATTAGGTAACTGTACTTGTCGGTCGGGGGCCTCGGATTCATCGGAATTTCAATGGCCGCTTTGCAGTGAACAGCGCGCACGTCGCTGGGAGCCGCGAGTGCGATACGGCGCGTCGGCGCCGGCATTTCGAGCTCGACTCGAGGCACGCGTGGGGCGCGGGGCGCTGTCTTGACGGTCCCAGGGGATCGGGATAGACACTGGCGCTCGGATGCGAGAGGGAAGATTTGCCGTGGCCGAGCCGCGAGAAACGCGTGGCTCGGCGCGATGGCGACCGCATCCAACGGAGAAGCTTCGATGCGAAACCGACTGATCAAGAGCCTCGGGTTGCTGGCGCTGCTGGCGACGGGCGGGTGCAGGACTTTTCAGCTCATCGAGACGGGGCAGGCAGGCAAGGCCTGGATCATCTCGAATGGTGGCGTCGTCTACAACTGTGAGGCCAACGGACCGCAGGCCGTTTGCTTTCCGACGAACACGAACTGAGAGGGATTCGATCATGAAGAAGGCCATTCTTGCTCTCGTGTTCGGCACCATGCTCAGCGGCTGCTGGCAAATCGTGACCGGCGCCCAGACCACCAGCCAGCAGGTCAACGGTGACCTCTGGTACAGCGCGCAGACGTACTTCCTCGGGCTTCCGACGGGCTCGGTGGTGCGTTATTGCGCCGCGGCTCAGGGCGGCCCCGCCACGTGCACGACCGCGCACGTCAACTGATGCGCTCGCTCGCGCTGTGGCTGTTGTTGCTCGCTTCGTGTGAGCGATCCCAGCGCGACGCGACGCCCGCGGGCTCCGCCAACGGCACCCGGCCACAAGCCGCATGGTGGCGCGAGAGCTTGCGAGACTCTCGGCTGTTCGAAGGGGGCGTGTCGACCGCGCCGCCGGGTCGAGAGGACGCGCTCGTCCCTGCGCTGTATCAGGCGGCGCGAGGGTGGGCGGCGCGTTGCGCGGCGCGGCCCGAGCAGCTGCCTGCGCCCGAAGTGCGCATCGAGTTCGACCTGCGGCTCAACCCAGACGGGACCATCGTCCGCGCTCGCCCGCGCAGCGTGCTGTTGCTGGGCGTGTGCGTGGCCGAAGCGATGGAGCAGAGCGCGCCCCTCTCGCCGCGGTTCGCGACGCACACGGACATGGTCGTTCAGCTCGCGTTCGTTCGCGACCTCGCGGCGCCCCGCCCGCAGCGCTGACGTTTGCAGGGACATTGTTTGTCTCGGCAACGTTGCCGAACCTGTTGACCGGGGTGGGTGAACGAGGGACGCTCGCGCCCTTCCCACGAGTCGAAGGGGCTGTGGTTGCGCGGAGGTAGCGCGCGACATCGCTCACTCGCAGGGCCACGCACGCACGGAGCAGACCGATGACTGCGACCACGATTACCCTCGCGGATCTCGAACGCCTCGCGGAGGCATCCGCGCCCGATCTCGCTGATGCGATCATCTCCCTCGCCGAGAGCGAGCCACCCGCGCGCGAGACGCCGCTGCCCGAAGGCGCGGTCGCGCCCGAGCAATTGCTCTCGCAGCTGTACTCGGCGCGCGCAGGTTGGTCGAAGAGCCGCCGCCGCGAGCAAGCGCTCGAGGTGTGGCGAAAGTTTCTCAACCACCCAGACGCGCCGGTGCCCGATCGCTATCTGCTCGGCGATTTTCTGGTCAAGCTCTACGAGCGCGGCGGCGAGCCGCTGCGCGACGTGATCGTGGACCTCGCCCTTCGCGCGCCGTTCAAGCTCGGGTTGTGGGCGGGGCTCAAGCGCATCTACAAGCTCGCTGAAGAGCGGCTCGACGCGCGCGTGTGGGGCGCGCTCGCGGCGCGCTTCGACCTCGTCTTGCTCCGCTACGACGCCAACGAAGTGTCCAACGGGACCTTCATCTACCTCCGCCGTCGCGCGTGGCGCTACCTCAAGGGCATCGGCCAGGCGACGCCCGCGCTGTACCCGCAGTTCGCCGTCGAAGTGCTGAAGCACTACCCAGCGGACATCTATTTCGAGCGCACGTGGATCGGCACCCACGTGACGGCGCACAAGACCAAGAGCTTCGGCCGTCGCTACTTCGAAGCGCGGCTGCCGGGCGATCTCACGAAGTCCCGCGCGTTCGAGGACGCGTGGAAGGGCGCGCCCGAAGCGCTGATGCAGATGCTCGAGTCCGCCGGGCACGACGTGGTCGCGCGCTTCGCGATCCAGTGCTTGCGCAAGGACATGCCCGAGAAGCTGCGCGAGGTCACGCCCGCGTGGCTCGAGCGGCTCGGCCGCAAGCCGCTCGCGAGCGCGCACGAGTTTCTCATCGAGACGCTCGACGCCAGCCCCGAGTTTCACAAAGGAAAGCTCAAGGCCCTCGGCCTTCACGACACGGCCGTCTCGCTGCTGGCGAGCCCTTCGGACAAGGCGCGCAAGTGGGGCATCGAGTACGCCCGCGCGCACGCGCAGGACCTCGCGAGCGAAGAGCTCATCGAGCGCTTTCTCTCTTCGCAGTACGCAGAGACCCGCAAATTCGCCGCTGAATTGCTGATGGGTCGCAAGGCGAAGGAGCTCGGGTACAAGTCCCTCGGGCGCATGATGGCCTTCGGCGAGACCGCCAAGTGGTCGATCGCGCAGCTCAACGAGGGCTTCGAGCGCAGCGAGATCCCGCGGGATTTCTTGGTCGAGTGCGTCTTCGCCGGCGACGCGCAGCTCAAGTGGGTCAAGGACTGGGTGGACGCGAAGTACTCGAAGACCGAGCGCGACCCCGAGCTGTGGATCACGGTCCTCGGCGACCCGCGCGTGGTCAACAGCTGGCGCGCCAAGAGCACGGCGCTCGCCGAGCTCGGCTCGATCGGCGTGAAGAATCTCCCGACGAAGTGGGTGCTCGACGCGATCGCCAACGTCGAGTACTCGGGCACCGTCGCAGGCTGGCTCAACAAAGCGGACTCGCTGCCGGGCCTCGACGTCGAGCGCATCAAGGGGCTGGTGTTCAACCCGCAGTTCAGGGCGGCGGCCATCGAGATCTTGATGAACCGCAAGCTCGTGAAGCCGAAGGAGATCGGCTTGCCGTGGCTGCTCGCCCTCGCGCGGCGCGCGGACGCGACGCTCAGGGATTTTGCGCTTCGAATGCTGCTCGAGCACAGCAAGCCCGAGGACTTCGGCGACGGAGACAAGTCCGCCGGCGTCGCGCGGCTCTTCAAGATGGCGCGCGAAGACAAGGACCAGCCGGTTCGCTCGTTCGCGCAGACGTACCTGCGCTGCCACCACCCGGACATCGGCAAGGATCAGGCAGAGAGCAAGCAGTACGGGATCAAGCCGGGCCTGAAGTCCGACGTGTTCTCGTACGAGCGCGTGTGGCCGTTCTTCGCGAGCATCTACGAGGACGCGCGGTCGTTTGCGGTGTCCGTCGCGCGCGCCGAGCTGCGCACCTGGGGCGCGATCGCGCGGCTGTTCGAGCTGGCCGATCACGAAGACTCGGGCGTGCGTCGCTTCGCGTTCGACTCGCTCACGAAGGCGGGCGACCCGGACGCTCCCAAGGAGCACACGCCCACGGTGGACGAGCTCGAGTCGGCCAAGGTGTTCGCGCTGACCGAGAGCCGTCGCCGCGCGACGCGCGACGTGGGGATGGCGCTGATCCTCAAGCACTACAAGCGCCTCGGCGGCGCGGAGAAGCTCGCGCGGATCATGGAGTCGCCCGACCGCGACGTGCGTCAGTTCGCCGTGCGTCTGCTGTGGGAGCGGCACCGGCCTCGGGACCTTCCGGACGGGTGGAAGCCGAAGGCCAAGGGCAGCGTGGCGATCGAAGAGGTCACGCGGTTCGAAGACGTGCAGGCGCTGCGGGACTTTCTGCGTCGGCTGTTGTTCGGGCTGCCTCCGGGGCGCGCGGGCGAGGCGCTCGAGGCCGCGGCGACGCGGCACGTCCCGGCGAGCGTGGCCAAGCGCAACGTGATCGAAGTGGTGAAGGACCTCGGGCTCGAAGACGAGGCGTTCGCCAAGCTGATCGCGCCGGTGCTGCAAGAGTTCACGGGCTCGATGGCCAAGGGCGAGTGGCAGGCGTGCCTGTCGGCGCTGGCTCAGCTGCGGACCGCGCACCCGACGATCGGGCTCCACGCGTGAGCGCCGCGGATGAATTCATGGGCGTGTATTCGAAGCTGAGCGCTGAGTGATGAAGGCGTAGGTGATAGAGATGGCAGCGATCGGACACTACGAGCGAGTCAGGGCCCTTGTGGCCACGCCGCGGTTCTTCGTGACGGCGGGCGTGACCGCGGACAAGTCGAGCGAAGTCGTCGTCTTCGCGCGCGCGACGAACAAGCACCAGTCGTACTTCTCGGTGCCCGCGCACGTGTACGGGCTGGACTACCTGCGCGAAGAGCTCTTGCTCTGCGCGTGCTCCGACGGAAAGTTGCGAGCCCACCAGTTCAGCGACGGCAAGAGCGCGTGGGAGCTCGCGGCGCACGGCGGCGCGGTCAACGCCCTCTCGGTCGCGCGCGACTACGAGAGCGTCGCCACGGTCGGCGACGACGGCTTCGTGCGCGTGTGGAAGCTCTCGGACCGCTCGAAGAGCAAAGAGGTCTCGGTCTCGGGGCAGCGCCTGCGCGCGGTGGCGGTCGACGCGAACGTCGAGTACGTCGCGGCCGCGGGCGACGACGGGACTGTGTACGTGGTGACGCTCGCGACCGGAGCGATCCGCGCGATGAGCGGGCACGCGGGCGCGGTGCTGTCGCTGCGGTTCAACCCGAAGGACGGGCGGCTCATTTCGGGCGGCGAAGACGGCACGATTCGCTTCTGGTACGTCCAGGGCGAGGTCGACAGCGAGGTGCGCGGCGCCGATGACTCGGGCCACGTCGGAGGCGTCTGCGGGATCGAGCTCGTCCCGATCTGGGACACGCCCCCGCCAGGCACCGAAGTCACCCCGCGCCTCGTCACCGTCGGAATGGACGGAAAGCTCCGCGTCTGGCCCCTCGACTCCAAGCGCAAGCCGAAGACCGTCGAGCTCTCGGGCAAGGGGCTGTGCGCGCTCGCGCAGGTTCCTGCGCGCAGCAAGGACTACGAAGGTTGGTCCGACGCGCAGCACGGCCACGGTTTCATCACCGCGGGCGACGCGCGCACGTTGTACTTCGTCGGCTCGCAGCTGGACGGGACGGTCGAAGATCACTCGACCACCTTTGGTCACGCCTTCGACGTCCTCGCGCAGAACCTCAGCGGGCAGACCCCCGTTCGCGAGAAGGCGATCCAGACCCTCGCCAAGAACGAAGAAGAAGAAGCCCGACCGCTCTTGCTCGTCGCGCTCTCGAGCGACCGCGAGCCCAACCTCCGCGTGCTCGTCGCCAGGCTGCTCGGCGAGAAGAAAGCTCGCTGGGCTCGCGCCGCGCTCACCGAGCGGCTCAACGACGACGCTCCCACCGTGCGCAAGACCGCCCTCGCGTCCTTGCGCGCGATCGACGGGGACACGTCGCTGGCCCCGCTGCGCTTCGCGCTCGCGAGCCGCCACGCGGACGTCCGCGTCGAGGCCGTCAAGCTGCTCGCCGCCCTGCGCGACGCGACGCCGCTGGCCGAAGGGCTCATCGTCGAGCGCCTCTCGGACGCGCACGAGAGCGTTCGCAAGTGCGCCATCGACGAGCTGTGCGCGGTCTACCCCGCGCGCAGCGTCGAGCCGCTCAAGCTCGGCTACGACCGCGGCGCTGAAGACGTCGTCATCGACGTGCTGATCCGCGCGGCGCAGTCGGGCCTCGTCTCGGACCCTGGCTTCTCGGGGTTCTTCGCGCGCGCTCTCGACCATCAGAGCCACGCCTCGGTGCGCCGCATCGCGTTCGCGCTGCGCGTGTCCGAGCGCAAATCGCTGCTCGCCGCGATCTTCGAGGGCGACGAAGACCTCGCGCGCACGCTCGACGACGTCGCGCGCCGCATCGCGATCCGCGCCCGAGAGAAGAGCGGCGACGCCGCGCAGGCGAACAAGCCCGTCACCAAAGAAGAGCTCGAAGCCGCGAGGCAGAGCTTGCCCGGCGTGGGCGACGCCAAGGGCAAGCCGACCGAGCAAGACCTCGAGCCGCTGCTCACCGCCATGGCCTGCCGCACGCCCGAGACCGCCCTGCGCGGCGCTCGCGGCCTCGCGCGGCTCGGCGACACGCGGGCGCTCGGGGCGCTCTTGCAGCTCTCGCGCGAGTCCGACGCGTCGCTGCGCCGCGAGGCCGCGCTCTCGCTGCGCGCCCTCGAAGATCCGCGGGCGAAGAAGCGCTTGATCTGGATGCTCGACGACGCGGACGCCGCCGTGCGCGCCGCGGCGCTCGACGCGTACTCGAAGCTCGAGTCCAGCGCGGACCTGGTGGTGGCCGAGTCGGCGCTGCGCAGCTCGCACGAGGACGTGCGCGTGCGCGGGCTCGATCGGCTGGTGAAGGTCGGCGCCGACGAGAAATCGCGCGAGGGGCTCGCAGAGACGCTGCTCGGCGACGCGCTCGCGGACGAAGCAGAGAAGGTGCGCGCCGAGGCGTTTCGAACGCTGTGGGCGTGGCACGCGAAAGATCCCGAAAAAGCCCTCGATCGCGCGCTCGACGGGCGCTTCGCGGACCTTCGCTTGCGCGCGGTCAGCGAGCTCGCGACGAAGAAGAAAGAGCCGTGGGCGCTCGAGCGTCTGCTCAAGGCGATCGGCGATCGTGACGACTCCGTCGCGAAGGCCGCGCTCGACGCGGTGATCGAAGCGAAGGGCAAAGAAGACCCCGAGGCCTACGCCAAGGCGATGGAGTCCGTGCTCCCGTCGCAGCGCGCCCGCGGCGCCGAAGGTGCGAAGAAGTCCAGCAAGGACGCCCTGCGCGCGCAGCTCGTGAAGCTGTTGCAAGACGAGCACTCGTCGGTGCGCATCGCCGCGGTCGACTCGCTCGACGCCCTCGTGAAGGACGAGAACGGTCCCCTGCTCGCCGCGCTGCAGTCGGGCTTCTACGACCTGCGCGTTCGCGCGGCCGAGCACCTGGCGAAGCGAAAAGACGAGCAAATCATCGAGCCGATGCGCGCGCTGGTGCTCGACAAAGAGCTCGCGCAGCGCTTCGCCAAGGCCGTCGTCGACGCGTGGCGCGTGCGCGCGACGCAGGCGCTCGCGACGCTGGGCTCGGGCCGCGCGCTCAAGCTCTTCGCGACGGACCTGCTCAAAGACGAGCTCGCTGGCGTGCGCGAGGCCGCTGCGCGCGGCCTGTCGGTGTGCTCGAAGCGAGGCGACGAGGGCTTCTTGCTCGACGCGCTCTCGCACGAGGACGTCTTCGTTCGCTCGTGGGCTGCCGACGGGCTCGCGCGCCTCGGCGACGTCCGCGCCCTCCCGGTCCTCACCGGAAACCTCCGCAACGCCCACCTCCCCATCCGCATCGGCGCAATCCTCTCGTTCGCCGCGCTCGGGGCCGAGGGCTACGGCGGCATGTTGCAGGGCCTCGAAGACGGCGACCGCGAAGTGCAAGAGCGCGTGTTCGCCATCGTTCTCGCCCGTGATTTGCAGGCGTTTCGCAAGGCCGAGGCGCCCGAGCTGCTGACGAGCGCCCTCTCGTCGCAGCGCCCCGACGTGCGCTTCGCCGCGGCTCGCTCGCTCGAGCTGCGCACGGACGCCGAGGACTACCTCGCGCACGTGATCGAAGTGCTCTTGCCCCCGAAGCCCGAGAAGGCCGCGGACATGAAGTCCTGGCCGACCGAAGAGCAGCGCGGCCGCATCATGGTGGGCCTCGCCAACGCGCTCGCGAGCGACGTGGCCGAGCAGCGCTACGCCGCCGCGCAGGTGCTCAACCTCCGCGCCAAGCCGCTCGAGTACTTCTCCGCCGCGCAAGAGGCCGCGAAGCTCAAGTCCCTGGCGAACCCTTGGGTTCCCAACAATCAGCTGCCGACGCCCGCCGAGGGCGACAGCAAGCCGCAGAAGGGCTGGCTGCGTCGGCTCTTCACCGGCGACGAGAGCGACGCGACCAAGCTCGCGAAGGTCAGCGACAAAGAGCAGACCCATCTGCTCCGCCTCGCCTTCGGCGCATACGTGGGGCTGCTGCGGCAGGTCATCACCGACGACGAAGCGCAGCGCACGCGCAGGGACGCGGTCGAGCGCATCGTCTCGCTGTCCAAGCACGAGACGATCGGGCTCTCGGCGGCGCTGCCCGCGGTGGTCCGCGCGCTCGATGACGACAACCACCTCGTCCGCAAGGCGGCGTTCACCGGGCTGAAGAAGCTCTACAAAGAAGAGCCCGAGAAGGCCCTCGAGCTCGCGCTCGCGGCGCAGGCGGGCGACGTGGCGAGGCTCGCGCTCGACGAGCTCGCGGCCAAGGGCGCCAGCGAGTGGGCGCGCATCGCCCGTGCGGTCAACGCCCCCGCTGCGGACGTGCGCAAGTACGCGTTCGAGCTGCTCGAGAAGCTCTCTCCGAAGGGCTCGCTCGACCCGCTCATCGCCGCGCTCGGAAGCACCTACGCAGACCTTCGCCTCGGCGTGATCGAGCGCCTCGCCCAGAGCGCGGACAAGCGCGTGAGCGAGGCGCTCTTGCGCGCGCTCGGCAGCGAGCACGACGACCTTCGGCTGCGCGCCGCGGAGCTGCTCGCAGAGCGCAAGGACGCGCGCACCGCTGAAGTGCTCAGCGCGTTCTTGCGGCACGACAACGGCAACTACGTCTACCGCGCGGGCGAAGCGCTGGTGCGGCTCGCGGCAGAGGCGAGCGTCCCGGTGTACTCGCTGAGGCTCGACGAGCTGGCGGTCGAGTCGCGCGGGCAGATCATCGCGTGGCTCGGGCGCGTGAAGAGCGCGCTCGCTGTGGACTTGCTGGCGTCGCAGCTCGACGTCGAGCACGAGGGCATCCGCAATCAAGCGTTCGATGCAGCGCTGACGCTGGTGCAGAAGGATCGCAAGAAGCGCGATCAGTCGCTGGCGTGGCGGTTCTTGTCGGTGGGCGCGAAGAGCAAGCACCCGACGATGCGCTTGCTGTCGGTCAACGAGCTCGACGCCGTCGACGAGGGTGCGGCCAACGAGCTGCTGCAGTCGCTCTTCGGCGACCGCGATCCGCTCGTCCGCGTGGCGGCGGTGCATCGCTATGCGCAGCGAGTGATCCACAAGGGCGCGTCCGTCGAGCCCCTGCGCGACGTGCTCAAGGCGGGGACGCGCGAGCTGGTGCTCGGCGCGGCCGAGGGCGTGGCGAGCAAGGGCGACGTCCTGGCGTTTCGGCCGCTGTTGCTGGTGGTGCGCGCGGGCCTGCCCGAAGAGCGGCCGCGGGCGTTGCTCTCGCTCGGGACGTTGGGCGACCCGCGGGCGCTCAGCGAGCTCGAGGTCGTGGCCAACGGCGGGACCGAAGAGATCCCCGTCGATGGCCCGATGAAGGACGCGGCGGTCGAGGCGCTCGGCCGTCTGTGGAAGAAGCTCACCGACGAGGACGCGAAGAAGCGCGTGCTCGATCGCTTGGAGCAGACGCTGCTCGACGGCGAGACGTGGGACATGCGTTGCTCGGCGGCGCGCGGCGTTCGCTACGTGGGCGGAGAGTTCGGGCGCGTGCAGCTCGAGAACAACCTCGCGCACCAGTGGCAAGCGCAGGACGTGCGGATCGAGTGCGCCAGGCAGCTCGCGGAGCTCGGCGACGCGAAGGCCGAAGAGACCCTCGCGAGGACGCTGCACGACTACAACTATTACATTCGCGCTGCGGCGAAAGAGGCGCTCGACAAGCTCTTCGAGAAGGAGCCTGTGCGCGTCGCGCTGTTGTGCTTGGACTCGCCGCACGGGGACATCGCGGACAAGGCCGTGGCGTTCTTGGCGAACGAGGGCGAGCCTGCGCAGCTCGTTCCGAGGCTCGCGACGTTGCAGAACGTGGCGATGCGCTCGGTGATTCGAGCGGGGATCGAGCGGCGCGGCGCGGTTCCGGTCGGACCGTCGGTGGACGTGCTCGGCGGCATCGACGCCGTGGGTCGCACGCAGGTCGCGCGCATGGTCGGGACGCTCGCGGACAAGCTGGACGCAGCGGCGAAGAGCGCGCTCGGCAAGGCCCTGTCCTCCGCGGTCTCCAAAGCCGAATCCCGGTGGAACGACAACCGCACCCGCGCCGAAGAGATCACCGCGTGGCGCGAGGCCCTGTGGGCCGCACACCGCGTGGGCGCCGACGACGTCCTCGCGATCGCCAAGGCGACAGTGCAGGCCGGCGACGCGCGCTCTCCGGGCATCGTTCGTCGCGAGGCGCTGCGCGTGCTCGCGTCGATCGGCGGCGATGGCGAGGGCGCCCTGGTCACCAAGGCGCTCAACGACACCGACGCGGGCGTGCGTCGCGCGGCGCTCGACGTGCTCGCGCGCAAGGACGTGAAGGCCGCGGCCAAGGTCGCCCTCGCGATCGAGCCGTTCGATCCAGTGACGCTCTCGCGCATCGCCGTGGACGCGTCGCTGCGCGCCGAGCTCGTGAAGGACTCGCGCGGACGCAAGGTGGTCCTCGCCTCGGTGATCGCCGCGAAGGAGGTCGATCAGCTGATCGAGCTCGCGACGGTGGCCGAAGACGCGGGCGTTCGCTTGGAGGCGTGCCTCGCCCTGGGGCGCGCAGGCGGAGCGAAGGCCAAAGAGGCCCTCGCGCTCGTGGCGAAGGACAAGAAGGGCGCGAGCGCGGAGCTTCGAAAGAAGGCCTACGCGGCGCTCAAGCGCGCGGTGCGCGACGAGAAGAAGCGCGTGAAGTACAGCGGAAGACCGGTCACGACCATCCGCGGTGAGACGGAGGCGGCGCGATGAGTGAACAGGCGACGAAGCGAAGCGTGAAGCTCGAGTACCCCATTGAGTCTGCGGCCGAAATCGCGACCGATCGCGCGCACATCCGCGTGGCGCTCGAGCGCGGTCGCGGCGCGGTCGGCGTGCGCGCGAAGGTCAAGGACACCGGGCTCTTTCGCGACGCGCTGCTCACGGCGATCGGCGTGCGCACGAGCGACCTGCGCTTCAAGGCGCGCGATCGGTCGCAGTACCTCGCGTACTTGATCAAGAAGGGCAAGACCGCCACGAAGGAGATCTGGGACGCCCACAAGGCGTTTCTCGATCAGTCGTACGCGGAGGACAAGCACCACGAGACCACGCTCGACCCGGTGTGGACAGTGCACCCGGACGAGCTCTCGCTCGAGGTGTTCTCGAAGGACGAGAGCGCGTACGCGCGCCTCTCGCTCAGCAACGAGCTCTTCGCCAACCGCGAAGCCGCTCACGGAACGACCTTCGCCGACCTCACCCCGGCCCTGGCCGACGGGCTCGAGCGCCTGCGCACGTATCATCCCTTGAGCCTCGAGGCCGACGCCAAGAGCGCTCCGCGCGAGGGATCTGCGCCCCGCGAGGCGCGCGACGTCGAGCTCTCGCAACAATGGCTGCGAGGCTTCTTGCAGGTCCAGAGCGCGGCGACCTTGCCCGCCGCCGTGGCGGAGTTCAACGCCATCGACCTCTACAACCTCATGTTTCTCTTGCGCACGAAGAAGGCCAAGAAGCCCCCGCGCGCGCTGCGCTTCGAGCTCGTCCCTGGACAAGCTCCGCGCATGATCGTCGAGCCCTGGGAGGCCGTGCTCGAAGGGCACGCGGGCCCATACACGGGCAAGACCCCGCGCGTCGTGCGCACGTTCGGCCGTCAGCGCCTGCTCGGCCTCGCGCGGCTGCTGCCGCACATCCGCAAGGCCCGGGTGCACTTGCTCGGCGCGGGGCTCCCGACGTTCTGGGTGCTCGACTGCGGCCACGTCACGCTCACGCTCGCCCTCACGGGCTGGGTGGACGCGGGCTGGGCGAGCGCCGCCACGTTCGACTCGCTCGTGCCCGGCGAAGACTCCGTCGAGCTGTCGAAGAAGGTCCTCGCGGTGCTCGCCGAGAAGGGCCCGCTCTCGCTCGACGCGCTGGTCAAAGAGACCGCTGCCACGCCCGCGCAGCTGCGCTCGGCCACGCAGTGGGCGTGCTTGCACGGCGAGCTGCTCTTCGACATCGCCCGCGGCGTCTATCGCCCGCGTTCGCTCTTCGCCTCGCCCGTCGAAGACTCGCTCGTTCGCTACGGAAGCGAGCGCGAGGCCAAAGCGCACCGCATCCTCGCCGAGAAGAACGCGGTGAAGTTCACCAAGCTCCACGAGATCGCCGGCGAGGGCGTCGAGATCCACGGAGACGTCAACGACAAGGCCGCCGCGCGCGCGGTGTCTCCGCGGTTCACGATCGACCTCGAAGGCCGCGTGATCGGCGCGTGGTGCGGTTGTCCGCACTACCGTCGCGCGGGGATGCGCGAGGGGCCGTGCGAGCACATGATCGCCCTGCGCCTCGGCTACGCGCGACGCAAGGCTGAAGAAGAAGCGCTTCGCCAGTCGCCCGAGGGCCGCAAGCTCATCCGCGCCGAGACCCGCACGCTCGTGCGCCGCGACTCGCTCGGAAAAGAGACGGTCTACCGCGTCACGCTCGACGACAAGGTCGTGCGCGTGACCTGGGGCGCGCGCGACGGCGTCACCAGCGCGCCGTCACGACAGCAGAAGCTCTGGTTCGACTCGGACCGCGAGGCGCGCGAGGCGTACTTCGCGAGGCTCGACTCGCTGAGCGCTGAGGGCTTCATCGACGCGGCGGACGCGTGAGACGGGAGCAGCAAGGACATGGCTAGCAAACTCGAGACGATGGTGTCCGCGGCAGCTCCGGTCGAAGCCGAGCTCCCGCCCCCGAAGCCCCAGCTCACCGAAGAGCAGCTCGCCGCGCGCGCCAAGGCGCTCGACGAGCGCGTCCAACGGTGGAAGCACGTCACCGAAGCCGGCGGCGTCGACGAGTGGGTGCGGGCAGAGCTGCGCAAGAAGGGCCTGCTCGTCGAAGCAGACCCGTCGAAGCTCAGCGACCGCGAGAAGGGCTCGTTCAAAGAGCAGAAGAAGGTCGAGGCGGCCGAGCGACGCGCGCTGAAGAAGCTCGCGTGGGACGCGTACCGGGCCACGCACGTCGTGCACTTGGGCGTGGGCGTGCACTGGCACGAGGCGTTCGACGGCGATCGCTTCGACATCGAGCGCCGAGAAGACCGCCTCAAGGCCAACGACCTCCAGGACTACAAGGACGCCGAAGCGCTCGCGAAGGCGATGGGCATCGACGTCCCCACGCTGCGTTGGTTCTCGTACCACCGCGACGTGGATGCAGGGACGCACTACCGTCGCTGGCAGATCCCGAAGCGCACCGGAGGCTTTCGCACGATCACCGCGCCCAAGCGCGGGCTCAAGGCCGCGCAGCGCTGGGTGCTTCGCAACATCGCAGAGAAGCTCCCCGTCCACGCCTCGGCGCACGGGTTTCTCTCGGCGCGCTCGATCGTCACCAACGCCAAGGCCCACGCAGGCGCGGACGTGGTGGTGAAGGTCGACGTGAAGGACTTCTTTCCGACGGTGACCTGGCGTCGCGTGAAGGGGCTCTTTCGCAAGGCGGGCCTCGCTGAATCGACGGCGACGCTGCTCGCGATGGTGTGCACCGAAGCCCCGCGCGACGTCGTCGAGTTTCGCGGGCGCACGCTCTTCGTCGCCAACGGCCCGCGCGCGCTGCCGCAAGGAGCGCCCACGAGCCCGATGATCACCAACGCGATCTGCCTGCGTTTGGACCGGCGATTGTCGGGCCTCGCGCGGGTGCTCGGCTTCGTCTACACGCGCTACGCCGACGACCTGACGTTCTCGTGGCGCAAGAGCGACGACCGCGCCAAGGCTCCAGTGGGCGCGCTGCTCGGCGGGCTGAAGAAGATCCTCCGCGGAGAGGGCTTCAACCTGCACCCGGACAAGACCATGGTCATGCGCGACGGCGACCGGCAGAAGGTCACCGGGCTCGTGGTCAACAAGGCCAGCGACGGCGCAGCCGAAGCGCGCGTGCCGCGCGAGACCATCCGCAAGCTCCGCGCTGCGATCAAGAACCGCGAGCTCGGCCGCGCCGGAAAGGGCGACGAGACCATCGACCAGCTCAAGGGCATGGCCGCGTTCGTGTTCATGTGCGACCCGAAGAAGGGCCAGACCTTCCTCGACCGCCTCGCGAAGCTCGAGCCCAAGGGCTGATCGATCGGGCTCGGCGGCGGGCCGGCAAAGCGACGAACCCCCGTCGCGGTCGTGGCTCAGAACATCGCAGCGACGGAGGCGAAGAACTCTTCGCTCGCGGGCCGCGGCTGCGCGGGCGCGAGCGGCGCGAGCTTCGGCGCAGGGGGCGCCTGGACGTCGATCGCAATCGAATCGAGCTGGAGACACGCCTCGACGAGCGCGCGTGGGGCTTCGGTTTCGTAGCTCGACGGAGCGGAAGGATTCGTGTCCTGCATGGGCTTCTTCTCGTGCTCGAAGTTCGGTGGCGAAGAGCCAGAGCGAGCGCCCGAATCACGCTCCGATGGCGCGCGCGGAGCGGGTGGTTTGTGTGGGCGTCTCATCGACTTCGTTAGTCGAACCGACGTGGTCATTGCAATAGACCGACCGGTGGTTGCGCGGTCTCTCGAATCCGGTAACCAATGGAAATCGCATGAAGACCGCGCGCGCGATTGCAGGAATACAAAATTGTGAGCCGACGATTTCTCGCCATTTCTCGGCACGAGCACGGCTGACGTGCGCGAATGAGTAGAAATGGTGATCGACTGGTCGCTCGCGAGGGAGCGACGTGACGAAGTGACCGCCGAGCGGTGATCGCGCGTGGCAATGTCCGCTGCGGCGCGGTTTACGTCGGCTCGACGAACACCGTCGCCACCCACTCGGCGCTCGCAGCGTCGAGCTTGTACCGCACGGCCGTCACTCGGTGCGCGAGCTCGGCGCCGGCGCGCTCGATCATGACGGTCTCACCCACCCGAGGAATCACCGCTCCCTTGAAGGTCGAGAGCAGCTCCCAAGACGTGAGGCACAGCCGGTGTGTGGTGCCGTTGCTCGTCGCCATCGCTCACTCAGCCTTTCGTTTGCGCGCGATCATCGCGAGCGCCGCGGCGATCGAGAGCCAGCCGAACCAGTCGCCCGTCAGCGCGTAGAGGGTCTTGCGCGTGCGCAGGTGCACGGTGGCCGTCTTGCTCTCGGTCGTAAACGTCTGCGTGTTGGCGATCACGCGGCCCGCGCCGTCGATGAACCCAGAGACGCCCGAGTTGGCCGCGCGCACGAAGTCGCGACGGTGCTCGACGCTGCGAAACTTGCTGAGCGCCATGTGGATCCACGGCTCCGTCGTCGGGCCGAACCACGCGTCGTTGAGGATCACCGCGAGCAGGTGCGAGTCGGTCTCGCGCTGAAAACGGTGCACATACCGCGGCAGGATGTCCTCGTAGCAAATGAGCGGCGCGACGCGGTATCGCTGTCCGTCGCTCGCCGCGGGCAGCTGCATCGCGACCGGCTGCGCGCCGGCCGTGAAGTGCCCGCTGTTCGGCGACCAGCGATAGAACTGCGGAAACGTCTCTCCGCCGGGAAGGTACTCGCCGAACGCGAGCAAGAAGGTCTTGTCGTACGGCCGCTGCAGCGCGCCCTCGCGATCGCTGAGGTACGCGGTGTTGTAGAGCTTTCCGCCTTCTTCGCGCAGGGCGCCGAAGAGGATGTTGGTGTCGAGCGGCCAGCTCGGGATCGCGCGGCGCACGTTGGTGAGGTCCGAGTCGAAGACAAACGAGAGGGCGCTCTCGCTCCACACGACGAGGTCGGGGCGTTCGGTCTCTGCGATCCTTCGCGTGGTCGCGACGTGCCTGCGCAGCGCCTGCCGCGGGTCCTGTCGCTTCTCTTGCAGCCCGAGGTTCTCTTGCACGACCGCGACGCGCAGCGACGGCGCCGTGTCGTTCTCTGCGTCCACCTCGCGGATGCGATACGCGCCGTAGGCGATCGAGAAGGCCCAGACGGCGGCGATGGCGATCAGGCCGCGCTTCCAGTGGGAGTCTGTTTCGGGCAGGGATTTTCCGGTGCGTTTGGCGTACAGGCGCGCGAGCGCGAGGTCGAGCACCGCGTGCGAGAGCGAGAGCAGCACCCCCGTGAACACCACGCCGCCGAGGTCCGCGGTCTGGATCAAGAGCGGCACGTTGTGCAGCGAGTTCGCGTAGTACCAGGGAAATAGCCCAGGAAACACGAACTCGAGCGCCGCCCACACCAGCGGGATCGCCAGCAGCCTCGGCCAGCCGCGCTGGTCCGCGCGCGCGACGCCCACGTAGAAGAGCGCGAACTGCAGCCCCTGCGCGGCCCACAGCAGCGACGCGAGCGCCACGCAAACGGGCAGCGAAAAGCCCGAGAACGTCTTGAGCATCGAGGCGATCCAATAGAACCCGCCGCCGATGCCGATGGTGCCCGCGAGCCACCCGAGCCAGAACGCTTGCTTCGGCGAGCGCCCCCGCGTCGCGAGCAAGATGGGCCCCTGTGCGATCACGGCGAAGGGCCACAGGTCGAACCCCGCGAAGCCGAGAAAGAGCATGATGCCGCCGAGGATGCTCAGGGCGACGGCGTGTTTCTGTGATGCGACGAGGGGCTCGGTCATCCGCGTTGTCGCGGTATAGCCCAAGCCACCGCCGAGCGGGACTGCTTACCTCGGATTTACCAGGGAATGCGCGGCGTAAACGTGAGCTGCGCCTGCAGGTCCCACGTGAAGTCCGACGCCATCCTGAACCTGCTGCCCGCCGAGTCGATCACCGTTCGGTGCTGCGGGTCGGGGACGCTCTGCCCCGTGCAGCCGCCGCGATCCGCGGGGTTGCTCGAGGTCTCGTTGGGGTTGCACGCGTCGGTCGCGGTCATCGCGTGCGTGGTCGTGTAGAGGAAGCTGCTCGCGAGCACGAATCGAAAGTGCCGCGAGGCCTGAAAATTCAGTGCGAAATACGCGCCGAGCTTCGCGTGCGACTGCACCGAGGTCGTCCCGGTGAACCACAGCGCGTTCATCGGGTCGCGGGCCATTTGATTGCGAACGGTCCACGTCGGCATGGTGAGCGGGACCGAGTTGCTCGACCCGAGCGCGTCGAAGAGCGGCGTGAAGTCTCGGCCTTGCGAGTGGTATTCGCCGCGCACGCGCAGGTCGATCGCGAAGCGCTGCCACTGCTCGCGGTTCTCCCACGGGATGATCTCGGCGCCCACGGTGAGCGCCCCTTTGATGGGTGGGAGCGTCGAGAGCTGACCAAACGGCTTGTCTCCGCCGTACAAGAACTGCGGCAGTCGCGCGCCGGGGATCTCTGCGAGCGCCTCGAGCCCGAGAAAGGGCTCGAAGAACCCATAGCGCCGAGAGATCACGGTCTGAAAGAAGATCCCGTGCACGCCGCGAGAGATCCCTGGGGATCGCGCGGGGTCGTTGGGGCGCTCTGCGGGCGCTCCCGCGTTGGACATGACGTCCGTCGTGTCCATCGGCTCGGTGGGCCTCGGCGCGTCGAGCTGCGGACAGCGGTAGCCGCCAGCGGCCGCTTCGCACGCGGCCATCACCGGGCCGACGGGGATTCTCCACTCCAAGCGCAGCAGCCACGTGGGCATGTGCTGGTCGCGCGCTTGCGACAAGAGATTGAAGTTGAGCCCGAGCTTGAGCTGATCGAGCCCCGAGCGATCCGGCGAGCGAAAGGGCAGGTTGAAGAGCGTCCCGCGCACGCCGTCGACGGTCCATCCGTCGGCGAGTCCCGTGACGCCGCGACCCGTCGCAGTGAACTCGCGTTGATCCGACAGGACCAGCGGCGCGAAGAGCGAGATCGACAGGTCGTGCCAGATCGGAAGCTCTGCGCCGAGGTTGAGCGTGTACGTCGACTGCGTGTAGTTGGCGATGTTGTCGAGCTCGGTGACGCCCGAGAGGCTGAGATCGGGCGCGTCCGGCGAGAGCCCGGACGAGAGCGGCGAGCGCTCGCGCTGCAGCACGCCGTTGCGCTGCGTACGAATGAACTGAACGGTGAAGCGCGGGGCCCACGTGGTGTGCTGCTCGAACGCGTCGGCCACGTCGGTGACGAACGCGTTGTCCGTCGAGAGGTGCATTCGACGGTCGTCCGCCGCCGGCGCCGTGCTCGCGGCGGACTGCGCGGCGGCGTCCGAGGACTGCGCGAAGGCCGCGCTCGGAGCGCTCGCCCCCAGCAAAAACAGCATCGAGAATCGGTGACGTCGACGAAGCATGATGTGGGCTCGCGCTCGGTTCTGCGTTGGTGGCGGCGCTGATGTTCGCTCAGGTCTGCCCGGGGTCGTTTCCTTCAGGGGGGACGACGGTGGGGCGATCATCGATCACGTCCGGCGGCTCTCCCGCGGGGGGCGGGTCGGTCTTGCGCTCGTGCTCTGCGTCGACCGGAGCTGGCGGCGGCTCGGGCTCGCTGGTGATGTTGACCACGCGACGGCGCTGAATGACCGCGCTCGTCTGCGGCTCTTCGTCGGGCAGCGGCGCGCTCGCGGCGCGCGCGGCGGCCTCTTGCGGCGTCGGCGGGACGATCGTGTCCGACATCGCCTCGGGCGTCACCGCGCGCAGCGAAGGAACCCTCGGCGCCCTCGGAACGACCGGCACCGCCAGCGACGGCGAGTCGTCCTCGAACAGCAGCGCGTCGGACAGGTCTTCGACCGCGTTGATCTGCTCTTTGACCGCCGCGAGGTTCTGCGACGTGGCGCGCAGGCGCTTGCTGAGCTCGGTCACGAAGTTCCACAGCAGCTTGACGCCGATGTCCTTCTCTTCGCGGAGGATCTTGAAGAAATCCCCGCGCGCGATCTCGAGCATCTGCGAGGCCCCGTCGCTGACCACCGTCGCGCTGCGCGGCGCCTTCTCGATGAGCGACATCTCTCCGAAGAAGTGCCCCGCTTCGAACTTCGCGATCTCCGCGTCGCCCTTGCGCACCTTCGCGTTGCCCTTGAGCACCACGAAGATCGAATCGCCCGGCGTCCCCTCGTTGACCACCATGTCCGAGTCCTTGAACGCCCGCGGCCGCGCCATCGCCTGCACGCGCAAGAGCTCCCTCGGCTCGAGGTGCCTGAAGAACGGCATCCCCGCGAGGGTCTCGTACGCGAGGACCATGTCCGACGCGTCGCCGTCGTCCTGCGAGATCGTCGCGATCACCGCGGTGATGTTGTCCTTGCCGCCGCGCTCGTTGGCCACGTCGATCAAGCGCTGCGTCGCGATCTCTTCGCCGAGCCCTTCGACCAGGCTCTTCAGCTCGTCTTCGCGCTCGACGTACCCGTGCAGCCCGTCCGAGCACAGCAAGTACCGATCGCCCGGCCCGGTGAGAAAGTGAAACGTGTCGACCTCGACCGTCTCGTACACGCCCACCGCGCGCGTCACCGCGTTCTTGTTGCCGATCTTCTCGAGGATCTGCGGCGTGAGCTTGCCCCGGCGCTTGAGCTCGTTGATCACCGAGTGGTCCTCGGTGAGCATCCGCACTTCGCCGCCGCGAAAGAGATAACAGCGCGAGTCGCCCACGTGCGCGATGAAGCCGTAGCCGCCGACGAGCACGAGCGCGGTCAGCGTCGTGCCCATCCCGCGCTTGGCCGCGTCTCGCTGCGCCTCGGCGAACACCGCGGCGTTGGCCGCGTGCGCCGCGGACTCGACGAGGTTCTTGACGTCCTCGGGGCGCACTGACGCGTCGCCCTTCGAGAAATCATGGAGAAAATCCTCGTCTTTCTTCAGCGCGTCTCGCAGCGCTTGCACGGCGATCGAGCTGGCCACCTCCCCCGAGGCGTGCCCTCCCATCCCGTCGCACACCACGTAGAGGCCGAGCACTCGGTCTACGAGAAAGTTGTCTTCGTTGTGCTCTCGGACGCGACCAACGTCCGTGCGTGCGTGCGTGCGAATCGGCGCGGGCATGAAAATCCGTCCATGTGGGTATCACGCCCGATTCGTCGCGATCAACGACGGCCTTCGATGACAGGCCGCAGGGCCGAAGATCCCCGCGCGTCGCCGCTGGGTGTACCCTCCGCGCCGCCGTGAGCGAGATCGAGTTTCGCACGACGCAAGTGGACCTCTCGGGGCTCATGACCGTGCTCGGGGATCACTTGTACTCCACGCCCACCGTCGCCTTGCGCGAGCTGGTGCAGAACGCGCACGACGCCATCACGCGGCGGCGGATGGAGAGCGAAGCGGTCTTCGATCCCCGCATTCTCGTCCGCGCCGATCGCGATCGGGGAACGCTCTCGATCCTCGACAACGGCGCCGGCCTGACCCGCGACGAGGTCATCGCGTTTCTCGCCACCGTGGGCGCTGGATACACCCGCACGCTGCGGCAGAAGACCGCGAGCGACGACCTGATCGGGTACTTTGGCCTCGGATTTCTCTCGGCCTTCGTCGTGAGCGAGCGCATCGAAGTGCGCACTACGTCCTACCAGAGCCCCCATGAAGGCTGGCTCTATCGCTCGCGGGACGGAGAGCGGTACTCGCTCGAGCCCTGCGAGCCAGGGCCAGTCGGCTCGGTGGTCGAGCTCACGCTCAAAGAGCGCTTTCGACCGCTGCTCGAAGGGGACGAGCTGCGCGCGCTGCTCGAGCGGTACTGCGCGCTGCTCTCGTTGCCGGTGTTTCTCGGGCAAGACCCGGTCGCGGTCAACGCTGTGGCCCCGCCGTGGCGCGACGAGTCCCTCGCGGGTACGGCGCTGACTGCCGCGCGCAAGGCGTTTGCGGCGCGGTTCGAGCGGCGCTTCGAGCCGCTGTGCGTGATGGCCATCGAGCCGACGGCCGAGTGCGATGTGCGCGGGCTCTTGTGGGTGCAAGACGCGCGCACTTACGGCACCAGCGACAATCGAAATCTGGCGGTATTCGTGCGGGGAATGCTGCTCGACGACGACGCGCGCGAGCTGCTCCCGTCCTGGGCGGGCTTCGTCGGCGGCGTGATCGAGTCCTCGACGCTGACGCCGACGGCGAGCCGCGAGGACCTTCAGCGCGACGACCGTTGGAAAGCCGCGCACGCGCACATCGTCCGCGCGCTGATCGAGGGCCTGGCGAAGGTGGCCTCGAGCGAGCCCGAGTCCTGGCGGCGCGTCCTGCTTCGGCACAACGAGGCGCTGCTCGGCTGCGCGCTCTGCGACGAGCGCTTGATGGACCTGCTCGCCAACGAGCTGACGGTCCCGACGTCCGAGGGAGACCTGACGGCGCGCGTGGTCTTTCGCCGCGGAGACAGCAAGGCGTACGTCTCGCTCGGCACGCGCGGGGGCTTCGAAGAGATGCTCTTTCGCGCGCTCAAGACCCCCATCGCGGCGGGCACTCGCTATGGCGTCCTGCCGTTCTTGCGGGCGTACGCAGAGCGAAAGGGCGGCGCAGTCGTCGAGCTCGGCACCGAAGAGGGCAACCGGCACGTGTTCAAGTCAGCGCCGCTGCCGGCGGACGAGCGCGCGTGGCTCGAGTCGCTGTTGCTGCGGCCCGGGCAGCGATTGGTGGCCGCGAGGTTCGCGCCAGAGGACCTCCCGCTGGTGCTCGTCCCCGATCGAGACGCAGAGCTGAAGGCGCGGATCGAGAGCGACGAGGCGGACAAGCGCATCGGCGCCGCGGCGCTCAAGCTCGCGAGGATCTATACGAAGACGCTCGACGGCAGCGTGCAGGCGGACCTCTACGTCAACGTGGACTCGCCGGCGATCCGCGCGCTCGTCGCCGGTCGTGACCGGGGCGCCGCTGCGTGCGAGCCCGCCGCGCGCCTCCTCCGCTCGCTCGTCGCCCTCATGGCCGGGTGGAACGAGGGCTCCGGCAAGGTCGACCTCCAGAGCGCCCTCTCGGACTTCACGCAGACCGCCTGCGCGCTGCTGCGGTAGAACTCTCTCTACGATGGACATCTGGAGCTGGGTGCGCGCTCGTCGCAAAGAGCTCATCAGCGAGGGCAACGCGCGCCTCGCCGAGCTGCTCTGGGCGCTTCCTGACCACGTCGTGGACCTGCGTCACCACCAGGTCGACGCGCTCGTCCCCGAGGCGATCGCGCTGTCTCGCGCGCGCAAGGACCCGTGGCTCGAGCTGTTTTTTCGCCACTGGGAGCTGCAGTCGCGCGTGCTCACCCGCATGCACGGCGAGGGCGCGCTCTCGTCGGCCGTCGACCTCGTGGACTTCGCGCACCGCCCCGAGACCGAGGGCTGTCCGCAATCCGTGTGCACAATTCAAGACCTCGCGGCGTGCTACGGGATCGTCGACGGCCCCGGCTGGGCGGACGAGCGCATCGAGGTGACGGCCGAGACGCTCGCGCGCATCGACCCGAGCTGGGGGTGCTTCGACTGCATCTCCGCCGAGCACGCCGACGCCCTGCGCGACGCGCGCAAGACCGACGAGGCGTGGGCCTTCTTGGAGCGCCAGGTCGCGGCCAAGTTGGCGAAGTCGCCGGACGGCGAGCTCGATCGCTTCTGCGGGATGACCCGCGTGAGCGTCCTGTCCGACATGGGCCGCGACGAAGACGCGCTCGCCCTGGTCGACCGTCAGCTCGCGGGCCGAGAAGACTCCGTCAACCGAACGCTCTTGCGCAAGGCGCACCGCGCGCGGGTGCTCGCCCGCCTCGGTCGACACGACGACGCGCGCGCTTCGCTGCCCCCGTGGAGCGAGTTCGTCGACGCGGTGGACGGCTACGACGTGTGGGCCGAGTGCGCGCTCTTGCTCGTGCGCGCAGGAGCGCTGCCCAACGACGCCGCGCTGGGCTTCACCATCGGGACCATGCTCTCGCGGCTCGACAAAAACGGCGCCGTTCGCTCTTCGATGCTCATGGCCGAGCGGCACGTCGAGCTGTCTCTCTCTCGAGGCGCGCTCTGGTCCGCGCGCAGGGCGCTCGCCGTGATGGAGCGCTGCGTTCCGCGCCTCCGCAAGCCCCTCGACGCGCTCGACCGCGTCCGCCGCGCCCGTGAGCGCGTCGCGAGTCGATCCAGCGAAGAGCGCTTCGAGTTGCCCGAGAGCGCCGAGGCGCTGCTCGCGTCGCTGAGCAACGGCGACGAAGGACGCGAGGCCGACGCAGACCTCCCGCTGCTCGAAGCGGCGCGCGCGAAATGGCCCGCGGACGAGCCGCTGCTGCTCTCGCACGCGAGCGCGCTCTACGCCGCGGGCGCGCGCGAAGACGCCATCGCCATGCTCGAGGCGCGCGTGCGCGAGGGCGACCCTTCGGACGAAGTGATCTTGCGCCTCGGCAACGCCCTGCTGCGCGAGGACGCTGCGCGGTTCGAGGCGTTCGACCGGCTCGTGAGCGAGCGGTGCTCGCGGGTCGAAGGCAGAGTTCTTCCTGGATTTTTGCAGGGAGCGAGAGCGATCGGCGAGGGCCGTTGGGCCGCGGCGCGCGACGGTCTTCGCCCCGCGGTCGAGGCGCGACCCGACGGGCTCAACGCGCGGCGCATGCTCGCGCGGGCGCTCTTGCGCGACGGCGAGGCCGGGGCGAGAGAGGCACTCGCGCGGCTCGCCGAGGTCGAAGCGGGCGGAGAGTTTCAGCGCTCGGATCACTGGGATCGCATGAGCGCCGCGGCGATCGTCGGCGACTGGGCCACAGCCCGCGCGTCCGCCGCCGCGCTCTCTCTGAAGTTGACCAGCGACGAAGGTCCGATCGACGAGCGCTGGGAGCTGTGCACGCTGTCCTTCGAGGACGAGGACGGGACACACGAATTCATCGCCGGTCGCACGGGGCCGGTCACCGCGCGGGTGCTGCACGTCGCGGGCGTGGGCGAGCCGCAGCGGTTCGGCGATCAGTGGGTGTTCGACGCGCGCCCAGTGAACCGCGGCCCCGATGAGGGCGCGGACGAAGAAGAGCGCAAGCGGCATCGATGGGTGTACGCGGCGGTGCACTGCGTGGCGCGCGGGGGATTTCGCACGGTCGAGCTCGACGGCGCGCGGCCGACGTTCGATCAGTTCGACGCCTTCGCGGCGGCGCTCGAAGCCGAGGGGATCGAGGTGCGTCAGGGCGGAGGCGACGCGTACAAGCTCACGGACCCGAGCGATCCGTCGGCGAAGATCGCCGCGGTGTACGTGCGCCTCGCGGTTCCGCCGTCGATCGATGACCGAGCGTTGGGCGCTCTGCTCGATCGCGCGACGGAGGGCTTCGCGCACCCGTTTGCGTGGCCCGCGCTCGCCGAGGCGATCGGCGACGAGGCGGGCATCGAGGCGCACAGGGCGCGGGCGAAGACGTACGGCGTCGAGGGCTGAGCGCTCAGCGCATGCGCCGCGCGATGCGCAGGCCGATCTCGCGCATCGACGCGTCGAGGCTCATCGCGCAGATCGAGCTGACGTAGCCGTTTTGGCAGGGCTGACCGAAGCATCGACGGCTCTCTTGAAAGCGCCGCGCGACCTCGACGATGCGCCGCGACGGAAACGCTTGATACTGAGCGTTGTTGCACGGACGCTCGGGCTCGAACGTGCTGCCCTGGCGACGACACGCGGGCACGACGTGCGAGCACACTGGGCTCATGTTGGCCTGGCGCATCGAGAAGGGGCCGGCTGCGGCTTGGGTTCCGCTGATGGCTGTGCTCGAGTCGCGAGCGTTGAAGTCATCGGGAGCGCCAGCACGAGGCGCGCCGAGCAGGGCGTCGTAGTCGGTCTGCCCTGCGCGTCTCGGCACGTCGAGCGGAACGCCCGTGATCGCCCCGAACACCACGCGATCGGGGCGGCCGGGCTTGAGCGACCAGAAGTCCCGGCTCCAACGACGGTCGGGGCTCGCGTAGCGATCGAGGCTCCAGTTGGGGTCCCGCGGATCGCCCGGCGTGTAGAGGTAGAAGCGCAGGTCGGGGTTGGTCGGGTGCGCCCATTCGGGGGAGGCCGTGTTGTACACGTCCGTCCCGTCATTGCAGCGCTCGCCGCGCGCCGCAGAGAAGCCCTCGTCGTGCGCGCAGTTGCGCACGGATCCGTCTTCTTCGTCGCTGATCACGACGATCGCGAGCACCGCGTCGTCCCGCAGAAAGCCCGCGTTGGGCGAGCTGTTGCCGGGCGTCGCGCGGGCGTCGAGCTCGACGAGGGCGCGCCACGCGGCTTCGAGCGGCTGCTCGAGGCCGCACCCGTTGATGAAGAGCCCCGAGTTGCAGCGAAACCACGACGACAGCGTGCTCGGATTGCGGGTCGACGAGAACGGCTCTGGGCGATCGCAGCTCGCGTCCGCCGTGTCCGAGCAAAACGTGATGAAGCTCGGAAACTGATTGGGGTCGTTGTTGCACGCCGCGGGACGAAAGCCGACCGGCGCGGTGACGGCGTTGGGCCTGCTCGGCGCCCACGGCAGGTGCGTCTGCAGCGCAGGGCCGAAGCGAATCGGGTTGAGGTGCCCGTTGTCTCCGCGCTCGCTGTCGTCGCAGCCGGGAACCATGAAGCCGGGCGTCCCCAGGTCCGTCGAGACGACGCCGATGTGCAGGTCGAGCAACGGTCGATTGAGCGGGACGTCGTCGGCGCTGCCCGTGCACGCGCGCGGCGCGGCGTTGGGATCGCTGCGCGAGCTGCACAACGGAACGCGCAGCGTCTCGAGCAGCGTCTCGAACTTCAGCATGAGCTGCGACTGCACTTCGGCCATCGAGCCCGAGTTGTCGACGACGACGAGCATGTCGACGCGGTCTGTTCCTGGCGTCTCGATGCTGCCGTCCGGGCCGATGACGGTGCCATCTGGAAGCGGCGTGGCGCCGTCGGTCAGCGGAGCGCCAGGGACCGGCGCAAAACCCTGCACTCGCAGGTCCGATCGAGCGCCGCAGTGCGACGCGAACAGCGAGAGCGCGAGCAGAGGCAACCTGTGGATCGACCGAGTTCTCATAGCGACCACAAGGATCGCTGAGAGAGACACCGTGAGAATAGAAAAATCTATTCAGAGCGAACCATTGACTTCGATGGGCGCCAACTCGAGTTGGCGGCTCACTCGCGCGTGTTCATCGTGCTGCCGAGCGTCAGCGTGTTGCCGTTGATCGAGCACAATCACCGGGCGTCGAGAACCTCGCGCGCGCTTCAGTGGCTCTATGTCACCGGAGACTGCAATGGACATCGAACTGGAATTTCCGGGCGGAAAACGAGTGGACGCGCGCATGGGGGCCTACCTCGTCCGCACCGATCAGCCCGTCTCTGGCGGCGGCGAAGACTCCGCGCCCGCGCCGTACGAGCTCTTTCTCGCGTCCCTCGCCACGTGCGCCGGCATCTACGCGCTCGGCTTCTGCCAGGCGCGCGGACTGTCGACCGAGGGCCTCGGTCTCAGCCAGAAGCACGAGTTCGACGCCAAGACCGGCCGCGTCACCAAGGTGATGATGGAGCTGCGGTTGCCGCCGGGGTTTCCCGAGACGCACCGCGCGGCGATCATGCGCGCCGTCGACAACTGCAAGGTCAAGAAGACCCTCGCTGACGCCCCCGTGTTCGAGCTCGTCGCGACCGGCGGCGCCGTCGCCGAGCTCGCCGCGCAGCCGTAGCGCTCACCGCATCGCGAACAGCTCGCTGTGAAAATCGTCGCCCGCGAGGCCGCGCTTCGTCAGCGCCTTGCGCAGCGACGCGCCGAACGCCTCGGGCCCGCAGAACCACAGGTCCCC
>JAAFIF010000116.1 GCA_013298625.1 Myxococcales bacterium
AGGTCGCGCGGACGGCGGAGGCGCGACGGGCGATGGTTGCGCGACGACAGGCGGCTCGACCGCGGCCGCGGCGGGGACCGTGGCCGCGAAGGCAGCGGCGACGGGCGCAGCAGCAGGAGGCTGCGGGGTCGCAGGGGCTTGGGGAGCGGGAGCTCCGAAGCCCGCGAGCGCATGGAGGTCTGCCGCGCCGAACAAGATCGACGGGGTGATCCCTGCGTTGCCAGTGTTTGCGCTGAACGTCCCTTCGGTCGGGACGAAGTCCGATGCGGGTGGAGCGTCGTCGCCTGCGTCGAGGCCGATCTCCCACGAGGGGCGAATATCGGCCGCGAGCTGTTCGAGATCAGACGAGCCGAGGATGCCTCGGCCCCAGGCAGGCTGTGCGGACTTGGGATCGGTGGGGTCGCCGAAGGCCATCGTGCACCTTGCGCTCCTCGGGGCGAATCGCCGGCCCGTACGCGCTCACAGCACTCGCAGTGAACTCGCACAAGCTGTCTCGCGACGACCCGCCGAGGGCGTTGTCGAACTTTGATGGTACGACTTCGACGGGCCTTGGAAAAGCAACAGGGCGGGTACTAGAGTCCGCGCCCGCCCATGAAGTGCCCTTATTGCGGCGACCTGGAGAACAAGGTCATCGACTCTCGTCTGTCGCAAGGGGGCGAAGTAACCCGCCGTCGTCGCGAGTGCGCGAAGTGTCAGCGAAGGTACACCACGTACGAGCGGGTCGAAGAAGCGCTTCCGTTGGTGGTCAAGCGCGACGGGCGACGCGAGCCGTTCGACCACGGCAAGTTCGTGGGGGGCATCAAGAAGGCCTGCGAGAAGCGGCCAGTTCCGCTGGCGACGATCGAGTCGATCGCAGAGACGATCGAGCGAGAGCTCAGCGACTCGGGGGCCAAAGAAGTGGCCAGCACTGCCATCGGCGAGAAGGTCATGGAGCGATTGAAAGGCGTCGACGAGGTCGCGTACGTGCGTTTCGCCTCGGTGTACCGCTCGTTTCGCGACGCCGACGAGTTCATGGCCGAGCTCGCCGAGATGCTCCGCGCACGAGGAGAGAAAAAGTGAGCGACGAGGCGTTGATGCGCGAGGCGCTCGCGCTCGCGGCGCAGTCTCGCCCCTCGCCCAACCCGCGGGTCGGATGCGTGATCGCGCGCGACGGCGTCGTGGTCGGCCGGGGATTTCACCGACGCGCAGGCATGGCGCACGCAGAGGTCGTCGCCCTCGAAGACGCAGGCGAACGCGCGAAGGGCGCGACGGCGTACGTCACGCTCGAGCCGTGCAACCACCACGGGCGGACGCCGCCGTGCACCGAGGCGCTGCTGCGCGCGGGCGTCGAGCGCGTCGTCATCGGCGTCAACGACCCCAACCCTCACGTCACGGGGCGCGGCGCCGATCGGCTTCGCGCCGCAGGCGTGAGGGTGGACGAGGGCGTCGAGCACGACGCGTGCGCCGCGATGATCGAGTCGTGGAGGGTGTGCGTCACGCGAGGGTTTCCGCTGGTCGTGATGAAGGTCGCGATGACGCTCGATGGGCGCATCGCGACGCGCACCCGCGCGAGCAAGTGGATCACCAGCGACGAGGCTCGCCGCGACGGCCACTTGCTGCGCGCGCGCGCCGACGCCGTGCTGGTGGGCGTGGGCACGGTGCTCTCGGACGATCCGCTGCTCACGCCGAGGGATGTCGTCGTGGCGGGATCGCTGCCCGCGCGGGTCGTGCTCGACAGCCGACTGCGAACGCCCGTCACGAGCGCGCTCGCCAAGACCGCGACCGAGGCGCCCGTGTGGATCCTTCACGGCCCCGAGGCGCCGCCGGCGCGGGCGACAGCGCTGAGGGCGCTGGGGGTCGAGACGATCCAAGTCGCGCTCGAAGACGAGCGCATCGGGCTGCGCGCGGCGCTTCGAGAGCTCGCGCAGCGCGGAGTGACCGAGGTGCTCGTCGAGGGAGGCGGCGCGGTGCACGGCGCGCTGCTCGACGCTGGGCTCGGAGACAAGCTCGTGGCGTACGTCGCGCCGAAGTTGTTCGGCGGACGCGACGCGTTTCCTGCGTTCGGCGGCGTCGGGGCGAGTCGCGTCGACGAGGCGCGAGCGCTGCGGGGATGGCGCTTCGAAGCGTTGGGTTCAGACCTCAAAATCACCGCGGAGATCAGCGATGTTCACCGGGATTATCACAGCGATCGGTAGCGTTCGTCGCGTCGAGGCGCGCGGAGAAGAAGCGCTCTTCGAGCTCGCCTGCCCCTACGGCGAAGCTGAGCCGCTCGTGCTCGGCGAGAGCATCGCCGTGGACGGGACGTGCCTCACGGTTGTCACCGTGACAAGCGGAGGATTCACCGCGACCGCGAGCGCCGAGACGCTCGCGCGCACGACGCTCGGGCACAAGCGCCCCAACGACGCGGTCAACATGGAGCGCGCGATGCGCGTCGGCGATCGTCTCGGCGGGCACATCGTCGCGGGGCACGTCGATGGCGTCGGAAGGGTGCGCGCGAGGATTCCCGTGCGCGACGCAGAGCGATGGCAGTTCGACGCGCCCGCGACGGTGCATCGGTTCATCGCTGAGAAGGGCTCGATCGCGATCGACGGCGTGAGCCTCACGGTCAACGTCGTCGACGCCGACGGGTTCGAAGTGACGCTCGTGCCCTTCACGATGTCGCACACGACGCTCGGACGAAAGCGCCCCGGAGACAGCGTCAACCTCGAGGCCGACGTGCTCGCGCGCTACGTCGCACGCGCGCTCGAAGCAGGCGGCGCCCCGCGCAACGGCGTCTCGCTGGACCTGCTGTCTCGCGCTGGATTTACTGGGGGCTGACCCACACACACAGGGCGCTGACCCTCCAACACGAAGAAGAACATGTCTCTATCTGGCACGTACATCGAGCGAGTGCAGAAGGCGATCTCCGAGCTGCGCGCGGGGCGCATGGTGATCCTCGTCGACGACGAAGACCGCGAGAACGAGGGCGACCTCGTGCTGTGCGCGGACCTCGTGAGCGCCGAGGCGGTCAATTTCATGGCCACCCACGCACGCGGGCTCATCTGCCTCACCATGACCGAAGAGATGGTGCAGAAGCTCGCGCTGCCGATGATGGTCGACGAGAACCGCTCGCAGCGCACGACGGCGTTCACCGTGAGCATCGAGGCGCGCGAAGGCGTCACCACCGGAATCTCTGCGCACGACCGGGCGCACACGATCCGCGTCGCATGCGCGCCGGACACCCGGCCGGGCGATCTCGTGGCGCCGGGGCACGTGTTTCCGCTGCGCGCCAAGCCCGGCGGGGTGCTGCAGCGCACCGGGCACACCGAGGGAAGCGTGGACCTCGCGCGCATCGCGGGCCGCGCGTCCGCCGCGGTCATCTGCGAAATCATGAACGATGACGGGACGATGGCTCGCCTGCCCGACCTCGAGAAGTTCGCCGAGAAGCACTCGCTCCACATCCTCTCGATCGAGGACTTGATCCAGTGGCGGCTCGAGCGCGAGCGCCTCGTGAAGAAGCTCGAGAGCGCGCCCTTCAAGCCCGCGGGCTTCACCAAAGAGTGGAGCGCCACGGTGTACGACGCGATGGAGGGCCGGCAGTTTCTGGCGCTCACGCTGGGCGAGCTCGACGCCGTCGAGCCCGTGTTGGTGCGCATGCACCCGGGCGCGATGTTCGCAGACCTGTTCGCGCCGCCGCACGGCGGCGGGGCGCGCGAGTTCGTCGGCGGCGGGACACACTTGTTCGAAGCGATGCACCGGATGGAGGCCGAAGGGCGCGGCGTGATCGTGTACGTTCCGCCGGCGCGCATCGACCTGGCGCACGAGCTGCGTTTTCTCCGCGGCGAAGGCTCGCAGCCCGCGCGGGACCTCGGCAGCGACGGCCAGCCGCGACAGCGCGAGTTTGGCCTCGGCGCCCAAGTGCTGCTCGACCTCGGGCTGCGCAGGATCCGCCTCGCGACCAACAACCCGAGAAAGCTCGTCGGCCTCAGCGCCTATGGCCTCGAGGTGGTCGAGCAAGTGCGGCTCGGCGGCGAGAGCGAGCGCTTCGGCCGCGGAGCGCTCCCGCGCTGAGCCAGCCCCGCCACAAACGTGTAGTTGTGCGGTGGGCCTTGCGTCCGGCCCGATGTCGAGAGATACGAGCGCGGCCATGGGCGAAAAGACATTCGAAGTGCGTTCGATCGAGGGCGATCTCTCTGCAGCAGGCATGCGCGTGGCCATCGTCGCGAGCCGCTTCAACAGCTTCATCGTCGAGCAGCTCGTCGAGGGCGCGATCGACTGCGTGAAGCGTCACGGCGGCGACGGCGCCACGGTGGTGCGCGTGCCGGGCTCGTGGGAGCTCCCGATCACCGTGCGAGCGCTTTGCAAGAGCGGACAGTGGGACGCGGTCGTCGCTGTCGGCGCGGTCATCCGCGGCAGCACCGCGCACTTCGACATCGTCGCGGGCGAGGCCAGCAAGGGTCTCGCGGCGGCGATGGCCGAGACGGGCGTCCCGGTCGCGCTCGGCGTCATCACCACGGACACGCTCGAGCAAGCGATCGAACGCGCGGGCACCAAGATGGGCAACAAGGGTTGGGAGGCCGCAGCGAGCGCCATCGAGACGGCCAACGTCCTGCGCGCGATCCGAAAGGCCCAATGAGCAAGGGCAGCGAGACGAAGCGTCGCAAAGAGGACGACGGCCCGCGCAGGCACGCGCGCGAGTGTGCGCTGCACGTGCTGTACGGCCTCGACGCGCAGGGCATCCGTGAGTCCGAGCTCGTCGAGCGCGCGCTCGGCGCGTACTGGGCGCACCTCGAAGGGCAGATCGACGGACGGCCCTACGGCGACGCGCTCGTGCGCGCGGTCGTCCATCACTGGGACGCGATCGACGAGGCGATTCGCAGCTCCAATCCCAACTGGCGCGTCGATCGCATGGCGCAGGTGGACCGCAACATCCTGCGCATCGCGGCGTTCGAGATCGCGTTCTCCAACGACGTCCCTGCGGAGGTCGCCATCAACGAGGCGATCGACCTGGCCAAGCGGTTCGGCTCGGCCGAGTCCGCGGCGTTCGTCAACGGGACGCTCGACAAGCTCGCGCGCAGCAAGGGTCGGCTGCGCTGAGCGCAGAGAGGATGCGGCGGTGGATCTTCGGTACGTTCCGCTGTCGTTGAAGGCGATCGACGAGCTGCGCAGCGAGCTGTGCGTGCTCTCGTTCTTCGAGGACGAGCGACCGCTGCGCGCCGCAGCCGGCCTCTGCGATTGGCGACTGTGCGGGCGACTCTCGCGCATGCTCGAAGCCCGCGTGGCGACCGGCTCGCTCGGCGAGTGCACGCTCTGTCCGGCAGGCCCGCGGCTGCCGTTCGAGCGGTTGTTGCTCGTGGGCGTCGGGATGCGCGAGCGCTTCGACGACGGCGCGTTCGAGCGCGCCTGCGAGCGTGTGCGCGACGCGCTCGTCGGGCTGCGCGTGCGCAACGTCGCGGTGAGCATCCCTGGCCGCTCAGCAGGGCTGCTCGGCGCGGACGACGCAGGGCGTCGATTTCTCGTCGCGATCAGCGCCGCGATCGACGAGCTCGACGAGGTCGCCATCCTCGATGAACCCGAAGCGCTGCGAGCGCTAGCCCCCGGCGCAGACGCCGAGCGACGACGGCAACGCGCGCGCGGCGCGTGATCGAGCTCACTGCGCGGCGACGGCGTCGGGCGCGCGGAGCAACCCCTCGGCGAGGCTCGCGCGTCGGGCGCGTCGCGCGCGTTCGGCGCCGTAAATCGCAGCGATCTCGTCGCACGCCCGCGCGAGCTCGTCGTTGTAGAGCAAGTAGTCGAACATGGCGTAGTGCGCGAGCTCGGTGCGGGCGTTGCGCATGCGCCGGGCGATCACCTCTTCGCTGTCCGTCCCGCGCGCGCGCAGGCGCCGCTCGAGCTCGCGCCACGAAGGCGGCACGATCATCACGGACACGAGCGACGGGAGCTTCGCGAGGATCTGCCGCGCTCCCTGAAAATCGATGTCGAACAGGACGCCCTTGGCGCCGGCGCGGGCGCTCTCGTCGAGCGTGGCGGCGGCGGTGCCGTAGTAGTTCGAGTGCACCTCGGCCCACTCGAGAAACCCGCCCGCGTCGATCATCGCTTGAAAACGTGTGCGATCGACGAAGTTGTACTCGACGCCGTCGCGCTCGTTGCCCCTCGGCGCGCGGGTGGTGTACGAGACCGACAAGCGAAGATCGCCGGCAAATTTGCGGAGCAGATGCGAGCAGAGCGTGCTCTTTCCGCTTCCTGATGGGCCGACGAGCGCGAGCGCGATGAGGTCATCTGCGGGCATGACGCGGCGCAGAGTACACCGCGGCGGCGCGCGCGTCGCTCACTCGATGTTCTGGACCTGCTCGCGCATGCGCTCGACCTCGGACTTGAGCTCGACGACGCGAAACGCCACTTCGGCGTCGCTCGACTTGGATCCGAGGGTGTTCACCTCGCGCGCCATCTCTTGCAGCAAGAAGTCGAGCTTGCGGCCGATGGGGTCGCTCTGCATGCAGAGCACAGCGAACTGCGCGCAGTGCGTGGCGAGCCGCGAGAGCTCTTCGGTCACGTCGCAGTGATCCGAGAGAAACAGGATCTCTTGCTCGAGGCGTCCGGGGTCGATCGCGATGTCGACGGACTCGAGCAAGCGTTCGAGGCGCTCGCGCATGCGCTTGCGGACGCGCTCGGGGCGCTCGCCGGTATAGACGGCGATTTCGGCGGCGAGCGAGCGGACGCGCTCGAGGCGGTCGCACAGCTCGACCTCGAGCGCTTCACCCTCGGCGCGACGCATGCCCTCCATGGCGTCGAGCGCCTTGCCGAGCCCGTGCGAGAGCGCGTTGCGCAACGCGACGGGGTCGATGCTCGGGACGACGACGAACAAGTCTGGGACCGTCGCGAGCAGCGCGAGAGGGACGTCGCCTTGCATCGAGAGCTCGTCTCGAAGCTCGGTGAGCGCGCGCAGCGCGTCCGCAGCGCGGCGCTTGTCGAGGGTCATCGTGGGCGCGGCGCTCTCGTCGAGGCGCACGGTGAGGTCGAGACGGCCGCGCACGACGCGGGTGCGGGCGACTTGCTCGATGAACGCCGAGTGCTCTGCGATGTCCTTGGGAAGCCGCACGCGCACGTCGACGAAGCGCGAGTTCACCGCGCGCGCTTCGATGGTCACCCTGCCCGAACCGAGCGGGGCCACACCCACCCCGAAACCGGTCATACTGCGAAGCACGCCGGTATTCTCAGCGAAGTTGCGGGGCGAGCGCAACAATCACGGCGCTACTTTCGACGGCGATAGAACTCGAGCGTGCGCGCGAGCCCGTCGCGAACGGACACCGTGGGCTCGTATCCGAGTAGGGATTTCGCTGCCGAAATGTCCGCGAGCGAGTGACGAATGTCGCCGGGACGACCGTCGGCGTGCGTGGCGGGGATGTTCGTTCCGGCGAGCTCGTTGAGGATGCGCACGAGGTCGAGCAGCGAGATTCGCTCGCCGCAGGCCACGTTGACGACCTGGCCCGAGACGTCGCGGGTGGCCGCGAGGAGGTTGGCGGACACGACGTTCTCGATGAAGGTGAAGTCGCGGGTCTGGCCGCCGTCGCCGAAGATGAGCGGGCTTTCTCCCGCGAGCAGCGCGGTGCAGAACTTCGGAACGACCGCGGCGTAGTGCGACTTGGGGTCCTGCCTCGGCCCGAAGACGTTGAAGTAGCGCAGCGCGCAGGTCTTCATCCCGTACAGTCGAGCGAAGACCTGAAGGTACGCTTCGCCGGTCAATTTGCTGACCGCGTACGGCGACAGCGGCATCGGGCTCATCGTCTCGACCTTGGGCAACACCTCGGTCTCGCCGTACGCCGAAGAGCTCGCGGCGAAGACGAAGCGCTGCACGCCCGCGCGTCGGGCGCAGTCGAGCAGCTTGAGCGTCCCGCCCACGTTGGTCTCGTCCGTGGGGATGGGCTCTTCGACCGAGCGCGCGACGCTGGGGAGCGCGGCTTGATGAAACACCACATCGACGTCTTTGACCGCGCGCGCGCAGGTCTCGACGTCGCGGATGTCGCCCTCGATGAGGTCGATCTTGCTCAGGTTGTGCGCGATGTTCTCGCGGCGTCCGGTGGAGAAGTTATCGAGCACGCGGACGGTGGCGCCGCGCTCGATCAGCGCGTCGACGAGGTGGCCGCCGATGAATCCGGCGCCGCCGGTGACGAGGGTTCGCACGGTGGTGTGACTCCAGAGATGAATGAAATGAGGGCCGTTGAGCGAGAGGCCAGTGCGCGTACGATGAACGACGGCGAGGCGACGTTCAACCGCAGGAGGCGTTCGCCGAACGGTCAGCGCCCGCCCCGCAGCGGCCGAGAGCGAGCGCTGAGCTCACTCGAGGTTGCGGCGACGCTTGACCTGCTCCATCACGCGTCCGTACTCGACGTCCCAGTTTTGCGTGCCTTCGCTCAAGTGCTTGAGCCGCGAGCGAACTTCTTTGTCCATCTCGTCGTCGACGCCCATGTGGCGCTCGAGCACCTGGCGCATCTTGCGACGCAGGTCGGCGTCTTCGGAGAAGACCTCGTCGACGTTGTTCGAGCGCAAGAGCATCTGGATGAGCTGGTCGAGCATCCACGAGACGGACTCGGCGCCGAGACCAAAATTGCGCTCTTCAGCGAGCTGACGCTTGAAGCGCTGCACCTCGGTCACGCCCGCTCCGATGCGCTCGGCGCGGTCCTTGGCCTTCTCGGTGATCTCTCGATCGAGCCGGAGGTACTCGCGCATCACCGAGGCGAGGTCGTCCTCGACCTCCGCCATGTCGCCGACCTCGATGTCCTTGTCCACGGTCAGCGCGCGGACGATGTCCGCGGCAATGACGGGGATCTTCGCTGCGTACAGTCGCATTTCGCCCGGTTCCTGCTGCGCGCGCGCTGAACTTGCGCGACGCGTCAGCACCGTAGACTCGCACTGCGAGGAGTGTCAACGAAGACAGCTTCTTCGTGCTAAGGGTTGCGGCGAAGATGCCTACCTCCGAGCGACTGCGAGACATCGAAGGGGACTTTCCTCTGTCGGTGTTGGTGTGGCTCGATCAACATCCATCGAGCACGTTGGCGCTCGCGCTGGCGGTGAGCGCGCCTTCGATCCGTTGGACCTTTCGCTTCGGCGGCGACCTCGACGTGGTGATCCGCGGAGCGCGGGTCGAGACGTACCGCGCCGGCCGCGAGCGCGTCGGCTCGGCGCGCGTGCACGGGACGCGCTCTGCCGCGGATTTCGATCACCTCCCGTCGTGCCCCGACGACGCGCCGTACGCGTGGCCCGCGCTTCCGTACCCCGTCACCAGCGGATTCGCGTGCGATCGCGAGGGGGCGGTCGCTCGCTTCGTCGCGCGCGACTCGGGCGGCGTGACGCCGGGGTTGTTGCCCAAGCTCGGCGCGTACCCAGACGACGGCGGCTCGGTCGCGAGCTGCATCGAGCGGCTTCGAACCGCGCACAGCGAGCGGGTGATGGCGTACCCGCCCCGCGCGTTCGCGGGCTCGATGCGAGACATCCTCGCGGCGCTCGCCGCGCCCGACGTGGTGGGTCCCGCCCGCGCGTGGGTGCGCTTCGTCGATCAGCGCGTGTTGATCTGGCCCGAGCCTGGGGCGGAGTTCGGGCCGACGCTGCTCGCCGCGCTGCACCAGCGGCGCGGGTGCTTGGGCTGCTCGAAGTTCGACCCGCGCGACGTGCTGTCGAACGGGACGTGGCTCTTCGCGCAGCCGCGGCGCGGCGGGGACGAGTCGTTCGTGCGAGAGGCGCCGCCGGTGATCGCCGCGTCGATCGAGGAGATCGCGGAGGCGCTCGGCCGCAGCGCGCCCGAGCTCGCGGCGACGCAGCTCGATGTGCGCTTTGCTGATGTGCCGAAGGTGACGTCGGCGCGGGTGCGACTGCCGGCGTAGACCACGAATTGCGCGCGCGACGGGGGCGCGTTCGCTACGCTCTGGCGCATGAGAAGAACCGCTGCGCTTGAAATCGTGTGCGTCTCCATGGCGGCCTTTGCGCTGCGCTGCGGCCCGACGCCGACGGGCAACGACGGGTCGACGCCGGACGCGACCGCGCCGGTGATGGACTCGGGCGTGATCGAGCCGCGCGACAGCGGCGTCGTCGCGCCGGTGGACACGGGGGTCGCGCCGATCGACGCGAGCACGCCGCTGCCCGCAGACGACGGGGGAATTCCCACGGGAAACCCGATGGGGCGCTGCGCGGTTCCCGCGGAGGCGCAGCTCGAAGACGTCTCGTCTCCGCGCACCGTGGTGGGCACGGGGACGCCCGCCTCGTGCACGAGCGAGGCGTTTGTGAGCGCCGTCGCGCGCGGCGGCGTGATCACCTTCAACTGCGGCGCGGCGCCGCACACGATCGTGCTCGATCGCACGGCGAAGGTGGTCAACAACACGGGGCCGCGGATCGTGATCGACGGAGGCAACCGCGTGACGCTCTCGGGCGGCGGCCGCGTGCGCATCCTGTACATGAACACCTGCGATCAAGCGCAGATGTGGACGACGCCGATGTGTCAAAACCAAGACCATCCGCAGCTGACCGTGCAGAACCTCACGTTCATCGACGGAAACGCGACGGGCCAGAGCACCGACGGCGGCGGAGGCGGCGCGATCTTCGTGCGCGGCGGGCGGTTCAAGATCGTCAACTCTCGGTTCTTCAGAAACCGCTGCGAAGAGACGGGCCCCGACGTGGGCGGCGCCGCCGTGCGGGTGCTCAGCCAGTTCGAAGGGCGCCCAGTGTACGTGGTCAACAGCACGTTTGGCGGCAGCGCCGAGCTCGCCAACGTCGGCTCGAACGGCGGAGGGCTGAGCAGCATTGGCGTCTCGTACACCGTGCTGAACAGCGTGTTTCGCTTCAACCGCGCGATCGGCCGCGGCGCGAACCCGATGCGCGCGGGCACGCCCGGCGGCGGCTCTGGGGGCGCGATCTACAACGACGGCAACACGTTTACGCTCACGCTCTGCGGCACCGAGATCACCGACAACGTCGCCAACGAGGGCGGCGGCGCGATCTTCTTCGTGAGCAACAACCGCACGGGTAGCCTGGTGATTCGCGACTCGATCCTACGCCGCAACCCGAGCATGGGCTTCGAGACGATGGGCCTTCCGGGCATCTTCATGCTGGCCGCGCCCAACAACCCGACCGTGAGCAACTCGGTCCTCGAGTGAGCGCTGGGCGCGCGCGCAGGACCACGATTCGATCGGGCCATCCGAGGGCGACGCGACGGCGCCGTGCGTCGTTCCAATGGGCGGAGGAGAAGGGATTCGAACCCCTGGTGGACTCACGCCCACGGCGGTTTTCAAAACCGCTGCCTTAGACCACTCGGCCACTCCTCCAGCAGCGAAGCGGCGGTCTTGTAGCACCGCCCTCGCGCTCGCGCATCGGGGTGATCGACACGGCGTGGCGATTTTTCTCGACGCTCGGGCGCAGAGGATCGTGCGCTCTCGCTTGAACCGACGCGGCGAACAGAGCGATTCTTAGCGCTTCATCGCATGACGACCTCACCGCTTCGCTTCGTGCTCTTCGCCACGCTCGCCGCTGCCGCGTGCGCTCCGCAACCGCCTGCGCCGACGCCGGACGCGAGCGCGCAGGACGACGCGGCGGCGATGGACGACGCTGCGGCGACGGACGACGCCGCGGCCGTGGACACCGGCGTCGCGCAGGACGTCGTCTCCGAGCGGCCGTTTGTTCCATCGGGGTGCCCGGCGCCCGCGACGATCGCGCCGACGCCGACGATTTCGGGCTTTCTCGCCGCGGTCAACGTGGACTTCGTGCGCACGGTCGACGGGGACACCGCGCACTTCATGGTGAACGGGACCGAGACGATCGTGCGCTTCATCTACATCAACGCCGAAGAGACTCACGGGGCTGAGACGACGGCGTTTGGTCTCGCCACAGTGCCGATCGTGGATCGCATGCTGCGCACGTCGCGGCTGCAGATCGCGCCGCAGCGGGGCAGCAACGGGCAGCCCAACACGGACACGTTTGGCCGAACGCTCGCGTTGGTGTTCACCGATGGAGAGCTCGTGCAGACACGGATCATCCGCGAGGGGATGAGCGCGTATTACACGCAGTTCGGGTGCGCGCCGGCGCCGGTGCACCTCTCGCTGCTCTACGCCGAGGCCGAGGCGCGCGCGAACCAGCGAGGGATCTGGGCGCCGGGCCACCCGACGAACTACAGCGAGGTGCTCGCGCGGTGGATCGGCCGCAGCACCTGCAGGCCCAACCCGTTTATGGCACAGCCGTACTGCCGCTGAGCGCGTCGCGAGCTCGCGCTGGTTTTGCTATTTGCGCGCTCGCATTCGTTGCACTCGAACGCCGTCCGTGCACTGGGAATTCTCGCGCGGCGATGAATTCGTTGAAGATATACGACATTTCTTCATCGGCCCGCTTCGTGCGTTGCTGTTGATCTGTCTGCGCTTGCAAGATCGATCGGTCATCTCACGATGATCCAGCGTCGATCCCCGGCTGCTGCGCTCGTGGTTGAGCGCGGCGAGAGCGCGGACATCTCTCGAGAGGAACGTGCCCCATGGACTCCAAGAACATCAATGACACGATCGACGACGCCGCCACGAAGGCGAAGGCGATGGTGAACAAGGCTGGAGAGAAGACCGCGGACCTCGCGCACAAGGCTGGCGCGGCGATCGAGAAGCTCGGCGACAAGGCGAGCGAAGCCGCGGGCAACATCGGCAAATCCGCGGTGAAAGCCGAGCACCGCGTCGAGGAGAAGCTCGAGTCCGCCGGCGACGCGGTGAAAGAAGCCGCGACCAAGGCCGCCGACGGCACGAAAGAGGGCGCCGAGAAGCTCGCGCACGCCGCGAAGGAGCTCGCGAGCAAAGCGCAGCACAAGGCCGAAGAGGCCAGCGCTGCGGTCCGCGGCAAGACCTGAGCGCTGCGGCGCGATTCGTGCGCCGCGGTCCGCTCGGCGTGCTGTGAGGGACGCGCGCCACGGGGGAGGATCCAATCGTGTTCAACGGCCATTTCTGCGCCGGGCTCGATTTCGACGCTCGACGCGGGCGCGGCGCAAAGAGGTGCTCGAATGCTGAATCTATTGTGGGCGCTGGCCGCCATTTTGGTGATCGCGTGGGTGCTCGGTTTTTCGCTGAACTACCACGGAGGCGGGCTGATCCACCTCTTGCTGGTCGTGGCGGTGGTGACCGTGCTCGTGCGGATCATCCTGGGACGAAGCGCGTAGCAAACCGGGGCAGCTGAGGGGAGCAGCGCGGTCGATCACGGGGTGGCGGGGGCGATGTTCGGCTGCGGCTGGTCGGAGACGATCTGGCCGTCGACGAGCTCGACCACGCGATCGCAGCGCGCGGCGAGGCGCGGGTCGTGCGTGACCATCAAGAACGCCACGCCGCGCTCGGCGTTGAACGCTCGCATCAGGGCGAAGACCTCGTTGGCCGATTTGGTGTCGAGGTTTCCTGTGGGCTCGTCGGCGAGCACGAGCGGGGCGTCGAGGACGAGCGCGCGCGCGATGGCGACGCGCTGCTGCTGGCCCCCTGACATCTGCGAAGGCAGCGAATCTGCCTGCGGATCGAGCCCGACGCGCGTGAGCAGCGCCCTCGCCCGCGCCTCCATCGCGCCCTTTCGTCGGCCCTCGGCGGCGATCATCGGCATCATGACGTTTTCAGTGGCCGAGAGCCCTGGCAGCAAATGATGAAACTGAAATACGAATCCGATCGAGCGCCCGCGGAGCCGAGTGAGCTCGGCGTCGCCCAGCGACGTGGTCTCGACCCCAGCGATCGCGACGGAGCCCGAGGTGGGGCGGTCGAGCAAGCCGAGGATGTTGAGGAGGGTGCTCTTTCCTGAGCCAGAAGGGCCGATGAGGGCGACGAACTCGCCGCGCTCGACGCGGAGGTCGACCGAGCGAAGGACGTCGGTGACCACTTGTTCTCCATAAGACTTGCACACGCTGCGCAAGTCGATCACGGGCTCAGCCATTGCGAATCGCCTCCGCAGGGTCGAGCCGCGAGGCGCTCCTCGCGGGCAAGACCGCCGCGCAAATTCCGGTGGCGACCGCGATCAGCGACGAGCGACCGAGCAGCGCCCAGCTGATCGAGAACGGAAACGTCGCTGTCCCGTCGGCGTTGCGCGCCATCGCAGCGAACGCCGCGCCGAGCCCCGCGCCGAGCGCCGCGCCCACGATCGAGCCGAGCAGCCCCACGATCGCCCCCTGAAGCAAGAACACCCAGACCACCGTCGCGCGACGGGCGCCCATCGCGCGGAGGATTCCGATCTCTTTGCGCTTCTGCGCGACGGAGACGACCAGGACGCTGGCGATTCCCATCGCCACCTCGAGGATCACGAACGCTTGGATCACCGCGCTCGAGCTGCCTTGCGATTGCAGCGCCACCAGCAGCTGCGCGTTGCTCTGCATCCAGCTGTCGGCGATCAGCCCCGTGCGCGAGCGGACCCGGGCCGCGATGGCCTCGGCCTCGTACACCGAACGCACCCGCAGCTCGATGCTCGTCACGCCGCCCGGCAAGTCCAAGAGCGTCTGCGCGGTGCGCTGCGCCACGAGCACCCAGCGGCGATTCACCTCGCGATTTCCCAAGTCGTACACGCCGTCGACCACGTAGAGCTCCGCGACCTCGCCGCTCGCCGACAACCGCAGCTTGTCACCCACGGACACGCCGAGGTCCGACGCGAGCTCTCGGCCGATCACGCAGCCGGTGCGGCTCGGGTCGAATCGGCCCGCCACGATGTGCTCTCGGACTGGATAAATGCTGGCGAATCGCGTGGCGTCCGCGCCGATCAAGAGCACGGCGCGCGTCGCGTTCGCCCGCAGCGCCATCGCCGGCCCCGACGTCGTCGGAGAAACCGCAGTGACGCCGTCGGTGCGCGAGAGCTCGTCGCTCACCTGCTGCCATCGAAGGATCGACCGAGCGCGCTGCGCGGTGCGCTCGATGTGCGCGAGGGTCTGCGTCGTCGCGTCGAGCATCATCGGGCGGGCCGCCTCGTCCGCAGGCCGAACGACGATGTGCGCTTGCGTTCCGAGCGTCTGCGCGACGAGGCGCGTCTCGAGCCCGCCGATCAGCGCAGAGAGAAAGACCATCACCGCCACGCCGACGGCGACGCCGATCACGATGAGCGCGGATTGCGCCCTTCCTTCGCGCAGAAAGCGCGCCGCGAGAAACCAGGATATCGGCATCGACCGCTCTCTTTGCTCAATGAACCGGCGTCGCGCGGACCCGCGCTCGACCGCCTGCGGCGACGGGCGCGCTCACCGCGAGCACCCGATCGCTCTCGCGCAGACCGCTGACGACCTCGACGCGACGCTCGCCGCGGACGCCGAGCCGCACCGCGCGACGCGCCGCCCTTCCGCCTTCGAGCACGAGCACCCACGGGTCTGCGGTCGCCGCGTCGCGCACCAACGCCGCGTCGAGCGAGAGCGCCGCGGCCCGCCGCCCGAGCTCGATCTCGACCGAGACCGTCATCGCGGGCAGCAAAAACGCTGGCGGATGATCGACGCGAACGCGCACTTCGACCACCCCTCGCAGCGCGTCCACCGTGGGCGCGACGTAGCTCACCACGCCGTCGAACGGGCGCGAGGCGAAGGCGTCCGCGCTGGCCACCGCGCGCTGCCCGAGCCGAACGTCGGCCAGGATGCGCTCGTCGGGCGTGACCGAGAGCTCGGTGACGCCGTCGCGCAAGAGCACGAGCAACGTTCGACCCGCGAGCACGACGTCGCCGGCTTCGACGTTGCGACGCGCGATGACGCCGGTGGCGGGCGCGACGATCCGCGCCTGCGCGAGGCGCGTTTCGGCGACGCGAAGGGCGGCCTCGGCTTGCACGCGACCGGCGACGGCGACGCGCGCGTCTCCTCCGCCCGACGCGGTGCCCGCAGCGGTCACCTGCGCAGAGTCGAGCTGACTGCGAGCGACGTCGAGCGCGCGCTGCGAGGTCTCGAGCTCGGCCACGGTCACGACGCCCGCCGTGGCGAGCGCGCGCTGGCGCGCGAGGGTCGCGAGCGTCGCGCGAAACTGCGTCTCGGCCTGGCGGACGTTCTCGACGGCGACGCGGGCGCCCACGGCGCGGAGCTGGCTGACGCGCGAGGATGCGACGAGCACTCCAGCGCGCGCCTGCGCGACCTGCGCGGCGAGGTCTTCGTCGTCGAACTCGACGAGGAGCTGCCCCGCCGTGACGCGATCGCCTTCGCGGACGTGAAGCGCGTGGATCACTCCGCTCAGCATGCTGCCGACGTTGATCTCACCCGGGCTCGCGACGCGGCCGCTCGCGACGATGGTTTGTACGAGGTCCGCCCTTGCGGGAGCGACGACCTCGACCCACGGCCCGAGCGCGCGGCGCACGAAGAAGACGACGAGCGCGGCGACCAGCGCGAGCGAGAGCGCAGCCACCAGCGCGCGACGGAGCCACGTTCGCCTCGATGTCGCTGCGCGCGGCGCGGTCGGTAGAGCGCGCTTGTCACGAGCGACGTCAGCCATCGACGCACTCTGCGGCGCTCGGGCGCGGGACGCTCGCGCGCGGGCAGCGATTGCTGCGATTGCGCGAGGGCGCTGTTCGTGCGCGACGAATGGCCGCGAATCGAGCGGTGCAGCGAGAGCGTCGCGCGGGCGCTGCGCGGGCTATCGGTAGCCCGCCGCCTGCAGCTTGAAGAGCGTGGCGTAGCGGCCGCCGTGAGCGAGCAGCGAGGCGTGGGTCCCGCGCTCGGTGACCTTGCCGTGATCGAGGACGATGATCTCGTCGGCCATGCGAACGGTGGAGAATCGGTGCGAGATCACGATGGCGATCTTGCGCTCGGTGCTCTCGCGAAAGCGCTCGAAGATGCGGACCTCGGCCTCGGCGTCCATCGACGCGGTGGGCTCGTCGAGCACGAGGACGTCGGCTTCGTCGCGCATGAACGAGCGCGCGAGGGCGACCTTCTGCCACTGGCCGAGCGAGAGCTCGCGGCCGCCCTTGAACCAGCGGCCGAGCCTCGTGTCGAAGCCGTCGGGAAGGGCGTCGATCACGGGCTGGGCGAGGCCCTTTTCAGCAGCGGATTTCCAGCGATCGCGGTCGTCATAGGCGCGCTCGTCGCCGGCGCCGATGTTCTCTCCGACGGTGAGCTGATAGCGGACGAAGTCTTGAAAGATCACGCCCACGCGCTGGCGCAGCGCGCGCTCGTCCCACTCGCGCAGGTCGAGGCCGTCGAGCGTGATGCGACCGGAGGTGGGCTGGTAGAGGCCGCACAAGAGCTTGATGAGCGTGGTCTTTCCAGAGCCGTTTTCGCCGACGATCGCGAGCTTGGAGCCGGGCTTGATGTGCAGGTCGACCGCCGCCAGCGCGGGCTCTTTGGCGTCGGGGTAGCTGAAGGTGACGTCCTCGAAGCGGATCCCGTCGTCGGGCGTCGGGCCCTTGGTCGAGCCTTTGCGTTCGGGCTCGATGTTGGTGTCGAGAAACTCGTAGAGGTTCGAGAGGTAGAGGTTGTCTTCGACCATCGCGCCGATCGCCGCGAGCGCAGAGCTCAGCGCGGACTGCGCTTGCTTGAAGGCCACGGCGTACATGGTCATCGCGCCGATGGTGATCGTCGCGGCGACCGCTGCGCGAACGAGCCAGAGGTACGTCCCGTAGAACGCCGCGGTGCCGAGGAGACCCAGCAAGAATCCCCAGAGCGCGCGACGGATGGCGAGCGATCGATCGGCGGGATACGTGCGCTCGAAGATCGCTCGGTAGCGCTCGAGCAGACGCGGGCCGAGGTCGAAGAGCTTGACCTCTTTGGCGTGGTCTTCGCGCGCGATGACGGTCTCGAGGTACATCTGCTCGCGCGACTCGGGGGTGCGCCAGCGAGAGAGCTTCCACGCCTCGGTCGAGAAGGCGATCTCGGCGATAAACAGCGGGATCGCTGCGGCGATCAGCGCAGGAAAAAGCCACAGCGAGAACCCCACCAGCAGCGAGGCGAGCCCGAGCAACGTCAACGTCTGCTGCAACAGCTCGAAGGTCTGCGAGACCAGCGAGAGCGGCCGCACCGACGCCTCGCGACGGGCGCGGGTCATCTGGTCGTACACCTCGGAGTCTTCGAATTGCCGCAGCGACAAGCGCAGCGCCTTCTCGAGGATCACCACGTTGATGCGCTGGCCGAGCTGCTGCCGAAGCAGCGCGCGCTGCAAGGTGAGCGCCTTGGCGACGGCGGCCATGGTGAGCACCAACGCGAGCTCGATGAGCACCCAACGCTCGGCGCTCGCGCGCGCGCCGAGGGCGCCTCGGGAGGCGAAGAGCACGGCGTCGAGCAGGTGCTTTCCGACCCAGGCGATGGCGCCGGGGACGAGCCCCGCGATCACCGTGCAGAGCGCGAGGCCGAGCGTGAGCTTCGGGTTCGCGGTCCACACGAGCGAGAGGCCGCGGCGGCTGTAGCCGAGGACGCCGAGATAGTCGCGGATCCGGCGCGACGGCGCGCCTGGCTGCGGGTCAGCGCTCTTTTGCGCGCGCGCGCTCGGCTCTGCGGCGGGAGGGGGCTCTCGATTCGGTCGTGCCATGGGTGCTGTTCTCTCGTTGACCGAGCGACGAACCGAGGGCGAGACTCCGTCGTTCGAGCAGATCGGCTGTGCAGAGTTCGTTGAGAAGGTTCGATGTGACGACGCGAAGAGCGCTGCCCGCGGTGGCCGTGGCGCTGGCCCTCTCGTCGTGGCTCGAAGCCCCGCGAGTCTGGTCGCAACCGCAGCCAGCGCAAGGCCCTATCAGCAGCGCCGACGGCCCGCGCGAGTGGTTCACCCGCGGGCTCGCCGCGCTCGACGCGGGTCGCTACGACGACGCGATTCGGGCGTTCGAGCGCTCGTACGCGCTGCGCGCTTCGCCCGTGGTGCTCTACAACCTCGGGCTCGCGCTGCGCGGCGCTGGGCGCGTCCGCGAGGCGATCTCTGCGCTCGAACGCTTCGTTCAGCGACCGGCGGACGGCACCACGGCAGCGCAGCTGCGCGCGGTCACCGATGAGATCATAAGGCTGCGCGCGGCGCTGGCGACGCTCGAGATCGACATCACTCCGCGGGCGGCGCGGGCGGTGATCGACGCGGCCGAGGTGCTTCCGACGCGCGGAACCTTCACGATCGACCCCGGGACGCACACCGTGGTCATGTCGCTCGACGGCTATCGCTCGGAGACGCGGCTCGTCACGGCGGCGCGCGCGCGCAGCACGACGCTGATCGCGCGGCTCGAAGCCAACGATCAAAGCCCGCACTTGCAGGTCGAGCCCAGCGTGGCGAGCGCCGAGGTGCTCGTCGACGACCGACTCGTCGGCCGAGGCGCGATTGACACCATGACAAGCGAGGGAGCTCACACGGTCGTCGTGCGCGCCGCGGGCTATCGCGAGGTGCGACGCGCGGTGCGCATGGGCAGCGCGGGCTCGACGCGGCTGGTGATCGAGCTGCAGCGAGAGAGCGGGCTGCGGCCGTGGGCCGTCGGGCTCATCGTGGGGGGCGTCGCGCTCTCGGCGATCATCGTGGGCGGGACCGTGGCGGCGCTGAGCTCGACGCCACGCGTGTACGCTCCGCCGCCGAGGACAAACCCCGGCTGGCTGGGCAACGCGTTCGAACAGAGGACGCAGTGAAGCGCGCGACGAGATGGACAGCGGTCGCGATCGGGGCGCTGTGCGCAGCGGCTGGCTCGTGCGCGCCTGTGGCGACGCAGCTCGTGGTGGTGGTGCGAAGCGATGTTCCGCTGGGGCAAATGCGGTCGCTCGACGCGCAGGTGGTGCGCGTGGGAGTGCCGACGCCGATCGTGCAGCACATGCTCCCGACGCCTGGGCTGACGTGGCCGGTGAGCTTCGGGGTGGTCGCCGCGGACCCAGGGGACAGCAGACCGCTCGCGGTGCTGGTCACGCTGCAGTTCGTCGACGGGATGGGACCCGCGCGCGTGCAGCAGAGCGCGCTGGTGCAGACGATCTCGTCGCGGGTGCTGCAGCTCGACCTGTCGCTCGACAAAGGATGCGCGGATCGTACGGCGGCCCCGCGATGCCCGTGGCCGCAGACGTGCGCGGTCGGGCAGTGCGTGGCGGTCGAGCGATCGAACCTTCCTCAACTCAACCCGTAGACCGCACGGGCGCGCGATTGAGGCACAATCGCGTACGTGAGCAAGAGCAAGGTTTGGTCGTGCGCGACGGTGCTGTCGTGCGTGTTCGTCACGGGCTGCCCCTCGCCCTCGCCCTCGCCCGACGCAGCGGATGTGCTCAGCGACAGCGCTGATGCGTCGATGGACGTCGAGGACGTCACGAGCGCGGGCGACGCTGCGCCCGACGGCCCGCCAGCGCCGCCGCCGAGTGAGGCGCTGCCAGCGGTGAGCGTGGGTGAGATGGAGCTGCGCGCGCGCACGCACGGCGGCTTCGAGCTCGCTGTGGGCGGGCGCGTCGTGCTCGCCTCTGTGTGGGGGCCAGTGGCAGCGCAACGATGGAACGAGCGGGTCGAGAACGCCTTCGGCAACTGGACCTTTCGTCGCTCGATGGAGCGCGAAGAGCGCCCTGGCGCCAACGCGACGGCGACGGTCGACGGAATGGCGCTGGTGCTTCGCACGAGCGAAGGGGGCGTGACGGGCGAGCTGCGCTTCACGCGGCCGTCCATGGATCACGTAGAGATCCGCGCGTCGATCGCCGGCGCGATGGCGGGCACGCGGGGCACGGCGCTGCGCTTTCGCTGCGACCCGGACGCGCACTTCATGGGCTTCGGCGAGCAGTTCAACTTCGTCGATCACCGCGGCCGAAGGTTCGGGCTCTTCGTGAGCGAGCAGGGGCTCGGGCGCGATCCAGCGCGGCCTTCGATCGTGTCGGGCAGCCCAGAGACGACGTACTACCCGTTGCCGTTCTTCATCGACCCGCGGGGCATCGGGATGATGGTCGAGACCGACGCGCGCACGATCGTGGACCTGTGTCGCGCCGCGCCGGACGAGTTCATGTTTGCGCCCGAGCAGAGCGAGCCGCTGGTGGCGCGCGTGTACACGGGGCCGACGGTGCCCGACGTGATGCGGGCGTGGACGGAGTATCAGGGGCGCACGATGGTTCCGCCGGCGTGGGCGGTGGAGGGCGTGTGGCTCGGCGTGCAGGGCGGCCCCGACGCGCTGCGCGGGTACTTGCGCACGGCGCAAGCGGCCAACGTCCCAGTGTCCGTGATTTGGGCGCAGGACTGGGTGGGTCGCAAAGACCTCGGCCTCGGCAACGTGGACATTCGCTATCACTGGACCGCGGACGCGATGTGGTACCCGAACCTCTCGGGGCTCATCAGCGAGTTCGGCGCGCAGGGCGTGCGCTTTCTCGGCTACTTCAACCCGTTTGTGATGATGAACGAGGACCAGTGGGCCGAGGGCGCGCGCGAGGGATTTCTCCCGCGAAACGCGATGGGCGGGGTCGCGACGTTCGACCTTCCGCACGGCACGGGCACGATGGTGGACCTCACCAATCCGCGCGCGGTGGACTGGTACAAGGGCTTCGCGCGCAGGGCGATGGACCTCGGGCAAGTCGGGTGGATGCAGGACTACGGCGAGTGGCTTCCGCTCGACGCGGTGCTGAGCGACGGGCGCGACGCGCGGCGGTTTCACAATCGGTATCCGGTCGAGTGGCACCGCGCCGCGAGCGAGGCGCTGCGCGAGCGGTATCCGAGCGGCGACTGGGTGATGTTCTCGCGCTCGGGTTGGCTGCAGGACGCGCGGCACACGCAGATCGTGTGGGCCGGAGACCAAGAGGCGAGCTGGAGCCCATGGGACGGACTGCCCACCGTTGTCCCAGCGCTGGTCAGCTTGGGGATGTCCGGCGTGGGATACGTCACGCACGACGTCGGCGGGTACTACGGCGGGCCGAGCTCGAAAGAGCTCTACCAGCGATGGATCGAGCTAGGAGCGTTTACGCCGGTGATGCGCACGCACGAAGGCCTGCAGCGCGACCGCAATTGGAACTGGGATCGCGACGCCGAGACCATCGCGTTCTTCTCTCGCTTCGGGCGCGTGCACCGCGCGCTCGCGCCGACGTTTCGGGCGCTCGGCGACGAGCACCAGCGCACGGGCATGCCGATCTTGCGCGCGATGGGGCTGCAGTTTCCGAGCGACGCGCGGATGTACGCCATCACGGACCAGTACATGATCGGCGACGAGATGCTCGTGGCGCCGGTGGTGACCGCAGGGCAAACCGCGCGGCGCGTGGTGTTTCCTGCGGGGACGTGGCACTCGGTGTGGGACCCGACGCTGGTGGTCAACGGCCCGGTCGAGCAGATGGTGCCCGCGCCGATCGGCGCGCCGCCGGTGTTCACGCGTATGCCGCGCGCGGACCTCGCGGCGGTGCGCTGAGCGCGCTCAGTCCGCGTACGGCTCGAGGTATCTGCGCACGAGCACCTTGGTCTCGTCGACGAGCTTCTTGGCCATGCGCTCGTCCCTTCGTAGTGCGAGCAAGAGCAAGGCAGAGAGCGTCTCGACGACCATGGTCGCCACGAGCAAGCGCTTGGCGGGCTTGATCTTGGGGGCGGCGATGCCGAGCACGGGCGCGAGGCGCTCGGCCATCTCGCGGTTGAGCGCGTCGCCTTGCACGAGAAACTCCGCCGAGCGGTGCATGTTGAGCCACACCGCGCGAAACGCGAGGCTGTCGCGGTCGAAGGCCCAAAACGCGTCGATCACGTCGTCGACCATCGCGCGCCAGTCGGTCTTCGCGCGCGCGGGTCCCTCCGACAGAAACCGCTCGAACAACACGCGCACCTCGTCGAGGTATCGCTCGCCGATCGCGTCGAACAGCGCCTTCTTGTTCGGAAAGAACTGATACACGCTCCCGATCGACGTCCCCGCGCGCTCAGCGATCGCCTCGGTGGTCGCAGCGTCGAAGCCCACTTCAGCGAAGACCTCCGTCGCCGCGTCGAGCATCCGCGCCACGCGCGCGCGCGATCGCTCTTGCGTCGGTACGCGCCTCTTCTCTCCGCTCGCCTCGTCCTTGGTGCCCACGGTCTTGTTCGACCGCAGGGTAGCGCTGGCCGAGGGGCTTTGGCGCCATCCGAAAGAACATGAGGACCGCCTCGGGTTCTTGTCAGAACGTGAGACTTGCCTCATGTTTGGTCTCGACCGGAGGTCCTCCCCATGTCCAGCGCCGCCGCAAACACCCAGCGCCTCGTCGCGCTCCCGCCAGGCCCGTCGGGCAAGCCCATCGTGGGCTCGCTCTTGGATGCTTGGGACAACCCGTTGAAGCTCATGCTGCGCAGCTTCAGCGAGCACGGCCCGGTGAGCCGCTTCAAGTTCTTGTGGATCCCGTACATGCTGATCGCCGACGCGGACGCGGCGCACCACGTGCTCGTGAGCAACGCGAAGGCGTATCAAAAGTCCCCCAACTATGACGGGCTGAAGATCATGCTCGGGCAAGGGCTGCTCACGAGCGAGGGCGAGTTCTGGCGACGGCAGCGCAAGCTCGCGCAGCCTGCGTTTCACCGCGAGAAGCTCGCGGGCTTCGTCGACGTGATGGCCGAGTGCGCCGAGGCGATGGTGCGCGAGTGGCGCGCGGGGACCGAGACGTTCGACGCGCACCGGGCGATGATGAGGCTCACGTTTCGCGTGGTGGGCAAGACGCTGCTCTCGGTCGACCTCGACGGAGAGGCGCGCGCGGTGGGCGAGGCGCTCGACGTGGCGCTCGAGTGGACCAACGACTACGTCGAGGCGATCGTGCGGGTGCCGCCGTGGGTTCCGACCGCGAAGAACCGGCGGTTTTTGAGGGCGAAAGAGACGCTCGATCGACTGGTGACCAAGGTCGTCGTGGATCGACGCGCGGCGATGGCGCGCGGCGAGCGAGTGCCGAACGACCTGCTGCAAATGCTGCTCGAGGCGCGCGACGGAGACACCGGCGAGGCGATGAGCGACGAGCAGCTCAAGAACGAGCTGCTCACGCTCGTGCTCGCGGGCCACGAGACCACGGCCAACGCGCTGACGTTCGGGCTGTACTTGCTCTCGAAGCACCGCGACGTGCGCGACAAGCTGCGCGCTGAAGCGCGCGCGGTGCTCGGAGACGAGCGGGCGCCGACGATCGCTGACCTGCCGAAGCTGCCGTACACGCTGCAGGTGGTCGAAGAAGTGCTGCGTTTGTATCCGCCAGCGTGGTGCTTCGAGCGCATCGCCATCGAAGACGACGTGGTCGGCGGCTTTCGCGTTCCGAAAGGGACGATCGTGGGGATCGCGCCGTTCGTGATGCATCGCAATCCCAGCTATTTTCCTGACCCCGAGCGCTTCGACCCCGAGCGCTTCAACCGCGCCGCGCGCACGGACGGGCCCGAGCGCCCCAAGCACGCGTACGTGCCCTTTGGTGGTGGTGCGCGCACGTGCATCGGCAACGCGTTCGCGCTGATGGAGATGCAGGTGATCCTGCCGATCCTCGTGCGCGCGTTCGACCTGGATCCCCCCAGTGATTTCACGCTCGAGCTCGATCCCGCGGTCACGCTTCGGCCGGCGCAGGGCCTGCCTGTGCGCGCGACGGCGCTGTGATCACTCGAGCTCGTCGGGCTCGCTCGAGGCAGGCGGGACGAGCGAGGGCTCGCTGAGCTTTCCGCGCTCGGGCGAGAGGGGCTGCTCGTCGAACGTGGCGTCTTTGAGCGCCTCGATCACGGCGTCGACGCTCTCGGCGCGCACGGGAATGATCGCGAAGCGGTCGTACACCTTGATGCTGCCGACGTCCCTCGGGGCGATGCCAGCCTTGTCGCGGACGAGCCGCGCGAGGTCTCCGCCGCGGGCGCCGTCGCGACGACCCACAGCCACGCGCACTTCGCCCATCTCGGACTCGATCGTCTCGGGCTCGAGGCCCGGGTCGCTGCCGCCGTGAACGTCGATTCGACGTGGTTTTTCTGCGGCCGAACGCGACTCACCGCGCGAGCGCGGGCGGCGCGCGGGGCGCTCGTCCTCGGACGCGGCGGGCGCGGCAGGCGCGGCGGCTTCAACGGCGTCGATGGCTTCGACCGGCGCAGCGATCGGGGCCGCGGCGCGGGGCGCGACGATGACGGGCTCGGACTTCTGCGCGGCGATCGCGGCGACCTCGGCGACGACGTCCGTCGAGAGCGCCTCAGACACGCGCTTGGTGAGGTAGCTGCGCAGCAAGAACCCGACGAGCTTGTCGGCGTCGTCGTGGGCCAGCAGGCGACGCGCGAGCGACGCGGTCTCTTCGTCGAGCGTGCCGTTGGCCTCGGCGCGCAGGCTGGCGAGGCGCTCGAGCTCACGGCGGGTGCGCTCTTCAGCGGCCGAGGGAAGCGCGCGCTCGATGGGGCGGATGCCGTAGGTCAATCGCAGCATGTACACGCTGCCGACGTCAGCGGGGCCGAAGAGCGAGACGGCGACGCCGCGGCGCCCTGCGCGGCCCGTGCGGCCCGTGCGGTGGACGTAGGTCTCGGCCTCGCCCGGGAAGCCAAAGTTGACCACGTGCGAGACGTCGTTGATGTCGATGCCGCGCGCGGCGACGTCGGTGGCGACGAGGTGCTGGATCTTTCGCTCGCGAAACGACGCGAGGACGCGCTCGCGCGCGCTCTGCTCGAGCTCGCCCGAGAGGTAGTCCACCGAGAATCCGCGGCGCTGCAGCGCAGTGGCGACGGCGGTGGTCTCGTCGCGAGTGTTGCAGAAGACGATCGCGCGATCGGGCGCTTCGAGCTCGAGCACGCGCGAGAGCGCCGTGATGCGGTCCTGGACGCCGACGAAGTAGATGAAGTGATCGATCGAGTCCGGCGAGATCTGGTCAGCCGAGAGCAGGACGGACTCGGGGTCCTTCTGGTGGCGATTGGCGAGGCGGCGAATGGCCTCGGGCATGGTCGCGCTGAACAAGAGCGTCTGGCGCGGGCGCGGCAGGCGCTCGAGGATGGCGTTGAGCTCTTCGGCGAAGCCCATCGAGAGCATCTCGTCGGCCTCGTCGAGGCAAACGGTGCGGAGCTCCGCGGGGTCGAGCGTCCCGCGCTTCAAGTGGTCGAGGACGCGTCCGGGGGTGCCGACGACGACGTGGGCGCCGCCGCGGATTTCGTCGACCTGCTTCTCGAGCGACGTTCCACCGTACAGGGCGCAGGGCACGACGCCCTTGTGCTTGCCGAGGCGAGCGAACTCGCCGGTGACCTGCAGGGCGAGCTCGCGCGTGGGGCAGAGCACCATCACTTGCACGCCGCGGGCGGTGTCGACGACGCGGTCGATGAGCGGAAGAGCGAACGCGGCGGTCTTGCCCGAGCCGGTCTTGCTCTGGACGATCGCGTCGCGGCCGGCGGCGATCGGGACGAACGCGGAGGCCTGCACGTCGGTGGGCCGGGTGTATCCGGCCTCTTGCACGGCGCGGCGGACGGCGGTCGAGAGCTGCAGCCCGTCGAAGGACAGCGGGGTCGTGGTGGGATTCGTCTGCGCAGTGTTCATGGGCGCTTCAGGCTTTTTCGCTCAGAAGTGGAAGTGATGGGTGCGCCGCTCAAGGGCGCGCGGGAGAGTGATATCGCAACGCGCGCTCGGCGTCCGGTGTGACATTTTGCTGGACAAGCCGGGCGTTGTCTTCGGTTCGATGCCGCCATCGCTCGAGCGCGGCCCACGCCTCGCGCCCCTGCGGGCCTTCGGAGGCGCACAGCGGTTCGAGCGCGCGCAGCGCGTCGTCGAGCGAACGGAGGTCGGACCGAGCGCTGGGATCGGTGATCGGACGGCGCGGGGTGATGGACTCGGACTCGAGCTCGAGCGCGCTCAATTTGCGGGCAAATCCCGTATAGAGTGAGCGCACGCCGTCCTCGCACGTCCGAAAGCGCGTGGGGGTCGCTGGAGCTCCGAGCGTCGCGCGGTAGACCTGAATCGTCCCGGTGAGAGAGAACAAAACGATGAAGGACACGAGGCTGATCCCGAGGATCAAGCGCTCGCGTCCATACGGGTTCTTCGGGCGAGAATCGCCGTCTGTTGACGACGGCGGAGAATCGTCCTTGTTCGATACGGGATCGGAGTCTGCGTCAGGCTGTGGCACGATGTGCTCGTCGCCGGGATTTCCAGCGAGACAGTGACTACGCCGCCGAGCCGAGATCGGTCAAGGCGCAGCGACCTGCACGGGGATTCTTGCGGTCCCCCCCCTACACGAGGATTGCACCCATTGGCTTCGCGCGTTCGAATCGGAGAGTTGCTGGTGGACGCAGGGCTGCTCTCGCAATCGCAGCTCGAGAGCGCGCTCGACGAGCAACGGCTGCAGGGCGGCGGCGGAAAGCGCCTCGGACAGCTCATCGTGTCGCTCGGCTACGTGACCGAAGGGCAGCTCGCGAGGGTGCTCTCGCAGCAGCTCGCTGTGCCGTGGGTCTCGCTGGTTCACATTGATTTTTCTCCGGCGCTGCTCGCGCTGGTCGACCGAGAGCTCGCCGAGCGATACACGGTGATCCCGGTGTACGTGCGCCGCGAGCGACGCGACGTGGACACGCTGTTTCTGGCCATGGACGACCCGACGCAAGACGACGTCCTGCGGGTGGTCTCCGAGCGCACGAAGATGCCCGTGCGCCCCATGATCGCGCCGCCGTCGGACATCCGCACGGCCATCGCGCGCGCGTACGGGCCCGGGACGGACTTCGACGACGAGCCGGTGTCGTCGGCGTTTCCCCTGCCGCTCGTGCACAAGCAATCGCCCAAGCGCGAGCTGGACCCGACGCCCGCGGCGCCCTCTCCCAGGCCCGAGCTGCCTGCTTCGGTGCCGCCGCCTGCGTCGCCATCGACGCCACCGTCTGCCCCGCGAGCGA
>JAAFIF010000178.1 GCA_013298625.1 Myxococcales bacterium
TGCGCCGCCGACGCCGTCGCCTGGGCCGCGCCTCGGAGCCGCTCGCCGCTGCGACATTCGGGTCGGTGGTCGTCACTTCGGGGGCACACCCTACGAGCCCCACACACTCGAGCGCGAGCAGCGCGCCCCCCAACACCAACCGATGACGCGCCGCAACAATCACCGCTGAAATGCCCCGCTGTCCGCTGTTCTCGTCCATGCCTTCCTACGCTGGTCTCGGGATGCGCAACGGTTGCCGGCGACGCCGACACAACCCGTCTGCATAGAGTACACTCCCAGAACTGTGCCGCACTCTGCCCGCCGTGCACGCATAGATCTCAAACCCTCTATGGAGGTTCTGCCCTTGTCCATGCTTCGACGCTCGATTCTCTCGACGGTTGCGCTGATCCCCGCGCTCGTCTCGTGCGCAGAACCCGAAGGCCCCAGCAGGGACGCTGGCCCGCGCACGGACGTCGCGCGCACGGATGTGACCACGGACAGTGGCGGCGGCGACGCTGGCGCGCGCGACGCAGCCGCGGACGTGGTCGCGACCGACGCGCGCTCGTGCCGCGTCGACGACGACTGTACCGCGCCGGATTTGTGCACCAACGCCCAACGCTGCATGAGCGGCCGATGCGTGGTCGTCGGCGGCGCCGCGACCTGCGACGACAGCGTCGCGTGCACCGACGACCGCTGCGATCCGATGATGGGGCGCTGCCAACACGTCCCCAACGACATGCGCTGCCCGAGCAATCAGTTTTGCATCGAGGGCTCGGGGTGTCTGGCAGAGGTGCCCTGCGAGGTCGGCGACACGACGTGCCAGCGGCTCAACAGCAACGCGTGCATGGGGACGTGGTCTTGCGACGCCGCGCGACGCCGCTGCATTCGCTCGGCGCCTCCGTCGTGCGACGACATGAACGCCTGCACGACGGACACGTGCATGCCCATGGGCTCGACGTACTCGTGCACCAACGAGGCGATGTTCGACACCATGACCAACCCGATGCACTGCGGCGGCTGCGGAATGGCCTGCCCCACCCGCGCCAACGCCGCAGTCGCCTGCGCGATGGGCGAGTGCCGCTGGACGTGCAACATGGGCTCGGTCGACTCCAACGGCGACCTCAACGCGCCGCGCGCGGGGATGTCCAACGGCTGCGAGTGCATGAGCGACGGGATGCCGGACCTGCCGGACCTGATGTTTCGCGACACGAACTGCGACGGGATCGACGGCGACATCACCCGCGCGATCTTCGTCAGCCCCATGGGCAACGACGGCAACCCCGGCACGATGGCGCAGCCCAAGCGCACGGTCCAAGCGGGTATTTCTGCGGCCGCAGGCAGCATGCCGGTGCGAGACGTATACGTCGCCGCGGGCACGTACACGGGCCAGGTCACCCTCAGCAACGGCGTGAGCGTGTACGGCGGCTACGACGCGACGAGCATTCCGTGGGGCCGCGGGATGATGAACGTGACGACGATCAACGGCAGCAGTCCAGCCATCGTGGGCACCTCTATTTCGCAAGCGATCGAATTGCAAATGCTCACGGTCCGCGGATCCGACGCGAGCGCCACGCCTGGTGCGAGCAGCTACGGAATTCGCCTCGCAAGCAATTCAGCGACGGTCACACTGCGCGGCTGCGACATCGCCGCAGCAGACGCAGGCGGCGGAGCGGCAGGAGCCAATGCCCCGATCGCTAGCGCAGGTGGAGCAGGCGGGATGGGCGGCAACGGCTCGAGCGGAAGTTCGAGCGGAGGGACCGGAGGAAGTGGAGGAAGTTCCGCTTGCGCGCCGGGCGGTGGAGGCGGAATGGGCGGACATAACAGCGGCGGTGGTGGCAATGGCCAAGACGGCTCCCTCGCTGGACCGCCACCGCTCGGCGCAGGTGGATCTGGCTCCGCCGCCGGTTCCGTTTGTTTTAGCGGAGCAGACGCGGGCGGCAACGGCAATCCTGGCCGAACAGGTAGCAACGGAACTCCCGGCAGCATTGCGACCAACCTCGGCGCGGCGACGGCATCAGGATGGAGTCCAGGCGTGGGAAACGCGGGCACGAGCGGCTCCCACGGCGGCGGCGGCGGTGGTGGTGGTGGCGGTGGCGGCGGCCGCTCTTCGGTCGTCTGCAACGCTGACCGTGGTGGTGGTGGTGGCGGCGGTGGCGGCGGCGGCTGCGGGGGTGCAGGCGGCGGCGCCGGCGCTGGCGGAGGCGGATCGTTTGGCCTCTATCTGAGTTCTGCTCCGGTCCTCGTCGACAACTGCGCGATCTCTACGGGGCGCGGTGGCAATGGTGGCCGCGGCGGTAACAGCGTCGCCGGAGGCTCCGGCGGATCAGGCACGGGCGGAGGCTCGGGACCCGACGACGCAGGAGAAGGAGGACGTGGCGGCGCAGGTGGCGTTGGCGGCGCAGGTGGTGCTGGATCGGGTGGTCCCGGAGGTCCAGCCCACTGCATTCAAGCGCTTGGAGTGCTCCCCATGATCACGACGGTTCGCTGCACCCGTGGCGGAGGCGGCGCTGGTGGTGGCGGAGGCATGAGCCCCGTCGGAATGGCCCCGAGCGGTCCAGCCGGAGCGTCCGAAGACATTCACAGCGGCCCGTAGCGCTTCGAGGATTAGCGACCATACAGCACGTTCGACCAGCCCATTGGCGCAGCAGCGATCGACGACCATGAAACCGCGGCGCTGATCCCTGTCGCGTTGCCGTTCAACGTGACCAGTCGCCATCCATCCGCCTCGCTGACCTGAGCGATCGCCGCCCAATCTACGATTCCGTCGGTGTTGGTATCGCCGATGGGCGCGAGCATGTTCGTGCTATTCGTAAACGGCGCTCCGAGCGCGGCCACCGGGCTCGAATAGGTCTGCTCGATTCCGCTCGGCGAACCGCGATAGAGCCGCATCGCGGGAAGCAGGGAAGTCCCCTGACCCGATCTCGCGATCAGGTCGTCATACCCGTCTCGGTCGACGTCCAGCGTCGCCCCAGTGTTGCGCCCCATTTCGAGGACGTCCATCGCAGCCCCGAGCAGCCGCACCGAGCGCATGGCCGCTGGACCGCTCGGTGAGCCTGAATAGACATCAACGAGCGACGCGCCTGTGTCGTCTCCCTTGAGCGCGTAGTTGTTGATCCAAACATCGGCGTAGCCGTCGTTGTTGAAGTCGCCAGCGCCCGCGCCAGCGCCGTACGTCGTGTCCGAGAAGCCGTCAGTCCATTCACGGGCGGGAGTTGCGCTAAATCCCGTGGCGGCACCCAAGTACAGATACGCTCGCGAGGGCACAGGAACCATCGCGAGCTGCCGTCCAGAGTCGCCGACCAACATGTCTGCATAGCCGTCGCCGTTGACGTCACCCACCGCAGCCATCGAAAACGAGAACCACCGTCGGCTCTCGGTCCGGCTGATGCGCTGCGACCTCGCCTCGCTCAATCCCGCCGCGCCGCCGAAATACACCCGCACCTCGCCTGCGCGGGTCAGTCCGCCGGGCTCCGCGCCCATCGCGCCCACCGCAACATCTCCGTACCCGTCGCCGTTCACGTCCCCCAGAGCAGCCGAGCTCCAGCCGAGAATATCCTCAGCGCCCGCACCCTCTGCGGTGAACTGTCGCGTCAACACTCCAGTGCCAGCGCCGAGGTACAGATGCGCTTTTCCGCGTCCAGGCAACGATGTGCCGCCGGTAAGTGGCTCCGTGATCCATAGATCAGCGGTGCCATCCCCATTCACGTCGGTGGCGCTCAACCCGAATCCAATCCGAGACTCGGGGACAGTCGCCTCGATCACCTGCGACGGCGTCGCAGTGGAGATCCCTCTCGCGCTCGACAGGTATACGCCCACGTTCTCCGCCGGGCACGGCATCGCCATGCACCGATCGAAGAGCCACTGCGCCGCTACCAAATCCCCCAACCCGTCCCCGTTCACATCCGGGACGCTCCCCCAGCTCGTCTGAACGCCACCCGCCGCGCTGCGCGCCGGAACCCACATCCACCAGGTCGGGCTCGTCCGCGCGCTACGCGCCCCGCCCACCGTCCCGCGCACCCGCCAGAACACCACCCCCGTCGGAAGCTCCCTCGTCGGCGCCCACTCGCTCGTCGCGTCGCCCTCTTCGAGCAGCCGCGCGCACAGCCGATCCGCGCACACCTCGACGTGCGCGCCCGTCACTCCGTCAGGCAAAACCCACTTCAATCGCGGCCTCCGCGAGCTCACCCTCGCCGTGCTCAACGGCGCGATCGCCCGCGGAACCTTCACATCGCACGCCCCTGCCGCTATCTCGCGCCCCGCCCCGCACCCGCCCGCGTCGCTCGCATCCGCCCCGACCGCGTCGGCTGTGTCCATCGCCGCGTCCCGCGCGTCGGTCTCGGTCACGTCCGTCGCCCCGCCGCCGTCCGTCGGCTCGACGCCAGCCTCGCGCACCGTCCCCGAATCCTGATCGAAGCAGCTCGCGTTGATGGGCGCCTCTCGCGTCCCGCACAGCGGAATACAGCTGCGAAACCCCGGCTCGTACCGCTGGTTCAACCCGCAGTTCGGCGGCGCCGTGTTGCACCCCGCGACGCTCAGCAACACTCCCCCCAACACCACGACGACCGGCACTCGAAGCATCACCATGACTCCCTTGCACGCCTCTCTACGGCAGTTTGTCCCTGCGCGCGAGGGGCCCTATCCGACGGCAGATCCCAACAGTTGCGCGATTGCCCGTTGCAATCGTCGGGGTCGCTGGCTATCCCACCGGCTCTCATGTCGGGGAAGTCTCTGGGGCGCGGCCGTGGCCGCATCGTTTCGGCCGCCGTCGCGAGCGTCGCGCTCGCGTCCTGCGCCACCACCGCCGCAAACAACCGCGCGTCCGACGAGCTCAGCCGCGAGAGCGAAGCCGCGGCGCGCGCGCAGGCACAACGCGAGACCCAGCAAGCCCAGCAGCAAGCGCTGGCTCGCTACCGCGCCGCCGTCGCGCGCGAGTCCAGCGCGGCGCTCACCGAGCGCGCGTTCACCGCGGGAGAGGGCTTTCGTGGCGCCGTCGCGAGCGCGGGAGACGTAGCGGTGAGCCGCGTCGCCAACGGGCACCGCGTGCGGTTCTCGATCGGCGCCGAGCAGCCCGTCGAGTGCGTCGTGCTCGATCAACAAGGGGACCTCGCCAACATGCTGCGCGCTGTCTACGAGAACATCCGCGGCAACTTCGTGCGCAGCGCGATCGAGGCCGTCGACGCGGGCGTCGTCGGGGGAAACGGCTACCTCGACGCAGCGTTCGTCTACAACGTCAACTCGAGCGGCCGAGTCATGGTGGGCTCGGTCAAGATTCGCACGCTCACCACCGGCGACCGCAGCGCGATTTGCACCCACGACGAGCCCGGCTATCGACAGAGCTTTCATCGCGCGATCGTTCCCCTCATGCGCGGCGCGAGGCCGTCGCCGAGGGACGCCAACTACGTCGTCTCGCTCAACGACCACAGGATCGGCGTGCAGCTCCTTCGCTTTCGTGAAGAGCAAGGGATCACCATCGAAGAGACCTATGCGTCCACGCTCATCGCGCGCGGAGAGGCGGACCTCACCGCGATCGACAGCGTCACGATCGAGCGATACACGGCAGACGGCGTGCTCGAGTCCCAACGCGAAATCGAGAACACCAACCTCACGCTCGAGAACAACGTGTGGCAGCGCGAGGCCAACACCCTGCGCTATCACTTCGAAGGAACGCACCTCGGCCGGCCGCTCACGGGCGTCGCGGTCGCGCACGAAGTGCTGCGCGCAGCCACCCCCACGATCAGCGCGTTCGCGCGACGCGCGCTCGCCAGCAGCGACGCGCTCGCGCCGACCGAGCGCGAGCGGTTCAACTCCGCCAACCCGCTCACCGTCACGCGGTCGCGCATCGAGCTCGCGCAGCGCGTCGACAGCGCCCACGCCTGGCTCACGATCACCAGCCCGCGACGCAGCACGCGCGCGCTCGTCGGCCCCGATGGAATGCCCACCGAAATGCACACAGAGCTCGGGCGATTGACGGTCATCACTCGGCGCGTCGACGGAGAGCCGCAGTGAGCCGCGCGCTCGTCCAGAGCGTCGCGGCGCTGGCCCTGTGCAGCTGCGCAGCGCGACCGACGAACGGCCCGGCCACGAGCAACGCCACGCAGCGCGCCAACGCCGCGCGAGCCCCGGTCGCCTTGACGGCCGCGCGCGAGGGGGAGGTGGGCAGAGAGACCCTGGGCGTCCCTGCGATCTCGAACGTCGCCGTCGAGATCGTCGAGCCCGCCCCCACGTCCCTCGCCAACGCTCGCTTCGAGCTCGTGCACACCGATTCAACCACCCGCTTCGTCGACCCCGTCCGCGACGGCGACGACCGCACAGCGCCCACCGAGCAGCACCGCACCCCGAGCTTCATCGTCGACTACGACCGCGATCCCCTGCGCAGCCGCTGCGAATCACCAGCGAACGAGCGCACCGGCGAGGCGCTCTTGCGCCGCACGGACCAGTGGATCTCTCGCAAGTCCATGGCGATCGGGTTCGTGACGGCGAGCGTCGTGTTCGATCGCCGCGAAGGAGACTGCACCGAACACGCGGTGCTCGCCGCCGCCCTCTTGCGCTGCAACGCCATCCCCGCGAGGCTCGCCAGCGGCTTCGCCGTCGTGCGCGTCGACAACGCCGTCGCAGCGATCGGACACATGTGGACCGAGCGCTTCGACGACGGCTGGCGCGTCACCGACGCAGCGCTCACCGTCGCGGGCGACAACGTCGTTCGTCTGCGCGTCGAGACCATGGAGCGCGAGGGCGTCGACGCGTTTGATGGAGACCGCATCGACGAGCTGCTGCAGATCGCCCGCATCCGCGTGCACCGCCGCTGATCCCCTGGCCCACGAGATGCGCAACAGGGGCACGCAAGTCCGCGCGGCCAGAGGACAAGACGCCCGACGCGCGGCAGGAACACCCGTTGGACGCACGGCCAGAGGGCACGCGACGCGCGGCAGGAACGCCCGTTGGACGCGCGGCCAGAGGACAAGCGACGCGCAACAGCAGAGCCCGTTGGACGCGCGGCCAGAGGACAAGGCACGCGACGCGCGGCAGGAACGCCCGTTGGACGCGCGGCCAGAGGACAAGGCACGCGACGCGCGGCAGGAACGCCCGTTGGACGCACGGCCAGAGGGCAAGCCTCCGGCCTTTGCGCGACGCAGCGTCGCGGAGCGGCCAGAGCGTTCGCCTGGCCTACGAGTGGCGCCCGGTTGAACGCGCAATCGCGCTCGCAATGCGCGTCGATCGATCGGCGTTGGGCTCCGGTCCATTCGTGGCAC
>JAAFIF010000061.1 GCA_013298625.1 Myxococcales bacterium
CGTCGAAGCCGCGCGCGCGTTGCTCGACGAAGACGCGACGCTCGCACGATGGCCCGCGCTCGAGCGCGCCGCAGCGCGCATGCTCGCGCGCGGACAGACCCCCACGGGAGAAGACGCAGGGTGAGCAGCGAGGCGCCCTCGCGACGGACCGCCACGCACGGCGCGCGCGCAGCGACCGCCGCCGCCGTCGCGCTCGGGCTCGCGGACGCCGCGCTCGCGTTGCGAAAGAGCCCAGGCCCGCCGGTCGAGTCCGCGCTGTTCGTCGCCGGCGTCGTGGCCGTCGTTGCGCTGGCGCTCGCGCCCGCAGCAGCGCTCGGCTCGCTCGCGATTCGCGCAGTGATTTCGCAGTCCAAACGCGCTCGAACCGCCGCAGGATCCCTCGTGGGCATGGCGGCCGGCGTCGCGCTGGGGTTCGCTGCGTTCTCGGGTTCGGCCATGCTTCGCTCGTCGGCGCGGCCGTGGCTGATCGCGACGACCGCCCTGGCGTGCGCGATGCTGGGCGCGGCGCTGTTTCGTGCGCTCGATCACGTATCTGCGGTGATCGAGCGCCGACGTACGCTGGTCGCGACGCTGCTCGCGCTCGTCGCGGCGCTGCTCGCCTACGGTCACGCGACGCTGCTCGTGCGGCTCTATCCCGCGCTGCACGCGATGGCTGCGCTCTTCGCCGCCGCGATGGCAGCGAGCAGCGCCGCGATCGCGATGAAGCCTTCGAGTAAAGCTCGATCGAAGGCGCGCACAGCGGCGATCGTCGCGCTCGTTTTGTTCGCGTCGTTGGCGAGCGCCGACCTGCTGCGATCGCAGCGGGCGCGGGCGAGGGCGAGGCAGAACACCGCGTTCGCGACGTACGTCGTGCGGGGGGCGGCGCGGCTCATTCCGCAGCGAAACGTGCGGGCGGTCGTGGACGACGATCGGATCGTCGAGGGGCCGAGCTTGGACCTCGAAGGGCTCGACATCGTGATCGTGACCGTGGACGCGCTTCGATGGGACCACCTCGGCGCCTACGGTCATCGCGGCGGACTGACGCCAGCGATCGACGCGATCGCGCGAGACGGCGTGGTGATCGAACGGGCGTACTGCACGACGCCGCACACTTCGTATTCGCTCGCGTCGCTGATGACAGGAAAGTTCTTTCGCGGCGTGAGCGCGCTCGGTGCGCCCTCGAGGCCACACCAGACGATCGCGGGGCTGCTCGCGACGAAGGGCTACGCGAGCGCGGCCTACTTTCCTCCGGCGGTGTTCTCGGTCGACGGCGATCGGCTCGGCGATCTGCGGACGCGAGGCTTCGATTTCGAGCGCCGCGTCGAGGACTATGCGAGCGCCGAGCAGCGCGTGCGAACGGCGATTTCGTGGCTCGAATCACAGCCTCGATCGCGACGCACGCTGTTGTGGGTGCACCTGTTCGAGCCCCACGAGTCGTACGAAGCGCACCCCGGCGCGCGCGTCGCCGGCGGCGCGTCGGTCGCCAGTCGCTACGACAGCGAGGTCGCCGCGGTGGACGACGCCGTGCGCGCGCTCCGCGAAGCGTACGCGCGAGTCGGCCGTCGCGCGGCGTGGGTCATCACGGCGGACCACGGCGAAGAGTTCGGCGAGCACGGCGGCCGCTTTCACGGAACGACGGTCTACGAAGAGCAAGCCCGCGTTCCGTTCATCATCGCGGTTCCTGGGCTTTCTCCGCGTCGCGTGCGGGGTCCGGCGTCGCACGTCGACCTGCTGCCGACCCTTCTCGCGGGCCTCGCGATCGACCGTCCTCCCAGGCTGCGCGGACGCGACCTCGGCCCGCTCGCCAACGGCGCGCCGTGGCAGCGCAACGTCTTCGCGAGCGTCGGCGCCGAGCGCCTCGTCACCGACGGAACGCACAAGCTCGTCTGCGACGTCAGCGAAGGCTCGTGCGAGCTGTTCGACCTCGACGTGGATCCCCGCGAGCGCAACAACCTCGCCGACGCACGGCCAGACCTGTTCGCGCGGCTCCGTCCGCTCGTCGCAGGGTGGGACGCATCGCACGCGCGCTTCGAGCACGAGGGCGCCGCGAGCAGCGAGCCGTCCCGAGACGCGCTGCCGCCGTCGGTCGAGCGCGCGATTCAAGGCGATCGTTCGGCTGCTGTGTACGCCGCGCAGAGCATCGCGACGCTCGACGCGCGCCGGGCCATCCACGCGGTGCGCGCGCTCGCCGCGCTCGGAGAAAGAGACCCGCGCGTGCGCGCCGCGCTGGCCGCGGCGACGACGCGAAACGCCAGCGATTTGTCGCTCGAAGCAGGGGTGGCCCTCGCGCGCCTCGGCGACCCGAGGGGCGTCGCCGCGAGCCGAGACGCCCTCGCGTCCAGCGACGTTTCGCTTCGTCGCAGCGCGGCGCTCGGGCTCGCGACGCTCGGGCATCGGGACGGCGCGGATGTGCTCGCGCAGTGGCTAAGCGATCACGCCGCAGCCGACGCGGACCGAGACGCTGCGCTCGCCGCGCTGCGAAGCGTGCGAGACGCGCGCGCGTTCGACGCGTACGTGCGGCTGCTCGAAGACCCGCGGCTCGCGCCCGAAGCCGCCGCCGCGCTCGCGGACCTCGCCGACCCGCGCGCGATCGAGCCGCTCACGACGCTGGCGCGCTCGACCCGCTATGCGCTCACGCGCAACGCCGCGATCCTCGGACTGGCGACGCTGCGAGCGCCCATCGCGCCGACGCTGTTTCGCGAGGCGCTCACCACGGACCCGCCGCTCAGCGACCCGCTCTCGATCGCGCGCGCGCTGGTCGCGCTCGAAGGCGTGCGCGCGTCGCTGGCGGAGTCCAGCGCAGACGCGAGGGGGCGCACGCGCGTCGCGCTGTCGGGCCCCGCGACGCCGGGATCGACGACGCTCTGGCTGTCGCTGCGCGCGAGCGCTCCGTGCGCGCCCCGCGTGGCGGGCGTCGAGGTGGCGGTCGGCGCTGAGCCTGCACTGCTGCGCGTGAGCGCCCGAAGCGTCGGTCGAGCGCTCACGATCGAGCGCTGCGCAGGGCTCACCGTGCTCGGAGCGCTGGCGACGCCATCACCGACCAGCGTTCGGGGTGGTCCGTGATGATCGCTTCGCAGCCCATCGCGACGAGCCTTCGCGCCACGGCGGGGTCGTTGACGGTCCAGACGTGAACCGCGATTTCGAGGGATTTTGCACGCGCAACGAAGGCCTCGGTCACCACTTCGAAGTCGTTGAACACGTCGGGGACTTGCAGCGCGCACGCCGGCGGAGGCTCGTAGTTGTCCTCGTGCAGGCCCGAGATGAAGCCGAACACCTCGGCGGAGCTGAAGCTCGTCGGCGCCCACGCTGCCTCGCGCCGCAGCGCGGCCATGACTGCGCCGTCTTCTGCGGCGAGCACGACGCGGCCGCGGGCGCCGCAGCGATCGAGGGCCGAGGCGAACACGCGCGCGGCGTCGGGCTCGTCGCTCTTGAGCTCGATGTTGAACCGCTGCGACGGGAGGGCCTCGAGGGCTTCTTCGAGCGTCGGCACGCAGAGCCCGCTGCCGCGAAACGGCGCGCTGCCGTCACGATCGGTCCAACGCGCGCCAGCGTCGAGCGACTGCAGCTCGGCGAGGGTCATCTGCGCGATCGCTCCCTGCCCATCGGTGGTGCGATCCACCGTGGGGTCGTGGCAGAGCACCACGCGGCCGTCGCGCGTCACGTGCGCGTCGGTCTCGACGACATCGACGCCGAACCGCGCCGCCAGCAAGAACCCTTGCAGCGTGTTCTCAGGAAAGATCCCGGCAGCCCCGCGGTGTCCGAAGCAGCCTTCGAACCCGTCGGGCGCCCTGTTGAACGATCGACTCGCCATCGCGGCGACAACGCTACTACGCCCGGTGTTCACCGGTCTTTCGACAGATTCACCGCAGTTCTGGTAGATCACGGCGCGCGATGACCGATCACAGTGACAAGAGCGAAGAGGGCGCCGTGGACGAGGGCTCGACCGAAGAGATGCGTCGAGACTTCGACCACGCGCGAGACGTCGAACCCGTAGGAATCACCGGCCGCGAGACGCCCGAAGAGATCTTTCGTGATCGGTTTCCGGCCTTCGTGGGCCGGCAAGAGCGCACGGCGTTCGACCTGATGGCGCGCGCGGTCGACCAGGACTACGCGACGTTTCTCACGTTCTCCGGCGCGATGACGCCCGCGGGTCTGCACCAGAGCTGCCTGATCCCGCTGATCGAGCGCGGCCTCGTGGACTGCATCACGACGACGGGCGCCAACCTCTATCACGACGCGCACCGCATCATCGGCCACCGCATCCGCGAGATCGACCCCAACGCGGGCGACCTCGCGTTGCGACTCGCGCGGATCATCCGAATCTATGACCTCGGCTTCTGGGAAGAGACGCTCCTCGAGACCGACAAGCTCTTCAGCGCGATCCTTCTGCAGCCAGAATTTCAGAAGAAGATGACCACGCCCGAGCTGCACTACCTGCTCGGGATGTACATCGCGAAGATCGAGGACGCCCTGGGCGTGAAGCGTCCGTCGCTGCTCGCCACGGCGTACAAGCGCGCGGTGCCGATCTTCGTCGGCGCCGTGCAAGACGGCTCGATCTTCTTGAACATCGTGAAGCTCAAGCGGCTCTTCCCCGAGACGTTCAAGCTCGAGATCGACGTCAACGACGACGTCTACGAGATGAGCGCCGTGCAGAACTACTGCTTGCACGGTCTCGAGAAGAAGATGGCGATCTTCATCCTCGGCGGCGGCGTCCCGAAGAACTACACGCTGCAGGGCGAGCCGCTGCTCTCGCAGATCCTCGAGGTCGAGACGGACGGCTTCGACATCGACGTGCAGTTCTGCGTCGACCCAGTGGACAACGGCGCGCTCTCGTCGTGCCCGGCGTCCGAAGGCCACACCTGGGGCAAGGTCTCGCCCGAGGGCGTGGCGCGCTCGGTGTATTGCCACGCTGACGTGACCGCGGTGTTTCCCTGGGTCACGTACGCGTTGCTCTCGAAGCAGGACCGCGCCCGGCCGCATCGACGGCTGTACGACCACCGCGCGAAGGCGGTCGCATTGCTCGACGAAGCGGTGCTCAAGAACCGCGAGTCGCTGTTGCAGACGATCTCGTCCGACGCGCTCGATCAAGCGGTCAAGAAGAGCTGACGCTCAGTACCAGCTGGCGTTCTCTTCGACGACGTTGCGCAGGTCGTTCATCACGCTGCGGGCAGAGTCGGCGTCGGCGGCGACGTCGTCGAGGGCGCTCGCCAGCGAGTCGCGCGCGGCTTCGGGCACGTTGGCCTGCCCATCCGGCACCGCTGCCATGGCGCGCTCGTACGCGCGCAGCGCGGTCTGCATGCGCGAGTACGCGTCCCACGCGCGACGACGGCCGTTTTCGGCGTAGCCGGGCGGCGTGCCGAGCTCACCAGCGACGGCGAGCGGTGAGGCGAGCAGCTCGGTCAGCGTCGCCCCGCGGCAGTTGCGCATGGTGGCGGGGAGGGTGCCGCGTCGGATCTCCGGCAAATTGGCGCGGATCTGCGCGGCGGTGTCGCCGCCGAAGCACTGCGTGAGCCGCTTGGCCACGCGCTCGTTGTGGCGGCTCGTCGCGCCGTTGAGCCACACGCGGCCCGGGTCGCGCGGCCGATGCCACGACACGAACCCGATCGACGCCGACACGATCGCGACGAAGACCGACGCGATGATCGTGTTGCGCTTGCGAACGCGCGCGAGCTCTTCGGGAGCGTCCGGCGCGGGCGCCTCGCGCGCGGTCTCTTCGGTTTCGTTCTCTGAATCGCTGGTGGACTTCTTGTTCTTCGCGCTCTTCGCCATGGCCGTACTCGCGGTGCGTCCGTGGAGTACCGCACTTTCTGGCGGCGCGACGGACAATCCCGAGGAACCGCAGAAAGTCGTGAATTGTTCCCGCGGCGCTCGGCGCCTTGCCGCGTGGATAACCGGCCGTGTACGGTTCGCACGCCCAAAGTCCCTATGGCCCCGCACCGTGCGCGGCCGGTGGGGCGGGCGATCACCAAGCTCGATCCGTGCGCGACCTCGCGCGCTCGCCCCTCCGACCGGTCGCGCCCGACGTGTGCGCGACGCCGCTGTGGGCCCGAGCGCGAGCGTCGGCGGAACCCGAGCGCGAAAGGACACCGGTTCGATCCAATGACGTTTACCGAAGCAGCCGAGGTCGTGCTTCGCCAGATCGGCAAGCCCCTCCACTTCAAGAAGATTACCCAGCTGGCGATCGAGCAAAACCTGCTCTCCCACGTGGGAAAAACCCCCGAAATCACCATGTCCACTCGTCTCACGACGATGATCAAGAAGGACAAGGGAGACGCGCCCATCATCCGCGTGAAGCCCGGCGTGTTCGCGCTGCGCGTGTGGGGCGAGGCCGCGGTCGAAGCAGCAGCCGACGTCGAAGAGAGCGAAGAGCCTGTGCTGCCCGAGGGCGCCGAAGAAGAGGCCGAGAAAGAAGAGATGCATCCGCCCAGCGCTGAAGAGCGCGAGCGCGAAGACCTTCTCAACATCGCGCAGACCATCTTCGCTGCAGAGGACGACGACGATCTTCCGGTGCTAGCTGATCCGCCTCCGAAGCCCGCGCCTGCGCCGGCCGCTGGTGCCGCTGCGGCCGACGCCGCCGCAGGTGAGGGTGGTCGTCGTCGCCGGCGTCGGCGTCGTCGGCGCGGCGGCGACCGCGCAGAGCTCGCCCCGGACGGAACGCCCATCGCCTCCGAAGGCGACGAGCTCGAGGGTGACGACGAAGAGTCCGACGGAGAGCCAGAGCTCCGGGCCGATGCAGGCGAAGGCGACGAGCCGCGCGAAGAAGGCTCGGCCCCCGAAGGCGCAGAGGGCGCCGAAGCAGCTCCGCGCGCCGAGGGCGCAGAGGCGCCAGCCGAAGGCGCAGAGCCGCGCGAAGTGCGTCCGTACCGTTCCGAGCGCGGCGAGCGCGGTGACCGAGCCGAGCGCCCCGAACGCGGGCGCGGACGTGATCGCGGTGATCGCGGCGCGAGCGCAGACCGCGCAAACGCCGAGCGTCCCGCGGCTGATCGCGCGGACCGTGGCGCGAGCGCAGAGCGTGGCGATCGCACAGAGCGCGGTGATCGCGCAGAGCGCGGTGATCGCGCAGAGCGCGGTGATCGCGCAGAGCGCGGTGATCGCGCAGAGCGTGGTGACCGTGAGCGTGGTGACCGTGAGCGCGGTGACCGTGAGCGCGGTGATCGTGATCGTGACCGCAGTGATCGCGGCGACCGCGCGGATCGTGATCGCGCGCCGACCGAAGACACCACGGTCGAGGCCGGACGCGACGCAGCTGATCTGGTCGTCTCGCTGCTGCAGCGACGGGACGACCGCAACGCGGTTCCGTTTCGCACGCTCGTCGACGACGCGATTCGCGGCAATCGACTCTCGGGCGACGCCAACGTGCTCGCCGCCTCGCTCGCCGCCTCGGCGCGCGCCGACACCGCCCGCCGCGAAGCACGCGGAGAGCGCGCTCGCCTGCGCGTGCAGGGGTCGCGCGTCTCGCTCGTCGAGTGGTCGCTCGGCGGCGAGGTCGCTCGTGCTGAAGACGAGGCCCTCGTCGCGCTCGAGCGCCTGCGCGACGCAGCGCGACGCCAGCTCGTCCGCAAGCTCAACGAGCTGCCGCAGTCGGCGTTCATCGAGATGATCGCCGTCACGCTCGAGCGCGTGGGATTGACCAACCTCCGCTCGATTCGTCGCGCTGGAGCGAGTCAGGGAGAGCTCTTCGTCACCGGAACCGCGCGCGTCGCGGGCGAAGAGATCCCCGCTGCGGTGCTGCTCAAGCGCGGAGGCGAAGTGGGACGCGAGCGAGTGATCGAGCTGCGAGGCTCGATGCACCATTTCAACCACGCCCGCGCCGCGTGGATCGTCACGACGGGCTCGGTGCTCTCGGGCGCGCGCGAAGAGGCCAATTCACCGGAAGCAGCGCCGGTCACGTTGGTCGACGGCCAGCTGCTCTCGCGCTGGATGGACGATCACGGAGTGGGCGTGCGTCACGCGCGGATCGCTGTTCCGTACGTCGATCTCGACCTGTTCGACGCGCTCAGGGGATGAGCTGACCGATCGCGTGAGGGGGGTAGCGCCAGGGCCGCTCGCGATCGCGCGCCGCGCTCAGTAGCAGCCGCGCATGCAGTCGCGAAACGCGTCGTCGCACGCGGCGACGCACTGGCGATCCTGCCCGCCGTTGCACCCGTCGAAGCAGCGCTGCCACGTCGACCGGCACGGGCGCGCGCACGAATCACCGGGCAAATCCAAGGCGCGCGGCCGGTTGTCCTCGCACACCGGCGCGGTCGCTGGGTTGATCACCGGCCCGCTCGTGACCGTGCCCGTCCCTGGCTGCACCGCGCCGCCGTTCGCTTGCGCGCCCCACGGAGCAGGGCCCGTCTGCTGCTGCACCGTGCCGTTGACCGGAGGCGTCGCGCCGTTCTGCGCAACAGCGCCGTTCGCCTGCGCAGCCTGAGCCCCGTTCGCAGCGGGCTGCGCGCCGTTGGGCGAAGCCGCCGCGTTGCTCTGCGGCTGCTGGGGGTTGTTGGCCGCCCATCGCGGCGAGTTCCACGTGTTGTTGCCGCTCGATGCGCCGGCGTTGGCGTTCGCGTTGCTCGCGCCGCGGCCGCCGAAATCCCCCATGAGGCTCGGCTCACAGCCCGCGAGAGCAGCGATGGTCACCACGGCGGTGAGGGCGAAGGACGGACGCGCGAACATTGGCATCGGCCATTGTACGCGCACACGCGCCGGACTTCCCCCCTTCGACGTCGTTGATGGTGCCGATCAGCTCTCGGCGTCGCGCACGACCACCAGCGCCTCTTCGAGCTTCGAGAGCCGCGCGACCAACGCGGCCTGCTCGTCGCGCGCAGACTGGACCGCCTCGGGCGCGGCACGAGCGATGAAGTTCTCGTTCGAGAGCACCTTGCTGCACTTCTCGAGGTCCTTCTTGCCCTTGGCGATCTCCTTTTCGAGCCGCGCCGCCTCGGCCTTTGGGTCGATCAGCCCCGCGAGCGGAACGATCACCTCCGCCCCATCCACCACTGCATACCCCACGCCCTTCGGCTTGGGGCCGTGCGCTTCGACCGTGAGCCCGTGCGCGATCGTCAGCGATTTCACCTGCGCTTCGTAGCGGTCGAGCAACGCGCGCTGCGCCGCGTCGTCGGTGCGCAAGATCAGCGTCATGGCGTCCTTCGGCTTGATGCCGAGCTCGCCGCGAATGTTGCGCGCCGCGGTGATGACGCCCTGCACGAACGCGATCTCGCGCTCGGCGGCCTCGTCGCGCGCGAACTCCGATGCCTCGGCGAAGCTCGCCACACACAAGTGCTCCGCCGGGCGACCGTCGCGGCGCTTCGAGCGAACCGCGTCGGGGAGCTTCTGCCAGAGCTCCTCGGTGACGAAGGGCATAAACGGGTGCAACAAGCGCATCGAGCTCTCGATGCAGTTCGCGAGCACGCGCCGGGTCACGTCCTTGGCGACCTCGTCCGTGCCGTTGAGCACGGCCTTGGTGATCTCGAGGTACCAGTCGCAAAGCTCGTCCCAGAAGAAGCGCCGCACGGCGGTGGTGCACTCATCGAGCCTGAATCCCTCGAGCCCGTCGCTCACCTCCTGCGCGGTGAGCGCGAGGCGCGAGAGGATCCAACGATCCGCCGGGGACATCGCGCTCGCAGGCGGAAGCGATCCGTCCGCGCCGTCCGCGCGCAGCGGCTCGAGGTAGGGGAGGGCGAAGCGCGTGGCGTTCCACAGCTTGTTGGCGAAATTCTTCGCGCGCTCGAGCTGACGAAGCTGAAGGTTGATGCGCTTGGCCTGCGGAGGGTTCGTCGCGAGGTAGAACCGCACCGCGTCCGCGCCGAACGCAGGAAATCCCTCGGTCTTCTCCGCGTAGCTCGGATAGCACTGCTTGAACTTCTTCAGCGCGTTGTCCGCCGGCGTGCCCGGCGGGTTCGCCGCTTCGACCACCGTGTCGAGCGTCGCGCCGTACACCAGGTGAAGCGGGTCGATCACGTTGCCCTTCACCTTGGACATCTTCTCGCCGCGCTCGTCGCACACCATCCCGTGCAACAGCACTCGCTTGAACGGCACTTCGCCCATGAAGTGAATGCCGAACATCATCATGCGCGCGACCCAGAAGAAGAGAATGTCGTAGCCAGTCTCCATCACCGTGGTCGGGTAGAACGTCTCGAGCGCCTTTGTTTTCTCAGGCCAACCGAGGGTGCTGAACGGCCACAGCGCGCTCGAAAACCACGTGTCGAGCACGTCCGAGTCCTGCTCGAGCGCGTCGTGTCCGCACTTGCAGCAGGCGGTCGGCGTCTCGCGAGCGACCGTCACCGCGCCGCACTTGGCGCAGTACCACGCGGGGATCTGATGGCCCCACCAGAGCTGCCGCGAGATGCACCAGTCTTGAATGTTGGTGAGCCAGTGCTCCCAGGTCTTGACCCACTCGACCGGCTCGATCGTGGTCTTGCCCTCGCGCACCGCGGCGAGCGCCTTGTCCGCGAGCGGTTTGGCGTGCACGTACCACTGCGGCAGCAACATCGGCTCGAGCACGTCGTTGGTGCGCGCCTCGCGGGCGATCGCGAGCCGGTGCTGCTTCGAGCCGCGCGCGAGGCCGAGCTCGTTGAGCGCCTTCTTCACGGCTTTTCGCGCTTCGAACCGCGGGAGGCCCGCGAAGCGCGAGCCCTCGGCGTTGATCGTCCCGTCGAGGTTGAGCACGTTGATGAAGGGCAGCCCGTGCCGCTTGCCCGTCTCGTAGTCGTTGAAATCGTGGGCCGGCGTCACCTTCACGGCGCCCGTGCCGAACGCCATGTCGACGAGGATCGAGTCCGCGATGAGCGGGATCGTCCGATCGTGAAAGGGGCACTTGAGCTGCTTGCCGATCGCGTCTTTGTACCGAGGATCGTCGGGGTGAACGGCCACCGCCGTGTCGCCGAGGATCGTCTCGGGCCGCGTCGTCGCCACGACGATCTCTCCCGAGCCATCGGCGAACGGATACGCGAAGGAGAACAGCTCTCCGTCCTCTTCGGCGCGGTCCACCTCGAGGTCCGAGATCACCGTCTGCGCCGCGACGCTCCAGTTCACCAGGCGTTCGCCGCGGTAGATCAAGCCCTCTTCGTACAAGCGCACGAAGGCTTCGCGCACCGCCGCCGAGCACTGCGCGTCCATCGTGAAGCGCTCGCGCGACCAGTCGGGCGAGGCGCCCATCTTGCGAAGCTGCTCGGTGATGCGGCCGCCGGACTGCTCCTTCCACTGCCACACGCGCTGCAAGAAGGCCTCGCGGCCGAGGTCTTTGCGGGACTTTCCTTCGAGCGCGAGCAGCCGCGAGACCACGACCTCGGTGGCGATGCCCGCGTGATCGACGCCGGGCTGCCACAGGGCGTTGCGACCGCGCATGCGCGCCGCGCGCACCAGCGAGTCCTGAATCGTGCAGAACAGCGCGTGCCCCATGTGCAGCGAGCCCGTCACGTTGGGCGGCGGGATCGCGATGCTGTACGCATTGGACGCGTCCCCCGTGTCCTGCGCAGCGAAATGTCCCGCGCGAATCCACTCGGCGTACCAACGCGGCTCGACGTCGGTAGGGTCGTAAGCCTTCGAGAGCTCGATCGTCATGGTCGTCCGAGCGCAATAACTCTGCGCCGCGAACAACACAACGGTCGACCGCAGCCCCCCGTTGGCTGCGCTCGTTCGGTCAGCTCGACGTCAAGCGACGGAGCTCTTCGCGGATCATCGTCTCGGCGAGCTGCGGGACCACCTCCCACACCACGCGCTCGACCACCTCGCGGGTGAGCGCCGAGACCGCTTCGACCTGCGACGGCGTGAGCCCGAGGGCGCTCACCTTCGCTTCGAGATCCGCGGGCAACTTCACGGCCGGGGCAGCCGCCGCAGCAGGAGCAGCGACGGGCGCGGTCACGGGAGCGGGCACCGGCGCTTCGACCTTGGCCGGGGTCGGCGCGACGACGGCGGGCTTGGGAGCCACGACGGCACCCGCAGGCGGCGCCACGATCGCGGGCTTCGCGACCACAGGCGGCGGCGTGATCGCCGCGGCAGGCGGCGCAACGGGAGCGCTCGGCGCGACGACCGGGCTCGCGGTCGGCGGCGTCGCAGGAGCTCCTGGCGGCGCGACGTTGGGCGCGAACATCTGCGTCGCCTTGGGACGGGCGCCGCCCAGCGGATTGGCCGCCGGAAGGCCTGCGCTCGCGGGAGCGACGGGCGTCGCAGGCTTACCCGCAGCGGGAGCCGGCACGGGCGCTCCGAGCGGGGTCACTGGCGCCGCGGCAGCGGGCGACACGCCAATGGTAGCGGTTTGCTTGGGCGAGGGCTGCTGCACTGCGGCGAGCTGCGACTGGCTCGTCGAGAGCAGCTGCTTCACGCGATCGATCAGCGCCTGCGACTCGAAGGGCTTCGAGATGGACCCTTCGGCGCCGCACTCTTTGAGCTTCGCTTCGTCAATGGGGTTCTGCTCGCTGAAGAGCAGCAGCACCGGCATGCGGCCGATGACCGCGTCGGACTTGAGCGCCCGACAAACGTCGTATCCGTTGTTCGCGCCGAGGTTCACGTCGACGATGGCCGCCGCGGGGCGGGCATCCCTCGCGCGTGCCAGGAGCGAGTCGCTCCCGTCGTGCGCCACGAGGGTGATCTCCTCACCGAGGAGCGTCAGTTCGAACACCTTGCGCATCGTGGCGCTGTCATCGACCACGAGCAGGGTCTTGGTCACGGGCTCAGCCTCCGTCCGCGCGAGCACTCAACTGTCAGGGTCCGAACACCTCGCCCGCCACAGTTTTGCCGCATGTTTCAGGTTTTGTACGGGCGTTGCTGCGCGAGTGTCAAGAAAGCAGATCCGACTCAGACCGTTCGAATCTCGACGTGCTCGCCGAAGACCCGCCGCAGCGCGTCCGAGATCTCGCCCACGGTGACCCGCGCTTCGACCGCTTCCATGATGGCTGGCATGACCGACTGCCCCTCGCGGGCGCGCCGCTCGACGGCCTCGATCGCGCGATCGGCCAGCGATTTGTCACGGTTTGCGCGGCACTGCTGCACCCGCTCGACCTGCTCGCGCTCGAGCGCCGGGTCGATCTTCATGACCGGAACGGGCTCGTTCACGCTCTTGTGCACGTTGAGCCCGACGATGGGCCGACGCCCGTCTTCGATTTCGAGCTGGTAGCGATAGCTCGCGTCTTGGATTTCTCGCTGGACATAGCCGCGCTCGATGGCGTGGACCATTCCGCCCATGTCCCGCACCTGGTCGAGGTACTTCTTCGCGCCCTCGTAGATGCGCTGGGTGAGGGACTCGACCGCGTAGCTTCCGCCCAGCGGATCGACGGTGTCCGTGACGCCCGCCTCGGACGCGATGATCTGCTGCGTGCGCAGGGCGATGGTGGCGCTCTGCTCCGTCGGCAGCCCGAGCGCTTCATCGAAGCTGTTGGTGTGCAGCGACTGGCAGCCGCCGAGGACCGCCGCCATCGCCTGCACCGTCACGCGCACGACGTTGTTCATCGGCTGCTGCGCGGTGAGCGTGGCGCCCGCCGTCTGGCAGTGAAACTTCAGCGCCCGCGCGCGATCGGAGGTGACGCCGAAGCGGTCGTGCATGAGGTCGGACCACAAGCGTCGCGCGGCGCGAAACTTCGCGACCTCTTCGATCAAGTGGTTGTGGACGTTGAAGAAGAAGCTCAGCTGCGCGGCGAACGCCTCGGCCTTGAGCCCTGCGCGCAGCGCGGTCTCGACGTACTCGACGCCGTTGGCGAGGGTGAAGGCGACCTCTTGGATCGCGTCGCAGCCGGCCTCGCGCATGTGGTAGCCGGAGACCGAGATCACGTTCCACTTGGGGACGACGTCGTTGGCCCAGCGAAAGATGTCGCCCGTCAGATCGAGCGAGGGCTTCGGGGGAAAGATGTACGTCCCGCGCGCGATGTACTCTTTGAGCAGGTCGTTTTGGATCGTTCCGCGCAGCTTGTCCGCAGAGATTCCGCGGCGTTTCGCGACGGCCACGTAGAGCGCGAGCAAGATGCCCGCGGTCGAGTTGATCGTCATCGACGTCGAGACCTGGTCGAGCGGAATCGAGTCGAGCAAGACCTCCATGTCATCGATCGAGTCGATGGCCACCCCCACCTTGCCGACCTCGCCGAGCGACATCGCGTGGTCGCTGTCCCGGCCCATCTGCGTGGGCAGATCGAAGGCCACCGACAGCCCCGTCTGGCCTTTGGCCAAGAGCATTCGATACCGCTCGTTGGACGCCTTGGCCGTGCCGAACCCAGCGTACTGCCGCATGGTCCACAGGCGACCGCGGTACATGTTCGCTTGCACGCCGCGCACGAACGGCGCCTGCCCAGGAAACCCTACGCTCTTGACCGCGTCGATCGCCGCCACGTCCGCGGGCGTGTAGAGCACCTTCGCGTCCGCGCCGCCCGCCAGCAGTCCAGCCCGCTTTCGCGGGGCGTTTTGCGCTTCGAGCGGCGCGAGGCACCGCTGCTTCCACTGCTCGAACGCGACCTCGTACTCGTCCTGCTCGCTCATCGCTCTTCTCTCCGAAGGCGTTGTACCCAATCGCACGCCCGCGCACGACGGCGTTCGTCACCCGCGCAACGAGCGCCAATCCCCCGCAATCCGTGCGCGCTCAGCCGCGCTGCGACAGCAACACGCGCTCGAGCGCGTTGGCCGCGGCGCTCGAGAGCTCAGCGAGTCGATCGCGCGCGCCGTCGATGTCCTCGGGGTTGTCCACGTAGAGAAACGCGACGATTCGCCCGCGAACTTCGATGGCCGTGAGCAGCACAGACGTCGGTCGACCGCCGATGGCGGCGGCCAGGATGCTGTCTGCGCTCGAGTCCGTCAGCGGGCCTTCGTAGCGGCCGCGACGCTCTTGCGCCTCGCGAAACACGCTGCGCGCGGTGATGGGAATCCACAGATTCTGCAGCGCTTCTCGCGAGAGTCCCGCGAGCGAGACCGTCGCTGCGGCGCCGTCCCACCCTTGCACGACGCCCTTCTTCACGACGAAGAACACCGCGCGTTCGCCGACGAGCGCGAGGGCTTTGACGCACACCCGCGCGATCGCGTCGCGGTCCTCGGCGTGCGAGAGCTCCGCCAGCGGGTGCAGCGCTTCAGCCGACAGCTGCGTGGCGACCACCTTGGGGACGGATTTTCTCCGTCGCAGCGGGATCGGCCGATCGTTGCCGCGCTTGGGCGTGACCGCGGCGCCTTGCCGCGCGCGCGCCGACACCGACGTGGGAAGCGACAACGTCACGCCTTCGAGCTTCGACACCTCGCCCGGTCCCCGTCCCCACGCGCTCGCCGCGCCGTTGACCACGGGCTGTCCGTACGGCGGCGTGGCCGAGCGCTCGCGGGGCTTACCAATGCCAACGACCTCGCGCTCGAAGATGTCTGCGCTGCCTGCGCCCCACGAGCCCGCGTCGAGCTCCGCCGGGGGGACTGCACCCGGCGCGGGCCGGGTGTTGCTGCGCGCATCGCCGGGAGGATCGATCTCGTACACGACCGCGCGCAGCGCATCGAGGTCCGCCGCGCGCGGGTCGATCGGCCGCCGAAGATGAAACCGCAGCTCGCGCAGCGCGTGCGCGTCGGTCGGGTCGACCATGGCCACGACCACGCCCTCGGGGCTCTCGCCGATCGGGACCACCCACAACGCGCGGAGCAGTCCCTTCGGAAGCGCGCGCGCATGGCTCGACGGACGCAACCTCGATGCGGTCATGTACCCGAGCCGCTCGAGCAGGTCCGAGACCGTGCTCGGCGTCGCAGCGCCCGCGGCGGCGAGGGCGACCGGCGCAGGCTCACCGAACATCGCCCGGCGCGCCACGACGGCGGCCGCTTGCTCGTCGCTGAGCAGCCCTTCGTACACCAGTCGTCGAACGAGATCCGTGGCCATGGGTCGAGAAAACCGCCCCGCGAGTCGACCGATCGACGGGCGCGTCGACGGCGCTCTGACAGCGGTCGAGCGCGACGTCGCAGCGCGGCCGATGGTCCGCAGCGCGTTACGATTCATCGTATCTCAGACTGCGCGAGAACGCTCACGAACTCGACCTTTCAACGGCTGTCGCGTTCTGGCAGTTTCGGCGGGTGGCGACCATCCTGCACGTCGAAGACGATCCGCAGAGCCTGCTGCTCGTCCGCAAGCTGCTCCAGGCCTCGGGGCATCGCGTGGTCGAGACCTCATCGGGGCTCGAAGGGGCGCGGCTCGCTGGCGAAGTGAAGCCCGACCTGATCCTGCTGGACATCAACATCCCCGACCTCGACGGCTACGAGGTGGCCATGCTGCTCAGGGGGCGGCTGCCGGGCGTTCCCATTGTGGCGATCACCGCGGAGGGAGACCGCGCGCAGTCGCTCGCCGTGGGATGCGACGGTTTCTTGTCGAAGCCGATCGACGTTCGTCAGTTCGGAAGACAAATCAACGAGTACCTGGCTGGGCACCGAGAGCGCGTCGACCGCGAAGCCTCGGCGCTGCTGCGCTCGCAAGGCCAGCGCATCGCAGAGCACCTCGAGACCAAAGTTCACGAGCTCTCCGAGGCCAACCAACGCCTGCTCGAAGCAGACCGTCTGCGCAAAGAGTTCTATCGCAACGTCACGCACGAGCTCGCCACGCCCCTCACGCCCATCGTCGGCTACCTCAATCTCCTCAGCAACGAAGAGCTCGGCCCCCTCACGGGAGCGCAGAAAAAAGCGCTCTCCGCCATGTCCGAAGCCCTCGTTCGACTGCGCGGAACCATCGACTCTCTGCTCGACGTCACGCAGCTCGAAGCCGGTCGAATGCGCTTCGCGTTCGCTCCCTACGACGTGGCCGCGGTGGTCCGTCGCGTGGTCGACGGCGCGCGACCGCTCTTCGACCAGAAGGGAATCCGCCTCTACGCGATGATCCCCGCGGCGCCCGCGTCGGCCAACGGCGACGCCGAGCGCGTCCGTCGCGCGCTCGCTCACGTCGTCGAGAACGCGCTGAAATTCACCCCCGCTGGCGGCGCGGTTGCGATCGAGCTGCGCGTGAGCGCGTCGTCCTGCGACGTGGTCGTCAACGACAGCGGACCGGGCGTGCGCGCCGTCGTGCTCGCGAAGATCTTCGAGCCGTTCTTTCAGGCCGACGGTTCGACCACGCGACAACACGAAGGCGCAGGCGTCGGCCTGGCCATCGTCCGCCGCGTCGTCGAAGCGCACGGCGGAACCGTGAGCGCCGAGACCGGCGGCCGCGAGACCGTGGCGGGTCAGTCCTTCGGCGGCCTGCTGGTCCGTCTGCAAATCGCCAGGGCGCCCAGGCCTCCTTCCGAACCGCAGCGCAAAATCGAACCGTGATCTACCTCGACCACCACGCCACCACGCCGCTCTGCGAGCCCGCGCGCCGCGCGCTGCGCGCGTACGCCGACGAGCCGCAGTTCAACGCATCGAGCATCCACCGCGCAGGCCGCGCGGCGCGCGCGAAGCTCGAAGACGCCCGGGCCACCATCGCAGCGCACGCGGGCGCGATGAGCAAAGAGCTCGTCTTCACGAGCGGCGGCACCGAAGCGCTGCACCTCTGCGTCGCCTCCGCCGCGCGCACGATCGAAGCGCGCTCGATCTTGGTCGACCCCGGCGCGCACCCCGCGCTGCTCGCCGCGTGCGAGCGCGTCGCTCACGCGTCGGGCGCGAAGCTCACTCGGTTGCGCGGTGATCACGCAGGCCGAACGGCGCTCGACGCGCTGCTCTCTGCGCTCGCGACAGAGCCCGCGCCCGCGCTGCTCGCGCTGACCTGGGTGCAGCACGAGACCGGCACGATCACGCCGCTGCGGCCCTTGATCGACGCTGCACGCGCAGCCAACGCCGCAGTTGTCATCGACGCGATTCAAGCGTTCGGAAAGATCCCGATCGACCTCGGCGCGACCGGCGCCGTCGCCGCTGCGCTCTCTGCGCACAAAATCGGCGGCCCGACGGGGATCGGCGCCGCGTGGATTCGCCACGACCAGCGGGCGAGGGCGCTCATCGACGGCGGCGGACAAGAGCGCGGGCTGCGCGCAGGGACTGAGAATTCTGCGGGCATCGTCGCGTTCGCAGCCGCGTGCGAGGCGCTCACTGCGCGGCTCGACGCGATGGCAGCGACGGGAGCACGCCGGGATCGCTTCGAGGCCGTCGCCCGTGAATTCGCTGGTTTTCGCCAGACAGTTCGCGACGTCGAGCGCGTGGCGACCGCCGCGCACTTCTTGGTCGACGGCGTGCCCGGCGAAGAGCTCGTCGCGGCGCTCGACCTCGAAGGCGTATGCGTCTCCTCGGGCCCCGCGTGCTCGAGCGGACGTTCGGGCCTCAGCGAGAGCCTGCGCGCGATGTTCGGCGAGTCGATCCGAGGAAAGGGCGCGCTTCGCGTGAGCCTCGGGCCGAGCACCACCGACGACGAACTCGAGCTCTGTGCGGACAAGCTGCGGGTGATCGCCGAGCGCGTGCAGCGCTTTCGCTGACCGTCGGTCAGCCAGCGCGGGCCCGCGCGAAATGCGCGTCGAGCGCCTGCACCAGCGACTCGTCGCTCGCGTGTTCAGCCTGACAGTGCACGGACAACCCAGCGGCGCGGGCGTGCTGCGTCGTGACCGGCCCCACCGTCGCGATGGTCACGGGGCTGAGCAATTGCAGCGCGTCGCCGCCGAGCGCGCCGAGCGTCGCGTCGACAGCGGAGCCCGATGCAAACGTGACGACGTCGAGGGTCCCCGACTCGAGTGCAGCGCGCAGCCCGTCGAGCGAGGCGCTCGCGACTGTCTCGTACGCAAAGACGAGGTCCACCTCGACGCCCGCGTCGGTCAACGCGCGAACGAGCCCTTCGCGTCCACGAACGGCGCGGACGACCATGACCTTCGCGCCCGGCGCGCGGGGGCCGAGGGCGGCGAGGATGGCCTCGGCCAAGGACTCGCCGGCGGACTCGGCTGCGGAGATGTCCGCGCGAACCCCTCGAGCGCGCAGCCGGTCGCTCGTGGCGCGGCCGACGGACGCGACGGAGCACGGCGCGAGCAGCCTCGCGTCGAAGCCGCGCTCGTCGATCGCGTCGAACAACGCGTCGACGCCGTTGGCGCTGGTAAACGCCAAGACCGCCGCGCGCTGCACTCGGTCGACTGCGGCGAGCAAGGGCGCTCGATCGCTCAACGCGCGCACCTCGATGGCCGCGAAGTCCCAGCAGTTCGCACCCCGGGCGCGCAGCATCCCGGCGAGCGCCGACTGTTGCGCGCGCGGCCGGGTGATCGCGATGTTGAGCCCGACGAGCGCCGATGGCTCGCCGGACTGGCCAACAGCAGCATCCGCGGGGACGGTGGCGATCGCGTGGGTCGAAACGCCGAGCTCCGTGAGCGCGTCGACCGTCGAGCGCAGCGCATCAGCCTCGGACACGTCGACGATCCAGCAGACCGCGCGGCCTGCGCTCGCGTGCCGGGCGACGATCTCGACCCACGCACGGGCGGCCTGCGCGCGGGGTGCGTCGACGACGAGGCACCCAGGCTGGGCGTGCGAGAGCCACGCGCGGTGCGCGAACGGATCGCCGATGACGACGTCCGCTCGACCCAGCGCGAGAACACCGGCGGGGGTGATCTGCGATAGGTCACCCGGCCCAGCGCCAAGCAACGTGACCAGCGCACTCAAGCGGCGCTGATCCTAACCCGAGCGGCGCGATCGGCGAACAGCGGTCGTTTGCAGGGCATTTCACATACGTTCGTTGACAGGCCCCCACGCCTTCGCTAACCCGAAGCCCGTGCGCACGCTGTACGCCCTGTCCCTGATCGCGCTCGGCGCTTGCCGCCCGACGCAGACGCAACCGTCCGTGGTGCCCGAGCCGTCCAACGCCGCTCAGAATCGCGCGCAGCAACCGAGCAACACGCCGCCGACCGGCGGCCCCGAGGCCGTTCGAGGTCCTCACGTGGTGATTCGCGTCGAAGGGCGAGCGCCGATCACGGTGACCACCGAGGTCGCGCGCAGCGAGGACGACCGCAACCGCGGGCTGATGCACCGACGCGAGCTGGCGCCCACGGCGGGGATGATCTTCGTCTTCGCGCAGAGCGAGCCGCTGACGTTTTGGATGCGAAACACGTTCTTGCCGCTGGACATGATCTTCATCAAGTCCGACCGGCGCGTGCTCGGCGTCGTGGAGAACGCCACGCCGATGACCGACGATCCGCGCCGCGTCGAAGGCGACTCGCAGTACGTGCTCGAGGTCAACGCGGGCTTCGCTGCGCGGCACGGGATCACGGCGGGGACGGTCATTGAGTTCGTGAACATCCCGCCCGCGCTGAACTGAGCGGGACGCGCAACTGGTGCGCGCGACGCGGGATAGCGCGGCCCGTGCAAACCGGTTCGCATCACCGCCCGCTGCTTCTCGTGCTCGCGCTCTTGCTGACGCTCACGGTTGTGCGGGCGATCAACGCTCGCAGCGTCGCTGACGACGAGCTGACCGCCGCGCCGACCGCGAGCGCGCCGACACCCGAGCGCATCGCGGTCAACACCGCGAGCGCGGCGCAGCTCGCGACGTTGCCTGGCGTCGGGCCGAGGATCGCCGAGCGAATCATCGCCGAGCGCGTGCGTCGCGGCGGGTTCTGCGCGCTGCGCGAGCTCGACGCGGTGCGAGGGGTCGGCCCTGCGCTGCTGCGCAGGATCGCCGATCGGCTGGAATTTCACTCACAAATCGACGGTCCAGCGCGGGCCTGCGACGAGGGTCACGCTGTGTCCGAGGCCGCCGTCGAAGTAGAGGGCGGCGTACGAAGCCTGGATGCTCAGGCCGAAGTACCGCTGCGGTAGCCAGTCGACGCCGAGCCGAGCGCCGCCGCCGACGGCGAAGCCGAGCGCTGCGCGGGCGTAGACAACGTGCGCGCGCGCTTCGAGTCCGAGCCACGGCACCCACGTCCCGACGTCGAGCGAGTACGCGACGCCCACCGAGGCGCCGGGCCAAAGCGAAAACGCGCCGTCGGTGATCGACGCGCCCAGCGGAACGTCGATCGCGCCGTACAGCCGAAACGCATCGGTGAGCCCGAATCCAAGGTGCCCGCCCACCGTCCCGCCCACTGCGACGTCGCGCCCAGCAAGCACGGCCCCGCCCGCGCTCGGCCCCCCGTGCAGCTGCCGCCCGCCAGCCCACGCTTCGAACGGCGCTGCGAGCGAAGCGAAGAGAGCTGCGAGCGAGAGAGCGGCGCGAAGGCGAGGCATCGAAAGCGCGCGGGGTATACCACCAACGACCTCGGCGGCGCTCACTTCGGTTGACGGTGCGCTGTCGGCGTGTAGAGTCCCGCGGCCTTTGTTTGGAGGATAGTTCAGCGGTGTCGAGCGACGACGAGAAGGACAAGCAGCGCCAAGACAGCGCCGCGAATGAAGCCGAAACCGAGCGCGACGAGGACGCTCAGGACGAAGACGCAGAGGCGTCCGGCGCCGACGCCGCCGCTGGCGGCGCTGCGGACGGCGAGGAGGGCGACGAGAGCGTCGCGCAAGCGCCTCGCAATCGCGCAGAGCGACGCCAGCTTGCCAAGCAGGTCAAGCGCGGACAGGCGACAGAAGACGGCGAAGTCAAAGAGCGCGACCGCAACAAGGCCGTCGTTCGACCGAAGGTTCCACCGCGAACCGTGACGGGAAAGTCCACCGCGAACACCGACGAAGTCCCGCCGTGGGTGAAGAACCTCGGCGAGTGGATGTCCGCGCGTCGGACGACCGTCTTCGCGGCGGCCGCCGCGGTGGTGCTCGGCGGCGCAGGCATCGCGTACGGGTTGCAGAAGCGCGCGGATTCTCGCGGCGAACAGGCCTTCAAAGTGGTCGAAGCCGCAGAGATCTTCGTCGCCGAAGTGCGCGGCCCCGACGCCACGCCAGACCCGGCGAACATGCCTCCACGACGCATCCGACCGTACGGCGATCACACCGCGCGGGCGCGGGCGGCGCTCGCAGCGGCGGAGCAAGCGTCGCAGGGGAGCGCGGATCTGGCCACGGTTCCGATCGCGCGATTGCAGCGTGGGATCGCGCTGTACGATCTCGGTCGCTACGCCGAAGCGAAGAGCGCCCTCGAGAGCGCCGTCGGCAACGACCTCGCAGGGCTCGAAGCGCGCGCGCTCGAGACGCTGGGGTTCTGCCTCGAAGCGCTCAACGATCTGCCCGGCGCGCTGCGACGGTTCGAAGAGCTCGCTCGCGTCGAAGGCGAGTACTGGCGCGACCTCGGCGCGTACCACCAGGCGCGCGTCCTGCGTCGTCAGTCGCAGAACGACCGCGCCAAGGACATGCTGCATCGCTTGATCGAGCGCGCGGATCGCTCGCGCCCCGACGAGACCAGCGCGAGCACGTCGCGCGCGGTGGTCGAGCAAGCGCGCGCGCTGCTGCACGAAATCGCGCCAGAGGATCCGCTCGGCCGCACCGACTCGATGCCGGCTGACCAGGGCGAGCTGCTGCGTCGCCTGCAACAACAGTTCGGAAACCAGCTGCAGATCCGCACTCCGGGACAGGGCGGACGACAGTGATCAACGCGTACCGAGCGCGCGCGCTCGTGTGCTCGCTGTTGGCGTCGACCCTCGTGCACTGCGCGAGCGCAGGGTTCGGTGATCCGACGGCGCGATCGATGCGCAGCGGTGACCTGGCGCTGCGATGGCAGCGTCGTTTGGTCGAACCCGCAGCGCTCGACTGGGCACCGGTGATCCGCGGTGGCGTCGCGTACGACCACGGGCGCGATCGCATCTTCGTCGGCAGCGTCGACCGTGGATTTCGTGCGATTCGCTCGGAGGATGGCGCTCTGCTCTGGCGCTTCGAAGCGCTGGGCCGCATCGACTCGACGCCGTTGCTCGACGACGGCGCCGCGATCTTTGGAGCGAGCGACGGCGCTGTGTATTCTGTCGACTCGGAGACGGGTCGGCTTCGTTGGCGCACGGTGGTCGGCGCAGAGGTCGTTCACGCGCCGGTGCGAGCGGGACGGTTTCTGATCGTGGTGACCGGCGCCGATGCCGTCGCGGCGATCGACGCACAGACTGGCGCGCGAGGATGGACGTACCGACGCTCTCCGCCAGGCGGCATCTCGTCGTCGGGGCACGCGGGCTTGTTGGTCAACGAAGGCCGTCTGTTCACGGGCTTCGCTGACGGAACTGCGGTCTGCCTCGATCCGACGGACGGCTCGGTGATCTGGGAGCAAGACACCGCAGCGGAGTACGAGTCCGCCGACGGTCAGAACGAAGGTCATCAAGCGATCGACATCGACACCACGCCGGTCGTCGTCGGCGACACCGTGTTCATGGCGTCGCAGGCGGTTGGCTTGCTCGCGCTCGACAAGGTCGGCGGCGCGCGGCGGTGGAGCAACGCTCGGCTGACCGGGGTGACCGCGCTGGGCAGCGATGGCCGGTCTCTGTTTGCATCATCGCTCGAAGCTGGCGTCGTGAAGCTCGATCCGTTCGACGGACGCGTGCTGTGGGCGCGAGACATCGAAGCAGGGGCTGTCGTGAACATGCAGGCGATCTCTCGCGATCGAATGCTGGTCTCGTCGCTCGACCGCGGCCTGTGGGTCATGCGCTCGACCGACGGAAGCGTGGTCGATGGCTTGCGGCCCGGCCGAGGGATCGCGGCGCCGATCTCGCTCACGCCGGACTCGCGGATTTTCGTCCACTCGAACGCGGACATCGTCTACGCGCTCGATCTGGCGCGCTGACCGACGCAACGGGGCAAGTGTCGATCGCAGCAGAGTTCGGGCGCTGCTCGGGCTCGTAGCGAGTCGTGTTTACGGCGGATCGAGTCGACAGAACACGGAGAGCCGTTCGTTGCACGACACAGTTCACAGAACGCGTGAACCCTGGATGTAGGTCATGGGCTGACGAGGGGAGAGATGCTCATCTGCACAGGTGGCGATCGGCAGCGTCGGCGGTGTGGGACGATGGGCAGCGTTAGCGGTCGGGCGTGTCGAGAGGGAGCTGCGCTCCGGCCTGCGTGACCGATCGCGCGGAGCTTGCGCACGGGGCAGATGGCAGTCGCTCGCATCAGCGTCCACGGACCAACCGCGATGTTGTGGGGACGAGAGAACGTGCATCACGGGCATGAGGGCTTCCGGCTGAACTGAGCGCGCGGACGAGGGGACGAACGACAGCGTTCGTGAAGCGGCAGCGGTTGCGGCGCGGTGGCGAGGCGGAGTCGTCGGAAGGGGCGCGCGAGATGGCGGCGTCGGCGAAGCGTGCGTCCACAGCAACATCACTTCGCATAATATGTATTATGTAGGCTATGGCAGCATGGGGCGATCGGGTGGAGAGCCGTGGACAACTCCGCCGACTGCCACGGCGCTGAGTAGACAGAACACTCTGTCTGCTGCTGGTCGGTCCGCTGTTGTTCGCAGGATCCGAAGCTGTCGACGCGACGGTCTCGCTCGCGCTCGAGCGCTCCCGAACACCGCGGACATGTCGCGACTTCCGTTGCGATGACGCGGTGTTGTCAGAGTCTGGCGCCGAGTGAGCTGCACGTCTCGAGTGTTCGATCTGTCGACTGTTTACTGGAGCGTCGCAGGCGCTCGAGCTCGCCGAACTGCCGGCCCCCACCTCGCGAACCCGGTGGGTCCGACCTGGCGATCGCCCCCGCGAACTGTGGACAACGTGGACGATCGTTTCCCCAAGGCCACGCGGTCGGTCGGCCCAAGCGACTTCACCAATGCTGCGTCGCAGCATCCGTATACATGTTACACGTCCAATATCTTTTTGCATGTTGAGGTGACAGAATGTGATTCCACGTCAACTTGACCCCCTCTGTTTCTGTCACGAACTTCTCGCGCTCGCGCTCGGTGCTATATCCCCAGCCCCACTATGGCGAACCGGATCGACGACTTGCGGGGTTTGCTGCGTGACTACGGGTCCGCGCTGGTCTGCTTCTCAGGCGGCGTGGACAGCGCGCTGGTCCTCGCCGTCGCACACGAGCAGCTCGGTTCGCGCGCGCTCGGCCTCACCACCACGTCCGAGTCCCTGCTCCCGGACGAGAAGAATGCGGCCGAAGCCTTCGCCGCTCGCATCGGCGCTCGCCACTTGCTCGTGCGGTCGAACGAGATCCACGACCCTCGGTACGCGGAGAATTCCGTCAACCGCTGCTACTACTGCAAGAGCGAGCTGTACTCGATCGCGAGCCGCGTCGCTGGCGAGCACGGCCTCGCCCACATCGCCAACGGAACGAACCAAGACGACCTCGGCGACTATCGCCCCGGACTCGATGCCGCGCGCGAAGCCAACGTGCGCTCACCCTTCGTCGAGCTGAAGATGTCGAAGCAAGACGTCCGTGACTCCGCTCGCGCGATGGGGCTCGAACTCTGGGACAAGCCCGCGTCTGCGTGCCTCTCGTCCCGCATCCCATACGGAACGTCGGTCACAGCCGACCGCCTGCACATGATCGGCGCTGCAGAGTCAGCGCTGCGCGGCCTCGGCTTTCGTCAACTGCGTGTGCGCTATCACGACAACCTCGCCCGCATCGAGGTCGCGTCCGCAGAGCTCGAGCGCGCCTTCGCTGAACGAGCTCGAATCGCCGAGGTCGTTCGCGCAGCTGGGTTCAGCTACGTGACGTTGGACCTCGAGGGCTATCGGACCGGGAGCCACAACGAGGTCGTTCGCCTGCCCGTACTGCGAGGATGATCAGCGCACCCCTGCGCGCTGCCGAAGCGCTCTGCGCATCGCGGTCGCGATGCGTCCCGGCCGACCGTCACCCACGACGTGATCGTCGACCATCACGACGCTGACCACCTCGCGGATCGTCGATGTGACGAACACTTCGTCCGCCTCGAGCAATTCTGTCCACTGCACGACGGCCTCGCGCACTGCGATCGAACTCTCGCTCGCCAGATCGATCACAGCGCCTCGCGTGACTCCTGCGAGGATGGGTCCGCTCGTCGGAGGCGTGAGCAAGCGTCCCTGCACGACGGCGAAGAGGTTCGCGGCGGTTGCTTCCCAAACGTGTCCGCGGTCGTCGACGAGCAACGCGTCGTCGAAGCCTCGCTGCTTCGCGCGCGTCAACGCGATCACGCGCGCCAGGTAGTTTCCGCTCTTCGCGCGACAGAGGTCCGCGGCCACGCCGCCCACGGTGTGCTCGACCGAGCACGCGCGAATCCCGTCATCGTACACAGTCGACGGAATCCCAGGAAGATCTCGCACCCACACGACCCGGTGCGCGCCTCGCACGCCTTCGAGCCCCAGCCCGTCGCGACCCACGCCGCGAGTCAACAGAACGCGGAGGTGCGCGTCTGCGAGACCTGATCGCGCGATGGCTGCATGCACCTCGGACGCCAGGCGACCGACGGAGCATGGAAACACCCTCCCCACGATCTGAGCCGAGCGCTGAAGCCGGCCGAGATGCTCTTCGAGCGCGAACGGTCTGCCGGCATACACGCGGATGACCTCGAAGACCGAGTCACCGTGCAACACCGAGCGATCACGCAGCGCGAGCACTGCGTGTTCTGCGTCGACCTCCACCCCATCGATGAACACGACGTCAGGCATCCCCACCCCGATGCCAGTTCGCCTCAGCGCGCGTCAACCACCCTTGAGCTTCGCGAGCAGCTCAGCCGCGCGGGGGTGACCCTTCTCGGCTTCGAGCGCGCGATCGAGCATTCCGATGGCCTTGGGAACATCGTTTTGCTGGCGCAGCGTGTCGCCGAGATAGAAGTACACGTCCGCCTTCGAGATGCCCGAGTTGGCGTCGAGCTTCTGCAACAGCAGCGCGCGGAAGGTCTTCTGCGCGCGCTCGAGATCGCCCGCCTTGTAGCAGAGCAACCCGAGGTCGCGCAGGATCGAGACGTTGGTCAGGTCGATCTTGAACGCAGCGTCGAACTGAGCCAGCGCCGCGGTGTTGTCGCCGAGCGCCTCGAGCGCCTGCCCGAGCCGATGGTGCCACGTCGCGAGCTCTTTGCTGCGACGCGTTCCGAAGGACGCGATGATCGCCTCGATCACAGGGACCGCGTCTCGCTGTCGGCCCGCCGCGATGTACACGTCGACCAACGGCAACAGCAGATCCTTGTCCTCGGGCGCGAGCGCCCTCGCCTGCTCGAACTGCGTCGCGGCCATCGACGGATCCGCGAGCCGATCGCGCGCGACGACGGCCAGCTCTTTGTGGAGCGCGACCTTCTTCGCCGTCTCGGTCGTGATCGAGATGTCGTGACCGAGCACCTCGGCGAGCATCCGCGCGTCGTTGCGCTTCTGCGCCAACGCCTTCAGCCGGTCGAGCGCGACGCGGTTGGTGGCGTCGAGCTCGAGCGCGCGCCGCAGCGCGGCTTCGCCGCGCGCCTCGTCCTTGAGTCGATCGATTCGAATCGCCGCGAGCCGCAGCGCGGCGTCCGCGCCCTCGGCGCCAGGCTGCGCGAGCTGAAGCACGCGGTCGAGCATCTCTGCCGCGCGCTCCCACTGCGAGTCTGCTTCAGCCAGCCGCGCAACCGCCGCCAGCGCGCCGACGTGATTCGGGTCGCGCTCGAGCACGCGCTCGTACAGCTCGACCGCGCGCGCGCGCTGCTTGAGCTCGCGCTCGTTGAGCTCGCCGATTCGCACCAACGCTGAGAGCTCGCCTGCGCTGTCGCCGGCGTCCGCGCAGTCTTGCGCGCGGCGCTCGAGCAAGTCGGACAGGTCGCTCCATCGCTTGGCCGTTGTGTACAGCCGCTCGAGCTCGGCGCCTGCGTCTGCGTGCGTCGGCGACTCGTCGAGCACCTCGCGCAGGTACGTCATCGCGCGGTCGGGCTGCTTGAAGTGCTGCTCGGCGAGGCGCGCGAGACGCACTCGCGTCGCGTTGCGCTCGTCCGCAGACATCGCGTTGTCCACGCGCGAGCGCAGAGCATCCTCGAGTTCACGGTGCTTTCCCGTGCGCTCGAGCAGCTGCTCGACGGCTTCGCGCGTCGACAGGTCGTTGGGGTCGAACTCGAGCATCTCGCGGTACGCCGCGATCGCGCGATCGACGTCGTTGATGGGGCCCGCGTAGAGCTCGGCCACCTGACGACGCAGCGTCGTCGCGACAGCGGGGTCATCGACGAGCCGGGCGCGGCGCCCGAGCAGGTCGGCGACCTCCTCGTGCTTGCTCTGAAGCCCGCGCAGCCGCGCGAGTTGCTCGAGCGCGTCGACGTCGGAGTCGTCAGCGTCGAGCAGCGACTTCATCACGTCGCCAGCGATCTCGACGGAGCCCAGCTTCGACTCGGCCACGGACGCCGCCTCGCGCAGCATCCGCTTCTTCTCGCTCACGTCGAGCTCGATCTCAGCGCGGCGCCGCAGCGTCGCGACGAGGTCACGCTCGCGGTTCGGCGCGCGGTGGATCAGCTCGAGCATCTCGAGCGCCTCGGAGCGCTCGGGGTCCACGGCGAGCGCGTCGTTGAGCCGCGCCTCTGCGCTGCCGTCATCCTGCAGCTGATCGCGGTACCACTGCGCAGCGCGGACGTTGAGCGCCGCGCGCGTCGAGCTGTCGATCGACGGGTGCGCCGACAGCGCGCTCTCGACGACGCCCCGCGTGTCCGCCCAGCGACCCGACGCCGACGCGAGGCGCTCGATTTCGGCGAGCGTCGAGTCGTCCGACGGATCGACGGCGAACGCGTCGAGCACAGCGCGAAGCGCGCCAGCAGCGTCGTTGAGCCGCTCTTCGCGCAAGCGGCTGAGGTCCATGAGCAGCCGCACGCGGTCGCCCGCGTCGCGCGTGTCCTCGACGCGCAGCTGCTTGAGCCACGCGAGCTTCTGCGAGTCATCGAGCGTCGTGTACGCGTTTTCGAGCGCGTCCATGGCGTCGCCGCGGACCGAGGCGGTCTGCAAGAGCTTCTCGAGGGCGGTGAGCGCCTCGGCGTTGCTCGGCGAGCGCTCGGTGATGTTGCGCAGCGCGGAGAGCGCGGCGTCGGGCTTGTTGAAGCGCTCGAGGCGCACTGTTGCGAGGCGGATCTCGAGCGGGTCGAGCTGCGCGGGGTCGCCCGCGAGCGCGACGCGACGCTCGATGATGTCCGCCGCGTCGTCCCAACGGTTGTTGCGGCCGTAGATGTCCTCGAGCGACGCGAGGATCGTGTCGTCGTCGCCCTGCGACAGCGCCTGACGAAACGACGCGATGGCGCGGGTGTCGTCCTGCAATCGATCGCGCGCGATGTGCGCGGCGCGCACGGCGAGGTCCCGCGCGACGAGCGAGTCCGAGACCGACGACGCTTCGTCTTCGTAGATCGACGCGACGTCGGACCAGCGGTTGAGCGACGCGGCGATGCGCTCGATGTCCGCGAGCGTCTCAGCGTGCGCCGGATCTTCGTGCGCCGCGCGCTTGAACGCGTCGAACGCGCTCGCCGGATCGTTGCGACCGCTCTCGTGCACGGAGGCGAGCGCGCGCAGCTCGTCGCGCTTCGTGTACGGCTCGTCCACCGTGGTGATCTTGAGCTCGAGCACCGAGGCGAGCTCGTCCCAGCGCGACTGCTCGCGCAAGAGCGGCTCGAGCAGCGCCGTCGCGTCGGCACGGAGCTGCGCGTCGTCCGCCAGGGCGCGGACCGCTTGGATCGCGGTCGCGTTGGCGCGATCCGACCCGAGCACGTCGCGGTAGGTCTCGAGCGCCGCGGCGGCGTCAGAGAGCTCTGTTGACTGCAGCTTTCCGACGCGGAGGCGGATCGCGTTGCGCGCCGCTTCGTCGGCGGCCAGGTTGCTCTGCGTCTGAAGGTTGTCGAGCAGGTCCTGGTGCGCGTTGGTGGCGGAGTACAGCCGCTCGAGCGCGAGCAGCGCCTCGGTGTCCGTGGGCGCGTCGTCGAGGGCTCGCTTGTACGCGTCGATGGCCTGGGCCTTGTCGTCGAGCGCACCCTCGTACAGCTTGCCGAGCCGCAGCGCGAGCGTTCGACGGCCGTCGGCCTCGGCCTCGACGTCGAGGCGCTGCGCGAGGATGTCCGCGAGCGCGCGCGAGTCGTTGGCGTTGGAGTACAGGTCATCGAGCGCCTCGAGCGCGATCGCGTCGGTCGGATCGGCGTCGAGCGCGCGGCGGTAGGCGTGGATCGCCGCCGCCGGATTTCCGATCATGTGAAACTGGTACTCGCCGATCTCGTGCAGCAGACCGACGCGGACCTGATCGTCCATCTCGCGCTCGGCCTTGCGCTCGAGCACCGAGACGAGCCCGTCCCAGTCCGAGAGCAGCACGTGGAGGTTCTGCAGCTGATCGAGCGCGTCCGTCTGGGTGTCGTCGATCGCGAACATCCGCTCCCACGCGGCGATGGCGTCGCGCGGCGCGTCCCGCTGCTGGTCGTGCGTCTCGGCGACAGCGCGCAGCAAGTCGACCTGCACGGTGCTGTCCGTGGTCGCCGCGATCGCGGACTCGTACGTGCGAACGAGGTCGTCCCACAGCTTGTGTGAAGCCGCGAGGCGGTCGATGTTCTGCCTCGACTCGAGGTCGTTGGGGTCCGCGACGAAGGCCGACGCGTACGCGCTGAACGCGCCTGCGACGTCATTGGCGCGGGACTCCTTGAGCGCCGCGATCTCTCGCAGGATCTGGACGCGATCGCTCACGTCCGTCGCGCTGGCGAGCCGCGCGTTGAGCACGACGACGAGCTTCGACCAGCTGTCGAGGTTGCGGTAGAGCGGCTCGAGGATCTCGACGATGCGCTGACGCAGGTCGGGGTTCTTGTCAGCGAGCTGCTCGAGCGCGGCGATCGCCTGCTGTTGATCGGGTCGTTCGAGCACGACGGCCTCGAGCGCGTCCACCGCGCCCGACGCGTCCTCGAGGTGACCGGCGCGGATGCCGGCGAGTCGGATTCGCAGCGCTGCGCGCTCGTTCGAGTCCACAGCGTCGTCGACGCGACGCTCGGTGAGCTCGGCGAGGTCGCGCCAGTTCGACGTCGCGGTCAACAGCGCGTCGAGCCGCGCGGTCGCCACGGCGTCGCTCGGCTCGACGTCGAGCACCTGACGGAAGGTCGCGATCGCGGCCTCGGCGTCGTTGAGCGATCGCTCTTGAATGTCTGCCTTCTTGAGCAGCACCTCGCGCTGGCGCGCAGGATCCGGCGCCTGCTCAGCGGCCTCTCCGTAGAGCACGTCGAGCTCGCTGTATGCTCGCTGCCGGTTGAGCAGCGACTCGAGCGCGACGAAGACGCCTTGATTCTGTGGGTCGAACGCGAGCGCGCGGCGATAGTGCTTCTTCGCGCTCTCGGCGTCCTTTCCGTTCTCGTCGAAGAGCTTCGCCGTCGTGAAGGAAAGCTCCGCCGTCGTCTCGTCGTCGGACTCGACCGTCGCGAGTCCAGACGCGTAGATCTCGGCCTGACGATCCTGGCGGTTGAGCAGTCGCGCAAGACGACCGACGACCTCCCAGCCGTCGCGGTCCCGCACGTCCTCGCGAAACATCCGCGCGTACGTGTCGAGGCCCTTGTCGAGGTCCTCCATGCTCTCTTCGTAGAGCGCGCCCAAGCGGCCGAGCAGCGCGCGGCGCTCGAGCGGGTCTTCTGCAGCAGCGATGCGGGTCTCGATCGCGCTGACGACCTTGGGCCAGTCCTCGCGCCCGAGGTACACGGGCTCGAGCATCTCTGCCACACGAGCGCCGAAGCCTTCGCGGGCGCCGAGCTGCTCGAGCGCGGTCACCGTCTCGCTGTGGTCTGCGCGGCGCGTGAGCACCTCGCGGAAGTAGTCGATCGCGCGGTCGGGCTCATCGAGCCGCGTCGCGGCGACGACGCCCAGGCGGTGATAGAGCGAGACCTCGTCCGCCGACGGCTGCGAGAGCTGCGATTCGTACAGCGATGACAGGTCGGTCCAGCGCTGCTCGACCTCGTAGATCCGCTCGAGCGCGTTGGCGGCGTCGCGGTCGAAGCCCATCTCGAGCACGGACTCGTACGAGCGAGCGGCAGCGGCGCGGTCGTTGAGCTTCTCTTCGCTGACGCGCGCTTGCTTGTGCAAGAGCGCGCGGCGCTGACCGTCCTCGACGGCGAGGTCGGTCTTGCTGCGAAGCACCTGCAACAGCGCCTCGCTCGCGCCGGTGCTCTCGTGCAGCGACTCGAGCGCGTCCAGCGCCGGGCCGTGATCGGGGCGCAGCTCGAGCGCCTTCTCGAAGTACTCGCGAGCCGCAGCGTTGTCGTTGAGCGAGTCGCGGCTCAGCTCGGCGACACGCATAAACGACGAGAGCTGCAGGTCTGCGTCGCCGAGGTCGGGCGCGATCTCTTTGAGGGTTCGCGCGTGTTCGGCCTGCAAATTCGCAGCGCGAGACAGGCGTTCGAGCGCGTCGAGCTTGGAGGCGACCTCCGAGTCCGAGAGCGACAGACGCAGCTCGCGCGCCGCGTAGCTGTACGCGCGATCCGGAGCGCGCAGCTCGAGGTCGCACACCTCAGCGGCGCGCGTCAGCGAGCGACGACGCTCGTCTTCGTCGTCGGTGTCCGTGGCGATACGATCGAGCACGCGAACGAGCGCGTCCCACTTCGCCTCGCCCTCGTACACCGGCGAGAGCGCCCGCGCCGCAGCGACAGGAACCCCTTCGCCAGCGCCCTCGCCCAACATGGTCTCGAGCGCGGAGCGCGCTGTCGCGTCGGAGCGGTCGATGTCGAGCGCGTCGCGGTAGCCGTCGATCGCGCGGAGCGGCTCGTTGGTGCGCAGCCGACGCAGCTCAGCCGCGCGCACGATGAGCGACAAGCGATCCGAGTCGCTCTCAGCGATCTCGAGGTCCTTCTCGATCACGTCGAGCAGGTCCGTCCATCGCGAGGTCGACTCGAACAACGCCATCAGCGCGCGGTGCACTGCGCGGTCGGGCCCGAACGAGCCGAGCACGTCGTTGTACAGGTTGATGGCTTCTTCGCGCGCCGAGAGGCGCTCGACGAGCACCGACGCCGCGCGCAGGCGCAGCGACTTCTGCTCGGCAGGATCGTTCGAGAGTTCGGCGGCGGACTTCAACGAGTCCACGAGCTCGCGCCAGTGTTCGCCGCGCTCGTAGAGGCGGATCAACGCCTCGAGGGCGGCGCTGTCGGTCGGGTCGATGTCGAGCCGCGACCGGTGCGATCGAATCGCCGCCGTCACGTCGCGAAGCTCGGTCTCTTGAAGCTCTCCGGCGCGCGCGAAGATCTCGCGTCGGGCGTCGCCGTCGCTCTCGAGCTCGGCGCGCAAGAGCAGCGCTTCGACGAGACCTGCCGGGTTGGTGAGCGCTCCGTAGATGCGCTCGAGGGCCTCTGCGCTCGCGCGGCGCACGTCGACGTCGTCCTTCGCGAGCTCGAGGAGGCGCTTGTGCACGCGTTCGGCGCGCGGCAGGTCGCCGAGTCGCTCGTCGTAGATCTCAGCGACCGTCCGAAGCAGCGGGATGGCCGCGTCCGCCGCGCGCGGGTCTTCGGCCGCGCGGAGCATCACTTCAGCCGCGGCGGGGTTGCTGTTTGCGACCTCTGCGAGTCGCGCGAGGTCCGCGCGGTTGTTCTCGCTCGCCGGGTCCGCGGCGAGCGCCTGCGACATCGCTTCGAACGCACCAGCGCCGTCGCCGAGCTGCGTCTCAGCGAGCTCTGCGATCCTGCGGTAGAGCGACGAGCGGCCGCTCGCGTCTTCCGTTCCTTCGAGTCGCACGCGGAGCATGCGCACCAGGTTCGACGCGTTGTTGTCGCCCTCGTACAGGTGCTCGAGCACGGCGCCTGCGCGTTGACGGACTGCGGGCTGCGAAGCGACGAGCGCCTCGAGCTCTTCGCGCGCGCCAGCGTCCTGCGGCGCGTCGGTGACGACGGACTCGAGGTCTGCGAGGGCGAGCTCGAAGGCGCCCATTTTGTGGGCCCGGAGCTTCGCACGTCGAAACTTCAGCTCTTGCGCGCGCTCGGGCTCGACGTCGAGCCACTGCGTATACAGCGCGTCGAGGTCGCTCCAGCGCTCGTGCTGTCCGAGCAAGCGCTCGAGCGCCGCGAGGGCGTCCTTGTTGCCAGCGTCGATCGCGCGGATCTGCTGGTACTGCTCGATCGCCGCCGCGGGCTGCGCGAGCACTTCTTCAGCGAGCTGCGCGTCCTGCGCGAGCAGCTCGACCTTCTCGGCGTCGCTGTCGGTGCGGCTGATCCACGTCGCGTGCAGCGATCGAAGATCGGTCCATCGCTCGCGCTGCTGATAGAGCGCCCGAAGACGCTCGAGCGACGTGGTCGGAACGCCGCCAGCGTCGACCACCGCGCGATGGAATCGCTCTGCGTCGTCGGCGCGGCCGAGGCGATCGTCGAGCACCACCGCAGCGCGTTTCGCCAGCGCGATGCGCGTCTCGGTGGCGAGGTCGGTGCGATCGAAGAGCTGTCCGAGCGTCGAGACGAACTTCTCGTCGCCACCCGACTGCTGCGCGAGCTGGTCCACCGCCGCCGCGAGCTCTTCGTCCGCCGGTTGCTCCGTGAAGATCGCGCGAACGAGCTCGAAGCCCGCAACGGGATCGGACAACCGCTGGCCGAACACCTCGGCGAGCCGAAGCGCGAGGGTCTTGCGGTCGGCCGGGTCCGTCGACGCGTCGAGCAAAATCTGCAATGCCCACGCGAGCTTCTGCGGCTGGGCGGTGGCCTCGAACTCGGGCTCGAGGATCGCCGCGGCCGTCACTCGGTGCGTCTCGGAGCGCAGCAGCGTCTCGAGCGACGCGAGCGAGTGCGCGTGGTGCGGCACGAGCGCGAGCGCGTTCTTGAACGACTCGATCGCGGCGTCGGGGCGCGAGAGCTTCTCGAGCTGCAGCTTTCCGAGCTCGAAGGCGAGCTCCGCGCGGGCGTCGCCCTCTGCGAGCTTCTTGCGTTGATCGAGCAGCGCGGCGAGCTCTTCCCAACGAGAGCCCGCGTTGGCGAGGCGCGAGAGCGCCTCGAGCGCCGAGCGGTCCTCCGCGTCGAGCTCGAGAATCGAACGGTAGCGCGCCGCGGCCGACTCGGGCTCGGACAGCGCGGTCTCTTCGATCTCTGCGACGTCCGCGAGCAGCTGCCTGCGCGACGCTCCCTCGCTCGACGCGAGGCGATGATCGAACAGCTTTCGCAGCGCGTCCCACTGCGCCGCGCGGCGCAGCAAGCCGTCGAGCCGCTCGATCACGACGTCCTTGTCCGACGCCGTGCTGAGCGCTCCTTGGTAGCGCGCGATCGCAGCATCGATCGCGTCGAGGTGATCCGCTTCGACCTCCGCCGCCTTGTCGCGCAGCCGCGCCCGCTCGCTCTCGTCGACGTTCGACGCACGCGCGTCGAGCGCCGCGACGAACTCGCGCCACGCGCCGGCGTCGGCCGCCGAGCGCTCGAGCGACGTCTCGAGGGCGATGTCTTCGGGCCGAAGCTGAAACGCGCGCAGCGCCCAGCGAAACGCCGCGCCGCGATCGTGCAGCTTCGTCGAAGAGAGCTCGCGAAGCTTCTCGAGCAGCTCGAGCGCGCGCGCCGTGTCATCCGGCGCCGTGGTCTCGAGCAAGATCTCGTGCATCGACGCGAGGCGCGCCCACTTCTCGTCGCCTTGATAGATCGGGACGAGCGCGGTCGCGGCGCGAGCGTTCTTCGGCTCGACGCTGAGCACGCGCTCGTACGAGCGAAACGCTCGCGCCGGCTGCCCGAGCTTCTGCTCGTAGATGCCCGCGGCTCGAAACGACAACGCGACCTTGGTCGCCGGGTCCTCTGCGCGATCGGCGGCGGTGCCGAGCACGTCGACGAGCCCTTCGAAATCGTTGGACTCGGCGTACATCGCCTCGAGCGCGTCCCAGTCACCAGCCGCCGTGTACGCCTCGCGAAGCACGCGCAGCGCCTTGGGCTGACCAGGCTTCACCTCGAGCACGCGGCGCCACGTCGCGACGCTCTTGCCGTTGTCCTCCAAGCGCTCGCCGTACACCGCGCCGAGCTTCATCAGCACGTTGGCGCGCGTCTCGTCGTCGCTCGACTCGACCGCGCGGCGCTCGAGCACCTCGGCGAGCCCTGCCCAGTCCTTTTCGCGCTCGGTGAGCTTCTCGAGCGCGTCGAGCGCGCCCGGCGTTTGCGCGTCGAGCGCGAGCGCCTCGCGCCACACGATGATGGCGTCCGCCGGAGAGTTGAGCTTCTCGGCCGCGAGGCGAGCGCTCTCGACGAGCGCGTCGCGCTGCGCGGTGCCCGAGAGCGTCGCGGCCTCTTTGCGAAGCACGTCGAACAGCGGGCGCCACGCGCGGCGCTTGGTGTACAGGTCCTTCAGCTCGACGATCGCGTCGGCGTTGCCCGGATCGATCGCGAGGATCTGCTCGAGGGGCTTGGTCGCGTTGTTGACGTTGTTGAAGCGCTCGACCCAAATGCCCGCGATTCGACGCAGCAGATTGATCTTCTCGAACGGCGCTTCGGTGTGCTCGACCTGCTGATCGAGGACCTTGATCAAGTCCGTGTGGCGGCCGAGCTTCTCGTACGATTGTCCCAGCGAGACGAGCGTCGGAAGATCTCCCGGCGAGAGCGTGAGGATGGCCTGGTAGGTCTGAACGACCATCGGCTCGAGCCCCATCTTCTCTTGGTAGACCTCGGCCATCTCGCGAAGGATGTCCAACCTGCGCGGGAGCGTGGCGGCGTCGCCGACGGCCTTCGCGCCGCCGAGCCCTTCGAGCTCTTGGCGGAGCAGCTCGATGAGGTTGTTCCACCGGCCGGTCTGAGAGTAGAGGCGGTGGAGCGACTCGCGCGCGGTGCTGTCGTTGGCGTCGAGGCGAAGCACGCCCTTCCACGCGTCGACAGCCTTGTCGGCCTGCCCTGCTTGCTCGAACTGTCGAGCGATGTCGATCGCCATCGCGAGCTTCTGCCCCGACGGCGCGGGGCCCTTCGCCGCGGGCGCAGCCGGCTTCGGCGCGGGAGCAGGCGTGGACGGGATCGGCCTGGCGGCCTCGACCACCGGCGCAACCGCCACGGGCGCGGGCGTCGGAGCAGGCGCTTCGGCCGCCGCGGGCTCTGGCTCTGGCGCCGGCGTGATCACTGGAACGGCTGCGGCCTTCGGCAGCTCGATCACCTCGATGCTGTGCGACGGCGCCTTGGGCGGCAGCGACGCGGGCGACGGCGAGTCGATCTCGATCTCTTCGACCGCCTCGCCGCCCTCTTCGACAACGATGTCTGCGCCGTCATCGCTCGCAGCTGCGGCGCCGTCGTCCATGAACATGCTCGCCGGGTTCTCGTCGAAGAACGTCTTGGCGAGCGGGTGCCCGGGGTTCACCGCGCTGAGCTTCTGAAAGTACGGAAACGCCGCGCGAGGGTCGTTGCGCACTCTCCAGTGCGTCATGCCGACCTGCACGATCAGCCCGACGTCTCGGTCGTTGCCCGGCAGTCGCAGCTGCTCTTCGTAGAGCTTCACGAGGTCGTCCTGGCGATCTTGCTCCGAGAGCAAGTGCACGAGGAAGCGATTGCCGTCGCGGTTGGCCGGGTCTGCCTTGAGCACCGCGCGGTAGCAACGCTCGGCTCCAGCGAGGTCGCGACGCTTCGCCGCGTGCGTGCGCGCCGCGCGCAGCAACAAGTTGCACTTCGTCCCGCGGTCGGAGATCGCCTCGGCGCTGCGCTCGAGGTGCCGAGCGAGGTCGTCCCAGCGGTCGCCGCGACGGCGAAGCACGCGCTCGTACAACGAAATCGCTCGCGCGTTGGAGGGGTCCACGCTGAGCGCCTCGTTGAAGAGCGTGTCGGCGTCCTTGTCGCGCCCCTTGCCCTTGTACTGAAGGATCACGCCCGCGGCGCTGGCGAGGTGCGAGGCGATCTGCACCACGTCGCCGGTCTCTTCAGCGAGCTTCTTGAAGGCCGCGACGAGCTCCTTCCACTTGTCTTTCTTCAGCGCGATGCGCGTCGCGCTCTCGGCCGCCTCGGGGTCGCTCTTGGCCGACTCGAGCGCCGCCAGCGCCGAGCGGTCATCGAGCAACTCTTCTTCGAGCAGCTTCGCTCGCTCTCGGACGAGCGCGACGCGCGAGGCTTCGGAGCCCGCGACCATCGACTCGACGTCGAGCAAGCGAGCGCCCGCCTCGGCTTCACCACGATCGAGCAACGAGCGCCTCGCGGCCTCGAGCGCGCTTCGGCCTTCATCGCCGAGCTGGCCCAAGTCACCGCCGATCGCCCGCTCTTCGAGCTGCGACCAGGCACCTTCGTTCTCCGGATCGTCGAGCAGGACCCCCAAAAGCTTCCGCACCGACTCTGCGCTCATCGATCAATGTCCCCTTCGGCCTCCGTTGGGCGCAGCAGCACCCACACGGGGAGTGGAAGTTCGATCGCTCGCGTCGACCCAGATCGCTCCCTCGTGCAGGGGCTCCGCTCCCGGCGAGCCCGTAGAGTCTGAACCGACACGCTCATGCATGGTTGCAGGATGTGTGTCGCAGGCTCGAACCGAAGCGCGCCTCCGGTCGTGCTGCTCGTGCCCTGCCGCACACCGGGTCTTCGAACCCAGCGACGGAGTAGCAACCAGTAGACGAAACCGGGGAGCGTGCGGTGGGTGGCGGAACACCGCGCGACGAACCGATCGTGGTTGACGAAAGCACCGGGAAGCTAACGCACCAAACGCCACGCTCACAAGGGAAAACCTCTCGTACAACCGCTGGGTTTGCGCCGCGAAACACCGTGATTTCGCCCCGCTGAAATGTGCTGTTTTCTTGACGGTGCTGCGCGGCCGCTGGTACCCGGCGACGTTCCTTGAGTTTCGTCATCCCGACGTCGGGACCCGTCGAGCGAGCACGCGAGCTGAACACTCGTCGAGGCGCGAGACGGTCCCAGCGCGATGGTGTCCTTACAGACACACCGCGCGCGGCGCTCGGGACCCTGCGCTCTCAGCGGCTCTGGTGAAGAGCGCCGCTGAAATCACAGGGAAGAACGATGATGGTCGTGGATCGCGCCGCTCGGCACGGCGCGTGCGGATGGTGAGTCGGACGGTCGCAGCAGCGCTGCGCCGGTCAGAGTTTCGGAGGAACGAGCCATGAAGCGAATCGGCGTATTGCTCGGCGGTCTGTCGTCGGAGCGGGACATTTCACTGCGCACCGGAGAAGCGGTGGTCGAGGCGCTGCGCTCGCGCGGCCACGACGTCGTCCCTGTGTATGTCGACCGAGACCTCGATCGCGCCCTGCGCGCGACGCCCATCGACGTCGCCTTTCTGGCGCTGCACGGGCGGTACGGCGAGGACGGTTGCGTCCAAGGGCTGCTCGAGTGCATGGGCGTCCCGTACACGGGCTCGGGCGTGCTCTCGAGCGCGCTGGCCATGGACAAGCTCAAGGCCAAAGAGCTCTTCCGTCTGCACAACGTCCCGACGGCGCCCTACTACACGTTCGAGGGAGCGCTCACCAACGCAGAGCTCGAAGAGCGTCACGGCTCCTTCGGCTTCCCCGTGGTGGTCAAGCCGCGTCGCGAAGGGTCGTCCATCGGCATCTCGCGCGCCAACAGCTTCGAAGAGCTGCGCGTCGCCGTCGAAGCCGCGCGCAAGCACGACGATGGCGTGCTCGTCGAGCGCTTCATCAAGGGCCGCGAGGTGCACGTCGGCATCGTCAACGGCCGCGTCCTCGGCGCGATCGAGGTCGTTCCGAAGCGCGCGATGTTCGACTTTCAGGCCAAGTACACCAAGGGGATGACCGAGTATTTCTACCCGGCTCGCCTCGCCCCCACGCGCTACCAGGGCGTGCTTCGCCTCGCCGAACGCGCCGCGCAGTCCCTCGGCTGCACGGGCGCCGTGCGCGTCGACATGATCGTCACCGAAGGCGAAAACGAGTACGTGCTCGAAGTGAACACGACGCCAGGGCTCACCCCCACGTCGCTGCTCCCCAAGATCGCCGCCGGCTGCGGCATCGACTTCGCCACGCTCTGCGAAGAGATCCTCTCGACCGCCCGCCTCAGCTACGGCGTCGCCAAGCCCGCTTCGACGCGCCCCTCGGCGATCGCCGAAGCGTGATCGCTGCGCGGGTCGCTCGCTGAACGCACCGGGGGGGTTTGATGCTCCGCTTCGCGCGCTCGCGCTCCGTCGCGTTGCTAGTCCTGCCCGCGCGCCCAACGAAGCTCTGCCCCCTGTGACCGTTCAGGCCGCTTCGCGCAGCTCTTCGGGCAGCTCGCGCCCGAGCTTCGGAGCGAGCTTCTTGGCCAACATCCGACGCGCGCGGTGCAGTCGAGACATCACCGTTCCGATCGGACACCCGAGGGTGTCGGCGATCTCGCGATACGACAGCTCTGCGATGTCTGCGAGCACGATCACCGCACGAAATTCAGGAGAAAGCTCGTCGAGCGCGCCCTGCACCGTGCGGCCGAGGCCCTGCACCACCACACCACCGTCGCGCTCTCCGACGCGCGTGTCGTACTCGCTCACGAACAGGTCCGTCTTCGACGGGTCCGCCTCGACGTCGAGCGCCTTGCGCTCGCGCTTCTTGCGACGATACCCGCTCACAAACGCGTTGAACTGAATGCGATGCAGCCACGCGCGGAGGTTCGTCCCGCTCTCGAAGCGATCCCACCCCTGGTAGGCTAAGAGCAGCGCGTCCTGCACCAGGTCGCTCGCGTCGCTCGCCGAGCCGGTGAGCCTCATCGCAGTTGCATACAGTCCGTCGAGAGCAGGCTCGATCGCTCGTGAAAACTCGATCCGGCGGTTGTTCATCATGGCCTCCGTGACGAGCACACACTCTTCAAGCGTCGGGCCAACCCTCGAAACACAGGCAAATTGCAGCGAATCGCGGAGATGACGCGTCAGGGCAGACACAGCCCTCGTGTCACTCTGTCCCCGCCCTTCGCGCGGCCCGGTGACAATCCGTCACTGCGCGTCGAGCACAGCGCCGACGTGATCGGCGATCTCGCTCGCCAGCGCCCCGCGCGTCGCGCCCCGCTGCAAGCGCAGCCGCGCGCCCGCGTGGCCGTGAGCCCACACGGCCTCGATGGCAGCCTCGTGCCACGCGTTTGCGTCTCGCTCTCGGTCCGCCATGCGCGCCGCGACAACGCCTGCGAGCACGTCGCCGCTTCCTGCGACGGCCAACGTCGGCTCGGCGACCGCCACGATCCACGCGGTCGCAGTCCGGTGCGCGATCACCGTCCCGGCGCCCTTCAGCACCGCGACGCAGTGATATTTCGCTGCGATTTTTCTCGCAGAATCGACGCGGTCGCCGTTGATCTCGTCCGCCGTGTCGACCCCGAGCAGCCGCGCCGCTTCGAGCGGGTGCGGCGTCACGATCACGTGGTTGGACCGAGGAGCCTCGCCGCGCTCGGCGAGCAATGTGAGCGCGTCGCCGTCCAGCACCAGCGCGCGCGCCGTCTCGAGCGCCGCGTCGAGCGCGGATTTCGCCCACGCGTCGCGGCCGAGCCCTGGCCCCACCACGACGCAGTCTGCGCGCGCGCACTGCTCGCGGAGCTGCGCAGCGCACTGCCGCTCGTCCGTCGAGAGCGCCAGGGTCATCGTCTCGAGCACCGCGGGCTGCGCGATCGACGCGCGCGTGGCGAGCGTCACGAGCCCGGCTCCTGCGCGGTGCGCGCCGAGCGCGGTGAGCCAGCCGGCGCCTGCTGTGCCCGCGCTGCCGCCGACGATGAGCACGCGTCCCGCCACGCCCTTGTGCGCGTCGAGCGCGCGCGGGGTCACGCTCACGCCCGAGACCAGCCAGCGATCGCACTCGGCCACCGGAGCGACCGCGCCGAGGTGCACCACCCTCACCTCGCCCGCGAGCGTCGCGCCGTCGCCCGTATGCAAGCCCGGCTTCGAGGTGCCAAACGTGAGCGTCACGTCCGCGCGCACGCACGGGCCGAGCGCCTTGCCGGTGTCTGCGTCGAGGCCCGACGGAACATCCAGCGCCACCACGAATCGCCCTGCAAATTGCCGGATGATCGCCTCGGTCGCCTCGTCGAGCGCGCTGCGCAGGCCCGTTCCGAACAGCGCGTCGACCACCAGCGGAGCGGCGATCGCCGTGTCCCACGCGGGCGCGATCACCGCGCTCGAGTCCGACGCGACGAGCGCGCTGTGCATGATCGCCGCGTCTCCGGTCCAGCGAGACGGGTCGAAGAGCGAGAGCACCCGCACCTCGAGCCCGTGCAAGAGCAAGTGCCGCGCGACGACGAGGCCGTCTCCGCCGTTGTTTCCCGGGCCGCACACGACGTCGACCCGGTGGATCCCGCGCGAGCGCGCGAGCTGCAAGACGTGCTCGGCCGCGCCTCGACCGGCGTTCTCCATGAGCAGCGCCGTGCTCATCCCGCGCGAGGCGAGCGCGCGATCGACCTCACGCGACTGCGCGCGATCGAGCAGCGGCGCCGTGTGGATCGTCATCGACCCGCACCGCTTCGCCCGCGGTACATCGCATCCAACATCGCGCGCACAGCGCCGTCGAAGCCCGAGATCACCGCGTCCGCCACGATGGCGTGCCCGATGTTGAGCTCGACGCACGCGGGGATCGCCGCGATGGGACCGACGTTCTCTCGCGTGAGCCCGTGGCCCGCCGCGACGCGCAGCCCTCGCCCCGCCGCGTGCGCCGCGCCCTTCGCGAGCGCGAGCAGCTGCGACGCGCGACGGCCCGCGGGCTCGTGCGCGTACTCGCCGGTGTGCAGCTCGATCTGCACCGCGCCCACCTCGGCGCTCGCGTCGATCTGCGCGGGGTCCGGGGCGATGAATAGCGACACACGAATTCCCACCGACGAGAGCGCGCGCACGCAGCGCTCGATGTGCGCCCGCTGCCCGAGGACGTCGAGGCCCCCTTCGGTCGTGCGCTCTTCGCGGCGCTCGGGGACGAGCGTCACGTGGTGCGGGCGCGTGGCGATCGCGATCGCGATCATCTCGTCCGTCGCGGCCATCTCGAGGTTGAACGTCCCTTGCACGACCTCGCGCAGCACCCGGATGTCCCGGTCGTTGACGTGCCGACGGTCCTCGCGCAGGTGCGCGGTGATCCCGTGCGCGCCGGCGCGCTCTGCGGCGAGCGCGGCTTCGACCGGGTCGGGATAGCGCGTCCCGCGCGCCTGTCTCAGGGTTGCGACGTGATCGATGTTGACGTGCAGCGCGATGTCCATGCGGTGCGCGGGTTGTAGTGCCCGCGCGGCGCGGCGGTCAACGAAGCACGGCGCGGGCGATCACGGTGCGCTGGATCTCGCTGGTGCCTTCGTAGATGCGCGAGACGCGCACGTCGCGCACGTGGCGCTCGATCGCGAAGTCCCGCGTGTAGCCGTAGCCGCCGTGCACTTGCAGCATCCGGTCGCAGATGAGCCCGGCCTTCTCGGTGGCGTACACCTTGGCCATCGCCGCCTCGCGCGAGAACAGGGCGCCCGCTTGCTTGAGCGACGCGGCGCGCAACACCAGCAGCTTCGCGGCGTCGAGCTCGGTGCGCGAGTCGGCGATCATCCACTGGATCGCCTGAAAATCCGCGATCGATTTGCCGAACTGCTTGCGGTCGCGCGCGTACGCGACGCCCTCGTCGAGCGCCGCCGTGGCCACGCCGCACGCCTGCGCGCCGATCCCGATGCGGCCGCCGTCGAGCGCCATCATCGCGATCTTGAACCCGCCGCCGAGCTCTCCGAGCAGCGCGTCTTCGGGCAGCTCGCAGTCATCGAGGGTCAGCGCGCAGGTGCTCGAGGCGCGCAGGCCCATCTTGTCTTCGTGCTTGCTGACGCGCAGGCCTTGCGTGTCGGCGGGGACCAAGAAGGTCGAGATGCCCGCGGTTCCCGGGCCGCTCGTGCGCGCCCACAGGACGAAGACGCCAGCGAAGTCGGCGCTGGTGATCCACTGTTTTGCGCCGCGGATCAGCCAGCGGTCGCCCTTCTTCTCCGCGGTGGTGCGCATCGAGCCGGGGTCGCTTCCGGCCTCGGCTTCGCTGAGCGCGAAGGAGCCGGCGACGAGCTGCCCCGTGGCGAGACCGCGGACGTAGCGCTCTTTCTGAGCGTCCGTTCCGAACTTGGCGATGACCTCGCCGACCATGTTGGTGACGGCCATGGTGACCGCGGTCGAGGCGCAGCCGCGGGCGATCTCCATCATGGCCAGGGCGTACGCGACCGCGCCCGCTTCAGCGCCGTCGTACTCCGCGGGGATGTTCACCGCGAGCAGGCCCAGCGAGGCGAGCTCAGCGAGCACCTCGCGGGGGATCTTCTCTTCGCGCTCGAAGCGCGCGGCGTTGGGGCTGAGGTGCTTGTCCGCGAACGCGCGGGCGGTGTCGCGCACCATGCGCTGGGTGTCGTCGAGTTCGAGGTCCACGATCGGTCTCTCTTGTCTTGAATTCGTGTGCGTCACATCGCGTCGCCGCCACGGCGTCGCTCAAGGGACGCGAAAGGTCGTCTTCGCGGGGTACGAGCCCGGGTCGGGCAGGCCGCGCCACGCGGACACTTCGGTCACGAGGCATTCGATGGCGGTCGCGGCGTCTTGTGTCGAAACGGCGGCGCCGGCGGTGACGACTCGGCCGCCCTGCCCGACGTACAGCGTGACCTCGGCGCTCGCGCCGGACGCGCTTGCGAGGCACTGGCTGAGCTGCGCGCGACGGCGGTTGACCTGCGTTTGCACGCGGCTCGGCTCCCAGGCGACCGCGGGGCGCGCGTCTTCGCCGCCCTCGAACGTGGGTCCCCAGGTGGTCTCGGTCTCGCCGCCGCACGGCTCGGGAAAGCGCAGGCTCTGCAGGATCTCGCTCATGCAGCGCTCGGTCGAGCGGTCGCCGATCGAGCTCTGGATGGGCAGCACCCAGCGCACGGATCCGTCGGTCCCGATGCGGATCTTGAATTGAACGCCGCCGGCCAGGTACGGGTGCTCTTCGATGCGCTGCGTGTAGCAGCCCTGCAAGCGCTGCAGCGCTGGGTTGAGCGTGGCGCTGACTTCGCTCTGGCGGATGGTGCCGAGCTGGCCTTCGATGGAGATCCCGCCGGTCGCGCCCATGGCAGCGCAGCGGTTGTTCGCGGTGCTCGGCTGCGTCGCGCCGCCGGCGGTGCTCGGCGTGGTCGCAGCTGTGGTGGTCGTGGTCGTGGTGGACTGCGTCGACGCTCCTCCGCACGCGCTGAACGCGACGGCGAAGAGTGCGAACGCGGGGATCGCATGGCGGCTCATCGGGGGCGGCAACCATACAACGATCACGCAAGCCGTGCGCCGGTGCTGACTCGAGTCCGCAGGGCACGAGGACGAACGGCCGATCTTCTCAAGGAAAATACAGGAAGAACCAGCGTTCGAAGCCCGTATACTCCGCGCGCAACGCCCGTCGCTCGCGCGCTCGTCACGCACGGTGAGCGTTGAATCGAATCGCGGCTCCGGTCGTCGGAGCCCGCACCGTCCGAGGAGCACAACGCATGAAGAAGAATCTCGCAGTCGTGGTCGCCGTCGCGTCCGTCGTCATCCCTACGATCGCCAGCGCGCAGGTCGCGGTGAACGGTCAGGTCCAGGTCGGCGTGCAAGTCGCCACGCCGCAGGTGCAGGTGGTGCAGCCGCAGGTGCAGGTCGCGCAGCCGGTCGTTCAGGTGGCGCAGCCGCAGGTGCAGGTCGCGCAGCCGGTGGCTGTTCCGGTGGTGGTGAGCGCGACGCAGTGGCGCGAGGCCGACAACGACCCCGAGAAGGAGCCGCCGATGGTCGCGACGATCGCGCCTCCGCAGGCGCAGGTCGAAGTGCAAGGCGCCCCGCGCGCCGGACACATCTGGGTCGGCGGAAACTGGCGTTGGCGCGACGGCCGCTGGGCCTGGCGTCGTGGACGTTGGATGCGTCCGCGCATGGCTGGTGCAGCGTGGGTTCCTGGGCACTGGGAGCAGCGCGGACCGGGTTATCACTGGGTGCACGGGCAGTGGCAGGGCGGCGGCGGTGTCGCTGTCGCGCAGCCGGGCGTCGTGGTGGCCAACCCGCCCGGACCGGGCGTCGTCGTCGCGCGTCCCAACGGCGCGGTCGTCGTCAACGGCCCCGGACCGGGCGCAGTCGTCGCGCGGCCCAACGGGACCGTCGTGGTCAACACCCCTGGGCCGGGCGTCGCGGTCGTTCACCAGCGCCCCAACGGCGCCGTGGTGGTCAACCAGCCGGGGCCTGGTCGCGTCGTCATCGGCCCCCACGGCGGCGTGCACATCCGCGGCGGCGGTCGCCACCGCTGAGCGATCGTTCGTGGGGAGGGACAGTGATTTCAGAGGCGACTTGAATCGAGTCACCTGAAATCATGAGACGGGGGATGCGACAGTCCGTCGCGGATCGAGAAGGGCTCGACGCGCGCGACGCGCACGCTCACGACGCCGTCTTCGCGCTGAATCACCCCGTGCAGGACCAAGAGCGGCTCGCTGACCATCACGCCTCGCTGCGTCTGAAACTCCGCGGGGGGTATGATGGCGTTGAGGATTCCGCTCTCGTCTTCGATGGTGAGAAAGAAGAAGCCCTTCGCCGTCGGAGGTTTCTGCCGGGTGATCACCGCGCCCGCGACCGAGACCGAGCGATGGTTGGGCGAGTCGAGCGCCTCGCGCACCGAGAGCACGCCCCGCGCAGCGAGCGCGGCGCGCGCGAGGGCGACGGGGTGCGCGCCCACGGTGATCGACGCGTTGGCGAGGTCCGCCACGACGCGATCGGCCAGGGACATCTCGGGCAGCGGCGACTGCCCCGGCGCGAGATCAACCGCGTTGAATAGTGGTGCGCCGCGCGCGTTGGCGACGGCGAGCACCTGCCACAGCGCGCTTCGCCGCGTCCACTGTCGGTCGCGCTCGGGGTGCGGCAGCGGCGAGAGCGCGCCGAGCTCGGCGAGCGTGCGCAGCTCGTCCGTGCGCAGGCGGGTGCGTCGCGCGAGGTCGTCGATCGAGCTGAAAGGGCGCTCGGCGCGGGCGCGCTCGATCGAGAGGCCAGCGTCGTGTCGCAGGCCCTGCGCATAGCGGAGCCCCAAGCGCACCGCGGGGCCTTCGCGAGAGCACTGCCAGTCCGAGCGGGTGACGTCGATGGGCAGGACGCGCACGCCGTGGCGCTTGGCGTCGTGCACGACGGTGGCGGGCGAGTAGAAGCCCATGGGCCAGCAGTCGAGCAGGGCGCAAGTGAAGCTCGCGGTGAAGTGTCGCTTGAGGTACGCGCTGGCGTAGGCGAGCAGCGCGAAGCTGGCCGAGTGGCTCTCGGGAAACCCGTAGAGCGCGAAGGACAAGATCCCGCGCACGACGTCTTCTTGCGCTTCGGGGGCGTAGCCGTTGCGGGTCATTCCGTCGCGGAGCTTCTGCTCGAGGGTCTTCATGCGCTCGACCGATCGCTTCGAGCCCATCGCGCGGCGCAGCTCTTCGGCTTCTGCGCCAGAGAAGCCTGCGGCGACCATGGCCACGCGCATGAGCTGCTCTTGAAAGAGCGGAACCCCCAGCGTGCGCGCGAGCACGGGCTCGAGCGCGGGGTGCGCGTAGGTGACGGGCTCGCGGCCGGCGCGGCGGCGGAGGTAGGGGTGGACCATCTTTCCGACGATGGGGCCGGGGCGGATGAGCGCGACCTCGACGACGAGGTCGTAGAAGCGCTCGGGCTTGAGCCTCGGCAGCGTGTTCATTTGCGCGCGCGACTCGATTTGAAACACGCCGATGGTGTCCGCGCGCTGGATCATCGCGTACGTCTCGGGGTCGTCCTGCGGGATGCGCGCGAGGTCGATCTCGACCCCGTCGTGCTCGGACACCAAGGGGATCACCCGCTCGAAGAGCGCCATCATCCCCAGGCCCAACAAATCAACCTTCAAGATCCCGAGGTCTTCGCAGTCGTCTTTGTCCCACGGGACGATCACCCTGCCCGGCATCGCCGCGGGCTCGAGCGGGCACAGCTCGTCGAGTCGACCGCGGGCGATGACCATTCCGCCGGGGTGCTGCCCGAGGTGCCGTGGGAGGTTCTGCAAGCACACCGTCGCGTCGATCCAGCGCGCGACGCGAGGGTCGTCGGGCGCGACGTTGCCCTGCGCGAAGCGCTCGACGAGCTCGTCGCGGTCGAGCGAGCCGAACCACCCGAGTTGCTTGGCCACCGACGAGAGCGCGTCCTCTGCGAAGCCGAGGGCTTTTCCGGCTTCGCGCGCGGCCGAGCGAGCGCGGTACGTGATGACGTTGGCGGTCATCGCCGCGCCGCGCTCTCCGTAGCGACGGTAGACGTATTGGATCACCGCTTCGCGGTGCTCTCCGCTCGGCAGATCCAGGTCGATGTCCGGCCACTCTCCGCGCGACTCGCTGAGAAATCGCTCGAAGAGCAGCTCCATCCCCACGGGGTCGACCGCGGTGATCCCGAGCGCGTAGCACACGGCGCTGTTCGCCGCGGAGCCTCGGCCTTGCACCAAGATCCCGCGCTCGCGACAGAACCGCACGATGTCCCAGACGACCAGAAAATACCCAGCGAGCGCGAGCCTCGCGATCGTGTCGAGCTCGTGCCGAAGCTGCGCGCGCACGCGCTCGTCCATGGGCGCATAGCGCTCTCGCGCGCCCATGCGCACGAGGTGCTCGAGCTGCTGCTGCTCGCTCACGCCTCGCTCGAGCGCGAACGAAGGAAACTCGTACCCGAGGTCCTCCAGCGAATACTCGCACCGATCGGCGAGGCGCTCGGCGTTGGCCCTCGCCTCGGGCTCGTCGTAGAAGAGCGCGCGCAAGGCGTCCGGGCCCTTGAGCACGCGCTCGCGGTTGGGATCGATGGCGGTCCCGACGCGCGCGAGCGTCGTGTGCAAGCGAGCGCAGTCGAAGATGTCCGCGACGACGCAGTGCTCGCTGCGCGCGGCGCGGGGCGCGACCGTGGCGAGCCCCGCGAGCGAGAGGTGCTCGGCGAGGTGCGCGAGGCGCGCGTCCGTCTGGTGCGTGGGGCGATCGAGCGTTCGCCGTCGCTCGACGAAGCACTCTCCCTCGTCAAACGCAGCCGCGACCGCCCTCGCCCACTGCGCGGCGCGCGGGTCTCTCTCTTTGGCGCAGCGCGCGAAGGCGCCTTCGGCCAGCAGCATCGCGCTGAGCCCGTGCGGCGCGATCACCCGCAGCGTGTCGAGCGAGAGCGAGAGCCCTTCTTCGCGCACGAGGGTTCGGTCCGTGCGCAGCCGCGCGTCGGTGAGCGCGCGGCACAGGGCGCGGTACGCCGCGCGCGTGCGGACGTAGAGCGCGACGCGCGCGGTGATCGCGCCGTCCGAGACGAGCACGGACGCGGCGACGATGGGCTGTATCCCCAGCGATTTTGCTGCCCGATGAAATCTCGGAGCGCCCTGCACCCCGTCGCGATCGCACAGCGCCAGCGCCCGCAGCCCGAGCTCTGCCGCGCGCGCGCAGAGGTCTTCGGGCAGCGAGGCGCCGTACAAGAAGCTAAACGCAGAGGCGACGTGCAGCTCGACGTTCATGGGCCGAGCTCGTGGTGGTCCCACGGTTCGCCGCGGTTCTGCTGGTCGTTTCAGCGTCGGCACCGCAGGTGACGAAATCACGGCGGACGAGCAACCGCGCACAGCCAGAGGGGATGAAGCCGCCCGCGCGCCAGTGTAGCGTCCCGCGCACGATCGTCGGGCGGGCAGCGGCGCGGTTCGAGCGAGCGACGGAGAACGAGTGATGAACGTGAAGAGCGTGTGGTGCGTGAGCGTGGTGCTTGTTGCTGGGGCGGGCGCGTGCACGAAGCCGCCGCCCGTGTGCGAGCCGGGGACGCGGTACTACGAGGCGTATCGGTCGTGCATTCCTGCGTGCGAGCGGGTGTACAGCTACGAGGACTGCTACGGGCGCGACGGCGAGGTGTACACCGACGGCGCGTACGACGGCCCGCGGGCGGACGCAGGGGACGCACAGGGCGGGCGCGACGCGGGCGCGGATGGATCCGACAGCGCGCTCGTGTGCGACGGCGGCGAGAGCGCGTGCGCGGGGCGCTGCGTCTCGACGCAGAGCGACCCGTTGAATTGTGGTGCGTGCGGCAGGGAGTGCGTCGCGGGGGCTGGGGCGCGCGCGACGTGCGCGATGGGCGCGTGCGCGAGCGAGTGCCTCGCGGGGTTCGAGCGCGTGGGGGACGCGTGCGAGCCGGGCGTGGTGAGGCCGGTGTTTCCTCCGGTGACGAGCACGGTGACGTCGCGCAGGCCGACGCTGCGATGGGCCTCGGCGATGGGCGTGACGGGGGCGCAGGTCGAGCTGTGTCGCGACCGGGCGTGCGCGACAGTGATCGAGCGCATCGATGCGACGGGCGAGAGCGCGCGGCCGACCGCGGATCTACCAGCGAATCGCGTGGTGTTCTGGCGGCTGCGCGCGCGCGTCGGAGCGGTGACCGGCGCGCGTACGAGCCCGACGTGGCAGTTTCGTACGGGGGTGTTGAGCCCGGCGGTCGACACCGCGCACGGCGTGGAGGCGGACTTCAACGGCGACGGGTTCAGCGACGTGGCCGTGGGGGACGCGAACGCGGACAGCGGCGCGGGCGTGGTCAGCGTGTACTACGGGAGCGCGACGGGGCTGAGCGCGACGGCAGCGCGGGTGTTGATGGGCGGCTCAGCGGGGGAGAACTTTGGTTACTCGGTTGCGTCCGTTGGTGACGTGAACGGCGATGGGTTTGCGGACTTCGCGGTGAGCGCGCCCAACCGCCAGATCGGAGCTGTCAGCTTCTCAGGGGTTGTCGAGGTGTTCTTCGGCAGAGCAGAGGGAGTCGGAGCGATGCGCTCGCAGACCCTTTCGGATGGTAGCGGCGGCGTCCGTTTTGGTGCAGCAGTTGTTGGTCTTGGAGACACGAACACAGATGGGTTCGCAGACGTTGCGATCGGCCGAGTCGTACAAAGAGGCATGACACGAGTTCGAGCCGTTGCGATTCACCTGGGAACGCCAACCGGCGTCAGCCCAACGGCTGCGCAACTGTTTGAAGGAGCCGTGACAGCAGGAGAGTTCAATGTCGGGATTGTTTCACTCGGAGACTCGAACGGCGATGGGCGACAGGATCTGCTGCTCGATGATTTGCTCGGCGATTTGACACGTCGAACGTACGCGGGCTCACCGACTGGGATCTCGACCGTACCCGCAGGGCTGATCACATCCAATGCGACCTCACTCAGCGCAGGAAGCGACGTCAATGGCGACGGGTACGCAGATATCGTTGAAACGTCCCACGGAGAAGCGTGGGTGAGGCTCGGCGACGCAGCGTGGCAGCACGAGCGAGCGCTACCTGTAGGGATGCGCGCAACAGCAACATTGGACGCGGTCGTTGGAGGAGGAGGTGACTTCAACGGTGACGGGTACGCCGACCTCTTGTTGCCCATCGAGGTCATGGGACAACCGCGGATCGGGCTGTTTCGAGGCAGCGCGTCGGGTCTGTCGAGCACGAACTCCGCGACGATGGGCACCGTCGAGCATGCTGCCGCGTTGCGCCTGCGTGGCGACATGAATGGTGACGGGCTCGCCGATGCGGTGCTTGCGTCGCCCTGGCAGGATTTGACCACGAACACGAGTGTCTGGTTCGGCACCGTCGGGACGCCGAGCACCCCGACAACGCTCGGATTCGGGCGCAGCATCACGCCGTAGCGTTGCTCAGCCCCCTGCAGGCACCGCGTACGGGCAGCGCCACGTGAGGCTCATGCCGCGAAGGACGGGGGACGCGATGGGCATCGTAGTGGGGTTGAACGTCACGGTCACGCGCACGAAGCGGCGCGACGTCACCATCGCGCCTGCGAGCGCCGGCGCAACATCGCGCGGCGACGCGTCGCGAGGCGCTTGCGCGACGGCGACCGAGGTCGATCCACCGAGGCCCGCGGCGGTCGCGGCGGACTGAATGTTGAACGAGAGGCTCGTGCCCGCGGGCGTCACGGCGTCCCACGAGAGCTGCGCGAGCGTGGGGTTGTCGCACTGCGTGTCGTACTGCTGCGTGTACGTTCCGGTGCCGATGACCGTGCGACGAACGGCGCCCGTGAAGTCCGAGTACGAGTACGGCTGGTTGGGGCCGCTGTACGTCGTGACGGCTCGCGTCGTCGTGTTGATGCGAAGCAGCGGCGACGGCGCTTGGTAGTGGGCCAGCCACAACAAGCCGCTTCGATCGAAGCCAATGCCAGCAGGGCCATTGAGATTCGGGGAGACCAGCAGCTCGACGCGCCCGGCTGCGATCGTTCCACCAGGGACGAAGTCCGTCGCCAGCCAACGCACCACGCGCGACGAGACGTCACCGGACGAGCTCGCCGCCATGTAGATGTAGCCGTCTGGGCCTGGCGTAATTCCGCGTCCAGCGGTCCCGCCGACGAGCGCTGTGGTGTCGACCCGCGTCCACTGCGCAGTGGCAGTGTTGTACCCGATCGCGTCGCGGCAACTCCATCCAGTGATCCAGACCCGAGCCGCCGAGTCCGCGGTGACTCCATAGCCGTTGGGGCAATTGCCACGCAGCGCGCCGGGGTAGGGAATCACGCGGGTCAGCGTGTTGGTCGTGGTGTTGATCTCAGCCAGATTGGCGGTTTCGAGCGTGCTCACCCACAGCCGACGATCCGACGTCGCAACCGCGCCGTAAGGGCTCACGCCAGGGATCGGGACGGTAGCGATGACCGCGCCCGTCGTGGGGTTCAGCTTGTACATCGCCTGCGCGGTGTACGAGCCGGCCCACGGATAGCCCTGCGGAAACATCGCGTCGCCCGAGTCCACGGTGAGCGCGCGCAGCTGCGAGCTCGCGGCGGCGCCGACGTTCGAGGTCCACAGCAAGCACTCGTCCTGTCCGTATGGACGAACGTCGCCCGGAGCCGTCGACGTGTCGATCATCCCGTTGCCGTTGCGATCGACGCAGTCGCCACGATCGCCAGCGATCTTCGAGACCGATCCCTGAATCCCGCCGAACGCGCGCGACGCGACGTAGAGATCACCGAAGCCGTCGACCGCGACGCGAGAAATCTGGTTGCAGCCGTCGGTGTAGCAGCAGAACCCTCGGCACTCGCCGCTCGCCAGTCCGACGCGGTAGCGCGCGATCTCGCGGGGCGGGACCATCGCGGCGTCCCACTTCGAGATCGTGCTCTCGCCGGTGTTCGGGATCCACAAGTAGTCGCCCGTTCGCGACTGCGCCCTCACGAGCAGGCCGCCCGCCATGGGATCGACTTCGACGCCGCGCTGTCCGCCGGGGTCGAAGCCCATTCCGCCCATTCCGCCGGTGGAGACGCCGCGGCAGTTAGGGTCGCAGTTTCCGCAGGAGTTGAGCGCTCCGTCGTCGACCATGCCGTTGCAGTTGTCGTCGCGGGAGTTGCAGACCTCGCGCTCGAGCGAAGAGCGCGTGCGATCGTTGTCGTCGCAGTCGCGGCCGCCCGCGCTCACCGCGGGATCACCGTCGCCGTCGTTGTCGAGCGCGTCGCTGCGGCATGCGTTCGCAGCTTCGTCGCAGCGATCCGTGGTGCTCGCGTTCATGTCGTCGCACGAGGGCGCCATGCCCGCGACGCACCCGCGGCCCGTGTCGCACGTCTCGACGCCGTTGCAGAAGCGTCCGTCGTTGCAGCGATCGTTCATCGCGGTGTGCGCGCACACGCCGTCCATCCCGCAGCTGTCCGTCGTGCACGCGAGGCCGTCGTCGCAGTCCGCGGCGCCCGTGCATCGCGTGACCACACCCGTATCCACAGGGCCCGTTGCATCGGGAAGCGAAACGCGATCTTCGACCGCGGCGTCCATGCTCGACGCGTCTGGCTGCGGCATCGAGTTGTCGCTGCACGCAGCGATCACGGCGGTCAGCGCCAACAGAGAACCAACGGACAGGCGACGGACGTTCATGCGATCAACCTCTTCAACGAGCAGCGACGACGGGCGGACTTGATTTCGTGCGCAGCAATCAACCGCCCGTGGGCACGCTGTAGGGGCAGCGCCACGAGAGGTTCATGCCGCGGAGCACGGGCGACGCGATGGGCATCGTCGTGGGGGTGAACGTCACGGTCACGCGAACGTGCCGGCGCGGGGTGACCATCGCCGCAGCGAGGCGAGCGCCCACGTCCACGGGCGACGCGGTCATCGGCGCCGTGGCGATCACCGTCGATGGCGCGCCGCCGAGGCCCGCGACCGTGTCCGCGGTCTGCACGGCGAACGTGAGCGTCGTGCCCGCGGGCGTCACGCCGTCCCACGAGAGCTGCGCGAGCGTCGGGCTGGCGCAGCCCGAGTCGTAGGTCTGTGCGTAGGTCCCCGTGCCGATCACGAGGCGACGGACGGCGCCCGTGAAGTCCGTGTACGTGTACACGCGGTTGGGTCCGGCGTGCGTCGAGAACGTGCTTGCCGCGCTGTCGAAGCGCGTGAGCGGGCCCGCGTTGGACGTCGCGAGCCAGATGTTGCCGGTGCGATCGGCGCCGATGGCGCTCACGCCGTTGGGCGCAGGGTTGATCGCGCGCGACGTGATGGCCGCAGCGGAGACCGTGCCGCCGCCGACGAACGACGCTGCGTTCCAGTTGATCAAGTTGTTACCGCTCACGGCCCAGACGCGGTTCATCGAGTCGACGGTGATGCCCGAGCTGCTGATGCTCATCGGCAACGACGTCCACTGGTTCGTCATCGGGTTGTAGCCGCGCCCAGCGCTCGAGAACCACAGCCGGCCGTCGGCGTCGATGGTGATGCCGTAGCCGCCGCCGCTCACGGTGGTGCCCATCGCGCCGGTCGTCGTGTTCATGGGCGTTACGGCCGCGCGGAAGGCACCACCGTTCCACCACAGACGTCCGTCGGCACCGACGACGGCGCCGTACGCGCAGTGCGGAATCGTCACCGTCTGAAGCACCGCCCCCGTGCGTGGATTGAGCTTCCACCCCTGCGAAGGAGCATCGCTCAAGCAAGCCCCCACCCAGACATATCCCTCGGGAAACGTCGCGTCCCCGCGGTCGACCGCGATGGCGCGCAACACCGAGTTGTTCGCGCCCACTGGCGCGTTGACGAGCACGCACTCGTCTTGTCCATACGGCCGAATGTCAGCGGGACCCGTGCTCGTGTCGATCATGCCGTTGCCGTTGCGATCGACGCAGTCGCCGCGATCCGCAGCGATCTTGGCGACCGTGCCCTGCATGCCGAAGCCGCGGTTCGCGACCCACGCGTTGCCGAAGCCGTCGACCACGGTGCGCGAGACCATGTTGCACGCGTTGTCCCAGCAGCACTGACCGCGGCACTCGCCGCTCGCGAGTCCGACGCGGTACCGCGCGATCTCGGTGCGCATGTTCGCGTCCCACTTCGAGAGCGTGCTCTCCGCCGTGTTGGGCACCCAGAGGTAGTCCGCCGTGCGGTTGTTCGCGCGCACGAGCAAGCCGCCCGCCATCGGGTCGAAGTCGACGCCGCGCTGGCCGCCCATGTCGAAGCCCATGCCGCCCATACCGCCGGTGGAGACGCCGCGGCAGTTGGGGTCGCAGTTTCCGCAGGAGTTGAGCGCTCCTTCGTCGGTCATGCCGTTGCAGTTGTCGTCGCGGGAGTTGCAGACCTCGCGCTCGAGCGAAGAGCGCGTGCGATCGTTGTCGTCGCAGTCGCGGCCGCCCGCGCTCACCGCGGGATCACCATCGCCGTCGTTGTCGAGCGCGTCGCTGCGGCATGCGTTCGCAGCTTCGTCGCAGCGGTCCGACGTGTTCGCGTTCATGTCGTCGCACGAGGGCGCCATCCCACCGACGCACCCGCGGCCCGTGTCGCACGTCTCGACGCCGTTGCAGAAGCGTCCGTCGTTGCAGCGATCGTTCACCGCGGTGTGCGTGCACACGCCGTCCATCCCGCACGCGTCGTCGGTGCACGCGAGGCCGTCGTCGCAGTCCGCGGCGCCCGTGCAGCGCGTGACCACGCCCGTGTCCACAGGCGGAGAGACCACGTCGGGACGCGGGCTCACCCTGTCCTCGACGGCCGCGTCCATCGACGCGTCCTGCTCGGGCACAGAAGGATCACTGCACGCAGCGATTCCCGCAGCAATCGCGAACAACGAGCCCAGCGGCAACGAGCGAGTCTTCATCGCGTCGAATCTCCAGCAACAAAGTCTTGGATCGGTGAGAACCCTGAGAGACTATACCGGCTGATCTTGGAAGACACGAGATCGACGAAGCGTGTGTGCGATTCGCAGATCGCGCGCGGCGACGTCGAGATGTCTCGGTCGCACAACTTCGAAGGCACTGAGAGGCGAGCATGAGATCGTTGCGCTGGGTTGGTCGGTCGGGCGTTGTTTTGTCACTGATTTCGCTGGCCGCATGCGGAGACCCGCCGTGCAACCCGGCCACGTGCCCGGCGGACGTGGGCCCCGGCGACGTCACCACGATCGACATCGTGAACATCCCGGACAGCACCGCGATCGACGTGCCCTCGTCGAGCGACGCAGGACGCCCCACGGACCGCGTCTCGCTCGAGATCGACCCAGGAAACTCCAGCGTCAGCGTGCGCGCAGGCATGCCGACGACCGTGAATTTTCGGGCGATCATCGTGCTGCGCAACGGGCAGCGCATGGCGACGGACACCGGCGTGTGGTCGCTCGACTCGGACCGCGCGGGGACGATCTCGGGCACGGGGATCTTCTCGGCGAACGGCCTCGGGTCCGGTGAGATCGAAGTGCGCTGCGAGGTCTCGGACCTGCGCGGCGGGCTGATCCGCGCGACGACCAAGCTCTCGGTGCGCACGTCGCAAGAGATCGTCGTTGGCGATGCGCCCGCGGACTCGGCCATGCGCTTCGCTGATGGGACGCGCATGCCCGACCCCACGATGGCCTCGCGCGTCCTCTACCCGTTGCACCAGGCGCTCATGCCCGAGAACGTCGCGGCGCCCATGGTCCAGTGGGAGCTCGGCACGGAGAACGACCTGTACCGAGTGCGCCTCGCGAAGCCCAACTACAGCGTGACCGCGTACGTGCGGCACTCGGGCGCGATGTTCAACTACGCGTGGCCGGTGGACGGCGCCGCGTGGCGCGCGCTCGCCGAAGCGGACCCCGACTCGGCCGTGGTCATCACGATCGATCGCCTCGACGTTCGGATGAACCGAGTCATCCCGAGCACGCCCATCGAGGTCCGCTTCGCGCGCGGGAGCTTGTACGGCTCGGTCTACTACTGGGACCTCGACGCCGGTCGCATGCTGCGCATCAACGCGCGCAACGCGATGGCCGAGAACTTCATGCCCAACCCGCCCGACCGCAGCAACGGGACCCGTTGCGTCGCGTGTCACACGGTCTCGCGCGACGGCCGTTGGATGGCCGCGGCGGCGACGAGCCGCATGTCCATGGACGGGTTCAGCAACACGGTGTTCGACCTCACCGCGGACCTCTCGCCCACGCCCGCGCCGACGGTCTCGACCTCGGCCAACGCGAACTGCTCGACGTTCAGCCCCGACGGCACGCGCGTGGTCGCTTGCGGATCGAGCTGGTCCGCGGGGCTCTCGCTGATCGACCCGCGCACGGGCATGTCTGCGATGGCGACGGGGCTGCCCGCTACGCGCGCGACGATGCCCGAGTGGTCCCCGGACGGACGAACGCTGGCGTTTATCGACAACGTCACGCTCAACGGCGATCGCAACCCGATCGGCGGAGATTTGCGCACGCTCACGATCGCGGACCCCGCCGCAGACCCGCTGGCCTTCAGCGGCGGACGCACCGTGCACAGCGGCGCCGACGCGACGCCGGGCCTCCCGATGGGCAACGCGGACGCGTGGCCGACGTGGGCGCCCAACTCCGAGCTGCTCGCGTTTCAGCACGGACAAGCGGCGTTTTCGTTCGACGGACAAGCGGCGCTCTACGCGGTCTCGCGCATGGGCGGCGCGCCGGTGCGACTCGATCGCGCCAACGACGGCCCCAACGGGACGGGCTCGTATCGCCCCACGTTCTCGCCGTTTACCACCATGGAGCCGAGCGGTCGGCGCTTGTTCTGGGTCGCGTTCTACTCGACCCGCGCCTACGGAAACGCGCAGGCCGGCACGCGCGGCACCAACCGTCGTCAGATCTGGGTCGCCGCCATCAACGCCGGCGCCGAAGCGGGCACGGACCCGTCCTTCGTCGCCTACTGGCTGCCCGGACAGAACGTCCGCGATCACAACGTCGCTGGTTATTGGGCCGCAGAAGCGTGCCGCATGAACGGCAGCGAGTGCCGCACCAACAGCGAGTGCTGCTCGGGTCGCTGCAACGCCTCGGGTCGCTGCGAGCCGCCGCCCGCGATGGAGTGCCGCCGCCGAGGGCAGACCTGCAGCATGGACGGCGACTGCTGCATGGGCCTGCGCTGCTTCGGCAACGTCTGCGAAATGCCGCTCGGCTGAGCGCGCGTCACTCGTAGCGGCCCTCGACGCTCCACTCGCCCGTGCGTCCGTCGTACGCGACGCGCAGCAGCGTGTGGTCCTCGAGCGCGACGTCCCACGAGTCTTGCGCGAAGGGCTCGCTCCACCACTGGCCGACGCGGCGATAGGGGCCCGCGCAGCGCTCGACGCGACCCGAGATCGACTCGGCCGCGAGCGCGCGGATCGCGCCGTGCTCGTAGCGGACCCGCGCGCGTTTGGGCGGGCGAAACACGTGCAGAACCAACGCGAACCGCGGCGCGAGCTCGAGCGACTCTGTCCGCTGCGCGAGCGCCGGGTCGAACGGGCTGAGCCTCACTTCGCCAGGCCGGTGCGTGCTAGCCGCGCACGGGCTGCCCACGCGATCGGCGCCCACCATCGCCTCGATGCGCGCGAGCGCGAGCGACCACCGCTCGGGCGCGGGCCCAGGCGGGTCGAAGAGCCCAAGCTGCACCGCGCGAGGCGCGCACGGCGCGAGCTCGACGCGCGCGCCCACCACGGAGTCCGGCGGCGGAGAAGCGTCCAGCGAAGCGCGCAAGAGCCGCAGCCACACGGCCACCTCGCGCGTCGGCGCGCCGACGGTGATCGTGCGCTCGTGCGCTCCTCCTGCGCGCAAGGCCAACGTGACCCGCGCCGCGCGGGACGAGAGCGAGCGGCACGCGAGGCGCGCGATCGCGTTGTCGAACAAGCGCTTGCAGAGAAAAAGCAGCGGCTCGCTCTCGATCACCTCCCACTCGAACGAGGCGCGCTCTTCGAAGCGCTCGCTCTTGCGCTGCGCGATCAGCGGCGCGCGGTCCTCTCCGAGCGCGAGGCGCACGGCGGTCGCGGCCTCTTCGCCGAGCCGCGCGGCGATGGCCGAGGGGTCGAGGCGGGCGAGCTCGTCGACCCGCCGAACGCCCAGCGATTCGAGGGCCCGTTCGAGCTTGGGCGACAGCTCGAGGTGCGCGAGCGAGAGCCCGGCGAGCGCCGCGCGCTCCTCTCCTTCGGCTACCGCGCGGTCGACCCCTGCGCGCGAGAGCGCCGCTGCCGTCCGTCGCCCACACGCGATCGCGACGCTCACCGAGAGCCCAACTTTTTCGCACGAGCGCGCGAGGGCCGCAGAGAACCCAGCCTCGCTCTCGTACCGGCCGCGCACGCCGCGCGCGTCGAGAAAGACCCTGTCTTCGTCGAGCTCGATCGTCGGAGAGAGCGCGAGCGCGGCGTCGCACAGGGCCTCTCTCGCCGAGGCGCGCGCGTGCGGGTCTTCGACGCGCACCAGCAGCGTGGGGGCGATCGCCCTCGCCCGATGCAATCGTTGCCCGCGCCGAACGCCCATGCGCTGCGCCGCGGCGCTGAGCGCGATGATCACCCCGCGCGCCCCGTCGTCGTCGACGATGGCCAGGCTCTGCTCGGCGATGGCGGGCTCGCGGCGAAAGAGCGCGCTCCACGCCGGGTCGATCATCGTCGCGCAGGCGATGCGCTGTGCGCGCTCGTCGCTCATGCCACCCGCAGCGAGACCGTCGTCGTGTGCGAAGCGCGCGCGGTGACGAGCGCGCCTCGGCGGTTGCGCGCGAGCGCGAGCTCGACGTCGACGCCGTCGAGGACCGACCCGCGGTCCCAGCGGGGGGCGCGGCGCGCGGCGACCATCGAGGCGCGCGCGAGCGGCCCTGGGGCGCGCGGATCGTCGCCGTCACAAACAGCGATCGCCAGTGATTTTGCTGCCTCTGCGCGCTGCAGGACCCGCGTCCAGTGCCCCGGCCCGACGAGCCGCTCGCCGCTCGTCGGGCGCGCGCCGACGAGGTAGATGCACACCATCGCGAAGCCGCCAGCGTCGAGCACTTGCTCGGCGCACGAGAGCGCTTCGAGGGCGCTGCGCGCGCGGACCCACAGCATGCGCGGGCGCAAGAGCTCGGGCACCGAGTCGGGGTCGAGCGCGTCGGCGCCGTCGACGAAGGCCACGGGCTCTCTCGCCGAGAGCGAGGCGCGCAAGAGCCACTCGATCGCGACGCTGGCCCTGCCCGAGCCGGGCTCGCCCGAGAGCGCGTAGAGAGAGCCGCGCGCGAAGCCGCCGCCGAGGGCTTCGTCGAGCGAAGAGATCCCTGTGGGGATCAGCGCTTCGCGGCGCTCGACGGGCTTGCGCGCGAGCCCTGCGGCGCGGTGCGCTTCGTCGAGCGCGCGGCGAGCGAGGTCGATGCGAGCGGCGTCCGTCGTGGCCATGCGGCGTGTGAACGAACGGTGGACGCGCGGCGAGCGATGCACCAGAGTCGAGAGAGAGGTGACAGAATCGCGCGATGGCAGCGAAGGATGTTCTGATCGGAGCGGCGAAGCTCGGGCGTGACGCGGCGCGGGTGGCGATGACCGGGGTTCCGGCGGTGCGCGCGGCGCTGCACGGGGCGCGGCTCGGCGCGGGGCCCAATTTCGCGATGGACGTGGTCGAGCGGCTCGGGATCTCGGTGCTGCCTGCGCCCGCGCAGCTGGTCGCCAAAGGGCTCTTGAAGGGCGGAAAGAGCCTCGGAGTCGCCCTCGCCCGCCGCGGCGCCGTCCTTCGCGCAGAGGCGCAGCGCGTGGTCGTTCACACGGGTGATGGCGTGCAGCTCACGGTGGCGCCCGGCGGCGCGGTCGCCGCGAGCGCCGCCGAAGACACGGTCCGTTCGATCGCGCGAGGCACCGCGCGCACGGCGCTGC
>JAAFIF010000227.1 GCA_013298625.1 Myxococcales bacterium
CACTCGCCAGGCGCCGCCGCGGTCGTCGCCGCGACGAAGTCTCCTGCGGCAAACGCCATCGTCGCTGCCACCATCGTCGCGCCCACGCCCGCATCGGACGCTGGCTCCGCACCGTCGGGGGCGGATGCGACGCCCTCACCAGCCGCGGCCGCGGTCGCATCGGCCACGCATTCTCCGGGCGCCGCTGCGGTGGCCTCGGCCACGCACTCGCCCGCTGCGTCTGCGGTCGCCTCCGCGACGCACTCGCCGGCGCCTTCTGCGGTCGCGGCTGCCACCCATTCTCCAGGTGCTGCGGCGATCGGCGGAGCGACGAAGTCTCCCGAACCCGCAGCGATCGCGGCCGCGACCCCCGTGAAGCACGCGCCGCCGCCGTTGCCGACGCCGGCGAAGCCGATGGCTCCGCCGCTTCCACGGTCCACCAAGTCGACGCTCGTGGGAGTGGCGCCTCCCTCGCTGCCCAAGAAGGGCCTGACCTCGACGCTCGTCGGAATCGCGCCGCCCATCACCGATCCCCATGCGCACGCAGCGCCTCCCGTCGCGCCCGCCGAGATCAGCGCGCCCGTGGGAATCGCCCCGTCGACCACCACGAGCGAAGAGCCGCGGTTTCCGTTCGCGCCCGAGCCGACCAAGACCGACAAGGTCGAGATCGACCTCGCGATGCGAGACGCGTCGCTCGATGACGAGCTCTCGGTCGGAGATCAGTCGATCATGGAGGTCGTCCCTGACGACCTCGCTTCGCTCAGCGCCAGCGCGACGAAGCCCGAGCGCATCTCCGAGCCTGCCCCGTTCGAGGTCGAAGAGCCGCCCGTCGCCAAGCCCTCGCCCATCCTGCCCGTGACGTTGTCCAACGCCGACGCTCCAGTCGTCGACGTGCCAGCGCTCGGGCTCGCCAAGACCATGATGGCGAGCGCTTCGGCGAGCGTTGCCAAGGAGTCGACCGCCACGCCCGCCCGCCCGGCTGCGAGCGCGCCGGAGCCGAGCGTCGAGTTCGACGATCCTTTTCCGGCGATCCCGCCCTTGGATCCGAGCGAGAAAGAGCGGCAGGCTGAGCAGTCGATGGACGTTCCGCCGCTGTTCGAAGCGGCGCCGCCGGTGCCTGCGCCCATCTCGCCCGACGCGACATCGGGCATGCCCCCGGTGAGCGTCGAAAAGGTCCGTCGCTCGCGCACGATCGCCATCGGAATCGCCGTGGTCCTCGGGCTCGCCGGCGGCGTCGGCGGCGGGATCGTCTTGTTCAAGAAGATCATGCAGGGCGAAGATTCGCCGGTCGCCCGCGGGTTGACCGCCGTCGTCGACGCTTCGACCGCGCAGCCCGCCGTCGACAACCCTGCGGTGCTGCCCGTCGCCCAAGCAGACGCAGCGGCGTCGGTCGAGCCCGCGTCGGACGACGCAGCGCTCGCAGCGCAGACCGAGGACAGCGCGAGCGCGCTCGCCAACAACCCCGCGGACGACGCGGCCGTCGCGCAACCCGAAGCCGAAGACGCAGCGGTCGTCGCCAACGCGCCCATCGAGGACAGCGGCGTACCAGGGCCCGTCGCTCCGACCGTCGCAGACAGCGGCGTCGCGACAGCGCCGGTCAACGCCGACGGCCTGCTCGTGGTCGCGGGGACGTCCGGCCTCTCGTCGCCCGACTGGCGCATCCGTGGCGGCGCGCGGCGCGCGGTGCGAGAGCGCGTCGAGGTGTGCGGGCAGGGACAAGTGCGAGGGACTGCGCGCTTCGAAGTGCGCTTCGACGGCGCGACCGGGCGGGTGATCCAGTTTGCCCTGGCCGGACCGCAGTTTCGCAACACCCCTGTCGGCGAGTGCGTCGAGCGCGCGATGCGCTCGGTGGCGGTCCCCCCGTTCACCGATCCGCACTGGGATACGGACTACGCGGTTCCGCTGCGCTGAGCGCGGGGCGCCACGGCGCTGACCATCGACTCGATCGCGCGCACCACCATCGCGCCGGCCACGCACGCGAGGGGAATCGCCGCGCTCGAGCTCGCCACGGCGGCGATCGATCCGCGCAGCGCGAAGCAGAGCGCGCTGAGCACCACGCCGGCGAAGAAGGCCACGAGCACGAAGGCGGGCGAGAGCTTGCTGTTCGAGGCCGTCGCGATGTCGTTGGTGCGCTGCATGAAGAGAGTTCTATCCCTGTTTTTGCTGGGTGAGAACTCTATGAAGACATACTCTGTCACGCGTTCCGCCGCCTCGTGGAGCGAGAAAATGCGTGTCAGAGTATGTCCGCTAGAAGCTCGACAGCGCGCGCCTCGATCGCGGTCGGCACGCGACGCGCGGTGCAGAACTTCGGCAACCATGAGCCCGTTGGGCTGCGGGCCCCTTCGCCGCTGTTTCCCACGAGATGCGCGGCAGGAGCACCCGTTGGGCGCACGGCCAGAGGACAAGCGGCGCGACGCGCAACAACGAGCCCGTTGGGCGCACGGCCAGAGGACAAGCGGCGCGACGCGCAACAACGAGCCCGTTGGGCGCACGGCCAGAGGACAAGCCTCCGGCCTTTGCGCGACGCAGCGTCGCGGAGCGGGCAAGGCGTCCGCCTGCCCTAGCCAATGGAGTCGTGGTGGACCTCAGTCACCAGAGTCGAGGAGAACGCGGCGACGGGGCTACGCAACGGCGGAGCAAATCGGATCGAGCGACGCGGTTTGCGAGCGTGATTGCGCGTTCAACGGGGCGCCACTCGTAGGCCAGGCGAACGCTCTGGCCGCTCCGCGACGCTGCGTCGCGCAAAGGCCGGAGGCTTGTCCTCTGGCCGTGCGCCCAACGGGCTCGTTGTTGCGCGCCGCGCCGCTTGTCCTCT
>JAAFIF010000158.1 GCA_013298625.1 Myxococcales bacterium
GTCTCGCCCACGCACGGGCCCCACGCGCCGCCGAAGCAGCGCTGCACGCCCTCGCGGCACACACCGACGCCGCTCGAGCCGGGCCGCCCGCTGTAGCAGGCGCGCTGCGTCCCGTTGCCGCACTCGCTCGCGTCGGGCTCGCTTGCGTCCGCGGCCTCGATTGCGTCGGGCGCCGCGTCGCGCGGTTGAACCGAGGGCGCGCACGCAACGAGAGCGAGCGCGAGCGGGGCGAGTCGAGCGAGCATCGTTCACCGACGCTACCACCGCCGCGCGAGCGCGCTGCGCGGTTGGTCACTGCACACAACGCGCGGCGCGCGCGCGTGCTCGGGCGATTGCCACTTGCACAATGCGCTATAGCGTATATGCTCTCTAGCGCATGGAAGTGATCGCGACCGACGCCTTTGTGGAGTGGTACCGAGACCTCGCCGCGAGCGAGTGCGACGCGGTGACAGACGTGGTCGAGTTGCTTGAGGTGTTCGGCGTCGCGCTTCCCTTCCCGCATTCGAGCGCGATCAAAGGCGCGTCGATTCCCCTGCGCGAACTCAGGGCAACCGCAAACAAGGCAGAGCTTCGCGTGTTCTACGCGTTCGACCCGGAGCGCAACGCGGTGTTGCTCGTCGGCGGGGATAAGTCCGGGGACAAGCGCTTTTACGAGCGCATGGTGAGCCGCGCCGAGCGCGAATGGAGCGAGTACATCGCAGAGAACTTCCCGAAGTAGCCGAAACTCAGCGGGGGAAGCGAGCAGGCCGCGCAGCAACCGCGGTGACACGGAGGAGAGCAGCACATGGTGAAGAAGTGGTCAGAGGTGAAGGCCGAACGGTACTCGCCCGAAGAGATCGCAGCGCGCAGAGCAAAGGCGGTGAAAGCCGCTGAAGAGATCACGCTCGCGGCGCTGCGCGAAGCCGCGGGCAAGACACAGAGCGAGGTCGCAGAACTCACCGAGCAAACGCAGGGCGAACTATCGCGCTTCGAGCGCCGCGATGACCGGCGCATCTCGACGCTGCGTAGGTACGTTGAAGCGCTCGGCGGCGAGCTCGAAGTGTTCGCAGTGGTGAACGGCAAGCGCGTAGCGCTCGCGGTGTGAGCGGGATTCAGCATGGTTCGACCGATCGCGACGAGCGAAGACCATCGCGCGGCACTCGATCGCGTGACCGAGCTCGCATCGAAGGCCACGCGCACCGACGACGAGCGCGCCGAGCTGCGCGCGCTCACGGCGCTCGTGCACGACTTCGAGACCCCCATCCGCGCCGAGCTCGCCGCGCTTCTCGCTGAGAGCGACGACGTGGCGGACGGGGAGACGTAGCCCGAAGCGTACGAGCGCGAGCAGTCGACGAACGCCGGGCCCGATGCGCGCTCGTGCGTTCGCTCGCGCTGCGCGCCCTGGCGAGGCTCCTGCGCGGGGTGTTCGCGCCGCGCGGGCGGAGGGGGTAGGCTCGAAACGCGCGCGCCCCGCGGGGTGTATCAGACCCGGCGAGGCGCTTCCCGAAGACCCTGGCGAGAGGGCGTTTCGAGTGGTGAAGAAAGTAGAAGACAGCGGGGACGGTGGCAAGCAAGCGCCCGCCTCGCTCGCGTCGGTTCCGCGCGGGGCCGAAACAGCAACGCTGCGATGGTTGCGTGAAGAAAAACTGGCCGACGATGCGCGGGAGTCTGAGGCGTACGAGTCGACGCCGCACCACTGGGAACTCGACGCGATCGCCCGCCAACTTCGCGAGCTCAAGGCACGGGGCGAGCGGGACTCTGTTCGGACCGCCGGCCAGTTGCTGGAAGCCGTGAGCGAAGCGCTCGAAGAGATGCTGCGCGGCGATTCGAGCGTTGCTCTCGATGCGCACTGGCGGCTCGGAGACGCAACAGACGTGTTTTGCAGCGTCCCGACCTTCGCGCGCACGGGGCGCCACGGTACGGGTGTCTCGATCGCTTGGGCGATGACCTGGCTACGGGCGATCGAGCTGGCCAGCGGGCTGGTGTGCGCGCGCGACCCTCGCGGGCAGTTGCCGCCCGACCGCGTTTTTCGCGTCGCCACGCTCGAGATGAAGCGAGGCTCCGGCCTACTTGGGAACTTCGAAGAACCCCTCCGCATCGTGGATGGCGACGCGTTCGCGGGTGCGTTGCGAACGGCCGTGCACGAGCTCAAAAACTCACGGGGCTCGAAGCGCGACGCCATCGCGGCGGCGCTCGCGGCGCCCCGTGAGTTCGCGCCGCAATGGCCGGCGCTCGACACGTTCGCGCGCGAGCTGCGCGCGAAGGGTACACGGGCGCGTCCGCTTGAAGCCGCCCGCCTCGCGCGACACATCGCGCGCCTCGCCGCGCCGACGCCCATTGAGCGAAAGCTGCGCGCTGCGCCTCGCCCCCTACCTCGCCCCCGACCTCGCGACGGAGCGCAGTGACCCATGGCGCGCCCCTCAACAGGCACGGTGCAATGGTTCGGCGACCACTGGCGCGCTCGCGTCACGTTGGCCGACGGCTCGCGCCCGTGGCTCGACCTTCCGCCGAGCATCGGCCGCGACGACGAAGCGAAGGCGCGTGAGAAAGCGCGCGAGCTCGCTTCGTACGCGCGAGAGCATGGGATGCAGCGGGCCGACGACGGCGCGCTCGTTGGCTCCAACGAGACCGTGCGGGAGTACGCCGAGCGGTGGTTGACCGAGCGCGAGCGACGCGGCTTTCGCTCCGTGCGCGATGATCGCCAGCGGTTGAACACCCATGCCTTCCCGGTGATCGGTGACGCGCGGGTGCGCGCGGTCACGGCTCGCGAGCTGCGCGCGCTCGTCGCCTCGCTCGACGCGAAGACCCGAGCGGGCGCGCTCGCCGCAACGACGGCCCGCAAAGCCTGGGGGCTCGTCGCCAAACTCTTCACCGACGCGCAGAGCTCGAAGGTCGAAGCGCTCCGTGTGCGCGACGACAACCCGGCGAGCGGGGTAGCGCCGCCCGATGGGGGCCACGCGCGAGCGAAAGCGTACCTGTACCCGTCGGAGTTCGCCGCGCTCGTCGGATGCGAGGCGATCGCCCTGCGCTTTCGCAGGCTGTACGCGCTGGCCGTCTACACCTACTGCCGCGCGGGCGAGCTCGAAGCGCTGCAGGTCGAAGATGTGGACCTCGAACACGGGACGGTGCACGTCCATCGCGCGATCGCGCACACGGGCGAGCTGCGCGAAACGAAGACCGGCGAGACGCGGCGCGTGCGCCTCGAGCCAACGTTGCGCCCACTGCTCGAAGTACTCACGCGCGGGCGGTCGGGCGATGCGCGGGTGATCGCGCTTCCCTCGCGCGAGGATGGCGCCGCGATGCTGCGAAGACACCTGCGCCTCGCTGGCGTGACGCGAGCGGAGTTGTTCACCGACGACGAGACCCGTATCCCGCTCACGTTCCACGACTTGCGAGCCACGGGGATTACCTGGCGCGCGGTCCGCGGGGATGACCCGTTGAAGATTCAGCGCGACGCGGGACACAGAGACCTCGCGACGACGCAGCGCTACATCCGCGAAGCGTCGGTGTACGGGGACGGCTTCGGGGCGGTGTTCCCGGAGCTTCCCGCGTCGCTTCTCACCGACGGCCCAGGGGCGCCCGATGGGGGCGGCGAGGGTGGCGACCGACGGCGATCGAGAGGGCGCCCGCGTGGCTCTGGCGCTCGCGCGGAGGGGGTTCCGTCTATCGAATCGTCCAACGCGCCGACGGTCGCGAGAGAATCTCAGGCAACCGCCGCGCGAAGTGAGAGCGGGCCAACGTCCTACCTGGCCGTTGGCCTTTCTCCCGCGGTGAACGGGCTCGAAACGGGGCTGACTGGGGTATCCTCACCCCCCGTGACATCACTGTCGCCACTGCGCTCGGCGCTCGTCGCCGCCCTGTTCTCGTTGGCCGCGACGGCGTGCTCGAACCACCCCGAGCAGCTCGCCCGCGCCGAGAGCCACTTTCAGTCGAACCGCTATCAGGTCGCGCTCTCGAACCTCGAAGACCTCGAGATCCATCGGCCCACGATGTCCGTCGGCGAGCGCGTTCGCTACGACGTCGTCCGCGGAATGGCTCACTTGCGCCTCAACCAGCCCCGCCACGCGCGCTACTGGCTCTCGCTCGCGCGCGAAGAGGCCACAGGCGAGCCCACGGCGCTCACCCAGTCCATGCGCGACGAGATCGAGCGCGTCGTCGTGCTCACGGATCCGCTCGCCGAGAGCTCGCCCGCCAACGCCAACTCCGACGCTGGCGCGGGCGCGGACGCCGCGCGCTGAGCGATCCCCCCTGCGCTTGATTGTGTGTGCGCCATTGCCCCCCGTTGATGGCAGAGCGCGCGCCGTCAGCCGTGCAGCTGGTCCTTGAGGATGAGCTTCTGTTTCTTCAGCTCCGACAGCTCACGCTGCTCTGTCGGGGTCAGAAACGCTCGACGTTTGAGCTCGTCTACACGCTGATCGAGGCGGGCCTTCTCCGCCGCGATGTCCCGATCCGTCGACTTTCCAACCGCCAACTCGATTCTCCTGGCCATCGGTCGCTCTCCTTCGGGTTGCACTCGCGCCCGCAACGCATGTGTCGCAGACGCGTGACGATTGCACCCAAGTACGAGCGATCGGGTCAAGAGCACCACCCCTACGGTTCGCGATTTCGTGCGCGAACAGTCGCACATTCGCGCAGCACTGCGATGGTGCATGCACCGAACAACCGCGGAGCTCCGGCGAGCGGTCACTCTTCGGGTTCTGACTCGAGCCGCGAGACCACCGAGAGATCTTCGAGCGTCGTGGTGTCGCCAGAGACCTGTCCGTTCGACGCGATCTCTTTGAGCAACCGACGCATGATCTTGCCCGAGCGCGTCTTTGGCAGCGCGTCGGCGAAGCGGATCACGTCGGGCCGCGCGAAGCGGCCGATCTCGCGGGCCACTTGCTCGGCCAGGTCCGCCTTGAGCTGCGGCGTCGCTTGATTGCCAGGGCGCAGCGTGACGAACGCGACGAGGGCCTGACCCTTGAGCTCGTCGGGGCGACCCACCACGGCGGCCTCGGCGACCGCGCGGTGCGCGACGAGCGCGCTCTCGATCTCGGCTGTTCCCAAGCGGTGGCCCGCGACGTTCACCACGTCGTCGACGCGGCCCATGATCCAGAAGTAGCCGTCTTCGTCGCGTCGCGCGCCGTCGCCGGTGAAGTAGATCCCGCCTTCGCTGCCGCCGATTTCGGCCCAGTACTGGTTCACGTAGCGGTCGTGGTCGCCGTACACCGTGCGCAGCATCGAGGGCCACGGGTGCTTGAGCACGAGGTAGCCGCCTTCGTTGGGCTCACACGACGTTCCGTCTTTGCGGACAACGTCGGCGACGACGCCGAAGAAGGGCAACGTCACGCTGCCCGGCTTCGTCGGAACCGCCCCAGGCAGCGGCGACAACATGATCGCCCCGGTCTCGGTCTGCCACCACGTGTCGACGATGGGGCAGCGACCGTTGCCGATCACGCGCTGGTACCACATCCACGCCTCGGGGTTGATCGGCTCGCCGACGGTGCCGAGCAAGCGAAGGTTCGCGAGGTCGTGCTTCATCGGCCACTGCTCGCCCCAGCGCATGAACGCGCGGATCGCAGTGGGCGCCGTGTAGAAGATGGTCACGCCCCAGCGCTCGCAGATGGACCACAGCCGGCCGCGATCAGGAAAGTCCGGCGCGCCTTCGTACATGACCACAGTCGCGCCGTTGAGCAGCGGCCCGTACACGACGTAGCTGTGGCCGGTGATCCAGCCGACGTCCGCAGTGCAGAAGTACGTGTCGCTCTCGTGCAGATCGAAGATGTACTTGTGCGTGATCGCGGTCGCGACCATGTAGCCGCCGGTCGTGTGGACGACGCCCTTGGGTTTTCCGGTGGTTCCTGAGGTGTAGAGGATGAAGAGCGGGTGCTCGGAGTCGACGGGGATCGGCGCGCTCGACGCGTTGACCGCCTGAACGACCTCGTGCCAGTAGTGATCGCGACCGGGCTCCATGGGCACGGGCTCGCCCGTGCGCTTGTGCACCACCACGTGACGCACCGTCGGGCACTGCGCCGCGGCCTTGTCCACGATGCTCTTCAACGGAACGATCTGCCCGCGCCGATACGACCCGTCGCACGTCACCACGATCGACGCCTTGGCGTCGTTGATGCGATCGCGCAGCGCGTCCGCGGCGAACCCGCCGAACACCACCGTGTGCACCGCGCCGATGCGCGCGCACGCGAGCATAGCGACGGCGATTTCGGGGACCATTCCCATGTAGATCGCGACGCGATCACCCGTGCGGACGCCGAGCTTTCGAAGCACGTTCGCGAACAGGCACACCTCGCGGTGCAGCTGCTGGTACGTGAGCGTCCGCGTCTCGCCGGCCTCGCCCTCCCACAGGATGGCGGCCTTGTTCTTTCGCAGCGACTGCGCGTGGCGATCGACGGCGTTGTACGTGATGTTGGTGCTGCCGCCGACGAACCACCGCGCGTCGGGCGGATCCCACTCGAGCACCTGGCGTGGCTGCGAGAACCAGTGAAATCCCCGCGCCATGTCCATCCAAAACCCCTCAGGGTCTTGGACGCTCTTCTCGTACAGCTCTCGGTATTGCTCGAAGCTGCGGACGTGTGATCGCGCTGCGAACTCTTCGTCCGGCGGAAACACACGGGACTCTTTCAACAAGCTCTCGATCGACGGCTGCGTCATGGGGTGTGCTCGCCGTGAAGGCTACACGCCCCGCGGTTCAATAGGCCATGCGTCGTGAGAGCTCGTCGAGTTTGTTGTCCGCCCCCAGCGCGTAGCCCTCGAGCAGCGCCTGGCCGACCGAGCGTCCGTCGGCCACGAAGCCCGCGATGGCGTCGAGGTAGACCGACTCGGTCTGCCCGTTGGCGTCACGGATGTTGCGGCGCTCGAGGCCTTCGCGCGCGATCGCGACGGCGCGGCGGGCGAGGTCGCGCACGGGCTGCCCGGCGACCTTGGCCGAGAGCGCGTGGCGGGCGATGTGCGGCCGCGCTTCGGCGTACGCGTCGTGACCAGCGGGCGTGAACTCGGCGTGCGCCGCGGCGAGCGCCGCGGAGTCGTACAAGATCCCAGCGAACAGCGCGGGCAGGGCGTTGCCGTACTTCGCAGGGACGCAGTCCACCGAGCGCACCTCGATCGTGCGCTTGAGCCGCACCTCGGGAAACAGCGTGTTCAAATGCGTCTCCCAGTCGGCGATCGTCGCGCGCTCACCCTCGAGCCCGTCGCGCCAGAACTGCTCGAACGTCAGGTGCGTCGCGCGCAAGAACCGCTCGCCGCGCTTGACGACGAACATCGGGATCTTCAGCGCCCAGCGCACGTAGTCGCCAAACGAAGCGTCTGGCTTCCACAGCGCCGGGAGCAGCCCGGTGCGATCCGGGTCGACGTCGAGCCAGACGTGCGCGCGCCACGACGAGTACTCCGTGAGCGCGCGCTCTTTGAAGGGGCTCGCCGCGAAGATGGCCTGCGCGATCGGCGAGAGCGCGAGCGAGACCTGCATCTTCTTGATGGCGTCGGCCTCCGACGAGAAGTCGTAGTTGGCCTGCACTGTGGCCGTGCGTCGCATCATTTCGAGCCCGCGCGCGCCGCGCGTCGGCAGGTACTCGCGCATCACCGGGTAGCGGGTCTTCGGAACCCAGTCGAGGTCCGCGTCCGTCGCGCTCGGGTGAAAGCCCATGCCCAGCCAGCGAACGCCGCGCGCGGACTCGAGCTGCGCGATTTCTTGCCGGTGAACCTCGACCTCGGCGGCGACTGCGTGGATGTCCGCGAAGGGAGCTCCCGAGAGCTCGAGCTGGCTGCCGGGCTCGAGGGTGATCGAGGCGCCGTCGCGCTCGAGGGCGAGCAGCGGTCCGTCGTCGCTCTCGCGGTACTGCTTCCACCGAAAGCGCTGCGAGAGCTCGTCGAGCATCGCGCGCACGTGCTCGTATCGAAGGGGCGATCCGTCTGCAAAAAGACCGAACTTCTCTGCTTCGAGCCCGATCTTCTCTGCCTTTCGCTGCATCGCTGCTTCGAAGGGTGTGAAGAGCTGTCGCTCGTGCTCGAGCACGGTGTCTGTGTCGTTGGCCGATGCCATGGGTCGCGGACAGTACCGCGCGCGCGGCGCTTCGCTCTCGGGCTTCACAATTCTTACGGCGGTTCGCGGCGCTGAAATGTGCGGCGTCGTGCTTCGGATTGTGAGGTGTCGGGCGCTTTGCGATACCCTCGCCGCGTCCATGACGAGTCGAATCGAACGAGGCATCACCATCGAGGGCAGCATTCGCGGAGAAGGCGAGCTCGAAGTGGCAGGACGGCTGCGCGGCGCGCTCACGCTCGCAGGAAGGCTCATCGTCGAGCCCGGAGGCATCGTCGAGGCGGACGTCGAAGCGACGGACATCGAGGTCGCTGGACTGCTCGCCGGAAGCGCGACTGCGCACAACACCGTGCAAGTGCGCGAAGGCGGCCGCGTCGAAGCGCGGATCAAAGCGCAGCGATTGATGGTCGACGACGGCGCGCTCTTTCGCGGAGAGCTCATGGCGCAAGGGTCCAACCCCGCCGCGCCTGCCATCGGCCTCGCGGCGCCTGCCGCTGCCCTCGCGCCTCCTGCCGCGCCGAAGGGCGCGCTGCCTGCGCCGAGCGGACCGCGCGTTCGCGAGTCGACCCGCAATCCTCCCCAGCGCGCAGAAGAGCGTCCGCAGCCCCAGCGCAGCGAAGAGCGTTCGCATCCCCAGCGGGCCGAAGAGCGCCCGCAGCCCGCGCACGACCCTCGCGAGAGCCGCGGTCCTGCCCGCGTCGCGCCTGCGTTTCGTGCGCCCGAGCCGCCGAGCGCCAAGGCGCAGCCCGCGCGCGCGCCTTCGACCGGCCCCCGCAAAAACGAGCCTGCCCCCGTGGCGATGCCGATGCTTCCCCGCGGCCGCTCGAAGATTCGTGTGCGCGGAGGCGAGTCGTGAGCCACGCCCGCGGCCGTCTGCTCGAGCGGCTGCGCCGCGACGCGTACCGCGAGGGCACCTTCACGTTGGCCTCGGGTAAGACCAGCGATTTCTTCATCGACTGCAAGCGCGTGATGCTCACGGGCGAGGGCCACGCGCTCTGCGGCGAGGCGATGCTCGACGAGCTCGAGAAGGCCGAGGCCGCGGGGCTCGCGACGGTGGACGTGGTCGCGGGCGTCGCGCTCGGCGGCTGTCCTTTGGCGAGCGCCGTCGCGCAGACCGCGTTTCATCGTGGCCGCGCGCTGGACGCGCTGTACGTGCGCAAGGAGCAGAAGGACCACGGGACACGCTCGATGGTCGAGGGGACCGCTCGCGCTGGCGCGCGCGTCGCGCTGCTCGAAGACGTGATGACCACCGGCGGAAGCTCGCTCAAGGCCGTCGAGCAGCTGCGCGCCGCGGGCTACGAAGTGGCGATGATCCTGGCGCTCGTCGACCGGCGCGAGGGCGCGATCGACGCGCTGAAGGCCGCGGGCGTGCGCGGGGCGGCGCTCTTTGCGCGAGAGGATTTTGTGCGGTGAAGCGCGCTCTGTCGCTGATGACGTTGGTGGTGTTCGGCGCGGTGCACTGCGGCCCGCCGCCGCCGGTGGTCCTCGCGGACGTGGGACGCGCCGTGAGCGCAGACCAATACGACGCGATGATCGATCGCTGGACACGCGAGGCCGAGGTGCTCGATTGGGGCGCGGGCATCGAGTCGCGGCTCGCGGTGACGGCGACGTTCTTCTCCAAGGAGTTTCGTCGCGCGTACGTCGCGCGCATCGCGACCGCGGGGACCTACCCGGCCGACGAGCGCGAGCGAATGTTGTCCGGCTCGCTGCGGGCTGCGGACAGCGAGCACGAGTTCTTCGTCGCGCTCGCCGCGGAGTCTCAGCGCTGGGGGCAGCTCGACCGTCCGTCCGCCGCGTGGCGCGTGCGGCTGGTGGACGCCGAGGGCCGCGAGCACGCTCCCACGCGCATCGAGCGATCGCGGCAAGCGACGCCGCTCGACCGCGCGATGTTTCACTATTGGTCGCCGTGGCGGGTGGTGTTTCGCGTGCGCTTTCCGGTCAACGACGCCAACGGCAATCGCATTCTGCCCGAGAATACTCGGCACTTTACGCTGCGCTTCGCGGGCGCGTACGGGACCGCGAACCTGCGCTGGGACGTCCGCGCTCCGTGACCGACGCGCTGCTCGAGTTTCGCGAGGTCTCGCGCAGCTTCGATGACGGCGCGAGAGAGCGAGTCGAGGCCCTGTCGCCCACGTCGTTTGTGCTCGCGCGAGGGCAGTGCTTGCGCGTCCTCGGCCCGAGCGGCGCCGGAAAGAGCACGCTCTTGTCCCTCGCGTGCGGCCTGCTCTTGCCCACGGCGGGCGAGGTGCGCTTCGAGCGCGAGCCGTTCTCTCGGTGGCGAGAGTCGTTTCGTGCTGCGGCGCGGAGGCGCTCGATGGGCGTGGTCGTGCAGCAGCTCGCGCTCGTGCACGGGATGACCGCGCGAGAGAACGTCGCGCTCGCGAGCGTGCCCGACGGGCTTTCGACCGCGAGCGATCGCGCCGCGCAGAGCGCGCTCTTCGACGCGCTGGGGCTCGCGGGGCTCGAGCGCGCCAAGGTCGAGACGCTCTCGGGCGGCGAGCGACAACGGGTCGCGCTCGTCCGCGCGCTCGCGGTGCGCGAGGCGAAGCTGCTCGTTCTCGACGAGCCCACGGCGCACCTCGACGCCGCGCGCACCGACGCGCTGATCGCCCTGCTGCGTTCGCGCATCGACGCTGGCTGCGCGGCGCTGATCGCGACGCACGACCCGAGGCTCGACACGCTCGGCGAGCCGTTGCATCTCTCGTCGAGCGCTCGGTGACCGAGAACCTCAGCCAACCCTGGATCCTCGCGCGGCTCGCGCTCTCGGCCGCGTCGCTCTCGCTCGCGCTCGTAGCCACCGTCGCAGCAGCGAAGATCCTCGCCGTTCCGAAAGACTCGGCGCCGGACGCGCGGGCGCTCGCGGCCGAGCGAGACAGCGAGCTCGCTGGCGCTGGGCTGTCGCTGGCGCTGGTGATCGCGCTGATCGGCGCGCTCGGGACCGTCCTCGTCGCGCATCGGCTCTCGGGCTCGGTGCGCGGCGCGATGTGCGCGTACGGCGTGCTCTCGTCGAGCCCCCTCGGCGCTCGAGCGCTCGTGGCCAGCGCGACGGCCGCGGTGCTCGCTGCGATGTGGCTCGGAGTCCGCGCGGTGGACACCCGCATCGCGCGCGGCTCGCTCGCGCGCACCCTGGCGAAGGGCGCGTGGTTCGTCACCGTGGCGATCGCGGTCGACGCGCTGAGCACCGGCGCGTTCTTGCTCTCGGTCGACCTGCGACAGCACGCCTCGTGCTGCTCGACCGGGGTCGCCGCGCGGGTTCGACTCGACCCAGGGGCGGAGGCGCTGAGCTCGCTCGCGGTGGGGCCCGCGGCGACAGCGCTCGCGCTCGCGACGGTCGCTGCGGTGGCGATGATGCGCAAACGTCCAGGGTTTTTGCAGGGACTTGTTGCTGTGACATTGTCTGTCACGAGCTCGGTCCTCGCGCTCATCGCCGGGCGCGACGCGGTGGCGCCTTTCGCCTATGGCTCGCCGTCGCACCGGTGCGCGTACTGTCTGCTTCGCGTCGGCGAGGCGACGATCGCGGGGCCGGTGTTCGCGATCGCGTGGGCGCTGGCGACGGTGAGCGCTGCGTACGCGGCAGGAGCGCTGTGGGTCGGCCGACGTCGCGCGGCGCGAGAGGCGTCCGAGCAGGCGCTGCGCGCGATGGGCCCGTGGTGGATGGCCGCGTGGGTGGCGGCGCTGCTCGCGGGCTGGGCGCCTGCGGTGTTGTTTCGGTTGCAGTCGGGGACGTGGGCGCTGTTCGGAGCGTGAGCCCTCCTGGTCGCCCAGATACCGCCTGACAAAACACAGCTGAAGCAGCCCGGAGCCCAAGGGCTCATGGTTGCCACAAATCTTGTGTGGAGAAACAGAGGCGAAGCGACCCGCAGCCCAAGGGGGCGGGCATCAGCGCCCGCACCGTTGCGGGTGTTCTCTACGGGCGAGACCGCTGCGCTTCGCCCGTAGAGCACACCCGTAACGGTGCGGGCGCTGATGCCCGGCCCCTTGGGCCTCATGGTTACCCAAATTCTGCCTGGAGAAACAGCGGCGAAAGTGCCCGGAGCCCAAGGGCTCATGGTTACCCAAATTGTGCCTGGAAAAACAGCAGCGCAGCGTTGGGAAGCCACGCTCGCCCCACGCCCGGGAGACGAGCCCCCGGGCTATGCGCGACGAAGCGTCGCGTCGCGGCCAGAGCGTCCGCCTGGCCTACGAGTGGCGCCCGGTTGAACGCGATGGCAGAGCGATTCCGCCAGCGCCACTCA
>JAAFIF010000181.1 GCA_013298625.1 Myxococcales bacterium
CGCCGTCGCTCTGCTCGATCGCGAGCGCGATCAACGCGGCCTGCCCGTCGTTGAGCATGAGCGCGCGGTCCTTCACGATCTCGACGAACGAGAGTCCGTGAGTGCTGTACCTCGACATGGTCATCGACCGCCTCCCTTCGCGGCGTCGGCCTCGAGGAACTCGACGAGGCGGCGCGCGAGCATCAATTGCAGTTCGAGCGACTGGACGAGGTCCTTCGCGTGAAGCGCAGCCATGGCGGACGACTGCTGCTCGATGACCCTGGGCATGCGCCCCACGTCCTCGGCGCAGTGCCTCGCCTCGGTGTCGATGGTGTCGACGAGCAACCCAGCGTCGCCGACGAAGTCATCGTTGCCGTCGCGCAGGCAGAGCGCGTGCAGCGCGAGGCGTTCGTTTCCGCAGCGCAGCGCCTGGTTCTCGACCGCTGCGAGCAGCTCGGGCGTGGCGGGCTTCATCGCGCACCGCCTTCGTCGCCGGGCATCACCGCCGGGCCACGGTCGCGCTCGAGCTGGGCGATGAGCCCCGCCTGCAGCGCGACAACCTCTTCGCCGACCAGCCGGGTGTAGTCGAGGGCCTTGGCCCCCTTGTCTCGGACGCACGCGCACTGCGTCGCGTACGCGTTGGCGATCGCGCCGAGCGCGTCCATCGCATAGGCCACGCGGCACGGCACGTCGTCTTCGATGCGAAGCTGGATCGCGATCCAGAGCAGCGACTGAAGCTCGGCCACGCCATCGAACAGCCCGGTGTTCACCGCGAACGCAGCGAGCGCATCCGCGAGCTCGACGCGCCCCTCCGAGGCGCGCTCCCACAGCCGATCGCCCTGGATCGCGATCAACACGGGGCGGTGTCGCTTGCTGATCGTTTGCGCAGGAAGGCTCTGCGCCTCCGCTGCGTAGGACGGGGTGTTGCTTGGTTCCGTCGACTGAGACATGTTCAGGACCTCCAGAGCGCGACCGGCCGCATCGCCCAGCGAAGGCAAAGCAGTTCCACCCGTTCGGCCTTCGCTGTTTTCAGCGGCCGATCGCGCTCGTTTTCGGGGATGACCGCCCCTCGCAGTGAGGGGCGTGGATCGCTCTCGCGCTCCGGGTTTGGCACCGACGACCGATGCCCAGCCCGCAGAGCGAGGGAGATCAGTTGGCGAGCCGGAGGCTCACCTCGGTGAGAACCGGGGGCTTCGTGAAAGTCTCGACCCGCCCCTCCCCGAGAGGCACGGTCATCGGCTCGGCGCTCCACAGAACGACGGTCAGCGCGTCGGGCTTGCTGGTCTGGCCTGGGAAGCCTCGCCTCCGCGTTACGTAGTTGACCAACGACTGCTCGCCGAGCGGTCGGTACTTTCGGGCGAACTGCCGGTAGGCCCCCCGCGTGAGCACCGACCCGCTGAACTCCCCGCTGTCGGGGTCTGCGACGGCGAGTCCAACGAGGTCCTCGGGCGTCGCGCTGGCGCCCAGCCAGATCGCCGCCATCTCGCGGATCGTCGGCATCGCGGCGTTGAGCAACGCGCTCTCGCGCGGGCTGAGCTCGGGAAACAGCGCGGGCAACATCCTCGCGGCCCTGAACGCCTCCAACGCCTCGCGGTTGCGCCTGGCGAGCTCGTCGCGGACCACGCAACGAACCGAGAGCTCGTCGGGCTCGAGGCCGTTCGAGAAGTCCGAGCGCAGCGCATCGAGCAGCGCGCGCGCGCCTGCGAGTCGGTCGTGAGCTTCGGCGTAGTCGCCCGCGTCGAGCACCACGTTCTCGTCCACCGCGATCTCGGCGTCGCTCCGGTGCGGGTGCAGCTCGAGGCCGAGCTCGCGGGCGCCGGGCAGCGCCTTGGCGAGCAGCTCGATCGTCTCGGCCATGTGGAGCATCGGCACTGGCTCGGCCTCGTCGGCGCCGAGCTGCTCGCGCAGTGCAGCGCGGAACGCGGGCAACTCGCGCGGCTCGATGGGGTCGAGCTCGAAGGTCTCGTCGCCCTCGGCGACGTCTGCAGCGAGGCGGAGGTTCATCGGGCGGCCTCGGTCTCGGCGGCGATGCAGTGGGCGAGTCCGCGGCGCTCGAGCGCCTCTCGGAGCCGGAGTGCCAGCGAGGGGCGCATGCCAGTGCCGCCGGTTTTCAGCAAGCGAACGACGGCGGCGTCGGTCGTGCGCTCTTCGAGTGCGATCTGCTGCCTGACGTGGGGCGGGATGGGGAGTGTGCGCATCTTCCGTATCTAGGCTATCTAGATACAAAACGCATGTCAACGATGCGTTGAATATTCTGTATTCATCACGCATTCCGCATGGGATATCGGCTATGCCTTGGGCGTACGACGAGGCTGCAATGCAAGTTCTGAAGGCGAGCGAAAAAAGGAACGCCCTGGCTGCTCTTGGCCGGATGGCGACGGACTGGGGATCGTCAGTCGCTGTAGCCCACCGCCTTCGTGTCCCGTGGCACGATGTTGAAGTGTGCCTCCGCTATGGAGCGCCGCCGTCTGCCGCGATGGTCGAGGCGCTGCTTGGGGTGCTTGAGATACCGCGCGAGCGACTGGACGACTCTGACTTCGTTCGATCGAGACCCATCCCAGCACTGCACCCATGGGAAGCGGAGGTGATCGATCGAGCCATTGAGGAAGAAGCAATGGCTCCCCCCGAGGATCCGCCGGCTGACCCGATCAAGTCGCCGTTGCGCGCGCTGCGAACAGCTCTCAGGCTGACGCAGAACGAGATTGTCGCGCGGTCGTCGAGGGCACTTACTCAGCCCTTCCTCTCGCGTCTTGAGTCCGGGGCGATGGGACCAGAGTCGTCGCGCGGAGTCGTCGGTCTGTCGACGGCGCTCGGCGTGCCTCAAGACCTCCTGCTCAACTACATGAAGGGACTCGTTCACGTCGCAGACGTGAAGGACGCGTACGAATCCGCGAACGCGGCGGCGTCGAAGACCGCGAGCCCAGGCTTGGCGCCGCCGAAATGGCTAGAACAAGCGCAGGAAAAGGCCCGCTCAAAAGGGGGGCCCATCCTTCGCATTGTCTCCCAAGCGCTGGGCAACGCGTTCGACAAGCGCAAGCACACGCTCGAAGACATCGACGCTGCACGGGAAATCGTAGGCCCCGTGTCTTCTCTCGGTGAATTGAGCGACGACAACCTCACGGAGATCGCGGAACTATGGCTCGATGCCGTCGCCGCGCTTCGGCAGCAAGGCGTCACGTCGCCGACACCAACCGATCTGCTCCTGTCGGTGTCGTCACTCTCTGTCCGCTCTCGAGGCGCTACGCCGCCCGCTTCGCCCTGAGCTCGGCTCGAGCAGCTTCGACGCGATCCCAGAACCCGCGGCCGCCGTGGCCGGGCAGCTCGATGGTGGGCTCGGTCTCGCACTCGATGTGCGTGGGGCGCTGGCCCTCGAGCTCGCAGCGGTGGACGCGCCGGCGGTCGACGGTCTCGCCGCACACAGCGCAGGGCTTCTCAACGGGCATCGCGACGGCTGGGTTCTTCATGCCCCCGATGGTTGCCGTAATTCGGACATACGTCAACTGTAATTCTGACGTACGTCTGACTTACTCTGACCGTCGCTTCTTCGCGGTCTTCTTGGGCTCGTCGGGCTTCTTCGTCGCCGGGCGCCCCGCCGAGGGCAGGTCGAGCCCCTTGGTGATCGCTGGGAACTCGTCGGCCCAGCGTCGCAGGGTGCGCTCGGGGACGCCGTCGAGCGCGGCCGAGGCGCCGGGGAAGCTCCCGGCCTTCGTCAGCGCGGCGCGGATCTTCTCGATGAACTTCGCCTCGTCGGTGGCGAGCAGCGCGAGCAGCTTGGCGGTTGAGGGGGCAGGTCGGACCATGCGCGGCAAGGTAGCCACGAATTCGGACGAATGCCAGAAAAACAGGGCCCGTGTCGACCATGTCCGAATTATTCTTGACGTATGTCCGAATTAGGCCTAGGTTCTTCCCATGACGAAGCCGCTCACGATGCCCGCCGCCGCCAACACCGACGACTACCAGCCGTCGGTTCGCATCCGCGCGGCGATCGCGACGCGCGACCGTCATGTGTGCCAGTACTGCCGCCGCGCGGGCATCGATCCCGTGATCGACCACGTGACGCCCGCGTCGTGGTTCGCGCCGGGCACGGCGTCGGCGGTCGTGAACGCGACGACGAACCTCGTGACCGCGTGCTGGGGCTGCAACAGCCTCAAGGGCGGACTCGACCTCGCGGCGTTCGCTGCGAAGCTCTCGAACCTCGGTCTGCCGAAGCGCACGGTGGACGCGATGGTGAAGCGCGTTCAGAAAGCCACCCACCGCCCCCTGCGCTAGCCTCGCGGGGCCCGCGCCCGCTTTCCCACGGAGACACCCACCATGAAGAGCCGTCCCGATGCCTACAGCGCCCTCGTGCGCGCGCCCTCCATCGATGCAGAGAAGTACGTCGTGTCGGTGCTCGTGATGCGCCGCGACGGGAAGAAGATGACCGCCGATGACCTGGCCATCGCGGCCGCGGTGTTCCCGCCCGCCGAGCTCGAGAGCAACCTGCCGGGCAACCCCGAGGACGAGGCCATCCTCGAGGCCGGCCGCGCGCTCGTGGCGAAGAAGCCCGCCGCGAAGAAGCCCGCGAAGCGCGGGGCGTAACTCAGATGCGGATCGGAGACTATCGCGTTGGGATGCAATGGGTGGCCGTCGACGGCGTGCCGCGTCGGGTTGAGGCGTTCGCTGACCTGAAGCCCGCGAGCCGTCCGCCGATGACGTGCCTCTCATGCGGGCAGTCTGTCGTCGCCAAGCTTGGAGCAAAGGTTGCCCCGCACGCTGCCCATCTGCCGAACTCCGTCTGTGCGCTCAGCTCCGGAGAGAGCGTGCTGCACTTCAACGTCAAGATGCTGTTGGCCCTGCACCTTCGAGAGCTGAGCACGCTCTACGTCGTTCGCGACTGTGCCGGGAGGGAGCACGGCGAATGCAGCGGGCGCGCGGAGCCAGAGGAATGGTGCGCGCCTCGCTGGGACCACGTTGAGGTGGAGTACACCGTCGGATCACGTCGGCCAGACATCGCGCTGCTTGCCTCGGGGCGCGCCGTCGGGGCTGTTGAGGTTCTTGTTTCTCACTCTGTAGACGATGCGAAGTCGCTGGCTTTCGACGAGCAGAAGCTGTCTTGGATCGAAGTTTCGGCGCTTCGCTGGGTCATGCTGCAGCCACGAGGCGATGAGGAGCATCCCTTGCCCATCACGCGCGGCGTACCCGGCAATGACTGGTGGTGCTCGCGGCACAGCCCAGAACTCGTTGGCGACCGTCCACGGCGACGGCGTTGACCCAAAACACAGCAAGCCCCGGCCGCCGTCAGGCAGTCGGGGCTTCGTTCATCCAGCGTTCCCGCTGGCGGTTCGCAGCGCATCGAGCACGCGCAGCGCCTTCGCTCGGCGCCGAAGCACCGCAGCGCGTTCGCGCTCGCCGGCGGCGAGGTCGTAGCGCTCGCGCTCCGCGTAGGCCTCGCTCGCACGATCGGAGCGCACGGCCTCGTGCTCGAGCCGGGCCGCGAGCTCGTCCACCGCACGGAGCCCGCGCGTGTAGCTCGCGAGCTCGGCGATCGCGTCGGGCGTGAGCAGCGCATCGAGGGCCGCGCGCAGCTCGTCGGGGTGTTCGGGCTTCACGGCGCATCTCCCGGCCGCGCCCTCTTTGTGCGGCGCCGAGCCTCGCGCCATGCCCAATCGGCAGCGCCCAGCGGGCTGCGTTGAGCGCGTCGCCACGACGCTACTGCAACGATCGCGAGCACGATCGCTGCGAAGACGAACATCGCCGCCTTCACGGCGCATCTCCCGGCCGCGGCACCCACAGCCCGCACGGGCGGCCCGAGCGTTCGAGCGCGGCGCACGTCTGGTCGAGCGGGAGCCCGTCCGCCAAGAGCCCCAACGCGAGCTGCCGCTTACGCCAGGTCGAGAGGTCCGCGAACGCTGCGAAGTCGAAGCCCTCGTAGCCCGCGGCCGCGAGCGCACGGAACGGAGCGGGGCCAGGGTCGCCGGCGCCGCGGTCGCGCGTGTTGTGGACGTGGGCGAACACCCCGACCATGTCCGCGCCCCTCTGCGTGCCCTTCTCGTCGGCGCGCGCGAGCAGATGGAGGATGGGCCCGTCCCCGCGCCACGCGATCTGCCGTTGGATCCGCAGCCGACGGGTGAGCTCGTCGACGAGCAGCACGAGCGCCGCGAGCTGGTCTTCGTACAGCGAGCCGTCCGCGTCCTGCACGAGCTCGATGCCGACGCTCAGCTGGTTCCACGCGGTGGCGTGCCACGCGGAGAGTTCGAGCGGGTCGTTCTGGCAGAACACGACGCCATCGCGGTCGATCGTGTAGTCCCAGCTCACCCGGCGCGAGGTGCGCGTCTGGTAGCGCGCGAGCAGCGCCCCGCGCTTGTCGTCGCCGGGGAA
>JAAFIF010000219.1 GCA_013298625.1 Myxococcales bacterium
GGACTACGCGTGATTTGCCGACGGCCGAGGCTCTGCGAGGACGGAGGAGGGACGAAATCAGGCCAGTCCCGAAATCTGCGAAGGGAGTCGCCGCACGCGCAGTCGAGAAACGCAGCGAGTCCAATCTACTCGATTCGTAACCGTGTATTCGGTGGGGTCACGGTCACCGGGTCCCGGGCAACGAGCGCGCGCTTCGCGCCGTGCGCGATGCGAGCGCGAGCGTCTTGGCCAACAGGCAGCGTCGCTCGCGCGTGACCGTCGTACTCGGCGGTGAACTCGGTCTGCGCTGCCCGATCGAACGCGCTCTTCTCCGCGCGTCCCGCTTCGCACCCAACCCACGTCTCACCACCGCGCGACCGCATCATCGATCGCTCTCCACCCGAGCGCTTCGCTCCATCGCAGCACGCCGCGCGCGTTGACCGTGAGCACCCGCGCGCTCGCGTCGATCGTGAACCGACTCACCTCCGCCGGAACCCTCATCGCCCCCACCGCCCGCGCCCCGTCGAGCCACACGATCGTGTCGTCGACGAGCAGCGCCGCGAGCCTCCCGTTGAAGCTCGACCACAGCCACCTGCGCCCGCGCACGTACGCCACCGTACGGTCCTCACCAGACTCGCGCGCGACGATCGCGACCTGGTCGAAAGGATCTGCCTGCTGATGCTCCGCGTTGTAGCTCCATCCGTCCGCGCCCACCTGCGCGTTGTCCCACTGCAACGGCGTGGGCAGCTCCTTCCACGTCGCCTCGCCCGGCGCGAGCAGCGAGCGGCCCCCGCCTCCTCCGCCGCAGCCCGCGCTCCACGACCAGGTGTGCTGGATACTCGCTCGCCAATCGAACTCGAGCCCGTCCGTGTGGTAGCTGTGCGGCGGCGTTTGCGCTCGCCGCCACGTGCGACCGTCGTCCTCCGATCGCTCGAAGCTCTCTGCCTCGACCGTCTCGCCTCTGCAAGTGAGGGCGATGCGCGACCCCAAGAGCGCGAAGCGGCCCTCGACGCACGGGTCGTGCAGCGCGCGCGGGCTCGTCGCGCCGTAGTCGAGCACGCTCAGCGCGCCGTTGAGCCACAGAACCGCGCCCGTCGGGCTCACCTCCGCGGTGTCTGCGACGAACCCTTCGGGCGCGGGCCGCTCGAGCCACCGCTCACCATCGTCGAGCGAGACCGCGATTCCATCGCTGTACACCGCGGCGAGGGTGCTCGCGCGACCGCGGGCCACGAGCACGCGCGTGGCGATTCGGCGTCGCGGGTCGATGCGCTGCTCGAACACCGCCGCGCCCGTGATCGGCGCCACCACGAGCTCCAGAGGCTCGCGTCGCGCGCTCGGCGCGGGCGTCGCGCGCGGCCGCAGCTCGACCGAAAACGCGCAGCCCACGTGCGCTGCGGCCAACAGGGTGATCGCGAGCCCTCGCGCGGTTTGCATCGGTGTTGGCCAGAGCGTGTCACGCGCCCGACGGACGCGCGTCTCGCAGCGCTCTCACAGAGTACATTCGCTTGCGACGCGTCGCGCTCAGCGCCGCGGTTCGACCTGCGCTTCAACGGCGCACGGGGCGCCGCCGGGGTCGACGATCGTCGCGCTCGTGGCGTAGCCTCGACGCTCTCTGGGTGGGCGAGCGATGAGCGACAGCGAAGAGGACGATGGCCAGACGAGCGACCAACAACGAGCCGCGCTCGCGCTGAAGCGCGGATGGGTCGCGGTCGAGCTGCAGCGGTTCTCTGCGGCCGAACGCGAGGCGCGCGCTGCGTTGGCGCTCACCCCCAACAGCGTGTACGCGCGGCTCTTGCTCATCGAGGTGCTCTATCGCCAGTCGCGCTTCGACGAGCTGAACCGTGTGCTCGAAGAGGCGCTCGCGCTCGCGCCGGATTGGCACGAGGTTCAACACGCGGCGTGCGTCGTGTGGTGCGCGCAGTTCGAGCTCGACCGCGCGAGCGAAGCCGCGGATGCGTACGCGAGGCTCGCTCCCGACACAGCGTCGGCGCACTCGCTGCGGGCCGAGATCGCGCTTCGCTCCGGGGACGCAGCGTCGGCGATCGAGCACGCCGAGCGCGCCCTCGCCGTGGACCCGAGCCTCGCAGAGCCCCGGGACTTGATCGCGCGTGCGACGCTCGAGCGCGACCCTCGACGGGCAGAGGCCGTGTTGCTCGAGCGCCTCGCGGACGACCCCACCAACGTCGACGCGCTCATCAACCTCGGCGTCGCGCTCGATCGACAAGGCCGCGCGTGGGAGGCAGCACAAGTATTCAAGAACGCGGTGCGCCTCCACCCGACCAACGAACGCGCCCGCGCGAACACCCGCGTCGCGGTCGAGCGCTGGGCCACGCCCGAAGGCAGCGTCCGCGTCGCCGGCATCGCGGTCACGACGGCCATGGTCGTCGGAGGCGCGACGCTCGTCGGGCGCGACGGGCCGTTCGGGGCGGCGCTGTTGTTGCTGGCGTTGCTCGCGATCTTCGCAGGCCTCGTCGGACCTCGACTACGAAGGGCTCAGCACCTTCGGCGGCTCGAACGAGAGGACCCGGCGCTGTACGCGATGTTTCGCAACATCGAGCGCGACGAGCAGCGAGAGCAGCGGTGACCGATCGGTGAGGGCGCCGCTCGGCCTGCGCTGTCGGCCAGCGCCGCGGCTTCGCGACGAACGGGCCGCCGGCCGCTGCGCACCCTCCGAGGGTGCCCCGCGACGGTACGAACCTTCGAAACGCACCCTCCGAGGGTGCCCGCTGAGCCTGCGGAGGCTCGAAACGCACCCTCCGAGGGTGCTTTGCCGAATGATCCGTTCGAGAAAGCACGCCCCGAGGGTGCCTCTTCGGGGTGCGCTGGTCCGAAACGCACCCTCCGAGGGTGCTTTGCCGAATGGTCCGTTCGAGAAAGAACCCTCGGAGGGTGCGATCCGGGAGAATCAGACTGCACAGAGCACCCTCGGAGGGTGCGTTTGCGCTCGAGCCGCCGCCTGCGCGGGTAAGCGCGCGTTTGGGCGAAGCTCCGACCGTTGCGTGCCGCCTCGTCGTTGCAGAGCAAGGGCCTTCACGGCCAACTCTGCCAGTGTATTTTCAAGCGATTCAGCATGCAGAGCCGCCGCTCTTGCGCTCTGCGCGGGGGCGGGGCGCGCAGCAGCGCACACGCGGCGGCGCATGCGATGGGCAACGGCAATCCCGGTGGACGCACCGCCAGAGGACAGGCCCTCAACGTTACCCAAGTTGTGCGTGGAGAAAGAGCGGCGAAGCGTCGCGGAGCCCCGCTCGCCTCACGCCCGGGAGACGAGCCCCCGGGCTTTGCGCGACGAAGCGTCGCGGAGCGGCCGAGGCGTCCGCCTGGCCTAGCCAATGGAGTCCTGGTGGACCTCAGTCACCAGCGTCGAAGCGTGCGCAGCGATAGGGCCACGACATGCCTGAGTGGCGCTGGCGGAATCGCTCGGCCATCGCGTTCAACCGGGCGCCACTCGTAGGCCAGGCGGACGCTCTGGCCTACGAG
>JAAFIF010000088.1 GCA_013298625.1 Myxococcales bacterium
ATCGAGCGCGCTCGTCGCTCAATCCATCTCGTCCGCTGCAGTATCGAGAGCAGCGATCGTGTTCGATCGAGCCGACCGAGAGCGCTTGCAGAGCAAGCGCCCTCACGATCAAGTCTGCCAGTCTATTTCCGAGCGCTTCAGCATGCTGAGCCGCCGCCCTTGCGCTCTGCGCGGGGGCGGGGCGCGCGGTAGCGCGGGTGGGGGCCGCGCACCGCTCGCTCGTCGCCCGCACGATCTGCAATCACACCCACGCTGCCAGTGACCCAAGACGCTCGCGCACGCGTCGCGCACGGCGCGAAGCGCGCGCTCGTCGCCCGGGACCCGGTGACCGTGAGCCCTGTGAAAACACGGTTACGAATCGAGTCGATGGACTCGCTGCGTTTCTCGACTGCGCGTGCGGCGCGCGCAGTGGCGCTCGGTCCACCGTGTCGTACGCCGCTCGCGGCACACGCTGAGCGTGGTCGCGCTCAGCGCGACCTTTCGACGCGAGGCTTCGAGCGTCGCTAGCGGCGGGTTTGCCAACCCGCCGTGGCGCGAAGAAGGGTTTCATCGGGTCGTTCGCTTGTCGCCCGTCGCTTGCGGCGGGTTTCATACCCGCCGAGGCGCGGACCAGGTCTTCACCGGGCTCTCGCTCTTCCGTCGCTCTTCACCCGTTGCCACCCCGCTGCGCCGAAGACCGCTGCTTCACCAACTCGTTCGCGCTTCGCCCGCTTCGCTCAGCTCCGGACGCGCTCAGCCAGCGCGCGCGCGTGACGCTCGAACCCGTCTTGCACCTGCGCGAGCGGAACGCCCCACGCCATCCACCCGCTGAACACCTCTTCGCTCTCGTACCGCGTGCGCGCGTCGTCCAAGCGCTCGACGCGCTGCACGCGCGAGCCGCGCACCAGGTTCAAGCGGTGAAGCGGCCCGCGAAACGCGTACTCCAACAACCCTCGCACCACGCCGTCCCCGTGCGCGCTCGGCGGCTCGATCCGCGAGATCTCTTCGCTCGACTGGATCACCTTGCCGTTGCCCCACCGCACGTGGAGGACCATCGCTTGACCGGCGCGCGGATCGTCGCCGACGCCGTCGACGCGGATGACGAACGGGTTCCACTCGGGGTAGCGCTGCATGTCGATCATCGCGGCCCATACCCGCTCGATCGGGCTGTCGATCACCAGCGAAACGTACGCTCTCGGCGCCATCGCCCGCGAAGATCGCTCATCCCCGCGCGGCTCGTCACCACGGATCGACGCTGACCCTCGCCCAGATCAACGGCTGATCCCGCTCGAGGCCCGCCGTCAGCACCGTCCCCCGCGCGCGCTCGCCCGCGTCCATCACCGCCGCCAACACCCGGTTTCGCCCGCGAGGAACATACCCGAGCTTGTCCCCCCGCCCCGTGATCACCTCCACCGCCCGCTCGTCGTGCGCGTTGTCTCGCTCTCTCGACAACACCAGCAAATCCCCCTTCGTCAGGTACTCCATCGCCTCGTTTGCACGGTGAAACCGCGTCCCGTTCACCTGCGTCTCGATCAACAACAGCGACTCTCGCAGCCCTCGCCACGGCACCCGCTCGCCGAGCGCGCGCTGCTCGATCGCGCGCACCGTGACCGCCGTCTCGCTCCGCTCTGTCACGTGCCGCAGCTGGTCTCCCACGCGCAGCCCGATCGCGCCGAGCGCCACGTCCCCCGGCCTTCGCCCGACTCCATCACTCGCGCACAGCTCGAAGCGCGCTCCCTTTACGCTGCCCGCCAGCGCCACCACGAACGGCCGCGGCTCGGGCTCGCCCCGCAGCGCGCGCACCACCGAGTCCACGTGCGCCAACGTTTGCACGGCGCGCACCGACGCGGCGCCCAGCGGCCCGCGCGGCTCGTCCACCCGCGACGCGCTCAGCACGAAGACCCACTCGTCTGGGTCCCACGCCACCTCGATGCGATCCACCTCGAGCAGCACCCGCGCCACGGCCCGCGGCTCGAGCGCTGGATCGTCGTTGCACAGCCGAAACAGCGCGCTCACCGTGCTCATCGGCGCCGCCCGGTGCGAGAGCCGATGCGCGGCCAAGAGGTACACCGCCGCCGTCGCACGAACGTCCGCGCGACGATGCTCCGTCGCCCGCCGCAGCGCCTCTTCGCTCGGGCCGTCGGGCTCGACCGCCGCGCGCCACGCCAGCGCCGCGAGCGCCCACGCGCGACGCTCGCTCGCGAAATCGTCGCCCGCGCCCGAGCGCGCGATCAACCGCTGCCAAAACGCGCTGTCGTCCTGGTCTCGCACGTACCCGAGCGACCAGAGCGCTTGCCGCTCGATCCACGGCTCGTCCGGCGCGCCGTCGCGCTCGTACAGGTCCTCGAGCAGCGCGCGCAAGATCGCTCGGTCGTCCGCGGCGAGCCGCGCCGTCACCGGGTCCGGCCCGAACCCCAGCACGCGCAGATCACTCTGACGCAGCGAGTCCCGCGCGAACGGCGGCAGCGGCGCGCGCCGCGCGTGCACCGAGCGATAGCGCCCCACCCGCGAGAGCCCCTCGCGCAGCGACGAGAGCTCTTCGGACACGAGCCCCGTGGGCTCGCGCGCGGCGCGGTGCCAGAGCGATAGCGGGTCGACACCCAAGGCGCTGTGTCGAGTACCACCCGCGCCCCCGACGCGCACCCCCTGCAGTGACAGCCTATGTCACAGTGATTCTACCGGTATTTTCGCGGCAGAATCACAGGGTCTCGAGGTAGGCCACGAGGTCGTTGATCTGGCCGGGGTTCAAGTGGCTCGTGACGCCGTGGCGATCGCCGCCGCCGCACGCAGGGTTGGTGAAGCGGTCGCGCAGCGTGGGGGCGCAGCCGTTGTGCATGAAGGGCGCGCGCCACGCGATCCCGTGCAGCGTGGGAACCTGAAAGGCCGAGCCCGTCCCGACGTCGGAGTTCTGGTTGTTGGTTCCGCCGTTGCCAGTGTGGCAGCTCGCGCACGCCACGCGCTGGTCGCGAAAGAGCTCGCGGCCGCGCGCTGCGGAGGCGTCCATCAACCGCGGCGCCGCGCGCTGCGGGAGCCGATCGATCCAGCCCTGCAGCGTGCGCACCTGCACTTCGTTGAGCACCGGTCCGGACATCCGGTCCGTGAACACGTTGTGCATCAGGTCCGTGATGTTGCGCATGTCGCCGTCCCAGTGAAACGGCTCGGTGCCCGTGAGGCCGCCGCGAAACGTCTGCGTGCGGCGGGGGCCGATGGAAGCGAAGTTCCACGTGTGGCCGTCGTCGTCGCCCTCGGCGTGGCACGAAGCGCACGCGAGACCGCCGCCCGAGTTCGAGTGAAAGATCGAGTGCCCAGTGTCTTCGCGCGACTCGGTCGACAGCACGATCGTGCGCCCCGTCTCGGGAAAGTACAGCGCAGCCGGCTGCCGCATCTGCGCCACGAGCGTCTCGCCCGCAAACGCGACGGCGGTCACCTGCCCCGGCGCGAGCCCGTTCGGCTGACTCGGATCGACGTCTCCCACGCACCCCATCCGCACGCTGCTCTCGATGCGCGAAGCGCGGACGATCTGCGGCTTTCCGGGGACGCGCGCGTTGCCGGGGACCGCGAAGGCCACGGCGCCCGACGGGCTGAGCGCCACGTCCACCGCGAGCACTGCGCTGTTGACGGTCACGTCACCAGCCGTCGGCGCGAGCGACGCGTTGGCGCTGAAGACCGAGACCGACGTCTCGACGATCGAGCCGCCCGACGAGCACGCGCCGCCGCCCGAGCCGTAGCCGCCCGCGGTGATCTGCACCGGCTTGTCGAGCGAGCGCTGGTGCAGCATCAGCAGCTGTCCGTCGGACGTCGGGACCATCCTCCACGCGACGTGCGCGATCGCGTTGGCCGTCTGCGGCGCGCGCGCCGCTTCGGCGAACCCGCCCGATCCGCCGCTCGATCCGCTGCTGCTCTCGCTGAAGAACCCCGAGCGAAGCGCGGGGCCGGGCGCGACGCGGGCGCCCATCGTCCCCGCCGCCGTGACCTCGAGCACCTCGGCCGAGCGAAAGCGCGAGACCGCGAGGCGGCCGCGGGCGAGCACCACCACGTCGCGCAGGTCGCGCTCGAGCTCGAGGCGTCGAGTGACCGCACCGGTCGTCGCGTCGAGCGAGACGAGCTGCCCGTCGGCGCACGCCACGTGAAGGGTGTTCGAGTCGCGCTCGTAGGCGATTCCGCGGGGCGTTCTGCAGACTTCGCGCTTCTCGACGAGGGTCGCGGTCGCCGGGTCGATCACCGCGACGTGCGAGGCGCCGCGGAGGGCGACGTGCACGCGGCCGTCCGCGGACTGCACCGAGCGACCGGGCTCTTCGCCGCGCTCGAGGGCGACGCGCTGCGCGGGGCTCGACCCGTCGATCGCCGCGATGAACACCGCATCGCGGTCGGGGTCCGCGGCGAACGCCGTGCGACGGTCGGCGAGCATCAACAACGTCCCGCCCGAAATCGGCGGAGGCGTCACTTCGGCGGTCGTCGGCGTCCCGAACACCGGCGGGTTCGTCGGTCGAACCGTCGGGGGAACGTTCACCGGCGGCGGCGTCGGACACCCCGTGAGCGCGAGCAGCGGAAGAACCAACAGGTGCTTGTTCGTCACGTCGAAGCCTTTCGTTCAGCCAATGAATCGCGAGAGATCAGCGGTCGTCGCGCGGTCGTCCAGTCGACGACCGCAGCTCGGCACGAACGAACTGCACGCCGCGGGCCGCTCCCAGAGGGTCGCGCACACTCTTCACCCCGCGCCAGCGGCCAACAGCGCCCAAACCCTGTTTGCCGCAGAAATTTCCGCTCGACCGCGCGATGGCCCTCACGGCCTCGCGAGCCGCCCCTGCGTGCCGAACTGTGACACCGACGCCCGAACCGCCAACATCGCTACCAGCGACTGTGACGCCAGGGGCACACCCATGCCCTGCGGCCGCGCCGGAACAGAAGCGTCCACGGCCCCCGTGGCTCTGTCGTGTGTGCGCTCGACGGGGGCGGCGCCGATGGGGATCTGTGGGCCGCCGAAGCGCGGCTCCGACCGCAGGACGTCCGTGTCGAGCACGGCGCGGACGCGCGCCATCCACTCGCGCGCGGCGTCGAAGCGGCGCGCAGGATAGACCCTGCGATCGGCCACCACGCCCACGACGTCGATGGACTGCGCCCGCGCGAGCCAGAGCGAGCGCGCGAGGTGAAACCGCTGCGTGCACACCGCAGCCGAGCTCACTCGAAAGACCGAGCGCGCCCTGGCCATGGTGTCCAGCGTTCGAAAGCCCGCGTGGTCCATGTACACGTGGTCCGACGGGACGCCGCGCTCGATCAGCCATCGGCGCATGGCGTTGACCTCGTCGTACCCTGCGCGACCGTGGTCTCCGCTCACGAGCACGTCCCGCGCGCGCCCGCTGCGGTACAAATCCAGCGCGCACGCGAGCCTGTCCTCGAGCGCCGCGCGCGGAACGCCCTCCTGGCTCACGCGCGCGCCGAGCACGATCACCACAGGCTTTGCCGGCGCGTCGCGCACGGAGTACACACCGCCCGCGCTCGACTCGCGCACGCGCTGTTCTGCGTGGCGCGCGGCGATCGCCCCGCCTCCGAGCACGAGCACGCACGCCGCCAGGGCCGCTCGCTTCACGGTGATTCTTCGCATCGTCTTCGGCTCTACCATCGCTCTTCACGGTCTCGAACGTTTCTGCCCCTTCCCGCTATGCCCGTCCCCATCGACACGCTCGCGCTCGCGCCCATGGAGGGGGTCACCGACGACGTGATGCGCGAGCTGTTCGCCTCGATGGGCGCGGTCGACTACGTCGTGACCGAGTTCGTGCGCGTGTCCGAGCAGGTGCTGAGCAAGCGGCACTTGCTCAGAGAAGCTCCAGAGCTCCAGCGAGGGTGCCGCGTCGCGGGCGTCCCGGTGCACATCCAGCTGCTCGGCGGAGACGCGGGCCGCGTGGCCGAGAGCGCACGGGTCGCGCACGAGCTCGGCGCCGCGTGGATCGACCTCAACTTCGGCTGCCCCGCGCCGACGGTCAATCGTCACGACGGCGGCGCCACGCTGCTCAAGGACCCCTCGCGCGTGCGGGCGGTGACCGCGGCGGTGCGCGCGGCGGTCCCCGCGGCGGTGTCCGTGAGCGCGAAGGTGCGCCTCGGCTGGGACGACCCCGACGCCATCGTCGAGATCGCCCGCGCCGTCGAAGAAGCCAACGCTTCGCTGCTCACGGTGCACGGCCGAACGCGCACGCAGGGATACGCGCCGCCCGCCGACTGGAAGCGCATCGGCCGCGCCCGAGAGAGCGTCCGCATCCCCGTCGTGGCCAATGGCGACCTCGCCTCGCTCGAGGCCGTCGCGCGCTGCTACGACGAGAGCGGCTGCACGCGCTTCATGCTCGGCCGCGGCGCGCTCGCTCAGCCAGAGCTCTTTCAGCGCCTGCGCGCGCCGAGCGAACCGCCGTGGAGCGGGCGCTCGAGGGTCGCCCTCGTCGAGCGCTACATCGCCCTGTGCCTCGCGCGCGGGCCCGGTCGCGAGCAGCTCGCACTCGCCCGCGCCAAGCAGTGGCTGCGCGCGATGAGCACGTCCCACCCGGACGCAGCGCTGGTCTTCGATCGGTGCAAGCGCGACGCAGAGCTCGGCGCGCTGCGGGCGAAGCTCGGCGAGGCGCTCTCGTGGCTCGAAGAGCGAGATGCGCACCCATATTCAAGTGACGCGGCGAATCGCAGCGATCCGCCCTGCGATTCACCGCGTCGAGAGCGAGAGATCCATGAGTGACCTTCGCGTCGAGCCGCTGAGCGCGGACAACTTCGAGGCCTTCACGACGCTGCACGACGGCCCCGGCTGCGCCGGCTGTTACTGCATGTACTGGCACTATCCGCAGGACAACCGCGCGTGGCAGATGGAGCCGCCCGCGAGCAACCGCGCGGCGAAGCTCGCGCTGCTCGCCGACGGCGCGACGCACGGGCTGCTCGCGATGCACGGGTCGCTCGCGGTCGGATCGCTGCAACTCGAGCCGCGCAGCGCGCTGAAGAAGCTCACCGCGCGCATGCCGTACCGAGATCTTCCGCAGCACGACGGGCGCTGGTCCGTCGGCTGCGTGCTCGTGCGCGAAGGGCACCGTCGACAGGGCGTGGCAAGGGCGCTGTTGCGGGCGGCGATCGATCACGTGCGGTCACTTCCGTCCGCGGTGGCGCTCGAAGCGTACCCGAGGCTCGGCGACGATCTGCGCGACGAAGAGCAGTGGACCGGGCCCGAGTCGCTGTTTGCGCGCGAAGGATTCACGGTGCTTCGCGAGCACGTGCAGTACCCCGTGCTCGTGCTGCAGCTTCGCGAAGCGCCTTAGCTTTTCTGTGGGCAAACGCGGGCTCGCACACCGAGGCGCGCGCTCGGCGCACAAAGCGCCTGCGCGGCCGCGCGTTGTGCCGCGCGCTGTGTCAGCCACGTGCGGCGCTGGCTCACACAGGATGCGCACTGTTCGTTCGAACACTCTTGATCCGCGGTGGTGATATCGGCGAACAAGGTCAGCCCATGCCGCGCACCTTCGCATCGACGCGAGCGAGCTCGTCTCGCCCCAGCACCTCGGCGCTCCGCTGCGCGGTGGCTGAGCGAGCGGCGGACCTCGAGCTGTGCCTCACGCTCGTGTGCGTCCTGCTCGCGCGACGGGAGCTCGACATGGCCCCTGCGGCGTCGCTGATCGAGAGCGCGATGGCCTCGTGGCGTCACGGCGCCAAGGCGCTGCGCGCGGTGGTCAACCTCGCCGCAGGCGCGCTCGAGGCCGGCAGCGAGCTCGAGCGCACCGTGCTCGCCGCCACCCGCCGCGCCGTCGCCAACCTCGCGCGCGCGCAGCTGCGCTACCGGGCCGCGCTGCGACACCGCGCAGAGCGCACGCCGTTCGAGCCAGGGCACTTGAAAATGTGTGTCGACGACGCCCGCGCCGCGATGCGCGCGATGGCCTCGGAGCCGTACGAGCTCACCGTGCGCGCGAGCGGCGTGTGGGCGACGGACGGGTCGGTGTGGGGCGACGAGCGGCCGGGCGTTCATCGCGTGCAGCCGAGAGAGCGGCTCGAGAGCGGCGTGCGCTTCGCCACGGCGATCGCCGTCGGCGACGACGAGCGCTGAGCGGGACGGCGATCGGCGCGGCCGATCGCGAAGGGCGTCACGACTCCCACCACGCGCGCAAGACGTCGCCGCGGTCATCGTGGCCGTCGGCGTCGACGGTGACCTCGAAGAACTCCCACCACGCGCGGTCTCGCGCCGCGTCGGGCACGAGCGGAAGCGAGAGCGAGAGGCTGTCGAGCACGACCGCGCCGTCGCTCGTTCGATGCGAGCGCGCGAAGCCGCCGGCTCTGGCCGCGGGTGACCACCGCGCGACGTAGCGGGCGAGCGTCTCGGCGCTGGGCGCGCACGGGGTGGCGCAGGTGGTTCGCGAGAGAAATCCCTCGGTGATCAGCGCTTCGATCCGCGCGAAGTCCAGCGCCTCGACGATCTTCACGCCGCCCACATAGCGAACCGAGCGCGCGTCGAGCAGCTCGTCGCGACGAAAGATCGACGGACGAGGGATCAGCGGCTGCGTGCGCTCGGCGCGATCGCCGCGATCGATGCGCGCGCGGGGCGCGCTGCCCGGGGACTGCAGTGCGATGGTCATCATGGGCAGCGGGGCGTTGCGCGAGGTGTTCCACCGGCAGCGTGGCGGATGAGCGGTGATTTTGCGGGAGATTCTTCGGGACGGGGTGGCGGTCCGCCATGGCGGCCGCCATGGCGGTGGGTGGCGGCCGCCATGGCGCGCACCGCGCCCGACGATCCGGGCTATCCTGCGCGACGCAGTGTCCATCAACGACGAGGTTCAGCGGCTGCGCCAGGGTTCGGAGGCGCGCATCGGCGTGGTTTTGTCCGACAAATACCGGATCGAATCGCTGCTCGGCTTCGGCGGGACCGCGGCGGTCTACGTCGCCACCAACGTCGTGGTCGGCAGGCCCTGCGCCATCAAAGTGCTGCACGGAGAGCACAAGCGCGAGCCCGAGATCGTCGAGCGCTTTCGGCGCGAGGCCTTCGCGGCCAACCGCATTCGCGTCGAAGGACAGCCGCACCCCAACGTCGTCGACATCATCGACGCGGGCGAGAGCGACGGGCACCTCTACCTCGTGCAAGAGCTCTTGCGCGGAGAAACGCTGGCCGAATACCTGCTCGAGCAGAGCGGCGGGCGCCTCGCGCCCGAGGTGATCGTCGCGCTCATGCGCCCTGTCATCCACGCGATCGCCACCGCGCACGCCGCCGGCGTGGTGCACCGGGACATCAAGCCCGACAATGTGTTTCTCGTGGATCGATCAGCGCTCGGCAGGCCGCCGTTGCCCAAGGTGCTCGACTTCGGGATCGCGCAGCTGCGCGACGCGCGCATCACGGTCAACGACCGGTTTCACGGGACGCCGTCGTACATGGCGCCAGAGACCTTCGGCGCGCCCGCTTCGGTCGACGCGCACGCGGACGTGTGGGCGCTCGGGCTCACGATCTACGAGGCGATCACCGGGCAAAACCCCTTCGATCGCGGCGATCAGCCCTGGTTCGCGATCATGCACGCGGTGCAAAACGAGTCGCCGCCGCCGCCCGAGGGCGTCGAGCCCGCGCTGCGATCGGTGCTGCGCCGCTGCTTGCAGAAGAAGCCCGAGCACAGGTTCGACGACGCGGCGCACTTGCTCGCGGCGCTCGACGCCAGCATGGAGCCGGACAACACGCTCGACGTCGCGCAGGGAACGAGCGCCGAGCGGCTGCGCGAGTCCGTCGCGGGCAGCGAGCTGCGCTGCAACGGGCTCAGGTTCGTCGGGCCGTGGTCGGGCGTCGGCGAAGTGCTCGCGGTGGCCACGCTCGAAGAGTTCTACCCGCTGCGCGCGCTGCACTTGTGCGAGCCGCCGAGCGAGGACACCTTGCGGCGCAACGCGCGCAACTCTGGGGGAAACGAAATCTGCGCGGCGCTCTCGCAGCACCCTTCGTTTCGCACGCTCTCGAGCCTCGAGATCGCCGGCGGCGGCGTGAGCGTGGTGGGCGTCGCGGCGCTGGCCGACAGCGAGGCCTTCGCGACGCTCGAGACCCTCAACCTCAGCCACAATCGACTGGGCGACCTCGGCGCGGTGACGCTCGCGGACGCGCCGCACTTGTCCTGGCTGAGCCACTTGGATCTGTCGACCAACGCGATCGGCAACGAGGGCGCGAAGGCCATCGCGGCGGGCTCGCTCGTGGGCTTGCGTCACCTGGACTTGTCGCACAATCGCATCGGCGACGAGGGCGCGAAGGCCATCGCAGAGAGCGCGAAGCTCGCGTCGCTCGAGAGCGTCAACCTCGACGGAAACCCGATCTCGCCCGAGCTCGCCAAGGAGCTCAGAGACCGCGGGGACAAGCTGTATTTGCTCAGCACTTGAATTCGTGTGCAGAGCGCCCCTCCCGCGCGCGCGCTACGGAGAGACGTACACGATGAAGCCGTCGGCGCCGCCGGCGCCGGGGACGAAGCCGAGGCCGAGGTTTCCGCCGAAGGTGAAGACGCCGCCCCAGACCGCGGAGTTGTCCGGCGCGACGGCCACCGAGTTGCCGACGTCGTCACTGGCGCCCTGCACGGTGGGCACGCTGCGGGGGCGCCAATCGGCGTCGAAGCCGGCGACAAACGCGTCGGCGCCGAAGCGATACGTGTCGATCGGACCCAGACCGAAATCGAAGCCGTGTCGCATCATGCCCGCGAGCATCCAGCGTCCGTCCGGGCCGCGCGCGATCGCGTTGGCCCCGTCGTCGTTCTCCGAGCCCCAGATGCGCGGCATCGACACGACCCCGCGGGTGCTCACCGGAACCACGATCACGTCCGCCCCCCGCGCCGCGATGGTCATCCCGAGCGGGTACTCAGCGGTCCCGCGAAAATACCCGGCCGCCATGATGTTTCCGCTGCCGTCGTACTCGAGGCCCTGCACCGAGTCGTCCTCGGCGCCGCCGAAGCGCTCGGCCCACAGCGGCGTCCCCACGCTGTCGGTCGCAGCGATGAACCCGTCGGTCTGCCCTCGCGACACCAGCGCCGAACGCCCCCAGGTGAGCGACGCTTCGATCGCGCCGCCGAAGTACACGCTGCCCGCGGCGTCGAGCAGCACCGACTGCACACGGTCGTCGTTGACCCCGCCGAAGGCGCGCGCCCAGATCGGCCTGAACGTCGCTGGGTCCATCGCGAACACCAGCCCGTCGTCGCGCCCGGCCGAGACCAGCCGCGTGGCGCCGATGCGCACTTCGTCCGAGAATCTCCCGCCGAAAACAAGTCGGCCCGCGCGATACGAGACCGAGGTGATGCCTTCGAAGCCCGTTCCGCCGACGACGAAGACCGCGCGCTCGGCGCCCGTCGCAGGGTCGAGCGAGAGCGCGAAGCCGTCGAGCTGCCCCGGGCCCATGATGGTGCCCTGGGTGCTCGTGACGAGCTCGCCCGTGAAGTATCCACCGACGAACAGCCGGCCATCCGCGGTGGCCGTCACCGCCATCGCTTCATCCTGCCCGCGGCCGCCGATGGCGCGGGCCCAACGCAGCGTCCCTGCGCTCGTGTAGCTCGCGACGAACGCGTCGTTGCGCCCGCGGTTCATCAGCGTCGTCGTCCCGAGCATCATGGGGGCAGCAAACGATCCCGCGACGTACACGTTGCCCGCAGGATCGATGGCCACGCCGTGCACCGCGTCGTCGCCCGGCGTCCCGAAGGTGATCGCCCAGCGCGGCCGAAGTGTGTTCACCACGCACGCGCCCATCGAGCACATCCCCGACGGACAACGCACGTCGCAGCGACCGCAGTTCGACGGGTCGCTCAAGAGATTGACGCACGACTGCGCGCAGCGGCTCATGCCCGCGCCCGAGCAAGGGACGTCCTCGCAGCGCCCGAGCGAGCAGCGCTGCGTCGAGGCGCACGCGCGACCGCACGCGCCGCAGTTGGCTGGGTCGAAGCGCGGGTCCGTGCAGGTGGCGCCGCATTGGGTCAGCCCTTCGCGACAGGTGGCCATCACGCACGCGCCATCGACGCACGCGCGCCCGGCGCCGCACGCGTTGCCGCAGCGGCCGCAGTGTCGAACGTCCTGCGAAAACTGCGCGCAATCCGCGCCGCACCGCTCGAAGCCCTGCTGGCACGTCGCCGGATCGCAGCGCCCCGCGACGCACGCCACGCCGCGATCACAGGGGTTGCCACAGGCGCCGCAGTGGTCTGGGCTCGTCACCGGGTCGAAGCACGCGTCGCCGCAGCGGACGCGGCCTGCGGGGCAGTTTCCATCGTCGCAGCGGCCGTCGAGACAGACCACGGCGAAGGGACACACCACGCCGCAGCCACCGCAGTTGGTTCGGTCATTGGTCGTGTCGACGCAGACCTCGCCGCAGAGCGACGCGCCCGTGGGGCACGGACCCGACGCCTCGACGCCAGAGTCCCGCACGATCGCGCCGTCTGGCCGGACCACGGGGGCGCCGCACGCCGCGAGCGCCGCTGCGCACAAAAACCAGGACGAGACGTGGGCATGGGCAGAGCGCGGGTGGTTCATGGCAGTGCTGACCGGCGTTCATGTGCAACGGACGCGCCCAACTCGTCCACCGTCGAGCGGGCCCGAAACGACCGCGCGATCGGCCGCCGTGCGGTCGTTGACTCCCCCCACCGTCACTTCTCGCACACCCCTTGTCGGGCAGCCGGTCAACGCCCCCAGGCGTTTTGGGGACGGATGCAGGCCGAGAGGTTTCCCGGCGAGCCGCAGCGCGCGAAGGTGCAGCCGCCGATTTGCGTGGTGATGCGGCCGACGATCCACAGGTCGCTTCCGTCCGACGAGCCGCGGTACGGGCCCAGCCGAACGGGCTCGCTCTCGAACACCACGCTGCCGCCGCAGTACACCCTGGCGACGACCGGCGTCGTGCGGCCTTCGTCCAAGCGAAACACGTGCACGCCGACGTCGTACGATCCGCCCGCCGCCGCGCGGACGATGTTGATGTTCTCGGGGCCCGGCAGGTCGTCGGTGTGATCGACGTCGAGCTGCGGGTTGTTGATGACGCCCGCGGGATCCCACTCGATCGCCATGGGGTCCGTGCAGATTTCACCGGGCATTCCGCAGCGGCAATTGGCGTAGAAGCACGTGGCGTTGTTGGGGGCCGTGCCGCCCCAGCGCCCCATGTTGAGCGCGGTGTTCGCGACGTGCAGGTCGATGTCGCCGCAGCGGTTGCCGCCGGGGTTGGCGATGTCGCAGGCGGGGTTGGATCGATCGGTGTTCCACACGATTTCGACGCGGATGGCCTCTTCGCTGGCCGAGAGCGCGCGCGTGGTGCAAAAGGCGCTGTTTCCGCGGTCGTTGGTGGCCGTGAAGCGGTAGGTCCAGTTGCCTGCGACGTCGAAGGTGAACTGCGACGCGATCGTGTTCGGCGAGCGCAGCATCGCCGTCGACGTGATCGGTCGATCGACGATTTCCCAGCGATACGTGAGCGGCCGCATCGTGCGCGACTGCGCCTGGCCCATCAGGCTGACCATCGCGAAGGGCCGCGAGTTGGTGTCGGGCGGGCACATCACGATCACGTCGGGATCCGCGTGAAGGTTCGTCTGGCACGAAGCCGTGTTGCCTTCGCTGTCCCGCGCGGTGAGCCGCAAGCGCCAGTCTCCGAGCGCGTCGAGCACCATGCGCGACGAGGTGTTGTCGATCGGCGTCGGGTTGGCCGACGAGCCCGCGGGTCGGGTCTGAACCTCCCAACGGACCGTCACTGGCCGCATCAAGCGCGAGCGCGCGCGGGCCTCGAGCGGGACCGTGGCGCCCTGAAAATTGCTCTGATCGTTGGGACACAGCAGGTCGATCGCGCTCTCGACGTCCGCGCGGGTCTCGCACGAGGCCATGTTTCCCAGGTCGTCTCGCGCGGTGAAGCGAAAGCGAAACTCGCCGCCCACGTCGAAGCGGATCGACGCGGTCGCGGTGGTCTCTGCGGTCAGCGACGCCATCGAGTCCATCGGTCGACGGGTGAGCTCCCACTGGTACGTCAGCGGTCGACCGACGTTCGAGCTCGCAGACCCCGCGAGAGGAACGGTCAGCGTCTGCGTCGACCGAATCGGCGCCGGACACGCGACGGTCACCGTCGGAGCAACAGCGTCCGGCAGCGAATCGGGCCGCGAATCGCGCAGCACGTCGGCGACCGCGTCGGTTCGCACCACGTCGAGCGGCGGCGGGGGTGGAGGCGTCTTGTCGAGCAGCGCCGAGCGCGCTCCGCACGCCGTGAGCGAGAGCATCGAACCAAGCAGAATCGTGCGTCGAAGGATCATTGCGAGCGGTCCCTTGCGGAGCGTCCCTGCGCCGCGCCCGACTCCCCGCGCGAGACCGGCGCGGGGCGACGAGGGCAGAGACAGAAAGGCTCTCGACTGTTTGTGTGCGAGCGGCGTGCCGCCCTTCGAACTTTGGCCGGCACTGTAGAGCACCCATCGTCGGGGCGCGAACTCCGAGCGTGCGGAGCGCGCAGCGATCATTGTGCGAATACCAACGAAATTCTCACGCAATCGGGCGTTCGGCCCCGCGCAGCAGCGCGTCACCGCGCGGCGCAGCGCTCGGTCTCCGTTCGCAGGCGAAGTGTTCACAGAACCCGAGCGCCGCCCAGCATCGACGGCGCCGGCGCGGCGCGAAGTGGCACACCCACCGTGGCGCGGCGCTCACGCTGCGCCCGCCGTCGCGCCGCGCTGGCCTCGATGGTGGGCAGCGCCGCTCGTTCGATCGCTACGTCGCTACGGCGTCGACGAGCTCTGCGGTGAGGTCTTTTGCGCCCAACACCGCGTAGTTCGAGTTGCAGTTGTTGAACACGACGTGCACGGACTCGGCCTTCTGCGCGAGCGACTGCACCTTGTCGACCCAGGGGCGAAGCTCGTCGGGGCTGTACAGATACGCGTACTTCTCTTGCACGCTGACGGGCTTGTCCCAGACGTCTCTGCGTCGGCCGTGAAAGCGCACGACGGCGAGCGAGGGGTCGGACACTGCGACGTGCGCGGGCATGCTGTTGCGGTGGCCTTGGGGCTCGTCGACGCACACGTACGCCGCGCGAATGTCCCGCAGCCAGTCGATCACGCGCTCGAAGCGAGAGGGTTCGCCCCAGCTCGCGTGGCGAAACTCGACCGTGGCAGGGATCGTTCCGAGCCGCTCGCGCGCCCGCTCGACGACGCGCGCGTTGCCTCGGGTCGCGTCGAGCCACGGAGGAAACTGAAGCAGCACGGACCCGAGCTTGCCCGCCTCGCGAAGCGGCGAGATCCCGTAGAGAAATCGCTGCCAACACGCGTCGGTCACCGCGTCGTCGACCCGATCGGCGCTCACGCGCGTGTCGTTCGACCCGAGGGCGACACGCAGCTCGAGCGGAAGTCGGCTCGCGTCGACGGCGTGTCCGGTGAGCAGCGAGAACGCCTTGATGTCGAAGACGAAGTCTCCCGGCGTTCGTTCGACCCAGCGCCGCGCGACCTCGACGTTGGGCAGGGCGTAGTAGGTCGCGTCGACCTCGACGAGCGAGAAGTGCTTCGCGTAGAAGCGCAGCTTGTCTTCAGCGCTTCGCGCGGCGGGCGGGTAGAAGCGGCCGCTCGCGATCAAGCTCGGGTCGGTCCATCCAGCGGTGGCCATCGCGACGTTGCCGAGCCGCGCGGGCAGCGGCGCGCGCGCGGCGAGCGCGGTGGCCTCGCGAAGGAGCGCCCCGTCTTCGCCGGGCGACGCGTCGAGGTCGAGATCGAAGAGCGTCGGGCTCAGCACCACGGAGAAGAGTGTCGCGCACCCTGCGCCGAGCGCACAAAAGCTGCGCGCAATTGACAGAAATCGATGATTGACGCGCAGGCGGATGTCCCGGATTGTCGCTGTCCTAAGCCACGACCGCGACGGGGATCGTAGTGTTCCCCGTGCGCGGCAGTGGTTTGACTTGATTTCAATCGCGCTCATCCGCTCCGGTCATCTGCGATGCCCGTCGCGGGCGCGGTATAGAAGGAGTCTCGCAGATGGCTTCGGAGAAGACAGAGCAGCTCTCGCAGCTGAAGTCGGTCGTCCACGCAAAGGGCGGCCATCACGTGTTTGCTGCGGCGAAGTCCGCGCTGGCGGCGCGCGGCAAAGAAGCGCCCCTCGCGAGCAACGGCGACGACGACGAGCAGGCAGGGCGGCACGCGCTGGCGACGTTCGACGCGGCGTTCTTGATGGCGGCGTCCGACGGGGTGGTCTCGGACGACGAGATCGACGAGCTCAGCGAGATCTTGTCGATGATGACCGACGGAAGCGCGAGCGACGACGACCTCGGCTACTTGCTCGACAATTTCGCGGAGGCCTTGCAGCAAGAGGGGCTCGACGAGCGGCTCGCCAACATCGCCGACGCGCTCGACACCGAGGACGCGCGGCGGCTGGCGTTCGTGACGGCCTGCGGGATCGCGTACCTCGACGGGCAAGTGACCGAAGAAGAAGAAGCGCTGTTCGCGACGTTGGCGAAGGCGCTGCGCATTCCGGTCGAAGAGGCCAACGGGCTGCTCGAAGAGATCGAGAAGGCGCTCGAGATCGAGGCCTGAGCGCTCAGGGGATCGAGCAGACCGACTCGAATCCGGGGGAGCACTCGGCGCCGCGGCACGCGCGGCAGACGTCGGATCCCGAGCAATATTGCAGGCGAATCGTCGCAGCACCGCCGCCGCCGGGCGCGCGAGGGCGAACGGCGTACGGCGCGCCATCAAGCTGGCGCGCTTGCGCGTGGCAGAGCCAACGTGCGCCCTGGCATCCGCCAGGGCTGAGGCAACCGGGGTTCTCCCACTGAAACACCCGCGCTTCATCACGCTGCCGCGCCCGTACGCTCCCCATCACCTGCCTCAGCTCGGGCCTCGTGCCCGAGCGCTTGTAGGCTGCGCCGCACGCAAGCGCGCCGACTCGACGGCGCGCCGCCCGCGCTCCAGCAGGACCGCGCGAGGGCGTACGGCGCGCCATCAAGCTGGCGCGCTTGCGCGTGGCGCTGCCAACGTGCGCCCTGGCATCCGCCAGGGCTGAGGCAACCGGGGTTCTCCCACTGAAACACCCGCGCTTCATCACGCTGCCGCGCCCGTGCGCTCCCCGTCACCTGCCTCAGCTCGGGCCTCGTGCCCGAGCGCTTGTCGGCTTCCGCACGCAAGCGCGCCGACTCGACGGCGCGCGAGGGCTTACGGCGTGGAGCCCCATCCACCATCGACGACACTCGACTACGGGATCGAGCAGACCGACTCGAATCCAGGGGAGCACTCGGCGCCGCGGCACGCGCGGCAGACGTCGGATCCCGAGCAATATTGCAGGCGAATCGTCGCAGCACCGCCGCCGCCGGGCGCCTCGCAGTACCGCAAGCGCCTTCCGTCGTCGCAGCTCGCCATGAACGTCGCCGGGTTGCACGGCAGCAGCGTGTCGCAGTCGCGCACGGTCGCGCTGACCGTGCACAGCGGCGCGTCGCTGGGCGGATCGGCGTCGCGCCCTGCGTCCACGATCACGCCCGTGTCCAGCACGACGCCCGTGTCGACGATCACCCCGGTGTCCACACGAACGCCAGTGTCTACCCGCACGCCAGTGTCCACGATCACACCCGTGTCGGGGCGGGTCGCGACGTCCATCGCGCTGGCGTCCATGGGCGGTGCGAACACGTCGAGCGCGCTCGCGTCGCGAGGCGGCGGAGGGCCTGCGTCGTCGCTGGGATCGGGGCACGCCGAGCTCGAGTACGGGACGGGCTCGAGCCGACCGAACGTGGTCGAGCACACGAAGTGGTTGCTCGGGTGCTTGCAGAGCCGCTCGGCTTCTTGGGCGGTGAAGCAGTAGAGCGATCGCTGCTCGATGGCGCCGAAGCCGCGGCTGTAGCAGCGCATGTCCGACGGGCAGCAGCTGGTCCCGCCGCAGCGCGGGCGATCGACGGGATAGCAAAACGACTGGGTCATCCCGAAGAACTGCGAGGACAAGCAGTCCATGCCCTCGGGACAGCCGCCGCGCGCGCCGTTGGCTGGATCACAGGCGGTGGCGACCGCGCTGTTGGCGGGGGTCGCAGGGCCGCACGCGAAGGCGAAGAGCGCGGCGATGGCGAGCGAAACGGTGCTGCGTCGTGGCATGACTGCTCTCGCTCGACGGTAGCACCGGCGGGGTTTACGAGCGGCGAAGATCGAAGCGATGAACGCCGAGCCCGATGCTCGCGATCGCCCACAGCGCGAGGATCGCGAGGGGCGCAGCGAGGCCTCGCAACGAGGGGTCGAGCGCCGCGCGGCACGCGTCGACGAGCGCGGTCGAGGGCAATAGCTCTGCGATCGTCGCCAGCGCCGACGGCAGCTCGCGCACGGGAAAGAACGCTCCCGACAGCAACACCATCGGCGTCGCCGACGCGGCGAGCAGGTCGCCGTGGGTGTCTTCTTGTTCGATGACGGAGGCGAGCGCGAGGCCGATTCCCGCGAAGGCGAGCACACCAAGGAGGACCGCGGCGACCACACAAAGAACGGCCGAGGCAGAGGGCGCGCGGTGAAAGAGCAGCGCTCCGACGGCGAGCATGACCAGCGACTGGCCGACGGTCAGCGCGGCGCGGGCGCTGAGCTGCGAGAGCACGAGCGTGGTGGCGCGCAGGGGCGTAAGCGTGAGCCGCGCGAGCACGCGGCGTCGGCGCAGGCGCAACATGGGCAGGCCGAGGCCGTAGAGCCCGGAGAAGAGCGCTCCGAACGCGATCGCGCCCGGCAGCAAGCCACGCGCGTAGGCGCCCTTGGCGACGGGGACGGGACGCAGCTGCGCGTCGAGTCCGTCCATCACGAAGAGCGCGCGAACGGCGACCGCAGAGAGGCGCGCGCGGGGGCCGTGCTCGATCCACACCGTGGCTTGTTGCGACGATCGAGCGTCGCAGACCACGCGAAGCTCGACCCGCGCTTCGTCGAGGGCGCGGCGTCCTTCGCGCGCGTCGAGCGGGTAGATCGAGAGGGCGTCGGGCTCTCGGGCGAGCGCGGCGCGCGCGGCGACGTTGGCGCAGTCGAGGGCGACGGCGCGGCGCTCGTAGGGGTGCCCCTCGGCGAACACCAGCGCGAGCGAGAGCAAGAGCAGCGCGGGAAATCCCAAGAGAAACGCGACGGCGCTCCGCTCTCGTGCGGTCTCGGCCACCCTCGCCCGCGCGAGCACCCAAAACGCGTGTAGCTGCGCGAGGACCATGGTCTTGCTCATGGTTCGGCTCCGTCGGACAGGGCGTCGAGAGCGCCGGTAGGGTCGATGGTCGAGCGGGTGGCGTGCTCGAAGAGCCCTTCGATCCCTCGCTGAGCGAACGGCTCTGGGAGCGCACGGACGAGGTCGGCGACGGGGCCGTGGGCGCGGACCGTTCCGCCGACGAGGATGACGACGGCGTCGGCGATGCGGGCGGCTTCGTGCAGGTCGTGCGTCGCGAAGAGCACCGCGCGGCGGGTCTTCTGCGCGCGAAGCCGCTCGAGCAGCGCGCGGCGCGCGGCCGGGTCCAGGTGATTGGTGGGCTCGTCCAGCACCAGCAGCGCAGGGTCCGTCGCGAGCGCGACCGCGAGCTGCAAGCGTCGCAGCTCACCGCCAGACAATCGGTCGACGCGGGTGTGTCTTCGATCGCCCAGCGCGCAGTCTGCGAGCACGCGCTCGGTCATCGCGCGGTCGCTGAAGAGCGCAGCGAAGAGCGCGGCGTACTCGTGCGCGGTCATCCCTTCGAACGCGCCTTCGTCTTGAAGCACCGCCGAGAGCGAGCCGCGCGGGGCGTCCCTGGGCGCGACGCCGTCTTCGAACAAGCGCACCGAGCCTGCGTCGGGCTCGCGCAGGCCGAGCAGGACCGAGAGGAGGGTGCTCTTTCCGGCGCCGTTGGGGCCGAGGAGCGCGGTGATTCCGCGGGGAGAAACGCTGCAGGTGACGCTGTCGAGCAGCGTGTGACCGTCGACGCGAACGGTGACTGCGTCGAGGCGCGCGGCGAAGTGATCGGGGGCCATCGCTCGACGGTGAACGTACCGGACGACGCGGGGCCCGTGCGCGCTTCTCGTGGAGATTCGCGGCGCGCGATCGTTGTATGGTCTGTGACGCTCGACGATGACGCACGCGATCACCACAGCGACGGCGACCCACGAGCAAGCGATCGCCGCGGACTTCGCAGCGGGGATCAACGCCGTCGCCCAGGTCGTCCACGGCGCGCAGGGCCGCGCGCGGCGCCTGCTCATCGAAGAGGTCGAGCACACCGACTGGGGCAAAGAAGTGGCGGTCGCCGTGGCGGACGCGATCGTGTTCAGCGCGTCCAACGAGGCCGACGGAGTGTCCGCCGAGAGCCAGTATCGGCACACGATCCTCGTGGCGCTCGACGAGCACGGCGCGCGGCTCGCGATGGTTCACTGCCGCGAATGGTACGCGCAGAAGCTGCTTCCCGCGGCGCTGCGTTGGGCGCGCGAGGCCCAAGGGATCGTGTCCTGGACGCGCGCTGGTCAGGTGATGCTCGTGCGCGACGGGCGCTTCGCGTTGGCTGCGCCTGCGCCAGCGCGGTCGCTCGCCGACAACGCGCAGCGATTGAGCGCGCACGGGTGGGTGGTGACGGCGACCGAGCAGGGCTTCAACGCGACGCGCGCGGTGAACAAGCGCGACTGGGTCTCGATGGTGATCGTGGTGACGTTCGCGGTGCTGCTGTTTCCGGTGGCGGCGGTGATCGCGCTGTGGATGGTCGCGAAGAAGCTCACGACCGGGCGTTGGCCGCGGGACGAGGGCGTCGTGGCCCCATGGCAGCGCGCGGAGGATCGCATCGCGATCGACTGCGCGCCGGGGCGATTGCGCGTCGTGCGCACGCAAGCGGGCAAGACCGTGATGGACAAGCAGCTCGATCGGGCGACGCTCTCGAGCGCGTACGCGGAGGGGGCGATCGCCACGGGCGGAGCGCTGCTGTTGATCGAGTCCGATCGGGTGACGAGCGTCGCGATGGGGCTGCGCGGCGAGCTCGCGCGCAACGACGATCAGAGCCAGTGCGCCGACGCGCTGCTCGAGGCGATCACCGCGGTGTGGATGCGGTGATGACGGCGAAGGGGGGTTGGAGCGCAGCGAGAGGTCGGTACCATCCTGCGGGTGAAGGCCAAACCGAAGCAGAGCGAGACACGCGCGCTGGCGACGACGGCGCTGGCGAAGAAGCAGAGCGCGATCGCGCGCGCCTATCAGGCCCAGATGCAGCAGATGCACGCGGCGCTGGTGAGCGAGAAGCGCGGCTGGGACAGCTACTACGAGGCGGTCGACCGCGTCGTGAGCGAGAAGCTGTACGTCGCGGACGGCTACGACTCGGCGCGCGAGTGGCTCGCCGAGCACGTGAGCGACCCAGAGCGAACGGCGCTGCGCTACGCGCGCGTGGCGAGGCTCGCATCCCCCGAAGAGATCGCGAAGTACACGCCGACCAAGATCGACCTGGCCCTCTCGATCCGCGACGCGCGCGCGGCGAAGGACGCGAAGAAGAAGGGCGTCGAGCTCGAGCGATCGAGCGCGACGAAGGGGATCGACCTGAAGGCGCAGCGATACGAGGTGCTGCGAGAGGACGCGCGGGTGAAGGTCGACCTCGAAGAGGCGCGGACCCCAGAGCTGCGGGCGATCCTCGGGACGTTCTCGTCCGCGTCGCGCAAGCGCCCGCCGAGCGAGAGCGCGGTGTGCGTGGCGCTGAGGGCAGCGCTGCGCGAGGGCGCAGAGTGGGAGGGCGTCACGGTGAGCGAGCGCGACAGCGCGCTGACGATCAGCGGGTTTCGGCCCGATCAGGTGAAGGCGTTGGCCGCGCTGCTGAGCGCTGCGGCGAAGAGCGCGGGGTAGCGCCGAGGCTTGCCACCTGGCGCCATCGGGCTTGCCACCAGGGTGGCAAGCGATGTCGACGCGCGCGCGAATTCACGCGCAGAAAGTGTGCCGCGATCAGCCAACGCTGGCAGGGTGGCGCGGCGCTCGCGCGCCAGTTCGCGCTGCAAAAGGAGAGTTCGATGAAGGTCGGATACGTAGTGCTCTATGTGAAGGACGCCGAGGCTTGTCGGAGGTTCTGGATCGAGCAGGTCGGGATGGTCGAGAAGAAGCGCATCGAGGCGGGCGCCTTCACGATCGCGAGGGTGGGGTTCGCAGAGCAGCCGTTCGCGTTCGAGCTCGTTCCGCTGGAGATGATGAAGGACAACCCCGATGGCCTCGACCTCGCGACGCCTTCGATCTGCTTTCATGTCGACGACCTCGAAGCCACGCACACGACGTTGGTCGCGCGAGGGGTGAAGGCCACCGACCCTGGCGAGCACATGGGCATGAAGAACTTCGCGTTCTCTGATCCCGAAGGTCGCTGGTTCGCCGTCACGCAGTGACGCTCCGCCGAGGGCGCGCGCTCGCTTCGCTTGGATCTCGCAGGGACCAGCTCGATCACCGCGTCGAGTCGGGCGTACGACGGATCGATGTGACCCCCGCCGCGGTCGTGGTATAGCCGCGAGCCGAGCACGAGCGAGATCGCGATCACGGGGCCCGCGGCGCTCGACGCGTGGGCGGTGCGCGCGTCAACATCCTCTACGCGCTCGACGCCGAGCCTTGCCACCCAGCGCCATCGGGCTTGCCACCGGGTGGCAAGCGGCGGGGCCGCGTACAGCGGGCGCGCTCAGCGCGAGAGCGACGCGGCGACGCGGCGGACGATGCCGATCATCGAGACGGCGTAATTGGCGCTGCAAATCGACGCCACCATGCCGTTGCGGCAGGGCTGGCCGTTGCAGAGCGGCGCTTCGTCGAAGCGGCGAGCGACCTCGACGATGCGGCGCGACGGAAACGCCATGTACTGCGCGTTCGAGCACGGACGGGTCATGTCGTACGTGCTGCCCTGGCGGCGGCACGCGGGCACGACGTGCGAGCACATCGGGTCCATGTTGGCCTGACGCATCGAGAAGGGCCCCGCGGCCTCTTGCGTTCCGCTCACGGCGCGGGACGAGTCGCGGCCGTAGAAGTCATCGGGCCCGGACGGGCTCCGCGATCCGAGCAGCGCGTCCCAATCGGTCGTCTCTCCCCGCATCGGCACCGCGACCGGAACACCCGTGATCGCAGCGAACACGATCCGCTCGGGGTGCCCGGGCTTGAGCGAAAGCAAGTCGTGCGTCCAACGATTGCTGATCCCCGCGGGGGCGGTGTTGACGTAGCGGTTGAGGTTCCAGTTGGGGTCGAGGCGATCGCCGGGCGTGTACAGGTAGAAGCGCAGGTCCGGGTTGGTCGGGTGCGCCCACGCGCCAGAGGCCGTGTTGTAGACGTCCTTCGCGTCCGAGCACGCGCCGTCGCCCTGCGTCGAGAAGCCCTCGTCGCGCGCGCAGTCGCGCACGGACCCGTCGTCTTCGTCGCTGAGCATGACGATCGCGAGCGCCGCGTCCTCCCGCACGAAGCCCGCGTTGGGGCTGGTGTTGCCAGCGGCGTCGCGGGCGTCGTGCCCGAGCAGCGCGCGCCACACGGACTCGAGCTGCGACTCGAGCCCGCACCCGTTGATGAAGATCCCCGCGTTGCACTTGAACCAGTCGGAGAACGCCGAAGGATCGCGGGTCGACGCGTTCATCCCCGGCACGTCGCAGGTCGGGTCCGCGGCGTTCGAGCAATACGTCATGAAGCTCGGAAACTGATTGACGTCGTTGCTGCAGAACGACGGGCGAAATCCTGGCGGCGCGGTCACCGCGTTGGGCCTGCGCGGCGCCCACGGCAGGTGCCGCTGCATCGCGAACCCGTTGCGAATCGGGTTGAGCAACCCGTCGTCGCCACGATCGCTGTCATCGCAGCCCGGGACCATGAAGCCTGGCGTCCCCAGGTCCGTCGAGATCACGCCCACGTGCAGGTCCCGCACGGCGCGGTACATCGGCACGAGGTCTGGGTTCATCGGGTCGCACACGCGCGGCGTCCCCGGCGCGGCGCGCGAGACGCACGGCGGGTTGGTGAGCTGATCGAGCAGCGGCCCGAGCTGGGCCATGAACGTCGCCTGGTTTTCTGCCATCGATCCGCTGTTGTCGACGACGACGAGCAGGTCGAGCTTGCTCGTGGGCGGCAGCGGCCCGACGCCGCTGTCCGCCGGCAGCGCGCCGTCCGCGACCGCGCCGTCCGCGACCGCGCCGTCCATGACAGCGCCGTCGGGAGTGCCCACGGATTGACCGCAGGCGGCGGCGAGCGCCGCGCACGCCAAGAAAGAGCCCCAGATCCCTGTTTTGTTCATCACGAAATTCTCCCGAGCGCTGTTCGCGGGAGCGGAAGCGGTGGCCATCGGTCGTCGCAGCCACGGTCCCATCGGACCCAATGCCTGCGGCTCCCGCGCGCCCGCGCTGCCTTCAGTGAGCCACCCCAGCGGCCGCCCACACCCACGAACCCTTAACCACTGCGGTGTAGCAGGACTCGCCGCGCGAGAGCAACGGGCGTTGGCCCCGCGTCGACGCGCAGCTCGCTCCACGATGGCCCGCGGCAGGACCGTGCGACTCGATGTCGCAGCGGAGCTGTGGGGGTGCGCGCGAACGCTTCGCGCCCTCGGCGCTTCCCTTTCGCGCGCCGAATGTCACGCTTGTTTCGCAGTGGCTTCGCAACGACCTCACGCGCCGCGGGAGCTTCGCAACGCAGCGCTCTCGCTCCTCGCCGCCCTCACCGTGTTCGCGCCGGACGCGCGCGCCGAGTCGCTGACCCCTCCCTGGGCCCAGCCGACGCCGGCGCAGCCCCGCGCGCAGCTCACACAGCCCGTTTCGCCAGCGCCGACACCCACACAGCCCGCTTCGTCAGAGCCGACGCCGGCGCAGCCCGCGGGACAGCGACCGAGCGCGCCGAGCGCGCCGAGGTTTCATCCGCCGGTCGGGCTCGAGATCGGATACCAGTTCAACCTGCAGGACTACGGCGCGCTGCTCTTCACGGGCGAGCGCACGGCCGCGGGGTTCAGCGCCACCGGCGCCGAGCTCGGGCTCGATCCCGCCGCGAGCCACGCGTTCGTGGGGGCGCTGCGCTGGCAGTTCGCCGCGCCGCTCGGCGTGATCTTTCGCGGGAGCTACGGCTCGCTCGTCCCGGCGCGCGCCGCCAGCGCGACGCTCGCGTCCGCGATGCCTGGGGCGGGCTTCGCGTGGAGCACGCGCGTCGGCCTCGACCTCATGTTGCGCGCAGGCCCGGTGTTGTTCTCGGGCAGCGCGCTCGCGGGCGCCTCTGGGGCCGCAGTGCCGCTCGGCGGATTCAGCCCCATCCCGACCTCGAGCTGCTCGTCGCGCGGCGGCTGTGTGCGCGGGCAACGGCAACCCAACGCATCGGCGACGGTCTTCAGCGGCGAGATCGCCGCGGGCGTCGCGTGGATCGTGCGCTTGCCCAGCGGCGGAGCGCTCTTGCCAGGGCTATCGGGCTCGCTCTTGCTCAACCCCTCGGTGAGCGCGCAGCTCTCGATCACCGTGGGTCTGTGGCTCGGCCGCGTGAGCGGCTCGTAGCGGCTCACTCGCCGCGCGCGTGCCTGGCGATCGCCACCAACGCCTGCCGAGGATCGGTCGAGCGCGCACTGCGCGATTGGGGCGACGATCATGCGGCGCTGGGTTCGGAGCGGGGTTCGGCGCAATCACTCGTCGAGCCCAATCGCGTCCATCGGAGCGCCCACTTGTGAAGCTGGTACCGCATGGCGAGGCAGACGCGCGCGCCGAGGTGACCTCTTAACGCGCGATCGATCTCGACCCCGACGCGCTCGTTGCGCGCGCGCGAGCACGCGACGATCCACGTCTCGCCGACGAGCGCCCGGTGCGCGACCGCGTCTCGGCGAGCCAGCTCGAAGCCGAACGCGAAGTAGTAGTGCAGCATCTCGCGCTTGCAGCTCACGACGATGCGGTCGTAGCGCTGGTCGTTGCCGCTCGCGCGGTTGTAGCGGTGACAGCGATCGAGCATGTGCAGCGCGAGCGCTGTTCCTCGAAACCGTCGCGCCACCACGAGGCGGCTGAGCGCGCCGAGCCGATCGCTGGTCGGCGGGTGGTGCTCGAACTCGAACTCGTCGGGCGAGTCGCATTGATACGCCATCCGAAGCGTTGCGACGCATTCGTCGCCGACGGTACCGAGGATCACGAGCGCTCCGTTGGGCGCAGCCAGCGTCGAGATCACCGCGCGCTCGTCGGGCGCGGCGAGGTACGAGAACTCGCGCGAATACACCTCGGTCCAGAGCTTCGCGGCGCGCGCGCAGTCTGGGTGGTCGTCGCGGACGACGCGAAGAGAGACGCGCTCATCGTTGAGCGAGAGGGTGCCCAGGTCGACTTCGATCATGTCGTGCCGGCACGATCGCCGCCTTCACCCGCGCGGCGCCATGACTCGCGATGCAACGAGATGACACGCCATGAAGCGCGCGACGATCACCGCGCGAGGGCGCTCAGCCGATCGAGCTGCCAGCGGAGGTCTTCGACGAAGATGGGGACGACGGCGGCGTAGTGGTGCCCGAGCCGCGGGATCACCGTGAAGCCCGGCCAGCGCGCCCAGCACGTCGCGCTGCTCGGCGATGTCCCTGCGTCGCATTGCTCGTAGTCGGGCTCTTCGGCGCGCGCGAACACACCCGCTTGTTGCAGCGCGAAATACCAGCGCTTGTTGCATTCGTAGAGCGTGTCGCGGCGGCCGATGCTCAAGCGCACCGCGAGCGCTCCGCTGCGCACGCGGTCGGCGAGCGAGCGATAGAAGCCTTCTGGATCGGGCGCGAGGTCGCGCTCGGGGAGCAGCCCCTTGCGGTCGCAGAACATCCCCATGAGCGCGATCGAGGCGAAGCGCGCGGGGTCTCGGCGAACGGCGCGCATCGTAAACGCGGCGCCGATCGAGATGGCCTGCACGGCGAAGGCGGTCTCGCGCTCGCGTTGGTGCGGCAGATAGGTGGCCGCGATGTGCGAGGGCAGGTCTCGCGCGATGAACTCGACGCGTCCGTCGATCCACGCGCCGGTGGGGCCATCGACGGTCACGACGAGGGGCGTCGCAGCGCCGGGGTGCTCGCTGGCCCAGCGGTCGAGGTGGGTGCGGAGCGAGAGGCCGCCGGTTCCGCGCTCGAAGAGCGAGCCGGGCTTGGCGGTGAGAAACCAGCGCGTGCGGTCGCCGCGGCCGCCGGGGATCATCACGAGGACGCCGCGGTTTCGACTGGGATTTCGCAGGTAGTCCTCGGGCAGATACACCGCGTACGCGATCGCGCCGAGCGCGTGCGGCGGGTCCTGCGCGCGCGCTTGCAGCGTGCAGTCCATCACGTGACTGCCCGGCGAAGCCAGCGCGCTGGTGACCGCGTCCCGCGCGCGATCGAAGCCCTGCGCCCCCTCGCGCGGCCCCCACGACGGCAGCGAGAGCGACAGCGACGGCGCGGGATCTCCCTGAGGAATTCCTCGCTCGATCCCTCCCGCGGCGACCCAATCCGCGAGGTAGTCCGAGCGCGCGAGGCGATCGACGTAGCAGCGCTCGACGGCGTGCGCGACGAAGGGCCACGGCGCTGCGCGGCCCTCGCGCGACGAAGCGCCGGCGTCGCGCGCCGCGTCTGCGACGGCGACCCCTGCGTCCTCCGGCGCGTCGCGATTCACAGCGGCGTCCGATGGCGCAGCAACGACAGCGGCTTGCGACGATCCAGCGTTCGCGCGGCGCATGCACGCGGCAGCGAGCGCCGACGAGAGCGCGAGCAAAGTAAACGACGGTGAACGCACGGCGCGAGCGCGCGCTTTGTACACGTTTCGTGCGACGGCCGCGATTCAGTGGCAAGTTGCTGGTCCGTGCAGCGCAGCAAGCCCATACGCCCGTCGACGATCGCCGCGTTGCTCGCGATCGTCGCGGCGTTGCGCGCGCACGCCGCCAGCGCACAGGACGCGGGCGCGAGCGAAGAGCAAGAGTCGCTGGTCGCGCACGAGGCGCCAGCGGACAGCGCGAGCGCCGCGCGACCGAGCCGACCGCCGCGCACGTTTTCGAACGGGCCGAGGGACGTCGCCACGCCGCGCGGGCAGAACTTGTCGCGCATGCGCAGGCTCGGGCTCGGCACGCGCGCGGTCGCGAGGCAGCTGCTCTTCGGTCGCCCCGAGCGACGGTGGGTGCGCGCCGCGCCCGGTCGAGCGCCGCGCAATTTTCTCTGGCCCGTGGTCAACGGCGCGCTGTGGCAGGGCTTTCGCTCGATGGGCGGACGGCACCGCGCGCTCGACATCGGCGGCCGCTGCGGAGCGCCCATCCGCGCAGCGCACGGCGGGATCGTCGCGTACTCGGACAACGGGATGAGCGGGATGGGCAACGTGATCGTGCTGGTGCACCCCGGCGGCTGGGTGACCGCGTACGGGCACGCCAAGAAGACCCTGGTCCCCGCGGGCGCCGTTGTGCGCCGCGGTCAGAGCATCGCGCAGGTGGGCGACACGGGGGTGGCGTACGGCTGCCACGTCCACTTCATCGCCTACCAAAACGGAACGCGCCTCGACCCGCAGCCCATGATGGTCGGCGCTCCCCGCAGAAGCAGCGGCGCGAGACGGTAGCGAGCGGTCGACGAGCGCTCGGGCGTCGAGCGCGCCGTCAAGTCGGCGCGATCGGCACAGGGGCGGCCGACAAGCGCTCGGGCACGAGGCCACCGCGCGCCGTCAAGTCGGCGCGCTTGCGTGCGGCGCAGCCGACAAGCGCTCGGGCACGAGGCCCGAGCTGAGGCAGGTGATGGGGAGCGTTCGGGCGCGGCAGCGTGATGGATCGCTGGTGTTTCAGCGGGAGAACCGAGTTGCCTAAGCCCTGGCGGATGCCAGGGCGCTCGTTGGCTACGCCACGCGCAAGCGCGCCATCTTCATGGCGCGCCGTACGCCCTCGCGCCCCATCAAAGCTGGCGCGCTTGCGTGCGGAGGCCGACAAGCGCTCGGGCATGAAGCCCGAGCTGAGGCAACACGGGTTCGACGCGCGCGGCGACGCGCGCGACGGCACCGTGAGCGAATTCACAATCGAACTCGGGTTGCCTGAGCCCTGGCGCATGCCAGGGCGCTTGTCGGCGGAGCCGCACGCAAGCGCGCCGACTTGACGGCGCGCACAGGCGAAGCGGGAGCGCGCGATGGTTCGCTCTGCCACGCGCAAGCGCGCCGCGCGGTGTATGCTGCCCGCTTCGTTGATGAACCGCTCTTCACGGCCGCCACCGCTCTCGTTGCGCGAGAGAAACAAGCGCAAGACGCTCGCGACGATCCGACAAGCAGCGTGGTCGCTCTTCGTCGAGAAGGGCTTCGAGCGCACGACGACCCGCGAGATCGCCGAGCGCGCGAAGGTCGCCGCGGGGACCGTGTTCGTGCACGCGAAGGACAAAGACGAGCTGCTCGCGATGGTGTTTCAGCAGCGCGTCTCGACGGCGTTCGAGCGCGGGTTCGACGCGGTGGACGAGAGCGCGGCGCTGACCGATCGCCTCGTGAGCGTGTTCGGGGTCTTCTTCGACGAGTACGCGCTGCAGCCCGAGCTCGCGCTGCGGTTTCTCTGCGTCACGTTGACGCTGACCGGCGCGCACGGGCAGACGCAAGCGCAGGTCGAAGAGGACTTCGTCGCGAGGCTCGCCGCGGTGCTCTCTCGCGCGCGAGACAAGGGCGAGACGCGGGACGATCTTGATTGTGTGGGCTACGCGCGCAACCTCTTCGCGCTCTATCGCTTCGCGGTGTTTCGCTGGCTCGCGAGCGAGCACAAGCGCGACGCTTCACAGGGAAAATCCACGCTTCGCGAGTCCTTCGCCGTCGCCCACACCGGCGCGCGCCCGAGGGCGAAGAAGCGCGCGACCATCGCGCCCGACGCCGAGGTGATCGCCGACGAGCGCCGCTCGCTGCGCGTGAGCGCGACGCCGTCGAAGGGTCACGAGCGCGCGAGCGTGAAGGGGTTCGGAGCGCCGAGGGTCCCTGCCGATCTGCTCGCGGGGCTCGGCGCGCTCAAGGGGTCGAGCGAGCGCCCTCCGCCCGACGCGCGGCCCTCTCGACGGCCCAATCGATGAACGTGCAGCGACGGTAGCTCTCTGCGCAGCCGGGCCGTCCCGCGACCGTCCCCTGGCAGCGCCAGTAGTCGTTGAACTCCGCGGGGCACGTGCTCCACACGCCGTCGAGCTGGCAGCAGAGCCCCTCGCGCGGCGGGGGAGGGCCCGCGAACATTCGCCACCCCCCGACGTGGCCGCGCATCACTTCGCCGACCGGCTCGATGCCGAACGTCCGCGGCTCGCGCGAGTACATTCGCAGGTCGATCGACACGCCGTCCCAACCGCGAAACGCGAGAAAGACCTCGGGCGCGACGCGCTCGCTGCGAAAGCGCACCGCGCCTGCGCCGAGCTGATCCGTCAGCACCCGCGCGGCCTCGCGCCACGCGACGGGCATCTCTTCGCGCAGCGCGAAGCGCCAGAGCACCCAGGGCTCGTCGTCGCGCGACCTGCGGCCGGGCTCTGCGCACGGGAGCGTCGCTTCACCCTGCGATTGTCCAGCGGGATCGACGATGGTCACGGACGATCCACACGCGAGTCCGGGCCAGAGCTCGGCGTTGAGCGCGGGCTGCCCGGCGCGCACCACGAGCTGCGCGCTGGCGAGGGCGTCCCGCGCGCGAGGCCCGATCGAGACCGACGAGAGCGTGGCGCGGGCTCCGTCGACGGGCTGTGATTCGAAGCGCAGCTGCGTAGGCAGCCACAGGCCCGACGGCGCTCCGCGGGACTCGTGCGCGCTCTCGAGGGACGGCGACTGCTCGCTCTCGCGCACGGTGTACGCGAGGCGCACCCTGGCGCGCTCGGGGCGCTCGAGCCTCGGGATCGCGACGCGCATCGCCCTCGCCCGCGCGTCCGGCGCTCGCGCCGCGCGCCACGTGCGCCCCTCGTGCTCGATGATGATTTCGTGTGCCGAGCCCCAGCGCTCGAGGTCGACGCACAGCTCCGCCGCAACAGTGGCCTCGCGGATCGCGCGAAGGACCGCGGCTGCTCCCGTGGACACCGTCGCGCGCACGCGCCACGGGAGCAGCTCTCGCGTCGGGCACTGCGGGTCTCTCGCGCGCGGGGCGCTGCCTGCGGGCCACGGGGTCTCGACCTCGAAGCGGCGCGGTCGATCGCAGCCATCGCCGCGAAGATCCACGCAGCACTGCCCGCCGCGCGCGGGAGCCTGGCACACGCTGGCGTCGCGCAGCCACGCGCGGTCGAAGACCTCGAAGCGCGAGGGGCACGCGAGAAAGCGCACCGCGTGGTGCAGCCGCACGAGCGGCTCTTCTTCGGGGACGTCCGCGCAGGCCTCGGGGATCACGGACCGCGGGTCATCGAGCAGGCACACGGGGCCGCTCGCCGCGCACGGCCGCGAGGCGCCCTCGAGCGAGGCGTACTGTGCGCGCAGCCACGTCGTGCGACCGACCGCGATTCTGCCTGCAGATTGAGGGCGTCCCGTGAGGTTGTGCACCACGAGGTTCTGCGCGCGAGCGGCGAAGAAGAGCGCCCACGCGCCGAGGGCGCAGCCGAGGGCGACGCGCGCGTCGAAGCGCGCGACGAAGCGCAGCCGGCCCGACCAGCGACGGACGGCAGGGGCGAGCGCGAGCGCGACGAGCGCGGACTCGACGAGCTGAACGATCAGCGATCGAGCGGTGATCGAGCGCGACGCGACGAGGGCGAGCAGCGCGAGCGACGCGGGCGCGAGGACGGCGAGCGCTGCGGCGATCGACGCGACGCGCAGGCCGCGGGGCTCGACGAGGGCGATCGACTCGATGACACGATCACGGCCACCGAGGTCGACGGCGCACAGATCGACGCGAAGCACAGCGAAGGGGGCGACGCGGAGCGCGTCGTGAGGGACGAGCACGGAGGCGGCGACGGTCCGGACGTCGTCGCGCGAAGAGGTGGCGGCTTCGACGGGGCGCGAGCGGGCGATCTCTCGGGATCGGACGCGAACGACCAGTGATTCGCCAGGAGAAACGCGGGCCGAGAGCACGAGCGACTCGCCCGTCGCGAGCACGACGAAGGGGCGCGCTGGCGAGGCGGGGTCGGCGAACGAGATCGACCTGCGCGGCCCCGAGGAGGTCACGCTATCACCGGGCGCGCAGGGCGACCAGGATCGCGGCGCTGCCGCTCGGGCCGCCTTCTTTGCTCTTGAACGCCTCGATCTCGCGCGAGCCCGGGACCTCGCTCATGGCGGCGACGGCGGCGTCGCGCAGGACGCAGTGTCCGTCGGGAGCGTGCTTTCCGGTCCCGTGAACGACCTCGACGACGCGCATCCCGCGCGCCCTTCGCGAGCGCACGAACTCGAGCACTCTGGCGCGCGCCTCGGTGGTGTCGAGCCCGTGCAGGTCCACGGTGTCTTGCACGGTGGCGAGCCGGTCGAGCGCGGCGAGCGCGAACGAAGCGCCGGGTCGGCAGGCCTCGCACGTCCCGTCTTCGCTCCAGCGCACGGCGAAGCCCACGTCGCCTTCGGCGGCGCCGCGGCGCACTTTGTCTCCGAGCGAGTGGGGCTTCTTGCCGTGCGAGGGCTCGTGAACGACGCGGGTGCCCTTGCCCTTGGCGGTGAGCTTCTCGACGCCGGACATCGCCGAAGCGAAGAGCTCTTTCTCGAGGTTGGGCCGCCACACTTCGATCGAGTCGGTCTTGCGACTTGATTTCGTGGGCGTCGAAGGCGGCGCGCTCTTGACGGGCTTCTTCTCGGGCGAGAGCCCGATGCGCGCGCGAAATTCCGCTTCTTTTTTGGCCTTGGCCTCGGCCTCGTCGCGGGCGGCCTTCTCTTTTGCGTCGAGCTCGGCCTTGAGCTTGGCGAGCCCCGAGAGCGCGCGGTGTCCGAGCGGGTCGGGGTTGGTGGCGGCCTTCTTCGCCGCGGCGTCTTCAGCGTCACGCTCGCGCTGCGCCTTGTCCTTCTTGACCATCACTCACTCTCCTCGATGTCTCTTCGACGGCGCCGCACCGCGCTGAGGGCGGTCTGCAGCCCGGCGAGCAGCCCGTCTTCGTAGTTGAAGTCGGGGTCGTTGAGCTCGTCGTAATCGTGCGGGTTCTTGATGTCATCCCCCGTGAGCCCGGGGCGCAGCCTTCGGGCGAACGCGACAACCTTCTGCTCTTGGTGCGAGACGAGGCCTTCGATGCAGCGCTCGACGTCGTCGAACGACCGCTGTTCTTCTGCTGTGAGCGTTCTTGCCATGGATGGTAGCGGCCTCATCGTGAGGGGTTGCGAGGGTTGGCGCGGAGGGCGAGCTCGACGACGGCGCTGGCGTCGCCCTCGCGCACGTCGAGCAGCTGTCCGCCCGCGGGGTAGAGGACCACAGCGCAGCCGTCTTTGGGGCACTGGCCGAGGCAGCCGGTGCGGGTGACCCACACCGACGAGAGCAATCCCCGCTCGCGAACGACCTTGCGAACGGCGTCGTACACCGCGGCCCCGTTCGCGCCGCACGCGCTGGTGAGCGGGTCGTCAGCAGCCCGTTGATTGCCGCACACAAAGATCTGCGCCGTGGGGCTGAAGCGAGCGGGTCTCATCTTGGCGTTTGATTCGCGGACGGGGGGTTTATAGCGCAGCTCACGGCGATTTCTGCTGCAAGAACGCCTCGATCTGCTGGCTCCACGCGGGCCCTTCGAGCGCTTCGGCGCTGGCCCACTGCACGTCGGGCTCGCCGCGAAACCACGTGCGCTGGCGCTTCACGAACGCGAGGGTGCTGCGCGTGACCTCGGCCTCGAGCGCGGCGACGTCGGTGCGACCTTCGCAGACGAAGCGCGAGACCTCGGCGTAGCCGACAGAGCGCAGCGAGCGGGTCTCGGGCGAGAAGTCCTCGAGCAGCGCGCGCACTTCGTCGATCCAACCGGCGGCGAACATGGCGCGCGTCCGCTGGGCGATCTTGGGGCCGAGCTGCTCGCGGGTGGCGTCGATCCCGAGCCACAGGGCGCGGTAGCGCGGAGGCTCGGCGGCGTGGCGGGCGTGGTGCGCGCTGATGGGGACGCCCGAGAGCGCGAAGACCTCGAGGGCGCGCACGACGCGGATCGGGTCGGTTCGCGCGATCTTCGCGGCGTACACGGGGTCGACGCGCGCGAGCTCGTCGTACATGAGCGAGAGCTCGTCGAGGCCCCGGGCGGCGCGGGCGTTGAGCGCGGCGCGCACCGTCGGATCGCTGGGAATCCCCTCGGCGAGGCCGCGGACGAGGGCGCGGGCGTACAGGCCTGTTCCGCCGGCAACGATCACGCGCTTGCCGCGCGCGACGATGGACGCGATGACCGGATCGGCCTCTGCGACGTAGCGAGCGGCGTCGAAATGAGCGTCGGGCTCGACGAGGTCGACGAGGTGGTGCGGCACCGCAGCGCGCTCGTCTCGCGTGGGTTTTGCCGAGCCAATGTCGAGTCGGCGGTAGAGCTGCACGCTGTCGACGTTGACGATCTCGGCGTCGAAGCGGCGCGCGAGGGCGATGGCGAGCGCGGTCTTTCCCGAAGCGGTCGGGCCGACGACGAGGACGATGTTGGCGAAGTTGTCAGAAGTCATGCGAGCGCCGTTGTGCACCGCGTCGAAGAGCGTGAACGCTCTGCAAATTGTCTCACCGAGCGCTCGGTGCGCCGGCGGTCTAGCGACACGTTCGTTCGCAGTGGGCGGCTGCCATTTGTGCGTAGATCGACGGCAGAAATCGAGCCCATGTGAGCTATCGACTGTGGGACCGTTCGGTGTAGCATCGCCTTGTGACGTCCGATCCCCAGAGAAAACCGGGGAATACCATTGATCGCTACGAGGTCATCGCTGAACTCGCTCGGGGCGGAATGGGAACCGTGTTGCTCGCGCGCGTCGCGGGTGCGGGCGGCTTCTCGCGTTTGTACGCGCTGAAGCTGCTGCACAAGCACCTGATGTACGACAGCGAGTTCGTCGACATGCTGCTCGACGAAGCGCGGATCGCCGCGCGGATTCACCACCCCAACGCCGTGGCCATCCACGAGGTCGGCTTCAACGAAGCGCACGGCTACTACCTCGTGATGGACTACGTCGAGGGCGTCACGCTGTGGGACGTCAACCAGCAGATGGGCCCCGCGTCGCCGGGCCGCGCGAAGCTGTGCGCGAAGGTCGTCTACGATGCCCTGCTCGGGCTCGAGGCGGCGCACACGCTGACGGACGAGATGGGCAGGCCGCTCAAGGTCGTGCACCGCGACATGTCTCCGCAGAACATCCTCGTCGGCGTCGACGGGATCGCGCGCGTGACGGATTTCGGCATCGCCAAAGCGGCAGCGCGCATCTCGGGCACGACCCCGGGGCAAGTGAAGGGCAAGCTCGCGTACATGGCGCCCGAGCAAGCGCGGGGCAAAGAACTCGATCACCGGGTGGACATCTTCGCGATGGGCGTCGTGCTGTGGGAGACGCTCACGGCGCAGCGGCTCTTCAAGCGCGCCAAGGACAACGAGACCATCGACGCGCTGCTCGTGAAGCCCATTCCGCACTTGCGCGAGGTGGTGCCGAGCATGCCCGAAGAGCTCGACGCGGTCGTCGCGCAAGCGCTCGTGCGCGACCCCGCCCAGCGCTTCGGAAGCGCGCGCGCCATGGCCGTCGCCCTCGAGAGCGCCGCCCGTTCGAGCCAGCTGCTCGCGGACTCACACGAGGTCGGCAATTGGGTGCGCGGGACCTTCGCGCGCGCGATCGACACGCGACGCGAAGCGATCCGACAAGCGGGCGCGCAGAACACCCCAGCCCGGCCGCGGGGCAAGACGGGTGAGCTCAGCGTCCCTGCGATCCCCGAGGTCGCGACCATCACGCCTGCGCCCGAGCCGAAGACGATCACCGACCTCGAAGACGAGTGGGAGAAGCACTCGCAGACGGTCTCGGGCTTCGCCAACGTCGCAGCGCGCGGCCCCGTGAGCGTCAAGCCCGCCGCGCACGACGATCACCTCGACATGATGAAGACGACCGCGATGCCGAGCGACGCGCAGAAGCCTGCCGCGCTCAAGGCCGCGATCGAACAGTACCGCCAGCAATACGGAGCCGCTCCCGGGATGACCCCGGCCGCGCCGCAGCCCAAGCCGGTGAAGCCGGGAGGGACCGTTCCCCCGCCGCCGCGGCTGTCGTCGAAGCCCGAGATGCAAGCGGTTCATCCGAACAGCCAGCCGCCGCTCGATCAGACCGTCCCGGTCACCAACGCCGAGATGCAGCAGTACTATGCGCAGGCCGTCGCTGCCGCTGCGCCGCCCGCTGCGTCGTCGAGCGCGCCGTTCGCGCCGCCCACGGCGATGACGCCCGCGCCGAGCCCGTACGCGCCCACGAGCGACTCGAACAACCCTTCCAGCCCGTACGGCTACTCGCCGCCGCACCATCCAACAGCGATGTACCCCGCGCCCAGCGCGCTTCGCGCGTCCGCGCCGTCTGCTCCGCCTGCGCCACGCAAGCGAGGGGTCGCGCAGCTCGTCCTGCTCATCGTGGGCGCTGTCGCCCTCGTGGCGACGGGCGCGATCGTCGCGCTCAAGATGCTCTAGAGCGCGATGGCGGCCCTCGAGAGCGCGTAGCGCGTCAGGGCCTCGCCATCGTGCGGTAGAAGCGCTCTCGCAACGGGGCGTCCGCGGCGCGGGCGGACTGCAGCAGATCGATCCACGTCGCGCAGCCGTCGAGCGGCGGCGCATCGGTAGACTGGTCGAGCGTGCGTTGAAAACGTGTGCGTCGCGTCTCGTCGAGGCCCGCCGCGGCGCGGCTCAACATGGCGTCCACCGCGGCCTGGTCTTCATCGGGGACCGTGAACCCCGCTCGCAGCGCGAGCTGCGCGCTCTCGGCCGAGAGCGTCATCCACCGCAGCATCCGCGGATGCGGGAGCTTCGCGAGCGCGGCGAAGATCTCTCCCGGCGCGACGCGGCCGCTCCACATGCCGGCGCACACTGCGGTCGAGCGCTGGGCGAGCTCGAGCTTGATCGAGAAGACCTCGTCGAGCTGCGAGGCGCTGAGTCGACCCACGCCGCGAGCGCTCAGCGCGCGGGCGGCGGCGCTGCGCTCTTGCGCGTTGCGCACGGGGGTGCCGAGCGCGCGGGCCATCTGCGCGTCGAGGTCGGGGTTGTTGACCAGCGCGCCCATCGTCGAATCCACGGCGCGCGCGATGCGCAGGCGATCGTCGCGCGAGAGCTCAGCGTGCGCCGGGATCGCTTCGACCAGGCGTTGCTCTTCGATTCGCTTGCGCGCGATCGATCCGCCGCCGACCAACGCGACGGTGGTGAGCACCGCGACCCACGAGTACTTGGGCTTCGCCCCGACGCTGCTGTCCGCCATACGCGCGCGAGTGTGCCTCGAAACGCGCTCACCACCAACGACGCCAGTCGTAGGGCTCTTGGCTGTCGCTCTCCCAGCGCAGCGCGTAGAGCTCGCGCAGGACGCGCTCACCTTCGCGCAGGCGCGGCGAGAACCCGTGCGCGGCCTCTTGGCTCGCGTCCATGGGGTTGGCGTAGTAGCGCCACACGAAGCCGCCGACGAACCAGCGCTTGGACGCAAACGCCTCGAGCAGGGCGCGGTACGCGACGGCTTGCGCGCGCTCGTCGACGGGGACGCCGACGAGGGACTCGGGCCACTCCCAGGGGCGCACGGCGGGGTCGGGGCGCGCGGTGTAGCCGAACTCTGTGAAGAGCACGGGGCGCCCTTCGCGCTCGGCCCACTCGCCGAGCTTGCGAGCGCGCTCGATCGCGCCCTGTCGAAGCTCGGCGAGGCCCGCGCCGTTGCGCTCGGCGAGCGGGTAGAACGCGTTGATCCCGACCACGTCGAGGTGGTCCCAGAAGCCGACCTGCGTCTCTTCGTCCCAGTTGGCCGAGTACGTGAGCATCCCGTGATATTCGCGGCGGATCGCGGCGATCACGCGCAGCCAGTCGCCGACGCGGCTCTGGGTCGAGGACTTCATCTCGACGCCGATCGAGAGCATGTCGGCGCCGGACTCTTCAGCGACGCGAGCCCACGCGGTGACGAAGCGCGTGTAGCTTTGAAACCACGCTTGCCAGCGCTCTTCGCTGCCCGGGTCGATCTCGCCGCGCCACAGGCCGGGGACGTCGATCCACAGGTGCGGGACGATCAGGACGCGCAGCCCGCGCTCGTGCGCCTGCGCGACCACCCTGCGAACGGCCTCGCGGTTTTGCGCGAAGGGCTGCTCGAAGTCCATTTGAATTTGTGTGTGTCGCAGGTCCCATTGGCGGCCGAAGGGCGTGACGCTGACCCAGTTGCAGCCGAGGTGGGCGAGCTCGTCGAGGGCTTCGGCGCTGGCGGGCGTTCCGTAGCCGACGTTGGGATGGACCGAGGATTCGATGGGGCCGAGGGTGGCGCCGCGCACGGCGCCGAGCGCCAAGCGCTGCCAGCCGTCCGGGCGATAGTCCGTGCGAGGGCGGTCTTCGACGCGCTGCGCTCGTGCGGCGGCGGGAGCGAGCGCGAGCGCGGCGAGCAGGGCGGAGAGAGAGTGGCGTCGAGCGCGCATCGAGCGCTCAGCCGTTGAGCTTGAGCAGCGGGTCGAGCTTTCCTGCGCGGTCGAGCGCGTGGATGTCGTCGCTGCCGCCGACGCTGACGCCGTCGATGAAGATCTGCGGGACCGTTCGCTGCCCGGTCTTCTCGACGAGCCAGCGGCGCTTTTCGTCGTCGCCGGTCACGTCGATCTCGGTAAACGCGGCGCCCTTGCGCTTGAGCAAGCCCTTCGCGCGCGTGCAATAAGGGCAATAGTCAGTGACGTACACGATGACTTCAGCGGCCATGGGCACCGGTCATGGTGCACACAGCGCTCGGTCGTCAAGCACATCCCCGCTCTGCTGCCCCCGTGAAGGCCCTCTGGCCTGGCGAACCGAATCGAAGCGGCTCAGCCGCCCGAGCCGCGCTTGAGCTCAGTCAGCACGAGCTTGGTGATGGCCTTGAGCGTGTCGAACACGCCGTCGCCCTTGTACGCGACGGCCTCGTACTCGGGGACGTTGTTGGCGTTGAGCGCCTGGCGGAGCTCTTCGATCGGCGCGGCGCTGGGCAAGTCGCGCTTGTTGTACTGGATCACGAACGGGACCTTGTCGAGCGAGTAGCCCTGCTCCGCGAGGTTGGTGCGGAGGTTCTCCATCGACTCGATGTTCGCTTCCATGCGCTCGATCTGCGAGTCGGCGACGAAGATCACGCCGTCGACGCCCTTCAAGATCAGCTTGCGCGAGGCGTCGTAGAAGACCTGACCGGGCACGGTGTACAAGTGGAAGCGCGTGCGAAACCCGCGGATTTCACCGAGCGAAATCGGCAGAAAGTCGAAGAACAGCGTGCGCTCTTGCTCCGTGGCGAGCGAGATCATCTTGCCCTTCGCCTCGGGCGCGGTCTTGTTGTAGATGAACTGGAGATTGGTGGTCTTGCCGCAGAGACCCGGCCCGTAATAGACGAGCTTGCAGTTGATCTCTCGCGACAGGTAGTTGATGAACGACATCGTTCGCGACCTCTTCTCTCCCTGAGTTCCTTAGGGACCGAAACCCGAGCCTTCGCGGTCAGTCGTTGAACAGGTTGTCGATGTCCGCGTCGGTGATTTCCGTCAGGACATCGTTGCGGTCCGGGCTCTGCACCTTGGTGAGCAGCGCCTCGAAAATCGCGTTGAGCTCGTCCGACGCCCTGCGCACGCGCAGGCGAACGAGCCCGAGGGACGAGCGAGAGTCAAAGATCACAACCAAGATCACGCGGTTGCCCACGAGCTGGATGTGAATGTTGGCCTTCTCGCCCTCGTGGTACTGCGTCGCGAACTCGTTTTCGCGCAGCAGTCGGGCCATGCCTCCGGTCGCGGCAATATTGCCGGCCGTGAGCGATGCGAGCGAGGTCGTGTCGAGGTTCTCGGTGTCGCCAGCGGCCGCGATGAGCTGGCCGTTCTTGTCGACGATGAAAACGACCTTGGCGTTCGCTTCCTTCACCAGGCGTTCAACCACAGCCTGGATCTGGTTGAACTCCTCTTCGTACATCACCATCTGCGGATTCATCGTCTCGCCTCCGCCATCCACGATGGACGCGTCGCCAACAGCTCTACCGATCGTTCGCCTTGGATGTGCGCTTGCGCATCGAGCGTGTGCACCGATCGGCCTCTCACTGCGTCGGTCTCCGAGATACCAGAGCGTAGCCCCGCGCAGCAAGCACCGTCTCGCACTCCGCGAACTCGGACGGTTCTTTCAGCGCAGCGAGCGCAGATGATCGGCCCGCGCGCGCACTTGTACCCACGCGAGCGGGTCGCCCGGCTCGTCCCCGGCCCCCAGCGAGCGCTCGAGCCCCTCGATCGCTGCCGACTGCCCGCGCAGCTCGAGCTCGACGAGCACCACGGCCACCACGAGCGCCGCTTGATCGCGGGCGTCCCCGCCGCGCGCAGAGAGCAGCGTCGAGCGCAGCCCTGCGTCCACCAACATCGCGGTCGCGCCCAGCGCGGGTTCGATCGGCGCTTGCACGGGCAGCCCCGCCACGACCACGAGCCAGCCCGACGATCCCACGGCGCGCGCCGCGCCCACGTCCACGGTCACCAGGGCGTGCGTCGGCTCGACGCGCTCGGCCCACGCCAGGATCGACGCGCCATCGAGCGCGCTGAGCGCGGTGCACACCGCGGCGGCGCGCGTCGCAGGCGGTCCGACGAGCTGCACCCGCAGCGCGCGCGAGCTCGCCTGCAGCGCGGCGCGGCGCCCGCGGCCCCGCGCGATCGCCTCGCAAAAATCCACGGCGTCCACCGCGCGGCCGACGTTGAGCTCGTCGAGCGCGCAGCCCGGCTCGAGCGCCGAGCGCACCAGCGCCGAGAGCCCCGCGGCCCCAGCGCAGTCGTGCACGAGCGCGTGCCGCGCCCCGGCGAGCGCGGCGCCGA
>JAAFIF010000155.1 GCA_013298625.1 Myxococcales bacterium
GTCGAGGCCCTCGAAGACAATGAAGGTCGGTTTCGCGAACTTCATGCGACCTCCTCGAGGTCCGTGGGGGACCAGCGCGCACGATCGGGTTCGAGCGTCGAAGCGAGCCGCTGAAGGTCACGCAGCGAACTCGGATGACTTCCTTCGGTGCTGCGGAGCGCGTCGGACAGCGCGGCCATCTTCTGCCACTCACCTTGGGTGAACGAACTCGAGGCCACGACCATCGGCATCGGGTCGTCGCTCTCTCGAAGGGCCCAGCGATCGCGGGATCGGTCGAGCGCAGTTCCACGCAAGAGCATGAGGGGAAACGCCTTGATCACCGGGACCTCGCGCTCGAGGCACCACGCAACGCTCGCCTCGAACGAAGCCAGCGTCTGCGTGGGCAACCCAAAGATCAGCGAGACTTCGTGATTGATCCCTCGCTCGCGCACGGCGCGGAGCGCGCCGTCGACACGCGCGAGGTCGTTGCGTCGCTCGATCGCGCGTCCCTCGCCGTCGTGGATGGTTTGCAAGCCGAACTCCAGGCGCACGTCGAGCTGCGCAGCCACCTCGACGAACGGCTGGTCGATGGATTCTGCGCGGCACTGCAGGGACAATCGTCCGCGATAGCCCCGTTCGGCGAAGCGGCGGAGGACCTCCGTCGCGCGCGGGGACGCGTTGAAGACAGGATCGAGCACGGCAATGTCGTCGACCTCGTTACGACAAAACAGGTCGATCTCTGCATCGACGCGAGAGAGCGCGAGGGACCTCCTTCGAAGGCGCACGCCGGACTCGCGGTGCTGACAAAACGAGCAGCGAAAGGGGCATCCGCGTTGTGTTTCCCAGCGAATGAACCGTTGACCGTCGAGCGAAAGCGTCGAGGTCAACCACGGAGACGGGAGCGCTTCGAGGTCGACTGTGGCTTGTCGGGCAAGATCGTCGTCGCCGGCCCAGTGGACGCCGGCGACGTCTCTGCGCGTCGGCGACGAGGCGACATCGGCAAGCGCGTTTTCAGCGTAGCCACGAATGAAGACATCGACGCCGCGGTACAGTCGTTCGAGCCCCATCGTGGCGTCGGCGTATGAAATCTGCGGCCCGCCGAGGACGATGCGCCCCTCGAACCCTGCGCGTCTCAGGCGCGCGACGATGGCGTGTACGAGTGACTCGCTCCAGACGTACGCGGAGATCGCGACATCGACCTCGTCCGGTGCGAGCGCGCCGACCTCGGACAGGATCGCGGCCACAACAGTGTCGGTTGCCAGGCTGCCTGTGTTGACCGGGAACACGAGCGAGCGCACGTCGAGGTCGACGCGAGCTCGCAGCGAGGCCAGCAGCGACGCATGTCCGAGTGGAACGCGCGGGTCCTTGTCCCGCGTCCAGTACAGGTCCACGAGCACGATTCGGCGTTTCACGACTGAGTCCTCCTCTTGGCCGGACGTGGGGCACGACGCACTGTTCGCGCGGACAAGCGCGTGCGGCGAATCGAAGCGTTGAGCGCGGCCACGCGACGATGAGACGAGCGGTCCCTGGAGTTGCTGACGTGCAGGTTCACCTGGCCACCTCCTGGCGCGCGGCTGCCGCGGACGCGTCACCGATGCACCAGTGCTCGATGGCGGGCCAAACACCGGGAGAGTCGTTGCCCTTCGCGGTCGCGACGTCGAGCACCGCCTCGGCGAGCGGACCGAGCTCGGGATGCTTCGCGAGCTGCTTCTTCAGCGGTCGAATCGAACGAACGTGGTGGCCAGACGGCGAGAGCAGTACGAGCGACTCGAGCGATGCGGTGCGGCGCGATTCGGGCGACGACTCACTGCGAGCGATGCGGCAAAACGCTTCCACGAGCGCGCTGCGAAGCGCCTCGAAGACCGCGTCGATGTGCTCCTGCTCGACCTTGCCGAGCTGCTTGGCGCGATCGCGGGCTGCAGATCGCAACTCGAAGAGCACGATCGACGCGACGATCCGAGGTTCGCCGAGCAGATGTTTCTCGAGCCAATCCACCGAACGGTCGTCATGCCACGCTGCGGGAACGCCTAGCAGCTCAGCGACCTCGCGATGCAAGAACTCCCTCGCGTGGTAGTGCGGCGTTGCGAGCTCCATCAGGCTCCACCGAGAGAGCGACGACTGCTTGGCGCGGTCGGCGTCCGGACGCTGTGCGAGCCAGCGAAAGAGCGGCGCGTTTCCAGTGCGCTGCACCGCGTTGGCGACTGCGTCGCACAGCGCTTGCCTACGCGACGGCTCTCGCTCGATCGCGGCGAACAACCGTTCGAGCTCGGAGCGGAGTGAGAAGTCCCAGGTGGTTGGGCCGAACTCATCGTCGCTGAGGCGCGCGAGCAGAAACTCGCAGCGCTTCACGACGAGGCCGATGTACTCCTCCGGCCACGGATCGAGCCACCACGCTCGGCTGGGCGCTTCGATGTTGCGTTCAAGCCACGATTCGAAGTCCTGCTCGGAGAATGCACTCGGAAAGTGACGGCGATACCAGTGCGCGTCCTGCGCAGAGGTGACAGACATCGACGCTCGGAGCGCGCGCGTGATGCTCGGGTCGGCCGCAAAATCGGGCCGGCGGCTCAGCGCGAGCACCCGTTCGCGAGGCATCCCCGGCAGCTCTCGCCGTTGCGGATCGTTACGCTGGATCGACCTCTCGACGCGCGTTCGGAGCGCGTCGAGGAGTCCCGGGATAGGCGTCAGCTTGTCCCAGAGCGTGTCAGACTCGAAGATCCGATCGCGGACCGAATCGAGGATGTGATCGATCCAGTGAGGACCTGCGACGTGGATGAGCAACGCGAGCGATGCCGCAGAACCGGAGAAGTGCCCGAAGATGTCACGGCGCGCGAGCGTCAGCAGCTGGTCTGCGCGTTCGGGGGTCAGAGGCAGCGACGCGCATCGATCGAGCAGTGCTTCGTCGAAGAAAAAAAACACTTTGTCGACGAACGAGTCAGGATCGTGCGGGTTGGCGAGGCGAGAGAGCACGACCGCGTCGAAGCGAACGACAAACGAGTCGAGGTCTGCTGGAAACGGCGCAGAGCGGACAGCGTCCCCAACGCGCTTACTCACTTCCTGGACATCGTTGGCGTGCTCACTGCTCACGAACGTCGCACCTTCGCGCGCGTCGACGCGCTCCAGTCCGTCGATCCAGCGAAAGAAGCGCTCCCAGCTGTCCTCGCTCGCGTCAGCGAGAGCGGCGCAGTACTCGGGCGCGAGCCAGCGCACGCTCACGCCGCGCTCCAGCGCGCGCACCGCGAGTCTCGAGCGGAGCTCGGCCCGCAGCGGCGCGACGACGCAGCTAAACTCAGGGTGATACTTCGACTCGTACGCGAGAAAGGCGCACCGCTGTTCCTCGTCGACCGTCGCGTCCGCTCCAGCACGCTGTAGATCGTCGTCGATCCGTGCGAACCAGCCGTCGATCAGCCAATCGAGCGCGCGATCGCGAGCGGACGCGTCGAACTCGCGCAGCAGTCGAACGAAGCACAACACGCGCGCGTCGAACCGAACGTCGAAGAACTCCTCATCCCGATCTCTCACGAACAGCTGCGCGGGGGCGGGCAAGACGTCCCGCGGGTCGAGCCCCGCGAGCCCTGCGATGCTCCAAAGGACGTAGAGCGCCGCAGGATTCGAGTTCTGTCGGGCCTGCGCGATCAACCACGCGCGTAGACCGTCGGGTTGATGGCGGAGCTTCAGCACGTCGTATAGGAGGCGCGCGGACGCGAGCGTGTCGTCGGCCATGGGAGCGAGTGACAGGGGCGCTGCGCGACCGTCCTCGTCGATCTTGATCACCGTCGGCCCCATCACCGCCCGCAGCGCCTTTGTTGCGGGGTGCTGCGCGTGACGGAGAGACCACGCGTTGGCGATCGAGCGGATGAGGAAGCGGTCGCTATCGTTCTCGAGGTCGACCGTCGCGAGCCGTCGGTTGAGCATCTCTTCGGCTGCTGGCTGAACTGCCGGATGCCTTTCGGGGTCGAACAGCGCGTCGAACATCCACTGCGGATCCGCCGTCATGGTCGGCGGAAACAGCTGTTCGAGGAGCTCGACCGTTGTCGGCGCCTCTTCGCACGCGCGCTCTCCATTCGCGCGGGCGCGGGACACGATCCAGTGGACGACCTCGCCTCGCGCGAGCGCGTCGCGATGACGAGATAGAAACTGCTCTTCTTCTTCAGTGAGTGGGCCGCCTTTGTTCGCGGGAATCCATTGAAAGATGGTGCGCGACAAGCCGAAGCGCTCGCAGCACTGCTCGAGATCATCAAACGGGATCTTCGACATGACTTGACTCCTGAGGTGACAACAGGGGGCGCAACGACTCGCGTGCCGTTGCGACGTGGTGGGGTCGCCGCCTGCCGCCGTGCATGCCGACTGAGCAGCGACGCAGGCGATCCAGAGACACAGTCACATCAGTTGTGAGTGTCTCTGTGGCGGTGCGTCTGCTTGGTCCCGACGACTACTGGACTCGGGTGAGACCGAGAGAAGAGTCCAGTACCGAGATGGTTACACTGCGCCGAGGAAGCGCGCAAGCGGCCGGCTGTTGATGGGTTCATCCCCGCGAACGCTGGGCAACCCGATGCATCGCCGCCTTGGCTTCGCTCACTGCACCACGCACCTTTCTGACGGATCAGTCCCTGTGCAGCGGGGCTCGAAGCGTTGTGGCGAGCGTTGGACCCACCGGGTGTCGCGCGTTGTCGTTAATCGCCCGATGCTCGCCAGAGGTCCGCGCGATCGCGAGCAGCACCTCAGCGAACGGCCGCGGTGTCGCGGCCCGCTCGCGGTGCGACAAGCACTCGACCACTCCGCGCGTCCGGTCCCTTCGCTCGCGCCGCTCGTCCGCCGAGTGAAATCCCTGCTCGAACTTCACCTGCGCGTTGCTCTTGCCCCACGTGAGCGACGGCAGCTCCACGCGCGCCGCGTAGAGCCAGGTCGCCTTCCTCGCGCGATGGCCGTAGTGCCCCTGTTCGACGCAGCACGTCCACCCGACCCAGTCGCCGGCGGCGATCCACGAGCCCGCGCGCGGCGGCGCGATCAGCCCGAACGCCTTCCACGCTGCGCTGTCCGCGGGATGCTCGAGAACGCCGCCCCACGCGCGCACCGCGGTGATCGCAGCCTCGAAGCACCCATCGTCGTCGCCCTTCTTCTTGCGTTCCTTGCAGCTCGGCCCGCCGTACCAGTAGCGGCCCCAGCGCTCGCACGGAGGGTGCGCGACGACGGGGTGCGGTCCCGCGTACTTCCTCGCGTCCCGCGCGACGCCCCACAATTCAACATCGTCGAACGTCGAGTACACACCGCGCTCGTCGACGAAGAGCGCGGCCACCGCGGCGCTCACACCGCGCCTCCCGCGATCTGCCGCCCGAGCTCGCGAGGATCGAGCTTGCCGTAGACGCGCGCGACCATGCGCGTGTCCGCGTGGCCCAGCACCGCGCTCACGAGCTCGAGCGAGACCCCGTCGCGGCGCATCCACTGGGCGCAGGTGCGACGGAGGTCGTTCCACGAGAACCGCTCGATCTTCACGCGGTCGGCGCAGAGGCCGAGGTCGCGCATGCTGTTCGAGTGCAGCCACGGCGTGAAGATCTGCGCGTTCTCGCCCTTCGCGTGCAGGCGCGCGATCGCGAGCAGGTCTCGCTGCCAGTCGCGCGCGATCGGCGTGTAACGGTCGCGGGTTTCACGCTTCGTTCCCCGGATGTGAACGAGCGCTCCATCCGCTGAGATGTCCGACCACTCCGCGCGCTCCGTCGCGGACCACTCCGCCGACGTCGCCACGACGAACGCCACACGCGCCGCACGGTCCGAGGCTTCGCGCTCGATGAGGTCCTCGAGCACGAGCAGCAGCTCTCGCTCCGTGAGCCACCGTTGCCGCGGAACGGACTGCCCCGAAACCTCGGGCAGCACCGCGTCGATGTCTCCGACCCAGCGCCCCGCGCGCTTCGCAATCTTCAGCGCCGCGCGGAGCGTGGTGAGCTCCTTGTGGATCGTCGTGTCCTTCACGCGCTCCGCGCGCCGCTGGGCGACGTATGCGTCGAGCAGCGCAGAGGTGATGTCCGCGAGTCGCGTCTCGCGACCGAGCTTCGCGATCAGGAGCTTCGACTTGTCGCGGTAGAACTTCGCCGTCGCGAAGCTCCGGCTCCTCGTCTCGCTCTCTGCGCGACTCTGCCTATCCTCGACGAGCGCCTTCAGAGCGTCTCGCAGAGTCGCGGTGCTGCGGAGGACGCGATCGGGGTCTCGCGCTTCGGCTTCGCGCTGCTCCAGGAATCGTCGAGCAGCCTTCTTGTTCGTGCACTTGGTGCTCTCTTGTCGACGCTCGCCCGCGGCGTCCTGGTACGAGCACCACCAGTAGCGACTGTCTCGTCGCTGGTAGAGCTGGTCCTCATCCTGGCGCGGCGAATCGCTTCGTCCGTTCCCCATCGCTGCAAATCCTCCGCGTACGCGAGCCACGTCGCTCGCTCGACCCTGAGCAACCCTCGAACACCCCGTGCACGGCCTGCAGCGCGCCGCAGGTGCCGGTAGGCGCTTGCGTGGCTGAGCTGCATCGCTGCTGCGACGTCTTCCGCGCTGACCCACTCCGATAGCACCACCGTCATGCGGGCCTCGCCGTGGTTGCTTCGCATTCGCGCGAAGCGATCGCTGCGAGCGTCTTCGAGCACCTCGACTGCGCGCGCATCACGCCGACTCCTTCTTCGCCGCGCGCTTCGCTCGCTTGCGTGTCGCGCTCGCGTCCACCGGATCGCGCTGCTCCGTCGGCGATTCGATCGCCTCGTGGCTCGCTGCCGATGGCTCGTTGACTTCGCTCGTGTTGGCTTCGGCGAGCCGCGCTTCGTGCAACGCGCGAGCGAGCGCGCTGCCCATCGACTTCGCGCGCCACAACGTCATCGCGCGGTGCGACGGAACGAGCTCTCCATCGAGCGAGCGCAGCTCCGTCGGAACGGGCTCCCCGTTCGCGCTGCGGCTGCAGATGATGTTGAATTCACGCACACGAAAAACGATCGAATGGCTCATGGCTCCTCCGTTGAGCGGCAGGCGTGCGGCTCCGACGAGGTCGCGAACGCGCCTCGGCCCCGTCAGCGGCGCGCGCCGTTACTCGCGGTCTGCGCGGTGGTGCTCGAGCAGCGCCGCGTCGGTGAGCGCGAACGCGATGGGCTCGTCGAGCGATGTGTCCGCCTCGCGCAGCGCGCGCTCGATCGCTTGTCCGTAGCTCGCTCCGCCGAACGCGACGATCGCTGCGGCGACGCCGAGCGTTCGGCCGTTCGCGTCGCGCAGTTCGCACGGCACGAGCTGCCCACGCTCGCCGCGGGTGGCGACGAGCACGAAGCCCTTCACCGCGAACTCGAGCTCGCGTTGGGGGCGGTGCGACGCAGACGCGCTGTCTGTCGACTGATCCGTGGTCATGGTCGGTCCTCCGTGAGCTGCCTCGCGCAGCTCCGAAGGGGCCCCGATCGCGTCGGAGAAGGACTCGCGATCGGGGCGCCCACGGAGCTGCGCGGCGAGCGGCGTCGGGAACGCGATGTTGAGTTTGGCTGGCGCACGACTGACTCCGATCCCCCGAGCCGAGACGCTCGAGGATGATCGGTATCCTGATACAGATAATCTGCTGCGTCAAGCTGTCGTATCGTGATTCAGATTATCGCGACGCTACACGGCGGAAAGAACCAGTGGATCCACGTCGTTGGACGCCAGCGCCGACGCGATGAGCGTGATCCTCGCGTAGATGACCCAGCGCGGAACACTGTGCAGCCGCCGTGCGATTCTCGCGACGTTCCACCCCTCGGCGATGATCGCCGACCGCGGGCAGAGCATGGCCCACCCCAGCGCGATCACGTCGCTGTGGCGGTGCAGATGGGGCGCGAGCTGACCGTGCGCGATCTCGTGCGCGACAACGTAGTTGCACTGCGATCGAGACAGCGCCGAGTCGTAGTAGATGACCCCGTTGAACAGCCGCGCAGGGTCATCGGAGTCGACGACGGGGATCGATGGCAGCCCATGCGCGAGCGCGACGAGGCGTTGCGACGGGCAGGCGCTCGGGAGCGCGGCTTCGTCGAGCAGCCGTTCGGCCTCGCCCTCGATGAAGGTCGAATCGAGCACCATGGGCACCGAGGCGAGCTCCAACACGTGTTGCCCCTGGAAGCCTCCAGGGACAAGTCGTTGGGGAATCCGAAGCCAGGTGGCCATTCGCATCGACGATCCTGCTTGCTCACAGCGGCGAGCTCAATGCCCCGGCACACTCACGCGAAAGCAGCAACAAAGCGGCAAACGCAAATTATGGAAGGGGGCTTTGGTGCGGAGCTCCCAACCGCGCCCCTGCGGATCGGAGCGAACTGTCAACTCGAGCGCCGCGCGTTCTCCGCGTATGCCGTCGCACAAACGCGCGGACAGAAAATGTCACGTGGCCTTCGGCTTCTTCGCCTCGAGCTTCCGAAGCGCCCGCGTCTCGATGGCCTTCCGCGACTTCTGCAGCTTGCGGACTTGCGCCATCACCTCGTCGCGCGATGTCGCGTGTCGCGCCGCGAACTGAGCGGCGTCGAGCACGAACTCCGGCGTCGCGCGTTCGGGAGCCACAACGGCGGCCATCGCAGCGGCGGCCTCGATCGTCCACTCGGGGACCTTGCCCGCGGCGCGCACGATCGCGGCCGACTCCTCCCAGCCCGGGATGTTGCCGTAGATCGGCATGAGGTCGTTGGGATCGTCGACCGCACGGCCGAGCAGGTCGTCGATCGACAAGCCCGTGTGCTCGGACAGGCGCTGCAGCGTGACGTTGCCCGCGCCGCCCGCGCCGCTCACGAGGTTGTAGAGCGTCGAGTACGTGATGCCGAGCTTGTCTGCGGCCTGCTTGAGGTTGCCCGCGAACTCGTCGTCGACGATGCGCTTCGCCACGGAGCGAACGTGATCGATCTGTTCGGCAGGCAGCGATTTGGTTCGGCGTTCGGTCACGGCATCGACGCTACGGCTCGCGAGTAACTGTATCGAGATATACATAGGTCCGGCAACGACTGCCTTGACGATTGTCTGTATCTGTATCAGGATACGGTTAACATGGTTTCGATCGTTGCTGAACGGCGTGAAACGCTCGGAAGGACGCTGTTGATCGCGTGGTTGTCGCACCCGCGACGTTCACAGCTCTCGCTCTCGAAGCAGGCAAACATTGGGCAGGGGCTCATCAGCGCGTGGGTCCGCGGTGATGGGCGACCAGGGCCGCTCGCGCGGGATGTGCTCGAGATCCTGTGCAGCATCCCAGCGCACTCGTGGCGAACTCCGAGCGAGCAGGCAGAGATCGACCGCGTGCGCGCGATCGTCGCGGAGGCCGCGTGATGGACGCTTGCGCCTCTGCTGCGCGGTCGTTGCATCGCGCCCACCCTCGATCGCAGCAACTTCGGCCTCACGCGCGCCCTTCGACGCTCGTCACGTCCACGCAATTCACCGCGCACTCGCGCTTCGCGATCGCGCTCGGCGTCGCCGCTGCGTGCGCTGTCCGCGATCCGCGATGGTCGCGCGTGGTCTCCGCGCTCTGCGCGCTCTGTCGTGCGCTCGGTTGGCGAGTGCGTTCGGTGTCCCTCTCCGTGGGTTCGACAAAGTCCACGGTGCTCGTCGAGCAAGCGTGCGACGCAATCCTCGCGCTCGTCGAGCTGCGCGAAAGCGAGCCCGAACTCGCCCCTCGTGCCGCCGCAGTTCGCACGGCGATCGACGCCGTGCGCTCGTCCATCGACTCGCTTTGACGGAGCTGCGCGATGAAGCGACCCGCACTTCGCGAGTTCAAACAGTGGCTCGACCCGCGTGACTGGGCGCTGACGAGCGAAGACCTCGTTCGCATCGAGCGCTACCGCACGAAGGGCTACGAAGAACACGAGAGCTACCCGATCGAGCTCGAGCTGCCGCTCTGCGCGTTCTGCGCGACCGTGGCCGCCCGCTGCGAGTGCCCCTCGGTGGAGCTTGGCATCGGCCCCGACGGCTACGCAGCGCACGCGTGCGCGCCGGACACCCCGGTCGAAGCGTGGACCGACGGCAGCGGCAACACGGCAGAGCGCCCCGGCGGCGCGGGCGTCGTCATCGCGCGCAGCGGGGTGATCCTCGCTGAGCTGTCGGAGGGCATCGACCGCGCGTCGAACAACAGCGCCGAGGTGTGGGCGCTCGGCCGCGCGATCCAGTGGGCCGAAGAGAGCTGGGGCGCAAACGTTCGACTCGTCGTGTTCTGCGACTCGGCGTGGGCGATCGGCGCGGTGCATCCCCGATGCACGTGGAGACTCGACGCGAGCAAGCGCTCGGCGCGGCTCGCGCTGGCCGTGCGCGAGCGTGTGGCGCGCATGACGCGGCTGACGTTTCAGCTCGTGAAGGGGCACTCGGGGCTGCTGTTGAACGAGCGCGCCGATGCGCTCGCGGGCGCGGCGCGCAAGCGCGTGGTGGCGGCGCACAAGATCGCGAGGGCCGCGTGATGGACCGTCGAGCGAAGCCGTATGTCCCCGAGCTCGAGCAGCTCGCGTTGTTCGAGATGGGCGACCACGTCGTTCCAGTCGAAGTGCAGCTCGGAACACGCAAGCCGCGCCGCTCGAGCACGCGCGCATGGCTCTACTTCGTGGCGATCTGCAACGCCCCGCATCACGTCGAGCTTCGTCGAGTCCTCAACGAGATCAGCCGTGATCGTGCGCGGGGCATCCTCGATCGCGCCATGTACGAGCTGCTCTCGGACGCATGGAACCGTCGCAGCGACGCCCTTCGCGCCGCGCGCCTGAAGGCGGTCACGCCGGCCAACGAGCAGCGCAAGCGAGGGCGACGATGAGCGCTTCGAAAGAGCACTTCGGCGCGACGACCGGTCGCACAGGCTGGCTCGACGCCTCCCGCTCGCGACGCTGCCCGGTCTGTGAGAGCGATTCGTGGTGCCAGATCGGCCGAGGAACGTACAGCGGTGTCGTGCTGTGCAAGCGCGTCGCGTCGCCGCGCGAGAAGTGCAACCGCGACGGCGTCACGTACTGGGTTCACTGCGATCGGGACGCGGTCGAGCGCCGCGATGCCGAGGAGGACCACTACGAAGCCGACGTGCGCCGCGCGCCAGCGACGGTGCTCGACGAAGCGTACCGCGCGGTGCTCGCGACGCTTCGACTCGATGATCGGCATCGAGACAACCTCCGTGCGCGCGGGTTGAGCGACGAGGCCATCGCGCGCGGGGGCTACCGGTCGCTGCACGTCGACGGACGCGCGCGTGCTGCGCGGGCGATCGAGCGAGCGGTGGGCGAAGAGGCGATGAAGGGCGTCCCTGGCGTGGTGCGAGAGCAGCGCGACGGACGGACGTGGTGGTCGCTGCGGGGCGCGGCGGGGATGGTGATTCCGTCTTTGGATTTGCTGGGTCGTGTGGTCGCGCTCAAGGTGCGCGCGGACGATGCGTTCGGCGGAGCGAGATACACCGCGGTGTCCAGTCGCAGGCACGGCGGACCGAGCGCCGTCGTCAACGTGCACGTCCCGGTCTCAGTCCGCGAGCGCTGCGCGCGTCGTCGCGTGCTCTGGGTTACCGAAGGCGAACTGAAGGCCGACGTGTGCAGCGCCCTCGATAGGTTCGCCATCGTGGGTGTCCCTGGCGTCTCGCTGTGGAAGAGAGCGATCGCTGTGTGTGAGGCGCTCGATCCGCGGCGCGTTGTCGTGGCGTTCGACGCTGACTGGACGAGCGAAGACCCGAAGAAGCGTCACGTTCGTGAAGCTCGTGAGCACCTCGTCACCGCGCTCGCGTCGTTGGGCTTCGAGACGCAGGCGGCGGAGTGGCCGCTGTCGGAGGGCAAGGGACTCGACGACTACCTCCTCGCGTTGCGACGTGCGGCGCGGAGGGCAGCATGAGCTCGATTCCCATCGACGATGCGCCGCCTGGGATCCGCTTGATCGCGGCGTCCGTCGTCGCCGAACGCGAGCGCGCGTTCGAGCGCGCAGACGATGCCGGGCGCGACCCCATTGCGACGCTGATCGAGCGCATCGCAGAGAACGCGCTCGCCGCGTGGGAGCCGGCCTCGCTCGAGCTCGTGGCGCCCCTGCGAGGGCGCGACGATCTCGCGCTGCAGCGAGTGCGGTTGGCGCTCAAGCGCGCGAAGGCCGACGTCGTGGGCTGGGAGAGGGCGGTCGGCGAGCTGCGTCGACGCTCGGACGCCGCTCGCGGCGGCGGCGGTGAACCGCCGTCGATCGACGTTCGTGAGCGCTACTCCGACGCGTGGAACGCCACTCGATTCGCAGTGGAGTACCGCGATCGACTTCGCTTCGTCCCCGAGCGCGGGTGGTTCGCGTGGACGGGGAGCTTCTGGCGCTTCGACGAGCAAGCTGGGCTTCGGTGCGCGCAAGACTTCGCGGCGGAGCTCGCGCGAGTGGTCGACGAAGACAGCTCCGTCGAGTCGTCGCGCAGATTGAAGATCGTCGATGGGCTCGGCTCGCGCTCGAAGATTCAAGCGATCGAGACGCTCGCGCGGGCGCGGATGGAGCTCACGGTTCACGTGGACGAGTTCGATCGCGATGGCTTCGTGTTGAACTGCCCCAACGGCTGCGTGGACCTTCGCTCGGGGAGCCTCTCGGAGCACGACCCAGAGGAGCTCTGCTCGCGCGAAGTGAACGTCGCATACGAGCCGGGCGCGAGCGCGCCGACGTTCGAGAGCTTTCTCGCGCGGGTGCAGCCGGACCCCGCAGTGCGCGCGTTCTTGCGGCGATGGTCGGGCTATTGCGCGACGGGTGCGACGCACGAGCAGTGTCTGGTCGTGCACTGGGGGACGGGCGCTAACGGCAAGAGCACCTTCGTCGAGGCGATCAACTTCGTCTTGGGAAAGTACGCGCAGCTCGTCCCGAGTGACGTGCTGTTGGCGCGCTCGGGACAGGAAGCGCACCCGACCGAGCGCGCGCAGCTCTGCGGCCTTCGCCACGCGCTCGTCAGCGAGACCA
>JAAFIF010000011.1:0-68424 GCA_013298625.1 Myxococcales bacterium
GCCGAAAGTATGCTGTCTCAATCCCCGGTCCAAAAGGTCAGTGAAGCCATGTTCGAGCGCGAGGTGCTCCAGAGCGAGCTGCCCGTGCTCATCGACCTCTACGCGGACTGGTGCGCTCCCTGCAAAGTGCTCGCGCCGCGCGTCGAAGCAGTAGCCCGCGAATACGCAGGTCGCTTGAAGGTCGTGAAGATCAACACCGACGAGTCCCCGCGGATCGCGCAGGCGTTTCGCGCGCAAAGCATCCCGATGCTCGTGCTCATCGTCGAAGGCCGCCCCGCGGGCATGCTCAAGGGCGCCGTCTCGAAAGAAGAAATCGTCCAGCTCGTCGAGCAGGCGGTCGGAGCCTCTGCGGGCCCCGGCGGCATCGAAAACGTCAAGGCGCCAGACCTCGCCAAGCTCATCAAAGAGCGCCGCGTGCTCGTGATCGACGTGCGCGAGGCAGGGCCCTACAACCGCGCGCACATCCCCAGCGCGATGAACGTCACGCCCGATCAGATCGAAGCGAAGCTGCCCGAGCTCGCTGTGTTTCGTCGACCCGTGATCGTGTACGATCGCAACTACGGCGACGACGCGAAGAAGGCCCTCGAAGTGTTCGCCGCGCAGCAGTTTCCCGCGGCGGGCCTCGAAGGCGGCATCCTCGCGTGGGAGTCCGAGGGCTTCGACATCGAGCGCACGAACTGACGGACTGAGCGCCGGCTGCTGAGCGCGCTGCGCGGGGGACGCGACGGAAGCTCAGCCCATCTCGTCCCGCAGCACTTTGCCCGTGGCCGTCTCGCTCTTGGCGATGAGCTGCGGCGTGTTCGCGGCGACGAGCTTTCCACCGTGTTTTCCGCCGCCGGGGCCGAGCTCGACGAGCCAGTCTGCTGCGGCGAGCACGTTGGGGTGGTGCTCGACGACGATCACCGAGTCGCCGCGGTCGACGAGCTTCTGCAGCACGCTCACGAGTCGCTCGACGTCGCTCACGTGAAGCCCCGTCGTGGGCTCGTCGAGCACGTAGAGCGTCCCGCCGCCGCGGCCCGAGAGCTCGGTCGCGAGCTTCACGCGCTGCGCTTCTCCGCCCGAGAGCGTGTGCGACCCCTGCCCCAGCGTGAGGTACCCGAGGCCCAATGAGCTCAGGAGCTCCAGCGGGCGAGCCAGCGAATTGACCTGCGAAAACACAGCCTTCGCTTCGTCGACCGTGAGCGCCAAGAGCGCGCCCGCGTCGTAGCCGTGCAGCTTGACCTCCCGCGTCTCGCGCGAGAACCGAAGCCCCTCGCACACCTCGCAGGGCACGACGACGTCGGGCAAGAAGCTCATCTCGACGTGCTTTACGCCGGCGCCCTCGCAGGACTCGCAGCGGCCGCCGCCCTTCTCCGTGCTGGTGTTGAAGCTGAATCGACTCGCGGTCCACCCGCGCGCGCGCGCCTCTTGCGTCGAAGCCAGCAGCTTTCGAATGTCGTCCCACAAGCCCACATACGTCGCGGGAACGCTCCTCGGCGTGCGCCCGATCGGCGACTGATCGATGCGCTTGACCGACCGCAGCGCGTCGCACCCCGTGATCTTGTCGAACGCGAGCGGCGCTTCGCACTCGAGCCCGAGCTCCGCGCACACCGCGGGAAACAGCACGCCGTCGACCAACGTGCTCTTTCCCGACCCAGAGACGCCAGCGACCGCCACGAGTCGGCCCAGCGGAAACTCCGCGCGAATGCCCGCGAGGTTGTGCCCCTTCGCGCCGTGCACGACCACGCGCGGCGTCTTCGCGTCCACCGGCCGACGCTTCGCCGACGCGCCCGGAACGACCTTCAACGCCATCGCCGTCGGAGAGCTCTCCGACGCGAGCACCTTCGACGAAGGGCCCTCGGCCACTACGCGGCCGCCGCCCTTTCCGCCGCTCGGCCCCATGTCCACGACCCAGTCCGAAGCGCGGATCACGGACGCATCGTGCTCGACGACGAACACGCTCGCGCCTCGATCCACCAGCTTGCGCATCGCCTTCACGAGACGGTGCGTGTCGCTCGCGTGCAGCCCGATCGTCGGCTCGTCGAGCACATACAAAACGCCAGTGAGCCCAGCGCCGATCTGCGCCGCGAGCCGCAGCCGCTGCATCTCTCCGCCCGAGAGCGTGTTGGCCCTGCGGTCGAGCGAGAGGTAGTCGAGCCCCAGCTCGTCCAACGTGCGCAGCCGCGCCTCGAGCTCGGTCATCGGCGCGCGCCCGATCGACTGCTGCCGAGCGTCGAGCGAGAGGTCCTTCAGCGCCGCGCGCAGCTCGCTCGGGCAGAGGCCGACGACCTCGTTGTACCGCCATTTTCCCAGGCGAACCGCGCGTGGAATCGCAGCGAGCCGCGTGCCGTCGCAGCTCTTGCAGCGCTTTCCGTCGGCGTCCACGCCAGCGCCCTCGCACTTCGCGCAGCGGCCCTGCGCGGTGTTGAACGAGAAGTGTCGCGGGTCGAGCTCGGGCACGCCGCGGCCGCACTTCGGGCACGCGCTGCGCGTCGAGAGCACCAACGGAGTCGCCTTCGCGCCAGCGGGCTCGATCACCGCGTGCCCCTGCGCGAGCGCCGCCGATCGCTGCACCAGCGCGATCATCGCCTCGCGATCGCTCACCGACGCTTCGCCCAGGTCGAAGAGCACGTCGTGCACTTTGCTCTTCGCCAGCGCGGGCACCTTCGCCGTCGCGAACTCGACGCCGTCGACCCGCACGCGCTCGACGCCCGCGCCCATCGCGCGCTCGATCGCCTCTTTGTGCAGGCCCTTTCGCGCGCGCACGACCGGCGCCCACACGCGCGCCTTGCCCTTCGCGCCGAGGGTGCTGCGCAGGTCGTCCGCGATCGCCTCGGGGCTGCGCGCGCTGATCGCCAGATCGCACACCGGGCAGTGCGGCGTCGCGACCTTCGCGAACAACAACCGCAGGTAGTGCGCCACCTCGGTGACCGTCGCCACGGTGCTCATCGCGCCCGCGCGCGCCGTGCGTTGCTCCAGCGAAATCGCCGGCGGAATGCCCGCGATCCGATCCACGTCCGCCCTCCCGAGCGACGGCAGGTACTGCCGCGCATAGGGCGAGAGCGTCTCGAGAAACCGTCGTTGGCCCTCGGCGTACACGACGTCGAACGCCATCGAGCTCTTTCCCGAGCCCGATGGCCCGGTGAAGGCGACGAGCTTCTCTCGGGGAATCTCCAGGCGCGCGACGGACAAATTGTGCTCGCGCGCCCCTTCGACGACGACCGACGTGCGCGTCGCAGGGTCCTCGCGCACCGCGCTCGTCGACGGTCGCACCGCGTTCGTCGGGCCGCCTTCGAGCGCCTCGCGCAAGTACGGCGCGAACCGCGACCCCGCGTGCGCGCTCACGGCCTCGGGCGTCCCCTCGCAGACGATCTCACCGCCGTCGTCCGCGGCTTCGGGTCCGATGTCGATGACCCAATCGGCGTGCGCCGCGACGTGCGGATCGTGCTCGACCGCGATCACCGTCGCGTCCTTGGCGATCAACGCGTCGATCGCGCGCAGGACGCATTCGACGTCCGCGCGGTGAAGGCCCGCCGTCGGCTCGTCGAGCACCACCAGCGTCCCCGAACCCGCTTCGGCCAGCGCGCGCGCGAGCTTCAACCGCTGCGCTTCTCCGCCGCTCAGCATCGACAACGGCTGTCCGAGCGGAAGATATCCGAGCCCCACGTCGATCAGCGGCGTGAGCGCGCGCACGAGCGGCTTCATCAGCGGAAAAGCAGCCACCGCGCGCTGCGCGCTCATGGCCAACACGTCCGCGACGCTGTGCCCGCTGTGCCTGAGCTCGAGCACTTCGTCACGAAAGCGCCGACCCTTGCAGTCGGGGCACGTGAACGAGACGTCCGCCAGAAACTGCATCTCGACCGTCTCGAAGCCCTCGCCCTGACACGAAGGACAGCGGCCGCCGTCGACGTTGAAGCTGAACGTCCCCGTCGTGTACCCGCGCTCTTTGGACTCTGGGAGCGCAGCAAACGCCGCGCGAACCGCGTCCCACGCGCCCGTGTACGTCGCCGCGTTGCCGCGCGAGGTGCGCCCGAGCGGCGACTGGTCCACGAAGGTCACCCACGTGAGCTTCTCGATGCCCACGAGCCCCGTGAACGGCAGCGGCGCTCCGTCCCACGGGGCGCCCAACATGCGCGACGCCGCAGGCACGAGCGTCTCGCTCACGAGCGAGCTCTTGCCCGAGCCGCTCACGCCCGTCACGCACGTGAAGACCCCCAACGGAAACCGCGCGTCGTGCCCCTTGAGGTTGTGCCCCTTGGCGCCCTTCAGCACCAGCCACCCCGCGGGAGCACGGCGATTTCGCGTGGATCTTCCCGCGCCGCGCAGCGCGAGGCCCGTGGGCGTGGGCTTCGATCGCAGCGCGTCCGGCGCGCCGTCGAACACGATCCGCCCGCCGTTTTCACCGGCGCCCGGCCCGAGCTCGATCACGCGATCGGCGCTCGCGATCACGGACAGGTCGTGCTCGACCACCACCGCCACGTTGCCCAAGCGCGCGAGCCCCCGCGCGACTTCGACCAGTCGCTCTCCGTCCCGCGGATGCAGCCCCACGGTGGGCTCGTCGAGCACCATGAGCGTCCCCGTGAGCGACGTTCCCAACGCCGCTGTGAGCGCGACGCGCTGCACTTCTCCGCCCGACAGCGTGCGCGATGGACGCTCGAGCGTGAGGTACCCGAGGCCCACTTGCGAGAGGTATCCCAAGCGGTGCAGCACCTCGCTGACGATCCTGTCCGTCGCCTCGTCGATCGCAGGCAGCTCGCTCAGCCTCTCGCGCAGCTTCGCCACCGGCGTGCGCCCCGCTTCGGTCAGCGAGAGCCCCGCGACGCGATAGCGATCGACCTCGGGCTTGAGCCTCGATCCCTGGCACGCGCGGCACGTCTCGTACTTGCGAAAGCGCGAGAGAAACACCCGCACGTGCATCTTGTACGTCTTGGTCTCGAGCCACTCGAACCAGCCCTTGACCCCGATCCACTCGCCCTCGCCTTCGAGCACGCGCTTCTTGTCGCGAAGGCTCAGGCTCTTCCACGGAACGGTCGTGTCGATCTTGTTCGCCTTGCAGAACTTCGCGAGCTCTTTGCGCTCCCACTCGGCCTTCGGGCCGGTCCAACACTTGATCGCGCCGCCCTCGATCGAGAGCTTGTCGTCCGGCGCGACCTTGTCCCAGTCGAGCTCGATGGTGCGGCCGAAGCCCTTGCACGCGGCGCACGCTCCGATCGGCGACTGAAAGTTGAACAGCGCCGACGAAGGCTCGGCGAAGACCTTCTCGCAGTGCGCGCACTCGAGCCCTCGCGCGAACCGCGCGGGCGCAGCGCCGTCCTCCATGTGCACGCGCACGCGAGGTCCCTTGAGCATCGCGGTCCCGATCGCCTCGGCGACGCGCGAGCGCGCGGACCGCTCGATCACCAGGCGATCGATCACCACTTCGACGTCGCGCTTCGCGACCGCGGCGCTCGGCGGCAGCTCGTCGATGTCCACCGTCGCGCCGTCGACGTAGAGCCGTCGGTAGCCCTGCTCGAGGAGCGCCTCGCGCACGCCCAGCCAGCGCTCGGGATCATCCGCGGTGACGGAGTATGTCACCACGCTTCGGACGCGGTTTTCTCCGACGCGATCGAGCACGGCGCGCGCGGCGCCGCTCACCGTTCCGCGCGAGACCTCGCGGCCGCAGGCGTCGCAGGTGATGGTGGCGGCGCGCGACCAGAGCAAGCGCAGATAGTCTTGCAGCTCGGTCATCGTCCCGACGGTCGAGCGCGAGGTGCGCACGGGCGCGCCGCGATCCACGGCGATCGCCGCAGGGACGGGGTCGAGCTTCGTCACCGGCGGCCGGTCGCGCCGCTCGAGAAACTGCCGCGCGTACGCGCTAAACGACTCGACGAAGCGCCGTTGCCCTTCTGCGTAGAGCGTGTCGAGCGCGAGCGAGCTCTTGCCCGAACCCGAGACGCCCGCGACCACGATCAGCTCGCCCGGCCGCAGCGTCAGGTCGACCGAGCGGAGGTTGTGCGTGCGAGCATCGACGAGGACCGTAGACTCCATGCGAGCGCTGACTCCAGAGACTGTGTGAGAGTGACCAACGACGAGCCGAGAGTGCCCGCGTGCATCGATGCTCGACGGGCCGCTGCGTTTTCACCGCGACCTTCGAACCCGCAACCACGGAACATCTGTTTAGTACCGCCGAGCGTTCTCTCGTACCGCCTCCCACCCACGCTTGTCGAGCGCGGCCTCCGTCACGGTCGCCGCCGTGCTGGCGATGACTCACCGGTGCATCTCCGCGCGCTGCCTGCCGTACAACCGTTCTCAGTGACCGCCACGCCGTGAAGAACCACCGACGATCGCCACGCCTCGCGCTCTCTCTCGCCGCGCTGCTCGCCGCCGCCAACGCGCACGCGCAGCGCCGCCCGACCGTGGCGCAGCGCGTGAGCAACGCCACGCAACGCTGCGACACCGACGCGCCCCGCGAGTGCGTGAGGGCGATCGACGCGCTGCCCGCGGCTTCTCGACGCGCGCCTGCGCTGCAATCGCTGTCGCTTCGAGCGCGGTTCGAGCTGCTGAACGTCGCGCTCGAGCCCGACGGCGCGAGGGCGCTCGACGCAGCCAAGCGCGCGGAGCTGACCCGCATCGAGCGCGCGGTGACCGAGCTCACCGACCGCGACGCAACCCAGGGAATCGCCTGGCTCTTGCGCGGACGAATCGCCCTGGTCCGCAACGCGCTCGACGCGTCGGCGACGGCGCTCGAACGCGCCGCGACGCTCCTCACGCGAGACCCATCCGCGAGCAACGACCTCGCGATGGTGCTCGTCGCGCTGCGGCGCTTGCCGGACGCAGAGCGCGCGCTCACGAGGGCGACGACGCTCGCGCCCAACGACGCCGAGCCCTGGTCGAACCTCGGCGGTGTGCGGCTCGCGCGGGGCAACGCGCAGAGCGCGGCGACGGCGTTTCGTGAGGCGATTCGCTGCGCTCCCACGGTGGCGAGGCACAGCTCGGACCTGGGTTCCGCGCTGCTCGCGGCGGGGCAAGCTGAGCCCGCGGCGCGCGCGTTCGGCGACGCGGTTCGTCTCGCGCCGACGGACCCTGTGGTGCGCGCAAACCTGGGCTACGCGCTCGCAGTCGCCAATCGTCTCGACGACGCGCTGGCCGAGCTGCGCCGAGCGACCGAGCTCGGACCGCGCGCCTCCGCCGCTTGGAACAACCTGGCCATCGTGCTCTCGCGCCGCGGGGACACCGCTGGCGCCGAGAGCGCGCTGCGCAGGGCGCTCGAGATCGACCCCAACGACGCGAGGGCGAGGGCCAACCTCGACGCGCTGCTCGCGTCTCGACGGCCAACAGCGGCCGCAGCGGACGCCGGCCGCTGAGCGAAGGGCTGATCAGCTCGCGACGCGCAGCTCGGGCTCGGCGGCGCGCGTGGCGCGGAGGAGCAGCTCGGCCCACGCGAGGTCGTCGTCGCGCGTGCCGGGGACGCGCTCGATTCCGCAGCGGTTGCCGTGGGTCCAAACGATGCGGGCGGGGACGGCGCCCCGCGAGATCGACGAGAGGTCGATCAGGACCTCGGTTCCGCCCACGACAGGGGACATGGTGACGAGCAGCGCACCGCCGGCGCTCACATCTTCGATGGTCCCGTGAACGAGCCGCTGCGTGGCTCGGCGAGCGCCCACGAAGGAAACGAGCACGCGCTCGGCGCAGGGGTAGCGCCAGTGCTCGCGCGCGGCCGAGGCGACTTCGCCCTGCGCCCAGCGGCGCAAGAACGTGAGGCGATCGGCGTGCGACGAGAGCACCCGCACGCCGCATCCGCGGGGCAATCCGGGGACGTGCTGCAAGCGACGCCAGGCGACGACGCCCTCGAGAAACAGCCCCGCGGCGAGCCCAGGGCACTCGACCTGCACCAAGATCGACGACCCCACCGATGCCGTCGAGCACTCGGGGACGAACAAAACATCCTCCGAGACGCCCTGCTGCGATCGCCCCAGCGCGGCTCGGTCCCTGAACGTGGTTGCAACTCGAATCATGGTCGTTGCTCCGCCGCGACTCGAATGTCGCGACCAGGCGCACGCGCCGTGGAAGGGAAGAGATGCGGCTTCGATTGCAACCATCCGTTGCCGACCGTCGCTCGCTGGTGGCACGATTCGATCGTGCGACGCTCGCTGCCGTGTTTCTTCACCCTTGTCACACTTCAAGCGTGCCGTGTCTATGACCCGGCCTTGCTGCAAAGTGACGCCGCTCCGACAGATTCCATGCTCGCAGATGGGACTGTCCAAGACGCGCGCTCGGATGCTGCCGACACTGGAATCGATGTGACGGATGTCACATCGCCCGAAGCCGGAAGAGAGGCCGGCGCCGACGTCACGGACGTGATGCTCACGGGCTGCGACGGCGTCCTCGCGCGACGCGAGGCGTGCATCGAACCCGTCGCTGGCGAGGGATTTACCGCGCAAACGCCAGAGCTCGTCGCGCCCGACGCGCTGGTCATCCACTCGGAGTCGCCCCTCGTCGCGTACGTCGGCGACTCGGCGACGGGCCGCGTGATGGAGGTCCGCGAGGCGCCCGGCGGCCTTCGCGTCACGCTCGTCGCAGGCATGGACGTGACCGCGCCCCTCGGCTCCGCAGGGCTCGCGCAAGAGCGCCCGCTCGGGGCGATCTCGGGCATGGCGCTGCAGAGCGGCGGCGGCGCGACGCTCATCGGCGCAGACCCGCGCGGGCACGTCGCGTTTCGTCTCGACGTGCAGCAAGCGGCGCTCGCGACGTCGAACATCGAGCGCGTCGCGCTCACCACGACCGGGCCCGCGACGGGGCCGTACGACATCGAGCAAGCGTTCGGCGCGCTCGCGTTCACCGCGAACAACACGCTGTTTCTCGCGACTGGCGCCGGCGCCAACACGCTCGCCGGCACGAGCTGCACCGCGCTCGCGGGCTGCGAGGGATTCAACGCTGCGCCCGCGCTCCCAGGCGCGAGCCTCTTCGCCACCCCAGGCGCGATCGAGATCAACCGCTCGGGCATGAGCAACATCGCGTACGTCGCGGACACGAACAACTGCCGCGTCCGCCGCTACGTGAACCCCAGCACCAACGTCGACACGATCGTCGGCAACGGCTGCTCCAACGTCGGCACCGTGCACGACGGAATGGCCGCGCCCGTCGCAGCGTCGACCGTTCGCCTCGGAGCCCTCGGCTCGATGGCCCTCGCGCGCAGCCGCTTCTTGTTCGTCTCCGACCCCAACGCGCGTTGCTCGCTCTTCGTCGTCGACCTTCAAGCCGCCCCCGCGCCCACCATTCGACTCGTCGCAGGACACGGCGCCCTGTGCGGCGAAAATGCGCGCTCGGGCGGCGACTATCGCCTCGGTCGCTTGGGCGGCGTCGCGATCGGACCGGTCACGCAGTCGGCGTACTTCGTCGACGCACAGTCGCGCTCGCTCTACCGCGCGGACGTCTCTCCCACCGGCGTCCCCGGCTCGGTCGTGCTCGTCGGGTCGCTCGGGCCGCGGCGCGGAAGCGAGTCGGTCGCCAACTTTCGCAGCGGAGGCTTTCGCGGCCTCGCGGCGATCGCGCCGGCGGCTTCGGCCTCGGCGCTGCCCGAGCTTGTCTGGGGCGCTCCGTACGAATCCCGTGTGTTCGGCCTGCGCGATCGCGCGATTCGCGTCGCGTCCGGCGCGGGCTCGAGCCCGCCCACCGCGGCCATCGCGATCACGCAGATGGAGCCGACGGTCGTCGAAGCCATCGCCGCGCTCCCCAACCCCACGGTGCGCACCGACGCGCTCATCGCAGCGCGCGATCGCCACGTGGTCCTGCGCTTGAGCGGCGAGTCGATGACCCTCGCTGCGGGCGCGTATGGCGTGCGCGGCAACGCTGGCGCCGCGGGGATGCTCGACGCGATCCGCCTGGACGATCCCACGGCGATCGCGCTCGCCAACACCAACACGGCGTACGTCGCGTCCCGTCGCGCCAACGGCAACTACCTCGTCTACCTGCTCAACTTCGCGACGCGCACGTTCTCGACGCTCATCGGCCCGTCGCCCACCGACGCTTCGCCCGGCGACAGCCTCATGGTCGGCGCGGGCGTCGCGGCCAACCGCGTGCGCCTGCTCGCGGTCAGCGCGATCGCGTACAACACCGCGCGAGACGAGATCTACCTCGCAGACCCCGAGCAAAACGCGGTCATCCGCGTCGCGCGCAGCATGGCGGGCCCGCTCGAGGCCACGGTGCTCGCCGGCAACCTCACCGCGAACGTCGCCGCGGTCGAAGACGACATGCGCGTGGACGGCCAGCCCGCGACCAACGTCCCCATCGCCAACCCCTCGGCGCTCGCGCTCGATGACGCAGGAAACACGCTCTACATCGCGGACTCCGCAACGCACCGCGTGTACGCCGTCGACCTGACCGCCGCCACGCCGACCATCCGTCGCATCGCGGGCTCTGGCCCCGCGCAGCCTGCGATCCCGCTCTCGAACGGAAACGGCGCTGCGGCCCGCAGCGCGCGCCTGTCCGCGCCGTCGGCGCTCGCGTACGTGCCCTCGATGGGCAACGGCGCCGCGCTGCTCGTGGGCGAGAGCGGCTCGGGCCGCTTGCGGATCGTGCGCTTCCCGCGCTGAGCGGGCGACGCGACGGCAACGCAGCACAACGAACGCGTCCGCAGCGCCGCCGTGCGCCGCCAGCCGTGCGCGCTCAGAACACGCCGCGCGTGAGCACCACGGACGGGTCTGTTCCCGCTGCGCGGCGCGCGGGCCAGAGCGCGCTCAACGCGCACGCGCCCACGCCGAACACGAACGCCATCAACAAGTCCCGCGGCGTCCAGACGAACCAATCGTCGGGCTTGAACGGAAACGCGGGCAGCCGCGAGCCGAGCCACTTGTTCCACGCGACGCCGAGCGCGCGAGCGAGCCCTGCGCCCGCGAGCGACGCCACCATTCCGACGACCATCGCCTCAGCGAGCACCAGCGAAAACACAGCGCTGCGCGACGCCCCGCACACGCGCAACAGCGCGATCTCACCCTCGCGCTCGCGCACTCGCGCGCCGAGCGCGTGTGCGATCGACAGCGCAGCCAACAACACGATCACCGCGCTCGTCAGCGAGAGCACCGCGGTGATCACTGTGACCAACAAACCCATCTGCTCGGCGCCGCTCGTGCGCACTTCGAGCCCCAGCTCGCGCACCCGCGCGCCCACCGCGCTCGTGTGCTCGGGATGCGAGAGGACCACCACCGCGCTCGTGTACTGCGACGCCGCGGACTCGCCCGCATACTCGCGGTTCATCCGCCGCGCGACGTCCAACGGAACAGTGATTCCCAGGTCGATCGCGCGCGGCGTCACGCCGACGACCCTCGCGTACACCCTTCGCTGCGTCCCTCGTTGCGCGAAGCCCAAGCCCGCGCGGCCGAGGTCCCACTCGAGCTCGAGCCCCGCCGCGTGATCGGCCAACGCCCTCGCGATCGGCGGCAGGCCGTGCGCTGGCGCGATCGCGCCGTCGAACACTTCGAGCAAGTACGGGCTCACCAACGCGGGGATGGGCAGCTCGCAACGCCCAGGCAAAATGCTGGCGCCGTTGGTCGCGATGTCCGTCGCGCACTTCTCGGGCGCCGCGCAGTCCGCGTGCCGCTGACACGCGCGACCGCTGCTCTGCGCGAGGGTGTCCTCGAAGCGCACGCCTGGCCCGAGCTCCGCGCGCACGAGCGCGGGGTCGATCCCGTCCGCCACGAGCTCGCCCGCGCCGATCGTGCGGCCGAAGAGCTCTTGCCCTCCCCTGCCCGAGTGAGGAAACAACAGCTTGAGCTTCGGGAGCACCGCGCGCACGCCCGGCGTCTGCTGCATCGCGCGAACGTTGTCCTGCGTAATCCCTTGCGGACGCGCGCCGAGCAGCGCAGCGAGCGCGCCCACCGTCTGCTCGCGCGGGACCACCTCGATGCGGTCGTTGGGAAAGATCTTTCCCAACACCACCGAGCGCATCCCGGCGCCGAGCGCGAGAAAGAACACCAGCGCCGCGATGCCCACGGTGATGCCCACCGCAGCCAGCACGAACGAGCCGCCCGCGCGCCGTAGATCCCTGCCCAACAGCGTCACGAACGCCGCAGCTCTCAATCCCTCAACCCTCCGTCTTTCGCTCGTCGCGCGCCACGCGCCCCTCGCCCAGCGTGATCACTCGCCCCGCCATCTTCGCGACCCGCTCGTCGTGAGTCACCACCACGAACGCGCTCTTCGTCTCTTCGTGCACGCGCTTGAACACAGCCAGCACCGACGCGCCCGTCTCGTTGTCGAGCGCGCCCGTCGGCTCGTCGCAAAGCATCAACGGAGGCGCCGCAAACAACGCCCGCGCGACGGCCACGCGTTGCCTCTGTCCCCCAGACAGCTCCGTCGGCCTGCGCTTCGCGTAGTCCTTCATCCCCACGCGATCGAGCGCCGACCGCACGCGCTCTGCCGTGTCCTTCTCCAGCGGACCAAACAGCGAAGGGAGCGCCACGTTGGCCTCCACGGTCCAGTCCGGGACCAGATGAAACATCTGAAACACCAGCCCCACCGTCGTGCGCCGCAGCTCCGTGCGCGCGCGGTCCGTCATCGCTCGCAGCTCGTGCCCGCACAGCTTCGCAGAGCCCTCGTAGTTCGTGTCGAGCCCCGCGGCGACGTTGAGCAGCGTGCTCTTTCCCGAGCCCGACGGGCCGAAGATCGCGACGAACTCGCCCTGCTCGACGCTGAGGTCCACGCCCCGCAGGACCTCCACCTCGCCCGCAGGACCGTAGCGCTTCTTCAGCGCGGCGAACTCTAGCAGCGCCATCGATCGATCAGCGCGCGACCGCGCCGAGCGCGCCGCCCGCGAACAGCAGGATCGTGCGCATGTCCTCGTCGCGAAACCGCAGCTGCGCCCCAAGAAACACGTCCGTGCGCTGGGGGTTCAACACGTCGTCGACGCCCGCCAAGATGTACACGCGCTGCAAGAGCGCGTACGCGCCCATCATGCGCAGCCTCGGGAGCTGGCTGGTCGAGAAGTCGAACACATCCGAGCGAAACTCCAGGCGGTCTCGCATCGCGTTCAAGTCCAAGCCGACGCCGCCGGTGCTCTCCAAGATGCCGAAGCGAAACGTCGCCGGCCCCAACCGCCGGGCAAATTGCAGGGTAAACCGCAGGCCGCGCCCGGTGGTCTCCGTGGTCTCGCGCCACATCGCCGGGTCCGCCGGGTTGGTGCTGGTGCGGATCACCGACCGTCGATCGATCAACCCGCGCGGGTCGTCGACGATCTGAAACAAGATGTGCCGGTCCTCGCGCGGCTGGAGCCGAAACTCCAGGTAGCTCTTCAGCCCGTTGGCCACGAAGTTGTACTCCGTGCGGAGGCCCACGATGGTCTGGAGTCGCCCGATGGGTCCCACCAGATCGTTGACGCCTTCGGCCACGCCCTCGACCTCGTTGATGAGGTGATCGTCGCGCACGAGCCTGCCGACGGTGCCCTCGCCCCGGTCGACGCCGGCCGTGATGCTGTTCACGTGGCCGAGCGCCTCGCGCAGGTCGCGCGACGCCGCGTTGGCGTTGCGCACGGTGTCCTGCACGTTGCGGATCGTGTCGTTGATGTTGGGCTGGTTCTCCGCGAGGATGTCGTCCACGCGATGGGAGGCGCGCTCGAGGTTGGCGAGCAGCCGCTGCACGCGCGGATCCGCCTCGGTCGTGAGGTGATCGACGTTGCGGATCGTGTGCGTGATGGCCTCGCTGTTGGCGTGCACGAGGCGGTTGATCTCTTGCGTCGTCTCGGTGAGGTTGCGCAGCGCTTCAGCGAGCTGTCTGCGCCCCTCGTCGTTGCCGAACACATCGCCGACGCGGTCGGTTACGTCTCGCACGCGGCGCGTGATCGCCGAGACGTTTTGCAGGATGTCGTCCGTCGTCGCGCCCTCTTGCAGCACCCGCACGCGCTCGCCATCGACCACTCGTCGCGTGCCTTGCGTGCCAGGGCTGAGCACGAGCAAGAACTCTCCGAGAAGCGAGCTCGCTTTGCGGGACACCGTCGAGTCGTCGTAGAGCTCGACCTCGCGGTTCACGATCATGTCGACGCGCGCCATTCCGTCTTGCAGACGAATGGTGTCGATGCGACCGACAGGGATGCCCGCCATCGTCACGCGCGAGCGCGGAACGAGCCCCGAAGCGTCGCGAAACAGCGCATACACGCGGTAGCCGCCCGCCCCAGAGCCTCGTTGCACGATGGCGCGATAAAGGGCAGTGCCGCCGATGATCGCGACGATCAGCAGCAGGCCAACTTTGAACGCGCTCGAAAAGTTACGCATACGGTCAACGCCGCGATCCTACCGCGACGGCGCGTTGCGCAAGAGCGTGATCCGCACTTCGCCCACCGGGACGCGCGCAGGCCGCCGGGGCGCGGGCGCTCCCTGCGCCGCAGGCGCCTGCGGAACAACCGGTCGCACCTCGACCAACGCCCTCGTCACGCCCGCGGCCACGAGCGCGTCGGCGACCATCTGCGACAGCCGCTGCGCCTCGCGCGCGTCGCGATCGCGCGCATCGGCGACCACGCCAATCGTCACGCGAGCGAGCTCTGCGCCCATGCCTCGCAGCCGCTGCGCGGCTTGATTGAAGAGCGCCACCTCCGCTGGCCGCAGCGCGCGCGTGCGCGGCGCCAGTCGGATGACGTTGGAGAAGAGCACCGCGCCTCTGCCCAACGTGACCGATTCTTCGCCTTGATCCGGGCAGCCATCGGTGTCGTCGACGCCGTTGATCGTCTCGGCCTGGTTCACGCACGTGTCCGTCTCGTTCGGCACGCCGTCGTGATCCATGTCCGGGTCCGGGCAGCCGCGACGAAAGCGGTCTGCGTGCTCTCCCGAGGGATCGCTGGGGCACTGATCGACGGTGTCGCCCACGCCGTCGCGGTCGCGATCGGGCAGCGGGCAGCCGCGACGCTGCGGGTCGGCGCGCTCTCCGACGGCCGTCTCGGGGCACTGATCGTCGGCGTCGAGCACCTCGTCGCCGTCGCGATCCCGGATGGGGCAGCCGCGGTTCTCGGGGTCGGGGCGCGGGTTTGCGCTCTCGTCCGCGCAGAGATCATCGGCGTCGTTGACCCCGTCGCGATCGTTGTCGGGGTCGGGACAACCGTCGCTGTCCTCGTGGTTGTCCGCGTCCTCGGGGACGTTGGGGCAGCGATCGGCCTCGTCGAGCACGCGATCGTTGTCGTTGTCCACGTCGGGGCAGCCGTCGTTGTCCTCGAACCCGTCGCGATCCTCGCGCTGCGCGGGGCATCGGTCGTCGGACTCGCGCACGCCGTCGTCGTCGTCGTCGAGCGCGCGGGGCGTGTACGCGATGCCCACGAGCCCTCGAATGAGCGCGACGCCCGGCGCAGAGGCGAGCGGAGCGCCGACGCCTGCGGTGACTTCGACGTCCCTTCCGCGATCGACCGCGTAGCGCGCGCCGACGAAGAGCTCGCCCTGCGCGCTCGCGCTCGCGCTGCACACCTCACGCGGACCAGCAACGCACGGCGTGGTCGGCGACGATCTCGGCACGGGCAAGTGCCACGACATGTCCGCCGCGACCGCGAGCCGCTGCAGCGCGTTGGGTCGATACGCGAGGCCGAGCGCAGTTTGGACGGTGCTGCCGAAGAGCGCTCCGGCCCACGCGCGCTCTTCGAACAAGATCCTCGCGCCGACGTTGGCCGTGATCGTGAGCCCGGCGACGCGGTAGTCCGCGACGATCAACGGCTGCAGAACCACCGTGGCCGAGCCCTGAAATCGATCGTCACCGCTCGGGACCGCCACGCCGAGGTCTGCGCGAAGGCCGAGCCCGCTCGCCTGCGTGCGTCGCGCGCGGCGGACGATCTGCACAGCGACGTCGAAGCGCGCGTCACGAAGTCCGACGAGGGGCAGCTCGTCGGCGACGCCGCCGTTGGTGATGGGACGAATGCCGACGCCGGTTTGGGCGGCGACCATCGGCAGCGCAGCCATGATCTGCACGCGGTCGAAGAGGCCAAACGCCCAGAGAAAATCCACGGTAAACGCGTGGTCGACGGCGCCGACGACGTTGTTCGGATCGCCCGCGGCGCGGTAGACGAGCGGGCGGTGCTGATAGTTGCCGAGCAGGGTGAAACCGAAGTTCAAGTGCGGCTGCACCTCCGCAGAGCGCAGCGCGAGACCCTGCTGCGGTCCGGCGGTGGGCCAGAACGTCTGCACGTCGATGGCGGGCTCTGTGCTCTGGGCGCCTGCGGGCGTCGCGGCGAGCGCGGCGACGAGGGCGAACGAGCACGCGGCGGTTCTACGAGCGTTCATGCGCGGCGATCCTCCACTTGTTCAGCGGCCGTTGTACAGAGCGTCGCTGCGCACGGTCGCTTCGAACGCTGCGCTGCCCGAGCGCTCGATGGCCACGGTGAGGTCACGCATCATCACTCGGTCGAACGCCTGGCGAACCTCGATCTGGCTCATGTTGGCGACCGGCGTCCCTTCGATGCGCACGACGCGGTCACCAGCTTGAAGGCCGGCCGTTGCCGCGGGGCTCGCCTCGGAGACGGACACGATCGAGACGTAGTCGATGCGGTACTCGAACGTGACGCCCATGCCGAGCCGCGGCTCGGGCGGACGCGACGAGAGCACCACCGTTGCGCCGCCTTCGAGCCGCAACGTCCATCGCCCCGCGTCGCGCGCCTCGCTCGGAACGCCTCCGCGCACCTCCGTCAGCCCCACGAGCTCGCTCGGCGCGAGCGGCCCGTCGTCGTCGCGCAGCTCGACGCGCAGAACGTCCTGCGGACGCACGAAGAGATCGATCGCGGCGCTCGCGCTGTTCCACTCGGGCGAAAACGAGTTTTGCGTGGTGGGAGAGCGGTAGACCTCTTCGCCGTTGCGAATGAGCACGACGTACAAATCGGGCAGCCCGTCGCCGTCCCAGTTGCGCGCGTCGCGCGTCTGCCGGGGGCACTCGGCGCTCACCACGCCGAGGTGGTGCAGCGTGTCCGGCGGCGGCGTAAACCCGCCCTGCTCGCGCAGCGCCGAAGGGATCTCTCGGGTCGCCGTCGTGTACTGCGGAAACACCGCGGCACAACCGACGCTCGCCCACGAAGCACCAAGGATCAGCAGCGCCGAGGCGCCGCGCAGAGTGACCGCGTTCACGCCGTGGCTATACAGCACTCGTCGGCCCGCGCGAATCCCCTCCGACGCCCCCCATGCGCCGTTGGCGCGCTGGGCGCGAGCGCTTCACCGCACGCGCAGCGCGTGCGCCACGTGCTCCCAGGTCTCTTGCTCGAAGAGCACGCCGAGGTGCCCCACCCCGTGCACGTGGACGTTGCGCGCGCCCGCGAGCTGCGCGCTCTGCGCTGGCGGGACCAACGTGTCGTGCGTGGGGATCACACAGGTGACCTCAGTTTGCGCGAGCCGCGCGTGCGTCGCGTCGAGCAGCGCCAGCGTCGAGCTGCCCGGCGCAAGCTCGTCGACGAGCGGCAACGCCTTGAACGCCGCCGCTCGAGGAACGCCCCGATGCGGCGTGGCGATGCACACCAGGCGTTCGACCGGGCGGCCGAGCACCTGACGGTAGTACCGCGCGAGCAGCCCTCCCAACGAGTGCCCCACGATGTGCACGGGCCCGTCGTCGCCGTGCCGTCGCGCGCGCTTCACGAGGTCGTCGAGCTTGCGCGCGTGCTCGGCGAGCGAGCCCGTCGGGCTGAACGTGAAGTGCACTTGCCTCGGGGCGATCCCGCTCTTTCCCAGGAATTCACCGAGCGGACGCAGCACGCCGCCCGTCGCGAGGTACCCGTGCACGAACACCGTCAGCCCCTTGGTGGGTCCGTACTCGATCACGTCCGTCGACACCGTCGGCATCAACGGAACGTGCTTCGCCAGCGCGACGATCTCCCTCCACTTCGCGGTCTTCGCTGCTCTCATGGGTCGGTCGGCGCCTCCAGAGCGCTCATCCTGCGCAGCCCGCGCGGGCTGGCTCGTTGCGCGCGCGCTGCACGTCGCCTTCGAGCGCGTGCATGTCCAACGCCAGCTGCCGCATCGAGCGCAGCGTGGTCGAGAGCAGCGCCGTGTCGCTCTGCTCGAGCGCCTCGCCGAGCGCTTGCGTGGTCTCTGCCCGCCGCGCGCTGAGCTGACAAAGCCGGGTGCGCAAGGCAGCGGCGGTCGGGTGCCGCACGGTCAGATTGCCCGCGGACTCGGCGTTGCGCCGCGCCCGTGGCAACACTTGCTCGCGCAGGTTTCGCGCGGCCGCGCGCGGGTCGCGCTCGCCCACGTCCATCGCTTCATTGAGCAGCGTCACGAGGTTCGCGTCCTCTTCGAGCACCGGCTCGAACCCGACCACATCGGGTCGTCGCGCGCCGCCGCAGCTCGCCACGGCAGCGATCGCCATCACGGCAGCGAGCGCGACGCTACGCCGCGAGAGCGGCGGCAAAGCGCGCGAGCGTGGCGCGGTCGAGCGGGTCGACGCCGACGAACTTGAGCGCGGTGCGCCCGTCGCCAGACCAGACGGGGCGGGCCCAGAGCCACATGCGCGCTCCGCCGAACTGCGCGGGAAGAGAGAGTTCCAACGGATAGAGGTCACGCTGCACCTCGGGTTCGAGCACGCGCTCGAGCAAGCAGCCCATCGGGCTGATCTCGATGAGCCGCGCCACATGCGGCAGCCCATCGATGAACTTGTTGACGAACAGGTCTGCTCGGCGTCGTACCGCACGGCGTCGCTCACGTTCCATCGTTCTCGTGCTCCGTCCAATTGCCGGTGAAGGTGCAACCCGCCCTTCGCAGACCCCGCGCGCCGCGACAACAAACGTGCAGAAACCGCGCATTCTGTCGCCTCGCGAGCCCCCAACGCCCCCGTTGCGCACCGTTCGGCACATCTGAATCACCGCGGTTTGCGCCTCGAAACACCGTCACGGTCGTGTTCGCTTGACGCTGAAATGCGCGCGAAGATACCTTCCGTCCCCTCAACCGGAGCGGAGAAATGGCCGAGGAGAAGAAGCCGAACCTCAAAGATCGCCTCAAGAAAACCCAGGTCGGCATGCAGAATCCCGCTGCTCCGGCGGGTGGACCTGCGGCGCCTGTCGCGCCCCCAGGCGACGGAGCTTTCGTAGCGCCGCCCCTCGCGGCGCCTGTCGCTGCACCGAGCCTTCCAGCTCCTGCGCTCCCTGGCATTCCAGGGATCCCAGGGCTGAGCGGCGACGTCGCGCCCCCGCCCTTCGTGGCGGAGCAGCAGGCCGCGCAGCAAGCTGCCGCCAAGGCCGCTGCGCGCGCAAAAGCAGCGACCGACGACCCGTTCGGCGCGTCCCACGCCGCGCCGAGCCCCCAGGACGTTCGCATCGTCGTCGACGAGCGACCGGTCGATGACAAAGAAGTCGGCCGAAGCCGCACCGGCACGATCGTCGGCATTCTCGCCGCCGCCGCTGTCGCGGGCACCCTCGGCTTCGTGTTCGGCGGACAGAGCGAGGTCAGCAGCCAGGGCAAGCAAACCCTGCTCGCCCTCGGCGCCGTCCGCGACAAAGCCACCGCCGCGGGCAACGTGCTCGCGACGGTCAAGACCAAGCTCGAAGCCGCGTGCTCGGCGGCCAACATCGCCGCTGGCGGCGGTGAAGACGCGCCCGGCCAGGCACCTGCCGCCCACCCACCCGAGGTCAACCTCGACCTGGTCACCTGGTTCCGTTCGGACGGCGGCGAAAACGCGCCCTTCGGACCGGACGTCTTCGCAGCGCGCATGGGTCGCCTCGATCCCAGCGTCGCTCAGAAGATCGCCGGCGTGCACGTGATGTTCGCGCAGCTCTGGCGCGACCTCACCGCGCACGCCCAGGCCACGGGTGACGGCGCTGCTGTGCGCGAGTCTCTCACGGCGGCATCGACCAGCGCCGCGATGACCCTGCGCCTCGGCATGATCTTCAAGCAGCCGCAGCCCAACGCGCCCTGGGTCGGTGTCCTGACCCTCGCGCAGCAGGTCAACACGCAGACCGGGCAAGTCACGCTCGCTCCCCTCACGGGTGTGCCCGAGCCGACGCGTCCGCGCGCGATCTTCCTCGGCAACGCTCCGCTCGCGCCCGCGGCGCTCGGGACGGCCTTCGTCTCGGTCAACGTGACCGATGGCCTCGGACCGAACCTGCAGCGCGGCGGCGCGCTCGCGTGGACGCAATACCGCGCGCGCCTCACGGCGCTGCGCAACCTCGTCAACCAGCTCGATCAGTCCCACCAGGGCCTGGTCAACGCGCTGTCCGGCCGCCGCGGCGGCTGATCGACGCGGCCGCCGGGGGCAAAGGCCGAAGACTCGCACGCAACGCGTGGCTCTCTCGGGCGCGACGCGCTCAGTGAGCGTGTTCGTTCATCGCGGACGCGTCACGCCATGAGCACGCGCATCAAGCCCTCGATGCGCTGCAACGCGAAGCGCTCGGCCGGCCCCAACAACCCGGCCTGATCCTTCATCTTCGCGATGTAGTTCTTGAACGCGACGGTCACGGGATACCGGATCTTGCGGGCGAGAAGATACAGCTCGTCGACGGTCGCCGCGGGCGGGACCTTCGACAGCGCAGCGTGCGCGTTGAACACCCAGTCGACCCACTGGCTCTTGCCGGTCTCGCCCGCGAGACGAAGCGCGAAGCGCGTCGCGTCCGGAAGCGCGCCGTTGTCGCGCTTGCCCGCGTCGAAGCCGGCGAGCATGTCCGTGAGGAGGTTCGTGAGGATCCTCTCGGCATCGTCGATGCGGCCCATCGCGAAGGCCTTCTCGACCACGCCGCCGAGCAGCGCCAGGGGCGTGCCAGCCTCACCGATTTCGCTGGTCATCGTGACGGCGACGCGACGAACGTCGCGCGTGTCCGCGTGTTCGCCCTCGACGACAACAAACGTCTGTCCGCCGATCACCACCACGTCGTCGGGAACGAGGTCCTTCACGCCGGTGATCTTGTTGTCGTTGACCTTCACGCCGTTGCGAGAACCCAAGTCCTCGACGACGAGTCGAGCGCCGCTCCACCGAAAGGCCGCGTGCCTTCGCGAGACCAGCGGATCTTCGAGCGCGAGCTGACAATCGCGGCTGCGACCAATGACGAACTCGCCGTTCGGGGGAACGTCGAGAAGCTGACTCAGATATCTCAGCCGCAAATTCGCCACGGACGGAGGTCCTTACCGCGATCGATCGAGGTTTTCCAAAGAAGCGACGATAGCGGTCTCGGCGCTCGTGAGCTCGGACTCGCGCGACCGCAGGCTCGCCGCGAACGCCACGATGACACCCCGCGCGACTGCTTCGTTCGCGGCCGCGCTAAACGCAGGAACCAGCGCCGCGGACGGCACGAGCTTCAACGTCTGATGCGAGTCGACCACCCACTGCACCCACTGCAAGTCGCGGTCGATCGCCGCGAGCCGCAGCGCGTGATCGCTGATCTGCGCGAGCGCCTTGGCATCCACAGCCCCGCCGTTGCGCGCTCGCTCGGAGAACTCGTCCGCTGCGCGATGGAGCATCCGCGATGCTTCTTGCGTCTTTCCTGCGGCGATTGCGCGCTCGAGGACCTCGCCCACCAGGTCGAGCACCCACGTCCTTCTCGGCTCGACGACGACGCCCGACATCGTGTCTTCGTCTTTTCCGACGGTGGCGCCGCAGTGCGGACACACCTCGGTGCCTTCAGCGAAGGGCGATCCGCAGTGCGAGCACAAACGCATCGCGCCGGTCGCGCGCGTCGAGCGCTTCTCTGTGCTCATCTCGAAGAAGACCAGCTCTTGCGCGCCGATGCGAATCCGGTCGGTGTCGTGCAGCTCGACCGGCTCGCGCGCGGGTCGACCGTTGAGCCTCGAGCCGTTGCGGCTCTGCAGATCGATGAACGTGCACGAGCGGTCGCTCACCACGATCTTCGCGTGCTGCCGCGAAATCAGCGGGTCTTCGATGGTGATGTGGCAGTCAGGACTGCGGCCGATCACCACCTCGCCGGGTGGAAGATCGAACTCTTGCAAGAGAAACCTCAGTCGAAAACGAGACACGCCACCGAGAATGCTAGGCCGTCGCGCACGCTGGCGTCAACGAAGCATCGCGAGCGTGGTAGCGTCCGGTGTGATGGATGAAGACAGAGCGCAGGCGATTCGCGCGGTCGTCGACGCGGTGCTCGCTCCTTTGATCGCGCTCGACGGCGGCTCGATCGAGTTCGTATCGGTCAGCGCAACCGCTGCGAAGCTGCGCCTCGGCGGAGCGTGCAACGGCTGCCCTGGCCGCTCGTACACGGTCGAGCGAGTGATCCTCCCAGCGTTGCAGCGCGCGGACGCGGCGATCGAGCGCGTCGAGGTCGAGCTCGCGCTCTGAGCGAACTCAGAGCCCCTGCAGACCGCTCAGGCCGTCGCCCGGGTTGGGCCGCGGGTTGTTGGTCGGCGTCGAGGTGGTGCTCGTGGCCGTGCTCGTTCCCGACTGCGGACGGACCGACGTGCTGGCCGCTGCGCCAGCGTCGGCGTTTTGCACGCGGCGAATCTTGCCCGTCATGCGGTCGACGATGTCCGTGTTGCTGTCGTTGTCGACGTTGCCGACGACGGTCTCCGCGGAGAGCGTGCCAGGCGTGGCGTTCTCGACCTTGGCGGGGGCGTTGCGGCGCAGCTCGCTCAGCCGGCCGAGGACGGCCTTGTCTTCGTAGACGAGGCAAAACGCGCCGTAGAACGTCGAGTGGTCGATCACGCGCAGCCGCGTCGATGCGTCCTGCCAGAACACCGCTTCGATGCGATCGGCCTGGTCCTGGCGCATCCGACGCAGGCCAGGCGCGCCGAAGAGCCCGTCGAGGCTCCCCACGAACGTCGGAAAGTCCAGCGCTGCGCCGCGCGGAACGTTGCGCGCTTGAAAGCGCTTCCACAGCCGGTCGTTGAAGAAGAAGAAGAACTCGCGGTCCCCCGTGCGCGGGTTCTCGTACACCAGCATCGACTCGTTGTTGCTGTGCGTGTACTCGCCGCCCACGAAGCTCGTGTCCCATCGACGCTGCGGAACCGCGCCGTTGAGCAGCAAGTATGACCGACGCAAGTTGCCCACGATCCCGTCGCGCTCTTGCATGAGCCGGTCTTGCTCGACCTGGCCCTTGTTCTTGAGCAGCGGGAGAAACTGCGCCGTCAGAACGCCGCGGTAGTAGTTGACGACCTGATCGTGGGTCCAGCCCCACTGGATCGTGCCGAGCTCCTGCGCGATTCGCTCGCTGTTCGGCGGATCGGTCTGCTGGGCGACCACGGGCGTGTTGCCTCGTCCGCGACCACGACCCCTTCGCTGCGCTTCTGCGGACACGGCGAATACGCCCGCCGTAAACAGCACGAACGAAACCTGGATGAACCTGCGCATCGTACTGACCTTCCTTCGGCTCTCACTCGCCGCGCCGGGGTTTCGTTAGCCCCTGTCAACGCAGCGTGCGACGGTTTATACCGCACTGCGCGCGGTGGACGGAGCCACGGTCGACCGCATTCAGCCCTTCTCCCGAGAAACTTCGCCCCATGCAACTACGCGAACGCTCACGAAGCGCGGTGGTCCTCGCGCTGTCCCTCGCGGCGACGACGCTGCTCTTGCCCGCCCTCGCCTTCGCCGAGACCACCGCCGGACCGTCCGGTGACCTGTTCTCGCGGCTGCTCGCGAAGTACGGGATCGCCGCGGCGCTCGCGGGCGCGTTCGTGGGCGGTTTGCTCACGGCAGGCACGGGCTGCGTCTACCCCATGATCGGGATCACGGTCTCGGTCTTCGGAGCGAACCAGAGCTCCCGGGCGCGATCGATGCTCTTGTCCACGGCGTTCGTGCACGGGATCGCGGCGTTCTACGTTCCCCTGGGATTGGCCGCGGGATTGAGCGGCGGGCTCTTCGGCGCCGTCGCCGGTCACCCCGCGGTGATCGTCTTCGAAGCGGTGCTCATGTTCGCGATGGCCCTCTCGATGTTCGGCCTCTACGACATCCAGCTGCCGGCGTCGCTGCAAACCCGGCTCTCGACCATGGGCGGCATCGGCGTGAAGGGCGCCTTCGTCGTCGGCCTCGTGCTCGGTCCCATCGCCGCGCCGTGCGCCACCGCGCCGCTCGCGGGCATCTTGTCCTTCATCTTCTCCACGAAGAACGCAGCCTCCGGGGCGCTCTCGCTCTACGCGTACTCGCTCGGGCTGGGGCTGCCGTTCTTTCTCGTCGGCGCGCTCGCCATGGGCCTGCCCAAGCCCGGCCGATGGATGAACCTCGTGAAGTCCGTCCTCGGGTTCGTCCTGCTCGTGGTGGGCCTGTGGTACCTGCGCCAGCTCGTTCCGTTCTTCGCGCACCCGCCGCGGTGGTTCGGCAAGGCGGCGCAGATCGTCGTCGCGGTCTTGGGCGTCGCCGGCGCGGTGTTCGCCGCGATGAAGGCCGCCGCCGCCCGCGAGAAGATCGGCAAAATCGCTGGGTTCTCGCTCGCGTCGATCGCCACGGTCTGGCTGCTCGGCGCCGAGCCGCAAGTGCAGACCGGCTCGTGCAGCCCCGTGCGCTGGCAGACCGACCTCGCCGCGGCCCGCGCCGTCGCGCAGCGCGAGCACCGCCCCATGCTCATCGACTTCGGCGCCACCTGGTGCCGCGCGTGCGAAGAGCTCGCGCACCAGACGCTCCCCGCGCAGCCCGTCGCCTGCGCCCTCTCCGAGCTGCGCTACGTCCCCGTCAAGCTGTACGAGCACGAGCAGGGCGACGCCCGCTTCGAAGCCCTGCAGCGCGACTGGAACGTGCGATCCCTCCCCACGGTCATCGTGCTCGACGCCAACGGCCGCGAGGTCGCTCGCGTCAACGAGTTCATCCCCGCCGATCGCATGGCCGCCATCGTTCGTCGCGTCGAAGCCCGCACCAGCCAGCGCTGAGCACCGCTCGAACAGCGCGTGCTACGACTGACCCGTCGATGTCGCGCTCGATCACCTCGAAGCTCGCAGCGCTCGCTGCGACGCTGTGCCTCGCGCTCGCGGGCTGTCCGCAGCCGCCTCCTCCCGCCGACGCCAACGCATGCGAGCAGCGCGCGAGGGCCTTCGCCGACGGCGGCGCCGCGCGCGGCGAGTGCCCCGTCCTCGCTTGTCAGGCTGACAACGGAATGGCCCTCGTCGTCGGCACTGGCCGCGACGGAACCACAGAGGGCTTCGCGCCTCTCGCCGACGGCGACACGCTCTACGTGATCCCAGGCGAGCAAGGGCTGCAGCACTTGCTCGTCGGCTTTCGCGGCCGCGGCTTCGACGGAAGGCTGCCGCTCATCGAAGTGCGCGCGCGCCGCGCGAGCGACTGCGTCGAAGTAGGCTACACGCGCTTTCGACTCCCGTTCGAGCAAGACCCCAACGACCGCGCGCAGCTCGCGATCAACGGCATCCGCGTCCTGCTCAACGACGACGACGACCGCACCGAGTACTGCTCGATCCTCGGCGCAGAAGTGCATCTGGTGATCGAAGCCTCCACGCCCGAAGGTCAATGGGCGCACCGCGAAGTGCGCGTCCGCGTGGGAGGAATCGACCCCGCCACCCGCCCCGAGCTGCGCGACGCCTGGCTCGCCGCGTGCGCTCGTCGCGACGGGGGCTCAACGGACGCAGCCGCGCTCGACGCGAGCGTTCGTGACGCCGCGGCGTCCTTCGACGCAGCGGCAGAAGACTAGCGGCGCGCCCTCGCGATACGCTCGCGCTCGATGCGAACGACCCTCTGGTTGCTAAGCTTCTCACTGCTCGCGTGCAGCCAACCGCCGCGGTTCGGCTCGGACGCCGGAGACGGCGCGAGCGCCGCCATGGACGCCACCAGCGAGGGATCACCGTGCGTGGGTGACCAGTGGACGTGCCTCCCGGGCGATCGCGCGCAGCGCTGCGGAGCCGCCGAAACGCCCGTCGATTGCACGCAGAGCGGCCAGGTGTGCGCAGCGGGCCGAGGTTGCGTGACGTGCCGGCCGGGCAGCGCGCGATGCAAGCCCGACGAGACGAACACCACGCAACGATGCAGCGCCGACGGCAGCGCGTGGGTCGACGGCGCGAGCTGCAACAGCGGCAACGCCGAGCGGTGCATCGACGGGGTGTGCAGCAATCCCTGCGCAAACCTCGGTGATTCGTACCTCGGCTGCGAGTACTGGCCGACGGTCACGGCCAACGGAGGACTGCAGAGCGAGTTCGAGTTCGCGATCGTGTTGGCCAGCACGCAAGCGTACCCGGTCAACGTGCGGATCGAGGGCGGCGGGCTCGCGACTGCGCGCGCCGTGACGATCGCGCCCAACGCGACGGAAGTGGTTCGGCTGCCTTGGGTCGGAGCGCTGAGCCACAACCAGACGCGATGCTGCGCAGGCGTGTTCGACACGGGGCCGAACTGCACGGCGCGCTCGGGGCGCGCAGAGAACGGCGCGTTTCACGTGGTCGCGGACGCGCCCGTCGCGGTCTACCAGTTCAACCCGCTCGAGTACCGACGGGGAGCGCGCTTCTCGTTCACCAACGACGCCTCGCTGCTCTTGCCGCAGAACGTGCTCGGACGGCAGCACCTCGCGATGTCGTGGGGCACCGAGGGAAACCCGTTCAGCGCGCCGGCGGACCGATGCTTCGCGACGGGGCTGCGCGGCGGGTTCGTCACGATGGTCGGCGCGCAAGCGAGCGGCGCGAACATGCTCACCGTGCGAACCACCGCGGCGATCTGGGACCCAGCGGACGTCACGCGGACGCTGCCCGCAGGGACGCACACGTTCTCCGTCGCGCGCGGCGAGGTCCTTCAGCTCGTCGCCGCCGGCGCCAACGCCGACATCACCGGAACGATGGTCGAGTCGGCGCAGCCCGTCGCGGTGTTCTCGGGGCACGAGTGCGCGAGCGTCCCGAGCACGCGCCCGGCGTGCGATCACTTGGAAGAGCAGCTGTTTCCCATGACCACGTGGGGGCGAACGGTCGCTGTTTCTCCAGTGCGATATCGCGCAGGCGCCGAGCCCGCGACGCTGCGCGTGATGGCGCAGAGCAACGGCGCGACGCTCTCGTTCGACGGAATCGCCACGCCGCCATCGTGCGCGCGGACGCTGCAGCGCGGGCAGTTCTGCGAGTTCGAGACGGACGAGGGATTCACGGTCAGCGCGAACATCCCGATCCTCGTCGGGCAATACCTCCGCGGCCTCGGCGAGCCGCCTGAGTGCCAGTGCGCGGCGCAGACGTGCCCGGATCTTCCGAGCTGCGTGGGAGATCCCGCGCTGGTGCTCGAGCCTCCTGTAGACCAGTACCGCGCGAACTATCGCTTCCTGGTGCCGAGCTCGTACTCGCAGAACTTCGTCAACGTCGTGGCGCCGATGGGCGCCGAGATCGAGCTCGACGGAAACCCGCTCGCGCCCGTGTCCGAGACCGGCGTCGGCGCGGGCTTCGCGTCGCGCACCATCGCGATCACCCCGGGTTCGCACAGCATTCGCGCCGTCGACAACCGCACGCGCTTCGGAATCAAAGTGTGGGGCCTCGCGCCGTACACGTCCTACGCGTATCCGGGCGGGCTCGACCTCGCGCCCATCGCGCCGCTCTGAGCGGCGCTGGCGGGGCAGTCATCCGCTGCGCAATGCGGTATACGCCAGGGCGTTCTTATGAGCACTGACGGCACAACCTCCGTTGCGTCGAAGCCCACGCAGACGCCGCGCGCTCGACTGCGCGCGCTCGCGCGATGGGTCGTCGACGGGTCCCGCGTCCACCTCGACGACGTCACCGCGCCGCACCCAGCGCGGCCGCGGCTCGCGACGGCGCTGATCATCGTCGCGCAGCTCGTCTCGATCGCCGCGGTCACCGCCGCGTGGAAGCGATCGGGCGCGTTGATCACCGCTGCGCCCGCGCCTGCGCCGGTGCAAGCGCCGACCGCCACGACCCGCTTCGGGCTTCGTGAAGAGCAGCGCCGCGCGATGTTTCTCGAGCTCGCGACCGCAGAGCAATCCGAGCGACAGCGGGCCATCTTGCAGAACTCATGGGGCGGCCACGCGTGGTCGCGCGAAGACGACCTCGGGTACGTCCTTCGACAGCGCGCGCGCGAAGCAGGCCAGCGCTACGGCCTCTCGATCACGCACGCGTACCTCGTCTTCGACGAGGGAATCCGCCAGCGTTGGCCCGGCCCCGACGGGCAGCCGTTGCCGGCGACGACCTCTCCCCTCTCGCTGAGGACCGAGTGATGCGCGCGACTGAACTCGTGAAGCCCGTGGCGCCCGATGGGCAGCGATGGACCGACTGGCTCTTGTCCTTCGTGTGGGTGCGCGTCGCGATCTACCTCGTCGCGATTCGCGCGCTGATCGCCCCGCTGTTCGTCAACGGAAGGCACCTCGTCGAGCACATGGACGAGCACCAGTTTCACGGCTGGGAGCTCACCAACAAGATCACCCTGCTGCGCTACCACCAGCTCCCCGCATGGAACCCGTACTGGTGCGGCGGCACCCTCGGCGTCGCCGCGCCCGAGGACATCTTCTTCGCGCCCGACAACCTCTTGCGGCTGCTCTTCGACGTCGAAATCGCCCGGCATTTGAGCGTCCTTCTGGGCCTCTGCATGGCCGCCGAGGGCGCGTATCGCCTGTCACGCGCGATGGGCTCGTCCGCGATCGCCTCGCTCGGCGCGGCGTTTATCTACGCCACCAACCCCATGTTGGCGCTGTGGACCTGGGTGGGCTTCTTCAACTTCGTCGTGGGCTTCGGCGTGATGCCCTGGGTCGGCTGGTGCGCGTTGATGGGCGTCGAGAAGCCCGCGTACCGGTACTTGGGCGCGTTTTTGTTCGCGTGGATCTTTCTGAGCGCCGGGACGTACCCAGCGCCGTACACGCTCATGCTCATCGGCTACCTCACCGCGTGCATGGCCGTGATGAGCCGCAGCCGCGGAGCGTTGTTCGCGAGCAAGCCGTTCGTCGCGTCCGCCATCATGGGCGTGGTGTTCGTGCTGCTGGTGCTCGTGAAGTTCGTCCCGCTGATGCTCTTTCTCAAGCAATTCTCCCGCACGTGGAACGCGGTCGAACAGCACGGCGCGCCAGAGATCTTCAGCTACCTCGGCGCCAACCACACCGTGCTGCTCGTGCTCGCGGGCGCAGCCGTGCTCACCCGCGATCGTTGGGCGGTCGCGTGCGCGCTCGGCGCGGGGATCTTCTTCGCGCTCTCGATGGGCGACTTCGACCCGCTCTCTCCGTACCACTTGCTCAAAGAGCTGCCGCTCTTCAAGCAGCTCCGTTCGCCCGAGCGCCACGTCGCGCTGGTGTTTCTCTTCGTCGCGCTGGGCGCGGCGCGCGCGGTGACGTTCATCGAAGACGCGGTCCCAAAGGCGCTCGCGTCGCTGCTCGGCGCGCGCTCGCTCGACGAGCTGCCCCGCTCGATGCGTGTGAGCTTCGTCGCGCTCGGGACCGTGCTGATCGCGCTCGCGCTCGGGCCGCGCTACGAACAAATGGTCCGCGCGGCGTCGGCGCAGTTCTCGCAGCTCGCGTTCACCTACGAGCCGGCGCGCACGTACGCGCAAGACTTCAGGCAGCACCGAGGAAACCGCCGCGACGCGCAAGTGTTTCCCGCGGTGAACATGGGCTCGCTGTACTGCATCACGGGCATCCCCGTGCCGCAGTCACCGCTGCTGCGCGGCGACCTCGCGCAAGAAGAGTATCCGCTCGACCCTGCGCTCGCGACGGTGCGTCGCGTGCGATGGACGCCCAACGAGATCACCCTCGAGGTCACCGCGCGACGCGCCACGCGCGTGCTCATCAACCAGAACCACGACCGCCACTGGCGCGCCTCTGTGGGCTCGGTGGTCTCGCATCAAGGCCTGCTCGCTGTGGACGTTCCCGCCGGACGGCACACCGTGGTGGTGAGCTTCGTCGACCGCGCCCTGCAGCTCTCGCTCTTCGTCTCGGCGCTCACGCTGCTCGCGCTCGGCGCGATGCTCGCGCTGCACGTAGCCCGCGTGCTGCGGCAGAGCTCGCGCGCGTTGCGCGGCGCTCAGGGCTGACCGTCGCGCTTGATGCGCAGCCGGCGCTCGACCGCGGCGCCCACGCTCTCGCCGTACAGCGTGTGCAAGTGAAACCACCGCGGAAACCGCGCCACCATCGCCTCGTACCGCCGCACCACTTCTTCGTGTGACGGCTGCGGCCGATCGTTGGCGATCCACGCCACGGGCTGCGCGTACGAGCCTCCCCGGATGCCGTACCCGTGCAGCAGCTGCGTGTTGCGCGCGAGCGCGACCTCCCAGCCCTCGTAGATCTCTCCCGCCAGCGGACGCAGCCCCATCGCGCGCTGAATGAGCGCGTCGCTCACCGTGTGCTCGTCGACCCACTGGGCGTCGTGCGAGACCGACGGAGTGAACAGCCCAGCCGTGTCGTACACGCGGACGCCTGTGTAATAGCCCACCATTCCGATGTCTCGGCCGACGAACCAGCTGTCCGAGACGGGCGCCGAGCTCGACTCGAGCACGGCCCACGCCTGCGTGATCTGGCCCATTTCGTACTCGGGCATCTGCGTGACGTGCGCGGGCTCTGCGCGATAGAAGGCCCACACGGTGTCCTTCCATTTGCTCATGCTCTTCGGAAGCACCCACCGCCCCTCGCGCACATCATCGGGGCTGTAGCGGTTGTCGATCTGCGCGACGTGCGCCGATGCGTGCAGGACCAGCGCGGCGGGGGCGAGCGCGAGCCACTGGAGCGCGCGCTTCTTTGCGCCGACGAGCTCGTCGACGAGCAACGCCCAGCCGACGGGCGCGAGCAGCGTGATCGGCAAGTGGTGCCGCAGGCTGGGCATCCAGTCCAAGATCACGGACACGACGAAGTACGTGCACGCCACCACGGTCAACGGCAGGGCGAACGAGCGACGCTTGAATCCCAGGATCAACAGCGAGAGCGCGCCTCCCACGTACGCGATCGCCTCGGTCACGCCCACGCCTTGGGCCACGAGCGGCGCGAGGCGGCGGAAGTCCTTCGTCACGTGGGAGCCCTTCACGAAGTACGTGTTGGGCACCCAGTAGCCGTAGTACGCGCGCCGCGCGAGCAGCAGCGCGAGGAGCACCGCGACGGCGGGCCAGAGTCCGACGACGAGCTCACGCGCTGCTTGTTTGGCCTTCTCGCGCGAGCCTGCGGCGAGCACGGGCGCGGCGGCGTTGACCGCGAGATAGAGCACGGACTCGGGCCTCGCGGTGCCGCACGCGACGATCGCGAGGATGGCCAGCACGCGATTTTGCGTGGATTTTTGCTGCATGTACGCGTGCACGGCCACGGGCAACAGCACCAGCATCGCGAGGTGCAGCGGCGTCTCGAGGCCGAGCGTCGACCAGTTGATGGCGTAGCTGTTGGCCGCGAGGACGACGCACGGGAGCCACGCGACCCAGGGACGCACGCCGAGCACGTCACGCGTGACGCGGTAGAGCCCGAGCTGTGTCGCAAGGAGGCACACGAGGCCGAGGAGCTTGGTCCACAGGACGCCCTCGACGCGCAGCGCGTAGCCGAGCGCTTGCAAGAACATCCACAGCGCGCCCGAGTAGCCTTCGACGCGCTCGCCGACGTTGTAGACGGCGCCGCGGCCGTTCGCGAGGTTCTCTGCGAAGCGCAGCGAGATGAACAGGTCGTCGACCGTTCGCGGAAAGTAGTACGCGAGGTGCGCGAGCGTCGCGCACACGACGGCTACCGCAGCGAGGACGTGCAGCGTTCGTTCGCGCGACGAGCGTTTGGCGAGTGGTTCTGTCATGGGCGACGCGGTCCTGATCCCCGGTGTCCCTGGGATTCGCGTCGCGGATCCGCAGGGGTGCGCTCGCAGCGCGAGCGACGATGGCAGGTGCTGGGCGGGTTCAGCTGCGGCCGAGCGCCTGGTTGATGCGGGCCGGATCGAAGCCGACCGACAGACGACCGCGGATCGAGATGATCGGGATCGACCCCGTCGGCACGCCCTGCTCGCGCGCCCGCGTCGTGAGCTCTCGCGCCGCGTCCGGCTCGCGCTCGATGTCGTGTTCGACGAACGGAATTCCCTGCGAGCGCATCCACGTCTTGGCCTGGTTGCACGCGCCGCACCACGCCGCGCCGTACAGCACGATTTCGGGCGCCGTGTTGACCGGCAGGCCGTTGCCGTTGCGCGCGCTCGCTTGTTGGGTGCGCGCCGCGAGCGCCGGGTCGAGCTCGGCCGCGAACGCCTCGGCCTGCACGGCCCGCACGCTGAAGCGCCCGTCCGGCTGCGCCGCGCGAAGGTCGGCGACGTACACCCAGCCCGCCGCGCGTAGCTCGGGCCGCAGCGGATCCACGCGAACGCGCTCGCGCTTGTCCGCGGGCACCTCGCTCACGCTGGACGCCGCGTGCGCGTTGCCCACCGCGTCGAACCAAAACAGCGTCACGTCCGCGCTGTCCGCGCGCAGCTCGAAGGGCACCGCTGGCGCTCCAGCGTCCGCGCTGTTCTGCGCGAGGTCGCTCGCGGGCGCGGGGCCCACGGACGCGCCAGGGCGCTTGCAGCCGACGGTCATCGCGGCGACGAGCACCCACGAAATCAACGAAGCAAGGGACGATCGACTCACGATGAGCTCTCCTCGGACAGACGCAGCCACTCTTCAGTGTAACCGTCGACGCGGCGGACCATTTCCTGCTCTTTTTCGGCGAGCTCTGCAATCTTCTCCCAGTCGCTTCCGGGCGCGTCCCGAAGCTGCGTGCGCAACGATTCGAGCTTCTGCTCTCCGTCGGCGATGAGCTTCTCGAGCTCCGCGACGCGACGCGCGCGCTTCTCTGCCTCGCGAGCCTTGCGCTTGGCGTCCTCGTAGCTCTCGCGGCCCTTCGGCGCAGCTTTGGGCGCCTCGGCCGCGCCCTTGACGGTCTTGGGCGCGCGGGCGGCCTCGAGCTCTCTCGCCTGCGCCTCGAGCTTCTCGCGGTGCGAGACGTAGTCGCTCCACGAGCCCGAATACAGGGTCACCTTGCCGTTGTCCAAGTGCACGAGGCGCGTGGCCACGCGCTCGAGAAAGTACCGGTCGTGCGAGACGAGCAGCACGGTGCCTTCGAAGTGCGCCAAGGCTTCTTCGAGGATCTCGCACGCGGGGATGTCCAAGTGATTCGTCGGCTCGTCGAGCAAGAGAACGTTGCGCGGGACGAGCAAGAGCTTCGCGAGCGCGAGCCGCGTTCGCTCGCCGCCCGACAGGGATTTGACCGCGCGAAACGGGTCGTCGCCGTAGAAGCGAAACCGCGCGAGGTACTGCCGAACGGCGTCCACCACCATGTCCGGCCGCACGCCGCGGATGATCTCGACGCAGGACTTCTCGGGGTCGAGCGACTCCAAGTGCTGGTCGAAATACCCCACGTCCAGGTTGGTCCCCTGCCGCACTTCGCCCTTGTCCTCGGGCCATCCCTGCGCGGCGAGCAGCTTCAAGAGCGTGCTCTTTCCCGCGCCGTTGGGGCCGACGATGGCGACGCGGTCGAGCCGCTTCACCAGGACGTCGACGCCGTCGAAGAGCACCCTCCCGCCGCGCTCGGCGCGCAGCCCCTTGGCCTCGAACACGATGTCGCCCGTGCGCCGCGCCTGCGCGAAGCGCATCCCGAGCTTGCGCGCGCTGGCCCAGATGTCATCGGGGTTGTCCAAGCGCTCGAGCTTCTCGAGCATCTTGCGTCGGCCCTGCGCGATCTTCGTGTTCTGCCCAGCGAGATTGCGGCGAATGTACTCTTCGGTCTTCGCGATGAAGTCTCGCTGCTCCATCACCGCCTTGCGCTCGCGCTCGAGGTCTTCGTCCCGCGCGATCACGTACGCGCTGTACTTCAGCGCGTAGTCGCGAAACGAAAACATCCCCAGCTCCGCCGTGCGCGGGCACGTCGCGTCGAGAAACGCGCGGTCGTGCGACACCACGATCACCGCCCCGCGGTACGCGCGAAGAAACCCCTCGAGCCAGTACACCGTCTCGAGGTCCAAGTGGTTCGTCGGCTCGTCGAGCAGCAAGAGATCCGGCTTCGCAGCGAGCACCACGGCGAGCTGCAAGCGCCCCCGCTCGCCGCCGGACAGCGAGCTGACCGCGCGATGCAGGTCCTGGTCGCTGAAGCGCACTTGATGCGCGATCGCGCTCACCTCTCGCTCGATCGCGTCCGCGCCGGTCCGCGCGAAGCGATCCTGCGCAGCGGCCAGCCGCTCGAGCGCCTCGTCTGTGCCCGACGCCGCGGCTTCTTCGGCCGCGGTCAAGCGATGGCGCGCCTCGCGCGCTTCGACGAAGGTCGCGAGCAGCGCGTCGAGCACGGTGCCCGACGGATCGGGCTCGTGCGATTGATGCAGGTAGCCGACGCGCGTCCCCTTGGGCACGAGCACGCGCCCTTCGTCCGGGGTCAGCTCACCGACGATGAGCTTGAGCAGCGTGCTCTTTCCCTGCCCGTTGGGCGCCACGAGCGCGAGCCGCTCGCCGAGCGCCATCGTAAACGAGACGTCCTCGAAGACGGTGTCGGCGCCGTACGAGAACGAGACGTGATCCACCTGAAGAATCGTCATCGCAACGCTACTGTTGGCCCCTCGGCCGTTCGAGCGCGAGGCCGAAGCGCCGCGCGGCGATCGCATACAAATCGTGGCACCGGTTGCGCGTGCTGGTCACGCGCTCGCGCTCTTCGTCGGCCTCGCGCAACAGGATCGACGCGCGCGCCGCTTCGCCCGCGGCGAGCTCGGTCTGCGGGCGCATCCCCCCGTCGGGCGAGACGAGAATGGCGCGCACTTGCTCGAGCTTCTGCCGCGACGTGATGAGCCCGCGGTACGTGCTGACGCACGCGTCCTTGAGGTCGCGCGCGCCCGCGCTCTGCACGGCGAGAGACTCGAGCACCTCGACGGCGTTCTCGTGGGGGCGGCCGTCGGGCGCGGCGATCACGCGCGAGACAGACTCGGTCACGCGACGCAGCTCGGCCTCGTTGGTCGTCGTCGGGTCGAACGGCCCGCTCGTGTCCGTCGGGCGCTCATTGGACTTGCGCAGGACGAAGCCGATCACGCCGATCAACGCCACGACGGCGAGGCCCGCGACGAAGCGCTGCAGCTTCGGCGACGAGTCCCGCGGCGGGCGCTCGCTGTCACTCTCTCGCTTCTTCTCGCTCACGTTGCTCACACCGGCGGGACGATGTGCTTCTTCGCCGGGCGCTGCTCGCGCTTGCGCCGGGCGCGCTTGAAGCGCGCGACGATTTCGGCCCGAAGCTGCGGCCACTGGACCACCGCGTCGATCACGAGCTCGCTCGCGAGCTTGAGCAAATCGATGTCCTCTCGGTACTCGTTGCGCAGCTTGGTGACGAAGGCGTCGCGCTGCGGCCCCTCGGGCACCTCTTGGATCTTGTTGAAGTACACCGCGTTGACCGCGGCGTTGGGGCCCATCACCGCGATCGACGCCGACGGCAGCGCGATGCACGCGTCGGGCTCGAACGCCGGTCCGCACATCGCGTACAGCCCTGCGCCGTAGGCCTTGCGCACGATCACGCTGAGCTTCGGCACGGTGGCCTCGCTCACGGCCGCGATCATCTTGGCGCCCGCGCGGATGATCCCCTGCTGCTCGACCTTCGAGCCGATCATGAAGCCCGGGACGTCCGCGAGGTACAACAGCGGAATCCCGAAGGCGTCGCAGAGCCAGATGAATCGCGCGGCCTTGTCGGCGCTGTCCACGAAGATCACGCCGCCCTTGTAGAACGGGTTGTTCGCGACGATGCCGACCGCCATCCCGTCGATGCGCGCGAAGCCCGTGAGGATCTCTTGCGCGAAGAGCTTCTTCACCTCGAGCCAAGAGCCCTCGTCGATGAGCTCTTCGATCAGCGCGAGCATCTTGAAGGGCTTGTTCTCGTCGGCGGGGACGAGCTGCTCGAAGGTCTTTCCGCTCTGTTTGGGGGCGATGGCCGGGGCGTCGGGCAGCGGCTCTTCGAAGTTCGTCGGCATGTACGCGAGGTAGCGCTTGCACCAGGCGAGCGCCTCGTCCTCGGTCTTGACCAGCACGTCGCCGCAGCCCGAAACGGAGCAGTGCATCTTGGCGCCGCCCATCTCTTCGAGCGTGACCTTCTCGTTGATCACCATCTCGGCCATGCGCGGCGAGCCGAGGTACATCGCCGCGTTGCCGTCGACCATCACGACCACGTCGCAAAACGCAGGAATGTACGCGCCGCCCGCGGCGCTCGGCCCGAAGAGCAAGCACACCTGCGGGACCTGCCCGCTCATCGCGACCTGGTTGTAGAAGATCCGCCCCGCGCCGCGACGGCCCGGAAACATCTCGATCTGATCGGTGATCCGCGCGCCCGCCGAGTCGACGAGGTACAGCATCGGGCAGCGCAAATCCTGGGCGATCTCTTGGATGCGCAGGATCTTCTCGACCGTGCGCGCTCCCCACGAGCCCGCCTTCACCGTCGAGTCGTTGGCCATGATCGCCACGACGCGACCGTTGACCGTCGCCGTGCCCGTCACGACGCCATCCGCCGGAAGCTCTGGGTCGAGGTTGTTGGCCAGCGACGCCTCTTCGACGAACGATCCCTGATCGATCAAGCGGTTGATTCGCTCTCGACAGAACAGCTTGCCGCTCTCGGCGTTCTTCGAGTGGTACTTGGGGTGGCCGCCCTGCTCGACGCGGGCGAGCGTCTCTTCGACACGCTTCGCAGTGCTCATGGAGGGCCCGTTCGCTACCACGAATCGCCCCCGAACGTGCACAGCGGACGGCGCCGCTCGCTCAATGCGCCGCGGCGAGCGCCCCGCCGAAGCGGTCGTCGATCGCCGCGCCCGCCACGATCGTCCACGTCGTTGCGCCCAATCCCGCGGCAGAGCCCAGCCGCACGTGGATCGCACCCGCGCGGCCGAGCGGCGTCTGGTCGAACGCAGGCGCGCCCAACACCACGTCGTCGAAGCCGTCACGGTTGAGATCCCCGACGCCCGCGACCGCGCGGCCGAGCATGTCGCTTGCCGCCACGCCCTCGATGACCCTCGCGCGCGCCGCGAGAGCGCCGCTCGCGCTGCCAGCGTACAAGCGCGCGACGCCGGTCCCGTTGCGACCGCCAGGAGATGCAGCCCAAGCGCCCACGATGATGTCCGAGAACCCATCGCCGTTGACGTCGCCTGCGCTCGAGACGGACCAGCCTTGTCGATCGAACACGTCGCCGTTGAGCACGACCCCGAGCCGCACCGCGCTCGCGGTGAGCGCGCCCTCGAAGACCACGGCGATTCCGCCGATCGTCGCGGGCATCCCGCCTTGCGCGTTGTGCGCGCCCACGACGAAGTCCGCGAGCCCATCTCCGTTGACGTCGCCCGCGCCCGAGACGGACCACCCGAAGATGTCACCCGGCGCGAGGCACTCGATCACGCGATCTGCGACCGACGAAAACCCTGCAGAACTCCCCGCGAACAAGTGAACCTCGCCGCACTCGGCGCGGCCGCTCGGGCTCGAGCCAGGCGCGCCGACGACCATGTCCGCGAAGCCGTCGCCGTTGAAATCCCCGGCGCCCGAGACCGCGCTGCCGAACAAATCCGCCACCGCCCTACCCTGCATCCGCATGGGCGTCCGCGCGCTGACGCCGCTCGCGCCGCCGAAGAACACCCGCACGAATCCGCAGCCCGAACACCCCGGCAGGTTCGCGTTGGGCGCGCCGACGGCGAAGTCGCCGTAGCCATCGCCGTCGACGTCGCCGAGCCCCGCGATCGACGCGCCGAACTGCGCGCCAGGCAGCGCGTGATCGACGCCGCTCAGCGTCGCGTCCGCGAGCATCGACGGGCCGCCGAAGCGCACTCGCACCGCGCCTGCGCTCGCGTTGGCCGCAAGGGCACCGACAGCATAGTCGCCGTAGCCATCGCCGTTGATGTCCCCGAGCGTCGCGACCGCGGCGCCGAAGCGATCGCCCGCAGCGCTGCCGCGCGCGCGAAGCGATGTCTGCTCGACGAGCGTCGTCGCGGTCGCTCGCCACACGGTCGCTTCGCCCGCGCCCGACTGCGCTCCCTGCGCGCCGACGAGCACGTCGCCCGCGCCGTCGCCGTCGAAGTCCGGCCACACGCCCCACGAAAGATCGCGATCACCGCTCGCGCTGCGCGCCCCTACGCGAAACTGCCACACCACACTCGCGCTCGCGCCGGTCGCTGCGCCCTGCGTGCCGCGCAGCCTCCAGAACCACCAGCCCGCGCCGAGCTCGGCCGCAGGTCGAACGCGGTCGCCTGCGATGCGCAGCGATTGGCACTGCGCGCTCATCGCCCGATCGCGACACAGCTCGACCGACGCTCCGTCGCTGCCCGCCGCGAGCTGCCATCGCAGCGTGGGGCGCTTGCTCGTGACCGCGCTCGTGCTCATCGGCGCGATCGGCCGCGGCGCAACCACGACCACAGGCGCAGCTGCCTCGTCGGCGACCACGTCGCGCGACGCGCTGTCGTCCACCATCGCGTCGGGCGCAGGGATCGCCGCGTCCTCCGAGCTCGCGTCCATCGCCGAAGGAGCAGCGTCGGGCGTCGCGTCGAAGCCCGGGCCCGCGTCGCTCGAAGGCTGCGTCGGAAGCTCGATCGCGACGCACGCTCCGTCGTCACCGCAGGTGAGCCCTTGTTCGAGGCAGCGCAGCGAGACCGTGCACGCCGAGCCCGTCGCGGTCCGACAGCCGGTGGTCGACGCCGCGCACGTCGCGTTGAACCGCACGTACGCGTCGAGCGGCGTGCGCTCGATCAGCGCGACGCGGTGGTAGCGCTCGATCACCAGCGCAGGCTGCGTCGCAGTCGCCTCGACCTCGAGCCGCGCGAGCAGCGACTGCGCTCCGCCCCGCGGCCCACCCTGCTTCGGGACCAACGCGAAGCTGCCCGGAAACAACGGCCGCGACCGATCGCCCCGCGCCGTCTCGAGCCGCGAGGCGCGCAGCCGCTCGATCGAGACGTCTCCCGCCGCGCTCGCGATCGAGAGCGACATCACTCTCTCTGCGGACACGTTGGTGTCGACGTAAACGAGCGCTTGCGTGGGGCGGTACGAGCAGCCAACGGCCGCGACGGACGCGAGCAAGATCGCGGTTGCCTCGATGAGCCTGGTCACTGCCCTCCACTCTATCGCGCCGCCGCGGGCATTCCACACGCAAATTCGCTGACCGAACGCGGGCTGCGCGGATCTCGCGATTGCGGTCGCGCGCCGTTGCTCGTAAGACGCTCGCCCGTCCGCGATGAAGACCCAGCCCCCTCCTCGGTTCGCGCGGTTCGACACGCGCATCGGCCGCTGCGCCGTCGCGTGGAGCGACCGCGGCGTCGTCGGCGTTCTGTTGCCCGAGGCGAGCGACCGCGCGCTCGCCAGGCGCGTACAAGAGAAGCGGCCGGGCGCAGTTGAATCTGAGCCCACAGAATCAATTCGCGCGGCGATCGACGGGATCCAAGCGCTCTTCAACGGCGAGATCGGTCCCGCGCACGAGGCGCTCACCCGCGTCGCGCTCGACGACGCTGGCGTGCCGGCGTTTCATCGAAAGGTCTACGCGGCAGCGCGCGCCATCGCGCCAGGATCGACCCGCTCGTACCGCGCGCTCGCCGAGGCCGCGGGCAGTCCGCTCGCGTCGCGGGCGGTCGGGCAGTCGATGGCGAAGAACCCGTTTCCCATCGTGGTTCCGTGTCATCGCGTGCTCGCCGCGGACGGCCGAATCGGCGGGTTCTCTGCGCCAGGAGGGGTCGAGACCAAGCTCAGGATGCTCGCCATCGAGCGCGACGCCGCCCTGCGCGCCACGAGCGCCGCGCGCTTCGCGTACGACCCCGCGCGCGCCGTCGCGCACCTGTCCGAGTGCGATCCAGCGCTCGCTGCGCTCATCGCTCGCACAGGGCCGTTCGCGATGAAGCTCGACCCGACGCCGAGCGTGTTCACCGCGCTCGCGCAAGCCATCGCGTACCAGCAGCTCACCGGCCGCGCAGCCGAGACGATCTGGACCCGCGTGTGCGCGCTGTTTCCGTACCGGCCCGAGGGCCCCGACCCCGCGCTGGTCGCCAAAGCGTCGATCGACACGCTGCGAACCGCGGGCCTCTCGACGGCGAAGGCCCTCGCGATCAGCGACCTCGCGCGCAAGTGCCAGGACGGGACGGTGCCCTCGCTCGACGCCCTCGACGCCCTCGACGACGACGCCGTCATCGCGAAGCTCACCGCCGTGCGCGGCGTCGGTCGCTGGACCGCCGAGATGTTGCTCCTGTTTCGCCTCGGCCGAGGAGACGTGTTTCCCGTCGACGACTACGGCGTGCAGAAAGGCTTTCAAGCAGTGTACGGCGGCGAACTGCCCTCCAAACGCTCGATGCTCGAACAAGCGCACCGCTGGTCTCCCTATCGCAGCGTCGCGAGCTGGTACCTCTGGCGCGCGAGCGAAGCGCAGAAGGTCGAGCGCTGATCGTGTGGCCCTTCGACTGGCCCCTGCGGCTCGAACAATCCCGCGGCGGCGTGCCCTGCCGCATTTGCGGCGAGGCCATCGCGGCGAACACGCCGCAGCTCACCAACATGGGCACCCACGACGTGCACGTGGAGTGCGCGCGGCTCTTCTCGCCGTACTCGCTGCCAGTCAAAGCGCTGCTCGGCGCGCGGCTCTTCACCGAGCACGACCGCGCCCAAGTCGAGCTGCGCAAAGCGGCCATGGAAGCGCAGGGAAAGAACCGCGCCATCCTCCGCGGCCGCTCCAACGCGCCGCCGCTCGACCCGCCCCGCTTCGACGCCGTCGAGCCCGTCTGCGATCGCCGCGGAGCGCCCGTCGTGCGCCTCTACGTCGACAGCACCACGGCGTTCAGCCGCGGTGGCTACGTCCCGTGGAGCGCCACGGCGTTCACCGCCCGAAGCGCGCTGCGAACGTACGTCATGCTCTCGGTCGACGAAGCGCCTCCGCAGGTCGAGGACCTCGCCATCCCCACCGCGGGCGCGCTGATCATCCTCGACACCAGCACGAGGCTGTCCCTCGCCCGAGCCCGCGCGATCGACGCGCTGAAAACGCAGGGCGTTCGCGCGGTGTTTCTCTGGATCATCAGCGCGGACGACGCCCTGACCGCGAAGGCGGAGCAGCAGGTGCGCGGGTTTCTCAACAACGCTGGGTTCAACGGCGACGAAGCGCCTTCGATGCACGCCCGCGTCGCCGACGCGCGCACGTTCGCCACGCTGCTCGAGGCGCTCGACGCCGCGCTCGCCGCGCCCTCGCCGCCGGTGTTGCTCACGCCTCCTGCGGCGATCGCTGAGAAGCACCGCGACGACGCGCTCGCGACGCTCGACGCGATGCTCGTCGACAACGACGTCGCCGGCGTGAAGAAGGCCCTGCAGATCGCGGCGCACAACTCTCGCGTCACCGCCGCAGAGCCGCAGCAGCTCGTCGCTCGACGCTCGCTCGACGCGCTGGCCAACGACGAGCTCCGCCCCGCCATCCTCGCCCTGGCCGCGCTCGCGCTGCGCAGCGAAGACGCAGCTCCGCTGGCGCGCTGGTACGAAGCGAGCGCCGCGAAGTCCCGCTCGTTTACGCGCGAGCAAGAGAGCGCCACCCGCACGCTCGTCGCGCTGGGCGTGACCGACGTCGTCGTGCCGCTGGTCGCGCAGTTCGCGCGGTGCAGCGCCGCGCCGCTGCTCCAACGCATGGCCGACGTGCTGGGCCGCTCGAAGAGCGCGGCGATCGACAGCGCGGCGATCGATCGGCTCGCGCCGTTGATCGAGTCGTGGGACGCGAAGGACAGCCGCGCGAAGGTCGCGCGCGAGCTCGTCACGCTGCTGCGCGCCCGCGTTCGGCGCAGCAAGAGCAGCCGTTGATCACTCGCCCTTGAAGCTCGGCTTGCGCTTCTCGGCGAAGGCCGCGAGCGCCTCGCGGCGATCGGCGCTGACGAGGGTGCGCTCGTAGCAGAGCTGCTCGAGGTCGAGGCCCGCCTCGAATTCTCGCTCGAAACCCAGGTCGATCGCCTCCATGGCCGCGGCGAGCGCGATCGGAGCGCCGTTGGCGAGCGGCGCGGCGAACTCCTTGGCGGCCTCGACGACGGGCTGCCCTTCTTTGGCGACGGCGGTGACCAGGCCCAGCGACAGCGCTTCTTGCGCCGAGCACTTGCGGGCCATCAGGATGAGCTCCTTCGCCCGCCCTGGCCCCACGAGCCGCGAGAGCCGCTGCGTCCCGCCAGCGCCGGGAATGATCGCGAGCGACGTCTCGGGCAGCCCCACCACCGCGCCCGGCGCGCACACGCGCAGGTCGCACGAGAGGGCCACTTCGAAGCCGCCGCCGAGGGCCACGCCGTTGATCGCCGCGACGACGGGCTTGGGGCAGCGATCGATCGCGCCAAACGAGTCGCGGTACAAGCGCAAGAGCAAGCGCACGTCGTTCTCGGTCATGCCCTGGCGCTCTTTGAGGTCGGCACCGGCGCAGAAGGCCTTGTCACCGGCGCCCGTGAGGATGACCACGCGAGCGGCGCGATCGTCGGCGAGCGAGCGAAACGCCGCGCCGATCTCGTGCAAGAGCGCGCGAGAGAGCGCGTTCATCCGGTCGGGGCGGTTGAGCGTGACGACGCGAAACGGGCCGTCTTCTTGGATCGTGAGCGAGGTGTACTGGGTCATGACGGGCGCGAACGCTACCTCAGTTTTTATCGCGCGTTCGTGCCCGCGCGCTCGGCGGTGCTGACGCTCGGGCTCGCGCGCACGCCGTCCAAAATGATCGAGATGAACTCCATGGCCACCGACGGGTCTCGCAGCGTCTCGTCGCCGGCGAGCGCCATGGCCGCGAGGTGCTCGGCTGCGCCCACGACGACCGCCGCGCTGACCCGAGAATCCCCAGGGCGAGTGAGCCCGCGCTGGTTCGCAAACGACGCGAGCTCGAAGCCGCCGCGGTCGACGAAGCGCGCGAGCTCGGCGATCGGCGTGCGCGCTCCCTCGATGGGACCTCGGCGCTCTTGCAGGTACAAGCGCACGAGGGCTGCGTTGTCGAAGATCACCGCGGCGAGCTCGGCGGCGAACAGGCCGTACGCCGCGGCGAGCGTGGCGTCCGAGGTCTGCGCTTCGAGCGTGCGCTTGCAGCGGTCGAAGGCCTCGCGCAGCGGGCGCTCGATCGGGTCGACGAGGGCGCGGACGAGGTCTTCTTTGTCGCGAAAATAGCGGTAGAAGCTGCCCTTCGCGACGCCGGCCTTCGAGACGATCTCGTCGATGGTCACCGCTTCGACGCCGCGCGCGAGCATGAGGTCCAGCGCGGCGCTCGCGAGCTGCGACGAGCGGGCCTTGCGGTTGGCGTCCCGCTTTCCGCCCTCGGGCCCCGGACGCTCTGCAGGGACGACGGACGCCACCGCGTCGACGCGCACCTTCGGGGGCCGTCTTGACTTTCGAGTCTGCATCGACAAATACTCTGACTGTTCAGTCACGATTTCTACAAGAACCCGCCGACGAGGATCAGCCGACGGGCCACGCACGGAGCGAGCGATGATTGGATTTCCACTGGCACTTCTCTACTCGAACGCGGGCGAGTGGTTCATTCACAAGTATGTCTTGCACGGCCTCGGCAAGAAGCGTCGCTCGTTTTGGAACTTTCATTGGCACGAGCACCACGCGGTCGTCCGCAAGACCCGCGGCCTCGACGAAGCGTACCGAGAGCCCGTCACGCCGAAGCTCAACGCCAAGACCAAAGAGATCCTCGGCGTCATCGGCACCGCGCTCGTCCACGCGCCGCTCTTGCCCGTCGCGCCGTTCTTCACGCTCGGCGTCTGGTACTCCGCGGCCAACTACTACTACGTGCACCGCAAGTCGCACCTCGAGCCCGAGTGGGCGGTCGAGAACGTTCCGTGGCACGTGGATCATCACCTCGGCCCCGATCAGGACAAGAATTGGTGCGTCACCAAGCCGTGGTTCGACTGGGTCATGGGCACGCGCGTCCCGTACGTCGGCACCGCCCGCGCCGCCGCAGACCACGCTCGCCGCGCTGCGGGACCCAAAGTGCCGCCCAGCAACAACGTCAGCGATGATCGCGGCGAAGCCGTCAGCGTTGCCGGCGCCGTGCCCGCGTAGACGCAAACACGACGCGTAGACAGCGCGCGCGTTGGCTCTATCCTCGCGCGCCGTGAGTTCATCCAACGCAGGGCGCTTTACGCCTGAGAACATTCGCTCGCTCGCCGGCCGCCGCATCATCGTGACGGGAGCCAACAGCGGCATCGGCCTCGACGCCACGCGCATCTTCGCCTCGAAGGGCGCCCGCGTGATCCTCGCCTGCCGCAACACCGAGAAGGGCCAGCGCGCCCGCGACGAGATCGTCCGCGCGCACCCGAGCGCCGAGGTCGAAGTCCGACAGCTCGACCTCGCCTCGCTCGCATCCGTGCAGCGCTTCGCCGACGAATACCTCGCCAAGGACCGAGCCCTCGACGTCCTCGTCAACAACGCCGGCGTGATGGCCCTGCCCCGCTCGCTCACCGAAGACGGCTTCGAGATGCAGATCGGGACCAACCACCTCGGCCACTTCGCGCTCACCGCGCGGCTGTTCGCCGCGCTCGAGGCCGGCAAAGACGCCCGCGTCGTCAACGTCAGCTCGCTCGTTCATAAGGGCGGTCGCGTGGACTTCGACGACCTGCACGGCGCTGCCCGCTACGCCAAGTGGACCGCGTACTCGCAGAGCAAGCTCGCCAACCTGCTGTTCACCTTCGAGCTCGATCGGCGGCTTCGCGAGGCGAAATCCTCGGTGATCACCGCCGCGTGCCACCCCGGCTACGCCGCGACCAACCTGCAGTTCGTCGGGCCGCAGATGGAGAAGAGCTCGTTCGTCGAGGGCGTCATGCGCCTCGGCAACAAAGTGTTCGCGCAGCCCGCAGAGCTCGGCGCGCTGCCCACGGTGTACGCCGCCGTCGCCGACGACGTGCGCTCGGGCGACTTCATCGGGCCCGACGGCTTCATGGAGATGCGCGGCTACCCCGTGAAGGTCCAGGCCGCCGCCCGCGCCAAGGACGCCGCCGTCGCGAAGCGGCTGTGGACCGTGAGCGAAGAGGCCTGCAAGGTCACCTTCGCGATCACCGCGCACACATAATCAATCGCGCTGAAGAATCGCAGGCAATTCATCATGTCGAAGCCGACGCTCATCACCATCCCTTTCAGCCACTACTGCGAGAAGGCGCGCTGGGCGCTCGAGCTCGCGGGCGTCGACTTCGAAGAGCGCGGATACCTCCCCGGCTTGAGCCGATTCGTGACCGCTCGCTACGGCGGGACCACGGTTCCGCTGCTCGTCGCCGACGGCCTGGTGCTCAAGGACTCGACCGAGATCGTCGGCTACGCAGACCGCAGGGCGCCGCGCGAAGAGCAACGGCTGCTGCCCGCGGACAGCGCCGCGCGCGACGAGGCGCTCAGCCTCGAAGACCGCTTCGACAAGCGCACCGGCGTCGCCGCGCGCGCGTGGGCGTACTCGCACTTGCTCGACGAGCCCGAGCGCATCCGGCAGCTCGCGTCTGCGGGCGTCTCGAGAGCGCAAGCGCTGGCGCTCGGGCCGCTGAAGGGCCACCTCGCCACGCTGATCCGCAAGGGCCTTCGCATTGGCCCCACCACCCGCGCGTGGGGCGCGCAGCGGGTGAACGAGGACCTCGCGTTCGTGGGTGAGCGCATCGCGGACGGGAGGCGCTTTCTGCTCGGCGATCGGCTCACGATCGCTGACCTCGCGTTCGCGACGCTCTCGGCGCCTGCGCTCTTGCCGCCCGAGTACGGCGCGACCCTGCCGACGCCAGAGTCTCTGCCGCGCGAGGCCACCGAGCAGATCATGGCGTGGCGCGCGACCGCGGGCGGGCAGTTCGCGTTACGGATCTACCGCGAGCACCGCGGCGCCGCGCGCCGGGTGTAGTGCGCGGGCGCGCACGGCGGGGTGTGAAGCGCGTTTTTCGCGGTGTTTCATGGGGTTTTCGAAGACTGACGCCGCGCGCACAGAGGTTGCACAGAGCCCGTGCATGGTCGGACGTCAGGGACGATTTCGGGTGGCTCGCTCGCGCGCGCTGCCCTTCGCTTCGATGATGCTCGCGTGCGCGCTGTGCGCCTGTGGCGCGAAGACTGGGTTGCGGGTGACGGACCCCATCCGTGACTCCAGCCTCTTCGACGTCACAGACGCGTCGGACGCGCCCGAAGAGGTCGTCGACGTGGTCGCTCAGGACGTCCGGCCTACTTACCTCGGAACGGAGTTCTGGGCGGTCTCGACCACCAACTCGAACCTCCCCGCGGACAACCCTTTCTCCTTCGCCATCGCCGTCGGAAACCCCAGCGACACCCCCGTCGACGTCACGGTCACCGGCGGCGCGTTGACGGCACCTCGGCGCTTCACCGTGCCCGCTGGTGGCGCGCAGACCGCGGCGCTCCCGTGGGTGCAGGCGCTCTCGAACCAGTCGCAGACGCTGAGCAACTGCAGCCCCGGTTGCTGCGACGCGACGTGCTGCGATTTCTCTTCGCAGCCGCCGGCGAGCGCGATCGTGCGCAACGGCGCGTATCGCATCGAGACCTCGCGCCCGGTCACGGTCTATCAGTTCAATCCCCTCGAGTTCGAGACGCTCACGACGTCGGGTTGCCAGATCCGCTCGTACACCAACGACGCCTCGCTGCTCTTGCCCACGCCTGCGCTCGGCCAGGAGTACCTGATCCTCTCGCACGGGACGTTCGCGGGCTTCTCGTTCGCGACCATCACGGGCACCGTCAGCGAGCCGACCAGCGTGCGCTTCGTCCCGACGGCCAACGTGCTCGCGAGCGTTCGCGGCGAGCCCGTTCGGGCGGTGCCGATGGGACAGCCGCTCAACGTGACGCTGGGCCGCGGAGACGTGCTGCAAGTGGTCTCGGACGGCGAGCGCTCGGACTTCACGGGCTCGACCGTGAGCGCCTCGCGGCCCGTCGCCGTGTTCGCCGGCGTCGACTGCACCAACATCTCGCGCGACGGAACGCAGGGCGCCTGCGACCACCTCGAAGAGCAGATGTTTCCCACCAACACCTGGGGCAACGAGGTGGCGGTGAGCGCCCTTCGCGACCGCGGCCGCGACGAGATCTACCTCTTGCGCGTGATCGCGTCGCAAGACGACACGCTCGTCACGTACACGCCCTCGTGGGCGCGCGCGCCCGAGCGCCTGCGGCGCGGTCAGCACGTCGAGTTCGCGCACACTGAAGATTTGCTCGTCAACGCGACGGCGCCCGTCCTCGTCGCGCAGTACATGGCGGGTCAGGCCGCGACGCCGGGCGCGACGACGGGCGACCCCGCGATGGTGCTCGAGGTGCCCACGCGACAGTTTCGCTCGGACTACGTCTTTGTCGTTCCGAGCACGTACACGACGAGCTATCTGCAGATCGTCGCGCCCGCGGGCTCGATGCCGCAGCTCGACGGCCGCGCGTTCAACGTCTCGCGCGAGAACATCGAGGGCACCCCGTGGACCGTGCACCGCGGCCGCATCACACCAGGAACGCACACGATCGCGCTCACCGACCGCCGCGCCTTCGGCATCAAGGTCATCGGCATCGCCCCCTTCACGAGCTACATGTACCCCGGCGGACTAGACCTCGCGCGCTGAGCTCGCTCACCGCGAAGCTCAGACCAAGAAGTCTTTGTCCCGCAGCTTCTTGGGCACGTACTCGTCGGAGATGAAGCTGGTCTCTTTCGTGAGAAGACCGTCGAGCTCCATCTTGAACCCGTTGTTGAGCATCACGTCGATCTCGCGCTGCCAGTGCTTCTCTGCAAACCACGGGTACGCGCGGATCTGCTTGCTGCGCTCGATGTCCTCTTTGGTCAGCTTGATCTGCACCGCGCTCGACAGCGAAAACTTCTTGTAGTCCGACGCGCTCATCCCGAGATACCGCACGCCCGGAACGGCCATGCGCATCGACTCGTACGCCAGGTTGATCGAGCCCTGCTTGAGCACCGAGTAGATGTAGAGCCCCCACGGGTCGCTATCGACCAGGACGTAGATGGGCAGCTTGAGCTCCGTCGAGAAGCGCTGCAGCAACCGACGCGAGCCGCGCGCGGCCTGCCCTTCGGTCGTCATCAAGATGCACTTGTTCTTCTCCCAGAAGCGATCCTCGTTGAGCCTGTGCCACACGGCCTGCTTCTCGACGACCAGGACGAACTCGGCGTCGCAGCGCGTGAACTTGAGCGCGTCCTGCTCGCAGATCGAGGGGATGCCCCACCCGCCGCGGCCCATGCGCCGCAGGTTGATCGAGTCGCCTGCGTCGTCGACGGTGAGCTCGCCCACGACGAGCCCACGCTTGTTCGCGAACAAGTGCAGCTCTTCGCGCAGCGCGTCGATGGCCACTTCGACGTCCTCGATGATCGGGTCGCTCTCGGCCTGATCGTCGAAGGTGTTCTCGCTCGAGCCCTTCATCGTGTGCTTCGTCTTGTAATAGAGCTGACGAATGCTGATCGTCTTGTCCTCTTCGATCAGCTTTCGGCACTCGTTGGCGACGAGAAAGGTCTGCATGAACTTCTTCGCCATCGACGTGTTGAAGAACTCACGCGAGGCCTTGCGATCGCCGAGCTCGATGATCCGCCGGTCCTCGTTGAACTGCACGTTGGAGAGCGCGCGGATCGGCAGGGCGATCGCGGGGTTCTTTCCGACGCGCGTCGCGGCGATCGCGGACATCGCGAGCTGCTTGATCTTGTCGACCGTCTGGTGGTCGCGGCCCTTTTTGCTCTTCTCAGCCATGACTGCTTCCTCTGGACTTTCGCTCGCGCTGATCGTGCTCAGCGGCCACCACGACGCGCGGCCGAGCCCTTGCTCGAGCCGCTCTTCTTCTTCACCGGCGCCGACGCCTTCGCGCCCTTCGCGCTCTTCTCGGCGCCGCGCTTCGCGCTCACCATCGCTGGGCTCGACGCTTTGGCCACTGCTGCTGGCTTCGCCGCGCTCGACGACGCCCGCACGACGCTCGCGAGCGCCGCGGGGACGACGGTCTTGCCGGCGCGCATCGGCGGCTCTTTCGACGGAGCCACCGGGGCCGCGACGCTCGTCGGCCGCGTTGCTTGCGCGACGGGCTTCGAGGCGACCGCGACCGCCGCAGCGGGCTTGGGCGCGACGGCCGTCACCGCGGGCGCGCTCGCGACAGACTTCGCGACGGGCGCGCTCGCCACGGACTTCGCGCTGACCGCGCTCACCACGGGCTCACTTGATTTCGTGGGCGTGATCGCCGGCGCCTTCACGGGCGCGCTGGATAAGTCCTTGGTGACCTCTTTGGGAGCGGCGGCGGGCTTGGGAGCGTCCTTCGCGACCTTCTTCGCGGCGATGCGGGCTTCGATCTCGGCGTCGAGCCACGATTTGACCGCGGCGGGTTCGCCCTTGGCTTCTGCGGGCGCGGCGCTCGCGACGGGCGCGACGGTCGCGCTCGGGCGGGGCGGCCACTCTCCGACGGGCGCGCTCGAGACGACGGGCTTCGCGGCGACGACCGGCGCTGCGATCGGCGCGCTGGCTGCGACCGGAGGCGCGCTGGCGACGGGTTTGCTCTCCATGGAGTGCGAAGGCGCGCTCTTCTTCTCGAGCTCGGGCTCGGGCTCGAGCTTGAACGCCTCGCGCTTGGGCTCTTCGCTCTTGGCGCTCTTCACGTCCACCGCGATGGGCGCGGCGTCGATGACGCCCGACTCGCCGTCGCCCGCGGGCGGAGGCGTGCTCTCGGGCTTCTTCTCGGGCTCATCGAGGTGAACGAAGCCGGTCATCGCGCTGAGAAAATCCGCGCGAACTCGGTCCGTGCCCAAGCTGGTGATCTCGCCGATCGCGACGGAGATCTCTTCGATGTACTTCTCGAAGAGGCTCTTGCGTTCGCGCTGGAGTTTGTCCGCGCCGAGGGCGTTGAGGTACGAGCCGAGCTTGCGGCCGCACTCCATGAGGGCGGCGCGGATCTCGTCGATGATCTCGTCGTACGAGGCGATCGCTTCTTTCGCTTCGTTGGTGAACGGGACCCACACGCTCGCGAGGTGCACGAAGACGGCGAGCGGGCCGACGGGCAGCTCGGCGCCGCGCTGGTTGATGCCGCCCTCTTTGGCGTAGCCCTTCCACGAGACGCTGCAGACCGCCTCGGTCGTCGCGCACGCGCGCGGCTGATACAAGAGCGGAACGCGATTGGCGAACCGCAGCACCTCGGCGCCCTCGTCCTTGCCGAGCTCGCCGCCGTACGCGATCCCCACTTCGACCACGAACGGGTTGCCTCGGTACACCGCCGGCGGCCTCGTGTGGGACGCGAAGAACTCTCCCTTGAACCGACGCTTGAGCCCCTCGACGATCAGCGTCTCACCGATGGGCGCGACGCACGTCGCGGGCGGCGGGAGGATCCTCACCTGCAGCATTTCGAGCGCGTTGGTGAAGCGCTCGATGTTGCTCATCTCGATCTTCTTCGAGGGCGTGCCCGCCTCGAACCCCGCGCGCTTGCACAGGTCGTCCACCAGCGCGGGCGTGAGGTTCTTGCCGAGCTCTTGAATCGCCGCGACGAACTTGTCCTCGCGCTTGGACAGCGTCTTCAACAGCTTCGCGCTCGTGGGGACGCTCGCTTGCGAGACCAAGATCACCCGATGCACAGCCTCGATGGCGTCCCCTCCGAGCCGCGAGGCGCGCGCCTCAGGATCGACCCCAGCCTTGCGCAGCAAGTCGTTGGCGACAGGCTCGGTCACGCGCGAGTAGTCGTCCATCAGCACTTGCTTCGCGCTGCGATCGCCCGCTTCTTGAAAGCTCTTGATGAGCATCCCGAGCTCGACGCCGTACGGGTGCGGCTTGATCTCGACCGTCTCGGTCGGCAGCTGCTCGCTCGCCCGCGGAAAGTGCATCGGCTCGCCCTTGGGCGGCACGTACGTGAGCTCCAAGTGCGGGTTGGCCACGACCGTCTGCTCGAGGTAGCTCGCGACCGAAGCGCGTCCGCCGCGGTAATTTCCGCTCATTTCGATGGAGACGATCGTCCCGTGGTCCGCGTCCCACGGCACCTTCTGCTGCTCGAGCACCTCGGGCTGGTTCGAGCGCGCGTCGATGCGCACCGCCATGCGATACGCCGGCTGGCCCGTACCAGTCTTCGACGTGATGATGATCGGCCGTCCCGTCGTGAGCTGCCCGTACATGCCCGCGGCGGAGATCCCGATGCCCTGCTGTCCGCGCGACTGCTTCAGGCGGTGAAACTTCGAGCCGTACAACAGCTTCGCGAAGATCTTCGGGATCTGCGCCTTCACGATGCCCGGACCGTTGTCCTCGACGGTCACGCGGAAGCGCCCCTCGCTGACCTCTTCGATCTGCACCTTGAGCGTTGGCAGGATGCCGGCCTCTTCACAAGCGTCGAGCGAGTTGTCGACCGCCTCTTTGACCGAGGTCAGCAGCGCCTTCTGCGGGTTGTCGAAGCCGAGCAAGTGGCGGTTCTTCGTGAAGAACTCGCTCACAGAAATGTCGCGCTGCTTGGTCGCCATCGACTCGGCGGTCGCGCGTCGCTTGCTGTTGGGCGTGTCGGAGGAGCCGTTGAGATCCGGGGCGTCCGTCGTCATGGTGAAGGTCCGAGTAGCCCGCACCTGAATGCCCGTCAAGGTTACGGCGCTCGCAGCCACCCCGCGATCTGCTGGATTTTCACCGGCAGAACCAGCGCACACGCGCGATTTTGCACCCCCTGTCGCGAGCTTGTGATGGACACAATATGTCCACCACCATCGTCTCTTCGACGCTCGACAGCGACGTTCGGGCCCGTCGACCGAAGCCGATGCCTCGCACGAGCGGACCGCGAGCGCAAACGCGCTGCAACCTCAGGGGGCGTCGGGGGACTCGAGGCTGATTCGCCCGAGCTTTCCTGCGCGAAACTCGTGGACGAAGACCTCGGCGGCCTTGTGCCGATCGACCACGCCACCCACGCGCAAAAATCCCCGTCGACGCCCGATCGCCTCGAGCAGCGCTTCAGCCGAGTCGGGAACACCCTCGAGCTTGAACCGCCCTTGGATCAGCGCTCCGTACCGCGCCAGAATGTTCGGCGCCGTCTCGAGTACGACCTCCGTGTACTCGATCGCCGTGTCTGGGATCGATCCCGCGAGCGCAAGGCGCCACGCAGCGCGAGGGCTCTCGATGTTGGGGTTCATCAGGCCGGGCGTGTCCGTGAGCACCGCGCCGCTCTGCGGGAGCGTGACCTTCTGCTGCTCCTTCGTGACCGCGGGCCGGTTGCTCACCGCGGCGACGGCGCGGTTCATCAACGTGTTGATCAACGTGGATTTTCCCACGTTGGGCACGCCCGCGATCAGCGCCCTCGGCGCCTTGCTCGCGCTGCGGGCGGTGCCGATCTTCTTCACCAGCGCGCCGATCGCGCTCCGCGTCTCCGCCGCGCGCTCCGAGGACACCGCCACCGCGTACACCGCAGGCGCGCCCTCGGGCAGCACCGCGTCGTTGAAGTACCGCAGCCACGCCTCGGTCACGATCGGGTCCGCCAGATCGCTGCGCGTCAGCACCTTGATGCAAGGCTTGTCGCCGCGAAGCGACGAAATCACTGGATTCTGGCTGCTCATCGGCAGCCGCGCGTCGATCACCTCGATGACCATGTCCTGCGACGGGAGCAGCTCGCCGAGCTCTCGCCGCGCCTTGGTCATGTGTCCCGGATACCACTGCAACGTCATGGGTCCCGTCCGTTGTACGCACGGATCGCCCGCGACGCACTCTCGTCGTGCGAGCGCCGGCCAGGAGGACGCCCGCTGCTCGAGGCGCTCATCCGCTCTGTCGACTCGCGGCGCGCGCGTCGAGCACGCGGTTGCGCAGCGCGCTCTCGTCGCTGATGCACGTCGCGGCGTTGCCCGTCGCCGGCTCGGCGCGCTCGCAGGCGAGACCGACGTCCGCGCTCGCGTCGGACATGACCCCGAGCGCGTCGAGCGCGACCTCGCGAAACGCCCTGAGCTTGTCCTCGTCGAGCAGATAGACCACCACGCGCTCGAGCTTCGATCCGCCGAGCGACAGGTGAAAGCGCAGCGTGCTCATCATGGCGTTGGCGCAGGTCTCGAGCGTGACGTTGGCCGCGCCCGTGCCGAGCGCGCAGAGCGCGAGCGAGCGAGCGCCGAGCTCTTCGGCCGTGAGCAGCGCCCTGTGCGTGGTGCGGCCGACGACGGAGGTCCCCTTCCACGCGCCGACCGCGTGCAGGACGTGATGCGCGCGAAGCCGGCCCGCGCGCGTGACGACGCACACGCCGAGCTCGCGCTCGCCCTCGGCCATCGCGGCGGCTTCGATCTCGTCTCCGCCCGCGCGACGAAGAGCGTCGCCGACGCCCGAGCGCATCTTCATTTCGTAGTTGGCCGAGCTCACAATGGCGTCGGCTTCGCTCTTCGCGATGTCGCCGACGACCAGCGAGACCTCGCAGCGGCCGAGGCGAAACGTGGTCGGTCCAGTGGCGACGAAGCGTCGCGCGCTGACCTCGTCGGCGAGGATCCGTCGCAACGTTCGAGCGCTGCGCTGCAGGGACTTTGGATCGGGCAGGCGCAGGTCTGGGTTCTTCTCGAGGGCCAGCCCCAACATGTGTTGAAAGAAGCTCTCGGGCGCGGTCCTCGGCGAAGGAAACGGCGGTCGCGCAGAGAGGTCGCGCACCGAGTCGTAGTCCATGAACGGGGCTCTGCCGTAGCGAAGATCGAACGCAGTCGCGCCGAGCGAGTACACGTCGGCCGAGCGCGAAGGGGACTGACCGAGGAAGAGCTCGGGGGCCATGAACTTGAGCGTTCCGGACACGTCGGCGGCGCGGAGAGAGTCGGCGTCGACGGCGATTCCGAAGTCGCCGAGGCGGACGCCGTCGGGGGTGGCGAAGAGGTTGGACGGCTTGACGTCGCGGTGGATCACGCCGACGCGATGCGCGGCCGAGAGCGCGTCGCAGCACTGGTCGACAGCGTCGCACACGAACCAGAGCGGCAGCCCGACGCCGAGCGCCGCGCGACGACGACGGTCGAGCTCGGCCAGGTCGATCCCGTCGACGTACTCCTGCGCGACGAAGGGAACGCCGCACAGCTCACCGGTATCCATCGCCCGCACCACGCGCGGGCTCGTCACCCGCGCCATCAGCCGCGCCTCGGCGAGCATCCGCGCGCGCGGGTCGTGACCGCGCCCCTCCACCTCCGCGCGCAACGTCTTCAGCACCACCGGAACCCCGAGCCCCACGTGTCTGGCGAGCCAGACCTCGCTCATTCCACCGCAGCCAATTCGGCCCCAAACGTCGTACCGGTCCTCGCTCATCACGCAGCGCTCCTTCGTGGGCGTGCTTGTCACGACGGGCGATCGCGATGTTGCGCGAGGGGAGAAATTTTTCTTCGGCGAGGCTGCCGCGCGTTGGTTGGGGCTCGGCTGCGGTCGCGGACGCTCAGGCGTCGTGCTCTCCGAAGTTCACCGTCATCGTCGCGGCGAGGATCATCGACAGTACAATCCAGCTCATCGGCGCTCTCCTTCAGCAGTGGGTCCGCGGGGGTCGCGTGAACGGGTCCGTGCGTCGATCATCGCGCCCTCGCGTGTCGCCGTCGTGAAGCGTCGCGGGCAGCTCCGAAACAGCCTCGGCCGCTCTCCTCGACGGCAATTCCCGCCGCACCGCAACGCCACTCGGCGAAGACCGCGACGATTGTTGGGAACCTGCACGCACGCCCGCACTCTCAGCGCGACGCCATGCGCTCGACGATCGCTCTCTTCGCGTCCCTCGCCCTCTCCTGCTGCGCGTCGCCCGCTGCGCTTCGTTCTGCCGCGCGATGTCCCGCGCCGATCGCAGCGCCGCCCGCCGCGCAGCCCGCTCAGCCCGCGCCCGCGTGGCTCTCGCTCGAGCCCACACAGTCCGGCGATCCGGCTCGATGGACCGTTCGGCTCGGCGAGCTTCGCGACCGCGTGACGGTGCGCGCCGACGAGCGAGGAGAGCCCTCGTGTCGCGGCCCCCTCGCCCGCCAGGGAGCAGACGGCCGATGGTGGTGCATGCGCGTCGACTCGGACCTCGCGCGCGTCCGCGAGCTCGTGGTGTCCCAGCAGACGCCGAGCGCAGCGTTCGAGCTGGGTTGGAGCCAGGCCGGCGCTCTCGGCGCGCCGCGCGCCCCGCTGCCGCCGGGCCGCTATCGATTGAGCCTCGTCGCGCGCAGCGAGCGCGACGGCGCAGCGGGTCCGTGGCGCGAACTGCAGCGCTTCTTCTCGATCGCGGCCCCCGCCGACGCGCGCGACGAAGCGCTGCTGCGCAGAGCCATCACCGAGCAGTCGCCAGAGTGTCCTCCTGCGCCAGCGCACGTGTTTCGAGCGCTCGCGCACAAAATGACCCCTGCCCAGCTGGCCCCGTTGCTCGCCTCGCCCGGCGCGACGACAGACGATCGCGTGGCGATGTTTACGGCGATGATCGAGCTGCCCGAAGTGCGCGGCTGGCTTCGCGACGAGCTGAGCGCGTCGCGCGCGAACTTCTCCGCTTCGTGCGTGATTTTGCAGCACGGATCGATGTTCGATCGAGACGTGCGCACGGCCGCCGAGGGCGTGTTCGCCGCGCGGCTACCGAGCGAAGCGGACATCGGCGTCAGCGCGATCTACGCGACGCACAGCAGCTCGTGGTCGCCCTCGATCGTGCGAGCGCTGGCGCAACGCATCGACCGCACCCGCGACGCAAACGAGCTCGCGCACTGGCCCTCGGTCTTCACTTGTCCCGGACCGCGCCCGTCGGAGAGCGCTGGGCTGGGAGCGCTCGTCCGCGCGCTGCGCGACGCCGCGAATCGCGTGCGAAGAGAGCACCGCGACGTGGCCGCGTCGCTCGATGGCAAAGCGGCAGAGCTACGCGCGGCGCTCACGCGAATCCGCTCGGACGCCGACGCAGAGCTGCGACAAGCCAACGGCGGACGCGCGCCCGCCCTGCCCCGCCTCGACTCGGACGGTTGCGGATTCGGCTTCGGAACCTCCGGTCGCTTCGCCTCGACCTGCTCGCGCGAACGCTGGCCCACGGTGGAGCAGCTCACGGTCGCGCGCGGCGCGATGACGCTCGAGCCCGCGGCCGCGCCGCAGCGCTGAGCGCGAGCGTCGCCGATGACCGAGCACGCTAGGGCATCTGCGAAAACCAGTGAAACAGCTGTCCGATCGTCCCTGCGCGGTCGGCCGTGGGCAGCGCGAGCTCGCCGATGTTGGCGAGGTTGACCGCGAGCGTTCCGTCCGTGGGGCTGGCCGGAGCGCGCACGCCGCGGACCTCGGGATACGCGAACGACAGCAGGTGCTCGTCGACCTTGTAGAACGCGTGCGTCGGGGTCATCGCGAGCCCTTCTTTCGCGCTCCCCATGAGCGTCGAGTCGACGAATGCGACGATCGGCAGGTGCCGCGCGGCCGGCGGCAGCACGAACGCGCGGACGGTGTTGTCCTTGACGGGCGCGAGCGGGTGGAGCAGCAGCTTGTTCGCGGGAGCGATGGAGAGCGCCTGCATGATCGCCGCAGAAAAGTCAGCGGGCGGAGTGATCGGCGGCGGCGCGCTCGGCGGCAGCTGGCGGTCCAGCATCTTCTCGAAGAACAAGTCGTACGAGGGCTGCGTCACGAAGTGCATCGTGGTGTAGCCGGGCGCCGAGACGAGCGAGGGCTGCAACGCGCGGGCGGCCTCGAGCAGCTTGAGAAAGCCCGCTTGCTGCACCAACGACACGACGCCGACGCGCCCGGTGGCCTTCATCGCGAGGTGCGTGAGGCCACCGCGAAACGGCCGCGTTTGCAGGTGCCACGCGTAGTTGATCTCTCCGCGTCCGATGCGCCACTCCCACCGCGCGCTGCGCAGCGCCGCGGTCAGCGCGCCGTTGAGCCCGAGCGCGTGCGACGTCGCCGGATCTGGAGACTGCCAACACTCGGCGAACAACCCGCTCTCCCAGCTCGCCGGGCCGCGCAGCGTGCCTTGCAGCCACGCGTGATGCTCTCCGGGCAAGGGATACAGCCCCGAGTACGGCTGGACGTACAAGTGCGGGACGCCCGCGGTCTCGAGGTGAAAGCACTGAAACGCGTCCACCGCGAGCGAGCCTCCGAACAACGCCGTGACCGCGCCTCCGACCGCCGAGTTGTGCCCGAGGATCACGTCGGTGACGGATTTGAGCTGCGCTCCGGCAGCGGCGGCTTCGCGGAGGACCGCGAGCTTCATCCACGAGCGATGCTGCAACGAAGACATGGCGAGTGAGCTTCACCCGCTAGCACACGAACAGAACGCGACGACACTTTCGCGCGACGACGCCGGCGCGCTCAGCGACGCAGATACTCCGTGCCCTGCGCAGAGAGAAACTCTTCGTACGTACCGTTGAAGAGCTGCGCGCCCCGCGGAGAGAGCTCGAGCACGCGCGTCCCGAGCTTGCTGACGAAGTGACGGTCGTGGCTCGTGACGATGACCGTTCCGGGGTAGGCGACGAGCGCGTCGAGCAGCGCGTCGATGCTCTCAACGTCGAGGTGGTTGGTGGGCTCGTCGAGGAGCATCACGTTGCTCTTCTGCAGCATGAGCCGCGCGAGCACGAGCCTCGCGGCCTCTCCGCCCGAAAGCGTCTCGGTCTTCTTCAATCCTGCTTCACCGCTGAAGAGCAGCTTGCCCAACACCGACCGCACCTGCTCGATCGTGGCGCTCTCGTCGAAGCGGCGAAGCCAGTCGTACGCGGTGAAGCCCGGCTCGAGCGCCTCGTGATGATCCTGTGCAAAATACCCCACAGAAGTCTCGTGGCCCCAGATCACTTCGCCCGCGTCGAGCTTGTACTCGCCCACGATGCTCTTCAGCAGCGTGGACTTGCCGATGCCGCTCGGGCCGATCACCGCGAGCCGCTCGCCGCGCATCAAGTTCAGGTGCAGGTCCGTGATGACCTTCTTCTCTCCAAAGGACTTGGAGATTCCGTTGAGCCGCACCACGTCGCGGCCCGACGGACGAGTGATCTCGAACTTCACGTACGGGCGAACCACGCTCGATCGACGAACGACCATCGACGCTTCGAGCTTCTCGATCTCTTTCACGCGGGACTGCGCCTGGCTCGATCGGTTGGCGCTCGCGCCGAAGCGGGCGACGAAGTCCTTGAGCTCGGCGATGCGACGCTTCTTCTGCGCGATGTCCTGTTCGTTCTGCAGCTTTCCGGTGGTCTTCGCCTCGACGAAATCCGAGTAGTCCCCGGTGAAGACGGTCACCGTCTGAAAGTCCACGTCGGCCACGTGCGTGGCGATCGCGTTCATGAAGTGACGATCGTGGCTGACCACGATGAGCGTCCCGCGAAAGTCACCGGTCAGGTACGACTCAAGCCAGCGGATCGAGTCGAGGTCCAGGTGGTTCGTCGGCTCGTCGAGCAAGAGCACGTCCGCGCCAGCGAAGAGCGTCTGCGCGAGCAGGACGCGCAGCTTGTAGCCGCCCGCGAGGGACTTGAGCGGGTCGAGGTGGCGGTCCGTGGGGATTCCGAGCCCTTCGAGCAGCTCACCCGCGCGCGCCTCCGCGGTGTAGCCGTCCTCTTCGGCGACGACGCCCTCGAGCTCGCCGAGGCGCATGCCGACCTCGTCGGTCATCTCGCCCGCGAAGAGCTTCTCTTTCTCTTGCATCGCGTCCCAGAGGGCGCGGTTTCCCATGAGCACCACGTCGAGGATGCGGACGGCGTCGTAGTGAAAGTGGTCCTGCTTGAGCACGCCGACCTTGAGCTTGTCCGAGATCGTGACCGTGCCCTTGTCGGACTCTTCTTCGCCGGTGATGACCTTCAACAGCGTGGATTTTCCCGCGCCGTTTGCGCCGACGAGCACGTAGCGCTTGCCGGGGTCGAAGTTCATCGTGACGTCCTCGAAGAGGATCTTGGGGCCGAAGCGCTTGGTGAGGTTCTCGAGCGTGATCATCGCGGGGACGCGCCTTCTGGCATCAACCGCGGCGGGACGCAACGGAGGCGAGCGTCGCGACCGCGAGAACGCGGCGCCCTTCGTGGCCGCGGTCGGCAACGATCGGCCGCAAGCGTCTTCCGCCGCACGCGCCATGGCCGCTGCGGAAGTTGTGGTCATCGATCACGCGGGGGCCGCGATCGCGACGGTGGTGTTTCTGTCAGCAGACGACGTCGGCGTGATGAGCGTGCGCGAGCGAGGGAGGTGCGCGCTCAGGGCGAGCGAGTCTGCTGCGCTGCGCGCGTTGCTCGCGCGACATCTGCCGTAGCGATGGGCAGCGGGGGCGGTGTTCGATCGTTCACGAGCGCACGGCGCCGCGAAGCATCGTGCGAAGCTGTGTGCGCCGAAGACAAGACGCTCGAGGGAGCAAGCGATGGGAGGACAAGCGAGCCCGCGCCGACACCAGCTTCGTCATCGAAAGTCTACGCGTCGGACTTCTTCGATGATTTCATGCAGCAGCCCTGGGGTGCGCTGGCGGGTCTTCGACCTCCGCGTACGCGATTCCGAGAACCGCGATGATGAACTCCCGCCTTCACCTCACCGTGCTCACCCTTCTGCTCGGCTTCGTGCTCGGTTGCGGCACTCATGGCGCGTTGAGGGAGCCGTGCACCATTCGCCCGGAGCCAGTCCAGACGGTCGTCTTGGTGGGTTTCAACCTCGGGATCGAGCGAATGACCCAGACATGGGGTGGTCTGTCGAAGTTTGATTCACAGGTTCAGTTCGCTCGTGCTGTCGCCGCCGCGCTTCCTACTTCGACCATCGGTGGAGGGCTGGCGATTCCAGAGCTGCTCGACTCGCGAAGGGTAAGTTCGAGCTGCGCTCGCATCACGCTTCGACAACCGTTCACCGAGGGCGGCTTGCATGAGTTCGTTGCGTTCATGGGCGGATTTACCAACAACACGCTCGTGACCTTCGGATGTTGCGGCCCGGGCAAACCGCTGCCGCTCGCGGTCCCGACCATGAACGACCGGCGATATCGCTACGTGCTCGCGCAGATGATGCTCGCTGCGCGGTTCTGCGACGGGCGTGACGGACTCGAGCCGGATCTACCGTTGTTGAGAGGCCCGCGCTTCAACGTCGCGCTCGTGTCCGCCGAGGAGGTGCCTTCCGTCGGAACACTTGAACGAACGGCGGTCGATCGCTTCGCGAATGCTGGCGGCTTGGCCAACTCCGAAGGGCCCGGCCCGTGGTTCGAGACCCGATCGCCAGACGTCTTCGTGCGGCACCTTCGCGCCCGCATCGAAGAGAACGCGCGCTGCAACTACGTGCTCGCGCCAGGGACTGCGCAGAACGTCGTCGAGGTCATGCAGGACAACGCCGGATCACTCAGCCCCATCGTGCGCGACGAGAGCAGCGGTTGGACCATCGACGTCGACGGCAACCTCGTGCTGCGCGGGTCCGCTTGCCGCAGCGCACTGAGCAGCCGAGCTTCCGTGGTCGTGCGGCCAGGGAGCTGTCCACGGACGGGCTGGTGAAGGCGTCTGCGTGGCAGCGGTCACGATCCATCAGCGGTCGCACGCAACGCACGTCGCGTTCACCGGCCGAGCCGCCCGCGCAACTCACCGCCCGCTCAGCCAGAACAGCAGCGCAGCGCGCGCGGTCCACGCGAGGGTCCGCGGCCAGTTGGTGGCGACGAGCCTCGCGAGCAGCGACGCTCGCTCGCCGTCGTTCGCCGTCGCGACCGCGTTGTGAATCGGCACCGAGAGCAGCGCGGTCGACGCCCACGCGCCGAGCACGAGGGCCAGCGCGAGGCCGGTGCTCCATCGCGGCGCGACGCGCTCGCTCGCCGTCGCCAACGCGAGCGCGAGCAGCAGCTCTGCGCCCATCAGCGGCAGCACGATCCACGAGATTCGCTCGGTGTGCGCCCGATGAAACGCCGCGAACTGCGGCGCTCCGACCGAAGAGAACAGCGGGTAGTGCACGAGCTGAATCGTCCAGATCAGGCCGACCAGCGCGCACGTGACGGCGAGGTTCGTTCGAAGCAGCATCGCGAGCGCTCGAGGCAGAGCACTGTCAGGTTGGTGCTCGCTGCTGCGATGCCGCGCAGCGCGCAGGCGTTGCTCGGCGCGCTCACGCAAAGCAACACGGCGACGAAGTGCATCGCCGAAGCGCTCGAAGCAGTGGCATAACCGCGCGGTGCCGATCGGAGAGTCCTTCGCGCTCGCAGCGGCCTTGTGTTGGGCCATCGGCTCGGTGCTCTTCGCGCGCATCGGACGGACGGTCTCGCCCGCGGCGATGAACCTCATGAAGTGCCTCACCGCCGCGACGCTGCTGCTCGTCGCGCGCGTGGCGCTCTCGTCGTCGATCGCGCCGCTGCACGTCACGAGCGCGTCGGCGCTCTTGCTCGCGGCGAGCGCGGTGATCGGTCTCACCGTGGGGGACACCGCGTACTTCGAGGCGATGGCGAGGATCGGCGTTCCGCGGGCGATTTTGCTGCTCTCGGCGGCGCCAGTGTTCGCGACGATCGGCGGCGCGCTGCTGCTCGACGAGCGCGTCACGCCGCGCACGATCGCGGGAATCGCGGTGACGCTCGCGGGCATCGGCCTCGCCGTCACCAGCCGCGACGAGCGCGACGCGACAACGGGCGAGAGCGATCGCCCGCGTGCCGAGCTGCGCGCGGGCGTCGGGTACGGGCTGCTCGCCGCGCTCTGTCAGGCCGCGGGCAGCTTGTTGTCCCGCCGCGCGATGGCCGATGGAATCGATCCCCTCGCGGCCGCCGCCGGTCGCGTGGGCATCGGCGCCGTCGCGTTGATCGCCAGCGCGCTGCTCTTGGGCCGCGCGCGCCAGTGGTCTCGAGAGATCGCCGACGACCTCGCGTGGGCGAAGATCGCAGCCGCGTCGGTGATCGGAACGTTCGCTGGAATCTGGATGGCACAAATCGCCCTCGCCCGCTCGGCGTCGACAGGGGTCGCCACGACGCTGCTCGCGACGAGCCCCATCTTCGCGCTTCCGCTCGCGCACTTCGTCGGGCACGAGCGAGTGCGCGCCCGAGGCGTGCTCGCGACGATCGTCGCGGTGACAGGCGTCGCGCTGCTCACCCTGCGGTGAGCGGTGACGGTGTTCAGGGTGCGCGCCCCGCGGCCTGCACGCGAGCCATCCACGCGGGGTCGCAGAGCGTGCGCGAGAGCCGCGCGCGCGTCGCGGCGAACAGGGCTTGCCAGCGCTGGCGTTCGGGCTCGGTCAACGCGAGCTCGGTGACGCCGCGGCGCTGAAGCGACTGCACCGACGCGGCTTCGGCCCGCAAAATCGCAGGGCGATAGATGGTGATCGCCTGCGCGATGACGGCCTGGAGCGTGGCGCGGTCCGCGGGCGCGACGCTGTTCCATGAGGTTTGCGAGAAGGCCAAGGCGTTGAGCGAGCCGCTCGCGGGGCGCTCGCTCATGTAGCGGACGTGCGCGGACCATTGCAGCGCGATCGCGGCCAACGGCGGCGCGAACACCGTGTCGATCCGCTGCGACTGCAGCCCCATCAGCACCTCGGAGATGGACAGCGAGACTCCCGCAGCGCCGGCCTCCGCGTAGAGCGCGGGCAAGATCGGATCATCGGGCCACTGCCACGGCCGCGCGCCGCGCAGATCCGCGGGAACGCGCACGGCACGCGCCGAGAACATCCGCGGCCCCGTCGCCGGAGCGAGGTGCGCGAGCGCGAACCCCTCTCGCTGAAAGCCCTCTTCGAGCGTGGGCTTCAGCGCTTGATACGCGCGCAAAAACGACTCTGCGTCGGAGAACATCGCCGGCAGCTGAAACGCGAGCACGGGCCGGTGCATGTGCTGCAGGCCCGTGGCGCTCAGCGCGCCGCCGTCGAGTCGACCGCTGCGGATCTTGCGAACGACCTCGCGCTCGTCGCCCTGCACGCCCCCGAAGTACCAGCGCAGGGCGAGTCGACCGCTCGTTCGCCGGCGAACCTCGCGGTTCATGGCCTCGAGAGATTGGGTCATCTGCGAGCCCGATGGCGCGAGGGTCGCGATCGAGAGCGTGCGCGTCGCGGCGGCGCTCTGGGCAACGCTCTCGGTGGCACCGACGAACGCGATCGAGAGGCCAGTCACGGCGGCGCTGAGCGAGACCACGGTGCGGGACGGGACGAGCGACGGCATGCGCAACGGTAGCGGAGTTGGACGGCGCGGGAGGGGCGGTTGGGGACGGTGTTCAATAGTTCACAAGACCGGGATAACCCCGCGGGATCTGGATTGCCGCCAACAGCGCGGCCGTCGACCGGGAGCCGTGGGGTCGTAGTCGCGGTGACGACGGATGGGGACTGGCGACGGCTGGGGACGGTGTTCAATCGTTCAAAAGACCGGGATAACCCCGCGGGATCCCGATTGCCGCCATCGGCGCCACGGTCGCTGCCCTGGCAGACGCGTTCTTGAACGATTGAACACCGTTCCCCCTCGCTCACTGGTCCTCGCAGCTTCGTCGCCGCACGTCCCTCACCACAGCTCCCCGTCGACGGCAGCGCCGATGGCGGCAATCGAGATCCCGCGGGGTTATCCCGGTCTCTTGAACTATTGAACACCGTCCCCGACCACCGACCAGCGTCCCGTCCCCAACCAGCGTCCCTGCCCGCCGCGGGCTACGGCGCGATGACCGTGACGAACCCGTCCGGCGCTGGCGCGCGGGCGGTGACCGAGCCGCTGCCCAAATCGAGCGTGCTCGAGAACCGACCGCCGACCGCCACGAGCGGACGCCCCATCGCACCACGCATCGGCGAGAGCGCGACGCCCAACGCCGCCGACGCGCCAGCCGCTGCGTTGCTCGCAGTCCACTGAACGCCCCCAGCGTTGTCCCACCCCACGACGAACGCAGCGCCGCCCGCCCCGCACGCAAGCATCGTCGCGCCGATGGCGGTCGCTCCGTCGCACTGGCCCCCCGCGATGATCGCCTCGCCGTCCGCTGCGAGGTCGACCGCGAAGTCCCCCGCAGAGCCTGCGCCTCGGATCGTGCGAACGCGCGCCGTCGCCGAGCTGTCCCCGTCGAGCCACAGCACAAACCCATCCGTCCCTGCGGCGGTGCTCGGGCCCGCGCCGAAGTCCACCGTGCCATTGAACGACCCGCCGACAGCGACGACGTTGCCTGCCGTGGTCGCGATCGTCGCGGCCGTGTCGGTCCCCGTCGAGCCAAACGATCGAAGCCACTGCGCAGTGCCGTCGCTTCGCAGCCGCGCGACAAACGCGTCGACGCCGCCGCGAGACGTCGCCATCCGACCGCCGAGCGTCATGCTGCCCTCGAATTCGCCGGCCACATCGGTTTGAACGGTCCCTGCGACGGTGCGAGTCGACACCTCGTTGACGCGCTGATCGCTCGCGCCCGACGCGACTGCCACAGAGGCAAACGAGCCCACGTTCGTGTAGCGCGCGACGAAGCCATCGACGCCGGTCGCGACGTTCGACCCCGCGCCGAAGTCCACGGCGCCCGAGAACGATCCGCTCACGTACACACTGTTGGCTCCGTCGATCGCCACGCCCGTCGCGCGGTCTTCGCCGATCCCGCCCATGCGACGCATCCAGCGCAGCGCTCCGTCGCGCGAATACGACGCCACAAACGCGTCGCTCGATGACGCAGCGGTGGACCAGCCCGAGAGCCCCGTTCCGCCGTAGAAGCCGACGATGAACACGTTGCCAGCGCTGTCGACGGCGACGTTTTGCGCGGAGCTCACCGCAGACGTGCTCGCGAGCGTCCAGCGAACGCCCCCTGCGTGCGTCAGCGCGACGACGAAGAGCCCAGTGCTCGCGGTCGTGACGGGTCCAGCGCCGAAATCCACGGTTCCTGTGAAATCCCCCACGGCGTACACACCGTCAGCGTTGACCGCGACGCGACGCACGACCTCGACGCCGGTGCCCGAAATGGCACGTACAACCGTCGCCGGCATCGACGCAGCATCAGCGACCGCGTCGGGCAGAGCATCGGCAACAGCGTCCGGCAGAGCATCGGGCAGAGCATCGGGCAGAGCATCGGGCAGAGCATCGGGCTGCGAATCAGGCCGCGAATCGAGCGCTGCGTCGATCGCAACGTCCGGCGTAGCGTCTGGCAGCGAGTCGAGCGCTGCGTCCGCGAGCGTGACGTCGACGATGTCCGAGCCGACGTCGGCGCGGGCTGCGTCGTCCATCGCGTCCGGCGAGCTCGCGTCGGGTGCGGCCGTGGGCGATGAGCACGCGCCCAGCAGCGCGAGCGAGAGAAGAACACCGCGATGAATCGAAGCGTGGCGCATGCTGTTCGATGCGGACGGTGTTCAATCGATCGCGAACGCGCAAGTCGGCAGCGGACGAATCTCCGTGCCGTCGCTTGCTCGTGCGCGCCGTCACCGCGCGGCGTCGTCGGTGGGTTCCGCGGCCTCGCGCTGCTGTCGTCGAACGGCGATTCCCACCCGCTGCTGCAGCGCGGCGTCGTAGCCCTCGAAGCACTCTTGCACTTCTTCGCGCGGCGGGCGATCGACGAAATCACTGGAGAATCCCAGGGCAAATCCGAACACAGCGACGCCGACCCCGACGCCCGTCACCGCGGTGTCGGCCCGTCCCGCGACGGCGTACCCGAGCAGGACGATCAACCCGCCAGCGGCGACGGAGCCGTAGCCTCCTGCGCGAAGAGCGTTGGCGACGCGCTCGCGCTGCGCCGAAGCGCGAGCGAGCTCGGCGGTGCGCGACAGAGGGTCGATCGCAGGCAACAGATCGCTCGGACGGCTCACGTACAAGCCGTTGCGAAGCTGGAGCCCCGCCGTCATCGGCAGATCGATCACCGCGCGCGAGTCGATCTGTCGAACGCGCGTCCGCGTGCGATACTGCTGAAAATACGCAGCGCGTTCGCTGAACGGCGCGGTGATCGGCGGGGCGACCGGGATCGTGACGTGCCCGCAATGAGCCGAGCCCAACGCGAGCAGGACGCAAGCACATCGGTTCATCGCACGCCCGCCTCGGTGATGGCGGCGTCGGACGCGTCGACAGCGCCGTCGGACGCGAAGGACGAGTCCGCAGCGGCGTCCTGTGCGAAGCCCGCGTCCGAGCGAACGGGCGGCGCGGTGGTGTCGACGAGCACTTCGGCGGCGGTCGCTCTCGGCGCAGCGCGATCGACGAGCACTTCTCGCGCTGGGTTCATGCGAATGCGCAGCTGCGACTGCAGGTCGCGATCGTAGGCCTCGAACGCCTCGTTGCCGGCGACGAGCACGGCGGCGTTGGTTGCGATGGACGTTCCACCGGCGGTCAACGCGACGCCGAGCGACGCGCCGCCGCAGATGAAAAGCGTGGTGCCCGCGGTCGGTCCCCGAGCGAAGACCCCGCCAAACAGGCACGCCGCGCCCGCGACGATCGACGCGAAGGTCACTCCGCGAACCGCGAGCGTGGCGGTGCGAAAGTCTGCCGCGCGCTGGCCCGCTCGCGCAGTGGTCGAATCCGCGGCGACAAGCGGAGCGAGGTCTTCTGCGGCCTCCACGCGCTGACGGTTGTTGAGCAGCACCTCGTGCACGAGTCCGATCGGGTATTGCTCGGATCGACCGAGGCCTCGCGTCTCGGTGTGCACGCGGTGGCGGCGGTAGAACCGCACCCGCGCCGAGCGCGACGCCTCTGCGCCGGGCGCCCGCGGCAATTGCACGTGCGTCACGCACCCCGAGAGCGCCGCGACGAGCACGCCCACCACCAATCGACCCCATCGCGACATCGCGACATTCGTAGCCCACCAGCGCGAACGCGGTCTACTCGATGGTGGCTCACCTGGTCGCCCGTTCGTGAGCGGTTGCACTCCGCCCCCCCACGGCGCTCGCTCGACGGCAGCGCCGTGGGCGGCGTTCGATATCTCGCGGAGTTATCCCGGTCTCGTGAACTATTGAACACCGTCCCCGATGGCTGCCGTCACCCGATGATCGGGCCGCCCGGCGCCTTCACTTGCACGACCACCATCGGGCGACGCGAGCCCAAGCGATACACCCTGCGCAGCGCGCGCGCGGCGGCGTCGCGGGCTTCTTCGGGCGTGAGCTGTTCGCGAGGGCCCTTCGCCTGGCGCAGCTGCTCGGCGACCGCGTCGCGGGCGAGCGCCTCGACGACGTGCGCGGGCTCGTCCAACAGAACGCCCCGCGTCGAGACGGCGAAGGGCGTGGCGAGCATGCCGAATTTGTCCAGGGTGAGCTGGGCCATGACGGTCCCGCTGTCGCCCATGGCCTTGCGCTCTTCGAGGATCGAGGGCGCGATCACGAGGCCGTCGTCGACGAAGACGCGGCCGTGGGGGACGCCGCCGTCCATGGCGAGCTTTCCGTGTTGCCAGCGGCCGACGTCACCGTTTTCGAGGAGGACGGTGTTCTCGATGCCCATCGAGCGCGCGAGGTCGGCGTGGCGCTTCAAGTGGTGATACGTCCCGTGCAGCGGAACGAAGCTGCGGGGCTTGAGCAGCTCGATGATCTTCGACTGCTCTTGCCGCGAGGCGTGTCCGCTCACGTGAACATCGCTGTCCGTGAGACGAAAGTGCACGTCCACGCCGGCGCGCTCGAGGTCACAGATCAGCGAGAACACCGCGCGCTCGCTGCCCGGAATGGTCCTCGACGAGAACACCACCGAGTCCCCGCGCTCGAGCTTGAAGAACGGGTGATCGTTGCGGGCGAGACGCGCGAGGGCGCTCATGGGCTCGGCCTGCGTTCCGGTCGCGATCGCGAGCACAGAGTCCGGGTGAAGGCGCATGGCCTCTTCGGGCGTGACCAGAACGTCCGACGGAAACTTCAGCTTGCCCAGCGATTGCGCAGCGCGAACGTGGGTCTGCACCGAGCGCCCGAGCAGGCACACCTGGCGACGGCAGGCGACTGCGGCCTCGATGATCCCTTGCAGGCGAAACACGTTGGAGGCGAACAAGCCCACGACCACGCGGCCTTCGAGCTTCGAGACGAGATCGCGCAGCGCGTGTCCTACGGAGCGCTCGCTGGTCGTGCGCACGGGCACGTCCACGTTGGTGCTGTCCGAGAGCAAGATGTCCACGCCGTCTTCGCCGAGCTCCGCGAAGCGCTCTTCGTCCGCGCGCACGCCGTCGGGCTGGTCGTCCTCGAGCTTGAAGTCTCCGGTGTGAAAGATCCTCGCGCCGGGCGTCTCGATGCAAAACGCGTTGGCGTCGGGGATCGAGTGCGTGACGCTGAGCGGCTCGACGCGGATCGAGCCCAGCGAAAACGCGCGGCGCGGGACGATCGTCCGCAGGTCCACGTCCACGACATCCTCGTGCTCGCTCAGCCTGTGCTCGATGAGCATCCGCGCGTACGCCGGGGCGAACACCGGGACCGGGATCATTCGCAGCAGAAACGGGATCGCGCCGATGTGGTCCTCGTGGCCGTGCGTCACCAGGATCGCGCGGACCTCGTCGCGGCGCTCCCACAGGTACGAGAAATCTGGGTGCACGAGGTCGACGCCATAGTTGTCGTGCGGAAACGTCACTCCGCAGTCGACGACGACGATTCCGTCATCCGTCTCGATCGCGAGGCAGTTCATCCCCACTTCGCCAAGCCCGCCGAGGGGAACGATCCGTGTTCTGGTCACGCGCTCGACATACAAGACCCACGCCCACAAGTCACCGACGACCGCGTTTGCGACACCCGCCACGGCGGGCAGAGCACCGACGAAACAAATCGACCGCGTCGCGGGTTGCGACCGCGGACCCTTTACCGGCGCTCGCCGATGGATGCACCGCCGCGCCCAAGCGCGCGTTGACGCGCGTTTCTCGCGGATGCTACACGGCCCGCCTACCTCCGCGCCGCGTGGCCTTCATCGCGGTCGTCGGACGATCGAATCGGAGCCTCATGCGTCGCGTTGTTTCACTGCTTGCCCTCGTCGCCACCGCGGTCCCGTCCGCTGCATTCGCGCAGCAGACGGACCCCAACGCCGCCGCGGGCGCCAACACCACCGCAGGCGCCGCGCAGCAGAGCGCGACGAGCCCCACGGCGACGCCCGCCGCGGGCACGACCGAGGCGCAGGGCTCCGCTGCCACCGCGGCGAGCACGACGAACACGTTGCCAGAGGTTCCACCGGCCGCCGCGGCGACCACGACCG